>MHBE01000012.1 GCA_001803205.1 Lentisphaerae bacterium GWF2_38_69 | reverse complement strand
GAGGTAATTTGAAAGAAGTGAATGAGTAAAAGAGTAGATGAGTGAACGCATTAACGCATATACTTATCCACCCATCAACATTATATGAGGGAATTGATGAATAGAGATGAAATTAGACAGTTAAATAAAGAGTTTGAATCTGTTTCCGCAGATGAGATTCTGCATTGGGCTTTGAAATATTTTGGAGTCAATAATATAGCGCTTGCATCAAGTTTCAGCATAGAGGATCAGTTGATTCTTGATATGCTTCTGAAAGTAGATAAGAAAGCTCAGATATTTACACTTGATACCGGAAGACTTCCGCAGGCCACTTACGACCTTATAGAAATAACAAGAAAAAAATACGCTATCAGCATTGAGATGTTTTTTCCCGATGCATCTGCCGTGGAGGCAATGACAAAGAAAAAGGGGCCTAATTCATTTTTTGAAAGCGTTGAGAATAGAAAAGAATGCTGCGCTATTCGTAAAATCGAACCGCTTAAGAAGAAACTGTCGACTTTGAAGGCATGGATAACAGGACTTCGAAGGGAACAGTCCGAAGCGCGCTCAGATGTTCCTTTTATTGAATGGGATGAAGCCTTCGGACTAGTCAAGATTAATCCAATAGCTGATTGGGAAGAACTAGATATCTGGGATTATATAAGAAATAATAGAGTTCCGTACAACAGACTCTATGACTGTTCATATACCAGCATTGGCTGCGCACCCTGTACCAGACCGGTAAAGAAAGGCGAAAGTACAAGGGCAGGACGCTGGTGGTGGGAAAATGAAGAAAAGAAGGAATGCGGAATTCATATTAAGGACGGTAAAGTCGTCAGGAAGGAATAATAATGGATCATCTGGAAAAACTTGAAGCTAAAAGCGTTTTTATTTTAAGGGAAGCTTACAGGGAATTTAAAAATCTCTGCATGCTTTGGTCTATCGGAAAAGACAGCACAGTTCTTCTGTGGTTGGCAAGAAAAGCATTTTTCGGACATGTGCCGATCCCTTTGGTTCATATCGATACCCATTTTAAAATACCTGAAATGATAGAATATAGAGACAACCTTGCACTGCAATGGCACCTTAATATGGTTTATGGCGAAAATAAAGAAGCTATTGAGGCAAAGCAGACTTTTCCGGATGGCAAAGTTGATAGACTTACATGCTGCAGAAAATTAAAAAGCGAAGCACTAAAGAACACACTATCAGGAGAATGGACGCGCTACAGGATGGATCATAATCTCAAAAAATATGTTCCTGACGCAAATAAGGATCCTTACACAGGCGTGATAGTGGGAGTTAGGGCTGACGAAGAAGGGAGCCGTTCGAAGGAGCGTTATTTTTCTCCAAGGGACAAAACCAATGAATGGGACATCGGAGACCAGCCGCCTGAATTCTGGAATCAGTTCAAGACAGATTTTGCCCCAGGTACGCATATCAGAGTTCATCCTCTTCTCGATTGGACCGAACTAAATATCTGGGAATATATTGAAAGAGAGAATATTCCGACTGTTTCACTCTATTACAATCAAGGCAGCGGAAAGCGCTACCGCTCTTTAGGATGTTATCCATGCACGCAACCTGTGGAATCTGATGCCAGAAATGTCAGAGAGATAATTGAAGAACTGAAAAGCGGAAAATTCTCTAATATTGCCGAGCGTTCAGGAAGGGCGCAGGACAAGGAAGACGGAGGAGGATTGGAGACACTTAGGAAAGAAGGATATATGTAATGCAGAACACTCAATATCGAATACTCAATTTCCAAATAATACTTGGTTATTGATAATTCCTTGTTGGATATTGTGATCGCAGTCAAAGGCGGAAGTAGAGACGCAAAATCTTGCGTCTAAAAGGTAGGGACGGCTCTCCGCAGCCGTCCGCTGATGAAAGGTGACCACAGTCACCCGGCAGTCTCGGAGAGACACGCCCTATCCAAAAACAGTTAATCTATTTAAGGTGTTGAAATATGATTAGTAGAGAACAGATGAATATAGTTATAGTCGGTCATGTCGATCACGGTAAAAGCACGGTAATCGGCAGGCTGCTTGCTGATACCAAATCTTTGCCTGTGGGAAAGCTCGAAAGCATAAAGGCGTTGTGCAAAAAAAATGCAAAACCTTTTGAATATGCTTTTCTTCTAGATGCCCTCAAAGATGAACAATCTCAGGGAATTACAATCGATATAGCAAGATGTTTCTTCAAAACAGCTAACAGGGATTACATAATACTAGACGCGCCAGGGCATATTGAGTTTCTTAAAAACATGGTTACAGGGGCGGCGCACGCTGAAGCGGCTTTACTAGTTATTGACGCTGACGAAGGAATTCAGGAGAACTCGAGAAGGCATGGATTCATGATTTCGATGCTTGGAGTAAAACAAGTTTCGATACTTGTCAATAAGATGGATCTAGTGAACTATGAAGAAAAAGTATTCAAATCAATCCAAAAAGAGTTCACGGACTTTCTGAGTCAAATTAATGTTAAACCTATAAGCTTTATTCCAATCAGCGCGTTTCATGGCGATAACATGGTTGGTAAATCGGAAAACACTCCCTGGTACGACGGGCATAGCGTATTGGAACAACTCGATTCTTTCAAGAAAAGCGAGAGTCTTGAAGATAAGCCGTTTAGAATGGGAGTTCAGGATATTTATAAATTTACTGAGGAAAACGATGACAGGCGAATCGTGGCAGGTACGGTGGAAACCGGAAAGATTTCTATTGGAGACGAGGTGGTTTTCCTTCCTTCCGGCAAGAAATCCAAAATTAAAACTATCGAAAGTTTTAATACAAAACACAAAATTTCCGCATCTGTCGGCGAAGCTGCAGGATTCACTCTTGAAACTCAGATTTACATCAAGCCCGGCGAGCTTGCTGTAAAATCCTCTGAAGCTTTCCCTCAGGTGAATGATAAATTCAGAGCTAATCTTTTCTGGGTGGGCAAGGCTCCTATGGTAAAGAACAAGACTTATAAACTGAAACTCGGCGCAGTTAGAATGCCTCTTAAACTTGTTGAAATAAAAAGCGTGATGAATGCTTCTGAACTTACAGCTGATAAAAATAAACAGGAAATAGAAAGGCATGAAGTGGCCGAATGCGTATTTGAAACCCAAAAGCCAATTGCGTTTGATATTGTAAGCCAGATAGAAAATACTAGCCGTTTTGTGATTGTAGACAATTACGAGATAGCCGGAGGAGGAATTGTTCTTGAATCTTTTAATTCTGATGAGAACAGCCTTAAGAAGTATATTAAAGACAGAGAAAATATCTGGCAAAAGAGTTCTGTAAATGCTGACGAAAGAGCTATTGAATACGGGCACAGAAGCAAGTTCATAGTCATTACCGGTCCGAAAAATACGGGTAAAAACGAGATAGCTAAAGCGCTGGAAAGAAGGCTCTTTATAAGCGGGCACAAGGTTTTTTATCTTGGATTGTCTAATTTAGCTTTAGGCCTGGAATCAGATTCACTTGACAGACCGAACAATCCTTATGATCATATCAGAATGATTGGAGAACTTGCCAGAATTATGACTGAAGCAGGACAGATTTTTATTACCAGCATATCTAACCTTGACGATTATGATCTGGAAAGACTCAAGCTCCTGAATGAGCCTTATGAGATTATGGTGGTAAATATTGGGGACAATAACTTCAATAAATTCAAAATAGATCTCCAATTGGAGCAGGGTATAATAAAAGATCAGATGGTAGAAGCTATTTTTAAACTGCTGGTGAGCAGCAAAGTCCTTGAAGAATACACTATTTGAGAGTAAACTTTGCCAAAATGATTTTAATTCTGGTATGTTATACCTATAACGAAATGATTTTCGAATTTCATGTAGCTTTATTAGGTAGGGTCAGATCTCCGAGCTGACCGTAATTGACGGACACCTCGGTAGGGCGACTTTCTCCGAAAGCGCCGAAATCAGCGGACGCCTCGGAGATGCGTCCCTACCTTGGGCATCCATAGGTGTAAGCTCGAAAAACAAAACGGAACTGGTATAATCTCATAAAGATGATTTTACTTTATAAAAAAGATCTGGATTCAACTTTGGCAGACAGGGAAGGATTTCTGAAAAAACTTCCTGAAACGAAAGAAAATCATGTTCTCCTTGCTACATGCAACAGAGTCGAACTCTATACAGGAGACGGCCCAGCTCCTGAGGATGTGGCCAGACATCTTTTCAGGGTGGCTTCAGGTTTGGATTCTGCTTTATTAGGAGAAAATGCCATTCTCGGCCAGCTTAAGGATTCTTACTTCAATGCGTTAAATCAGGGAATGGTTTCAAAAGGTCTGAACATTTTATTCCAGAAGGCCATAGCTGTCGGCAAAAAAGTCCGCGCGGAAACAAAAATATCTCATGGTGCTATGTCACACAGCCTCGCTGTTCTTGAGATACTGCTGCGGAAGAATTTGAACCTGGGTGAAATGAAATTCCTGATCCTAGGCGCAAGCAATATCAATAAAGATGTAATCAGATATCTTACAAGAAAGGGAGGAAGGACGATATTTGTAGCAAATAGAACCTTTGAAAAAGCTCTTCTTCTTAGCAGGGAAATGAATTGTGAAGCTATCAGATTTGATAGCTTTTATGATTTATTGAACGAAGTAGATGTGGTTATTTCTGCAACAGCTGCTCCTCATTTTGTTATAAGAAAAGAGCTCTATCAGGTAGAGGGAAAGCAGATATTATTTGACCTTGCAGTACCTAGGGATATTGACCCCGAAATATCTTCATTTGGCAATATCGAACTTTATAATATAGAAGATATAGAAAGACAGATAGATAACAATCTAAAGGCGAGATCAAAAGAGATAAATATTGCTGAAAAAATTATAGAAGAAGAGTGCTCGAAGTATTTTGAGAGATTCAGAAATATATCTGCTTCTTTGGCTTAACTCTTTATCTGAAGAAGGGCATAAATATAAGGCTGCCAACAATAACACCGGCCGCAAAAAAAAGTAATAAACATGGGAAACAGGCAGAAAATATTAGTACTTGATGACGATCCTCTAAGCATTAAGCTCAATTTTTTTTACTTGAGGAAGTCGATGCGGATATTATTACCGCTGCATCAGGGAAAGAAGCTATCAAAAAAACACCAATGCAAAGCATAAATCTTCCAAAGGATTTGGCCTTGATTTTGTAGATATGATGGCAAAACAGTTAACTGGTAGAACTAATATAGAAAATTGCAACGGCACAAAGTTCACTCTTGAATTCCCTGTCTAATCACTTTCCAATACAATTATTTTTATGTTAATTGGAATCTAATGAAGCCCTATCATTATCTAGTTTTTTTAATGGAAAACCTAAATTTATTTTTGTTTTTTCCTGTTTCCGGCTAAAATTGTCGATAAAATAACACCCCCCTTCAAGGAGAGAAGTATATGTCAAATAGCGGCAGAAGTCTATTCATGGTCAGTTTAGTAATGGTTTCGTTCTTTGTCATCTCTTTTGTGACAAATATATTAGGCCCTATAATGCCTCAGGCCACAAGCGATCTAAATCTGACACTTGCCCAGGCGGGAATCCTGCCGTTTGCTTTCTTTATAGCTTATATTATCTCTTTGCCGGCTGGTTATATGCTGGAAAAATATGGGGCGAAATTTGTTATAACCTTAGCTTTTGTAATTGGCGCTATAGGTTCATTGATTTTTGCAGTCCATCCTAACTATATGACCTATCTTATCGGTCTTTTTATTGTGGGCGCATGTGTGGCTATGCTTCAGACAGCTTTCTGGCCTCTTCTCAGAACCGCGGGAGGAGAAGAGCACTATTCCTTTAATTCGGTTCTAACCCAGATTTTTTTTGGAGCTGCTTCTTTTATCAGCCCCCTTGTATATTCCTACCTGGTACTGAATCTGCCGAAGAACGCTAATGCCAACTTTTTTCTTGAAGGCATGTCCAAACTTGTTCCTCAGAACCTCTCATGGGTTTCGATATACTGGCTTAATGCCCTTGTGATGATAGTGATGATAGTAATTATCACACTTATAAAATTCCCTAAAGTTGAACTCACCGAAACTGAAAAACTCGAAGGTCTAGGAATGATCAAAAGCCTTATTAAAAATCCTATCGTTATCTTCTATTTCTTCGGGATATTCTGTTATGTGGGACAGGAGCAGGGAATTAGCGTCTGGATGTCAAAATTCCTTCAAGATTATCATGGGTTTGATGCAAACACTACAGGAGCCAAAGCTGTCGCGCTTTTCTGGGCCATGCAGAGCGTAGGAAGCCTTCTTGGGATAGTGCTCCTCAAGCTTTTTGATGTAAAAAAGATACTTGTAGTATTTTTGCTGGCACAGCTTATATCTTTGAGTTTGGCTTTGTTCGGTTCTGCGAATGTATCTCTTGTAGCTTTTGTAGTATGCGGATTTCTCACTTCAGTTATGTATGGAAGTATTTTCTCTCTAGGGATGAATTCTCTTGCTGCGCATCACGGTTCCGTTTCAGGCATTTTCTGTACTGGGATAATAGGCGGAGCTGTAGTTCCCCTTCTAGTTGGGGCTCTCGGCAATATAACAAATCTGCGTTTAGGCATGTGCCTTGTTTATCTTACTATCCTATTTATGCTCTTCATCTCTTTGACAGCTAAACCATTAGTGAAAAACAAGACGATTTTTGATAAAGAGTAGTGAGAAGTTTTGAGTTTTGAATGATGAGTTTTGAGTTTTGAATGATGGGTTTTGAGTTAATGAAATTTTGAAGAATTTGGACTTGTTTCGAGTTTAGAAATTAGGATTTCGAAATTTAATTGATTATGACGCTGTTTAGGAAAATAATAATACTGCTGACGGTCGCTGTGTCTGTTTTCAGTATGTCTATTCTGACAAATCTTTCAGGGATAGTGCTGCCTTTTGCCAAGGAGTCAATGAGTCTCTCGCTCTCTCAGGCAGGGGTGCTTCCATTTGCCTTTTTTATAGCATATGCTTTTATGTCCATTCCCGCGGGCTGTATCCATGAAAAAAGAAGCGCCAGAAGCATGATGATGACAGCTTTTGCTTTTACGGCGCTTGTTACTCTTATATTTTTATTGTTTCCTTCTTATGGAGTTTTGCTTTTTACACTGTTTATTTCAGGAGCAATGATGGCGGCAGTGCAAGTCGTGATTAATCCGCTTGTCCGTAATGTAGGGGGAGAGGAATATTTTTCATTCTACTTGATTTTCGGACAGCTTGTATATGGTGGAGGCTCAATAGTCAGCCCATTGCTTTTTACGAGTTTGGTCACTGGAATATCTTCTAATAGGGATACTTCGACAATAATAAATCTGATTAAAAAAATGACTCCTCCTGATTTAACATGGATATCGATTTACTGGGTATGTTTGCTTTCCTGTATAGTTGTTTTTATTCTGCTCATGACTATAAAGTTTCCAAAAATGCAGAAGAGCTCTGAAGATATTATTGGAGGTTTAAACACATTCTTATTGCTTCTGAAAGATTACAAAGTTTGGGTTTTCTTCTTTGGTATTTTTTTCTATGCAGGAGTAGAGCAGGGCGTGTCAAACTGGATGACTAAATTTCTTGAACTTTATCACGGCATTAACCCTGAAAATGAAGGGGCGATGGTTTTTTCAAGATTCTGGCTTTTTCTGAGCATTGGAGGAGGATTGGGGATCATTCTGATTTTTTTGATGGATGTGAAAAAACTGCTGGGCTCTTTTGCCGTGATTTCAATGGTTCTGCTGGCTCTTTCTCTTTTTGGAAACAGAGATATTGCTTTATTTTCTTTCCCGCTATGCGGGTTATTCTTTGCGATAATGTATCCAAGCATCCTTTCTCTTGGAATGAATACTGTACTTGAACACCATGGAGCTCTGTCCGGCATACTTTGCACTGGCATTTGCGGAGCGGCCGTTATGGCCTTGCTGATTGGTTTTGTCGCTGACATGATAGGTTTGCGATTGGCCATGTGCATGATTTTTGCTGGATTGCTTTATGTGCTATTTATTTCTTTTTGGGCTAAACCTATTATAAAGAACAGAAAAATATTTTAGAATTGAGAAGTTTGAAGTGGAAATTTGGAAGTATACCCAAAGGGTATTTGAATATTGGTTTTATTTCGCACATATGAACTCATTTTGTGTAAATATTTTTCGAAAATCATTTCGCTTTAAATATAATATGAGGAAAAGATAAATGACTAACGAAATTAAAGTGATTGGAGTTGACCTAGGCGGGACGAAAGTTAATGCAGGACTGGTAACGGGGCAGAAAGTTAATAAGTCCTTCAAGGCTATACATCCGAAAAATGACAGTTCTGATTCCGGTGGAATTGTAATAAGTAATATAATCAATGCTATTGAGCAGGTTATGGAGGATGGGGTAAAGGGAATAGGGATTGGAGTGCCAAGCATCGTAAATAGAAAAGAAGGCGTTATCTACGATACTCAAAACATTGCCTGCTGGAAGTCTTATAAGGAAGTTCGCTTAGGAGAGATTCTCCAGAAAAGATTCAATGTTCCAGTTTTTCTTGATAATGATGCCAACTGCTTTGCAGTAGGTGAAAGATTCTACGGCAAAGGTCGAAACTATGAAAATTTTGTAGGAATGACCATTGGAACAGGATTAGGTGGGGGGATTATAAACGGCGGCTTTCTTCTGAAAGATGAAAACTGTATGTCCGGAGAGCTGGGAGAAATTCTCTATATGGAAACCAAAGCCGAGAATTACTGCAGCGGACTCTTCTTCAAAACAAAATACAACACTGACGGAATGACAGTCTTTAAAAATGCTGAAAAAGGAGACTCAGAAGCCTTGAGGATATTCAACGAATTCGGATATCACCTCGGAAGGATAATTAAAATTATTCTTGCGTGCCTGGATCCTCAGGCAATCATAATTGGCGGATCCATAGTAGCTTCAAGAAAGTATTTCGAAACCTCTATGCGCGAAGAAGTCAAAAAATTCGTTTATGCCCGCGCGGCAGAAAAGCTGACTATAGAATTTTCAGATAATGCCGCCGACGCGCCTGTTCTTGGAGCTGCCGCCGTCTGCATGAATAATTTAAAATTGTGAAACGATGCACGGGAGAGAAGACGCCCGCACGAGGAGTCTTGTGTTTTATCACTGGCGTCCCGTCCGTGAAGCATTGAGGGTTTATGTGTTCAAATATTCTAAAATCCTACAGGAAAATTAAAAAACTTCCCAGCTTCTTTTTTGTGGTATTGGCCTGGGTATTGAGGATATATAAACTTCTCTTTTTAAGATGCAGGGTTATTGATTTTCATGACTGCATAAATATTGATAAACTCCCTTACATTACTGTCACATGGCACAACAGGCTTTTATTTTATCCACTAATGTTCAAAAAGATATTCAGATTAAGAACCTATGCCATGATCAGCCCCTCAAGAGACGGGCAGTATATTACAGATCTTGCCAAACAATTTGGAGTCCTGAGTATAAGAGGTTCTTCCAGAAAACGCTCTGCTGGAGTTCTAAATGAGGCTGTAGCCATACTGAACAGGTTTTATAATGTTAGCATGACTCCTGACGGACCGAGAGGACCAAAATATAAAATGAGCCAGGGGCCGGTAATTCTTGCTTCAAAAACAGGATATCCAATTCTTCCAATCAGCGTGAATTCATCGCGCTACTGGCAGCTGAGAAGTTGGGACAACTTTCAGATACCCAAACCGTTTTGTAAATTGCAATTGGTTGCTGGCGAAAGTATAAATATCCCGCGGAACCTTACAGAAACTGAAATTGAAAGATGGCGCGAGTATGTGGAAGTTAAGTTAAACGAAATCAGTATATAAGGATTATTGATTATTGTTGGCAGTTTTGATATAATTTTTGTAAAGATACAAAACAGGAGTTAGTTCAATGAAATCATTAAAAATTTTCGTTTCGGTTTTTCTTATTGTAAATTGCTCATCGTATATCCAGGCATTGGACTTTACCGCCAAAGACGGGACTGTCTACGCAAATGCCACAGTCCTGAAAATTATGCCTGACGGCCTGGTTATAAGCTTTGTGGGCGAAAACGGTTTTGATAATGTCGATCATATAAACACCAAGGAGCTGCCTGATGATTTAAAAAAGAAATATTACCTTACAGACACAGCAGCTGATTCTTACGATTCTCAGAGAGAAGCTGAAATTAATGCTATAAACTCCAAAAAAGCCGCAGAGGACAAAGCTTATTATGCTCAACAAAAACAACAGCTTGAACAGTATCAAAAAATTACCGACTACTTGAATGCAACCCAGGTGAGCATAATTTTCAATTCTGTAAACCAGTCAAATTTTGCCAGTATAGGATATGCTTATCGATCGACTGATTATGACAAGGAAGCACCTTTTGGCCTGATATGTTTGATAGGAGAATCAATAGAGCCTGACGAGGATTGGGTCGGCAATGCGTACCCTTTAAATAAAACAACTACATTCAGGGAGCCATTCCAGCAGTTGAATAATGTTTCAAATGTCGAGCCGGAGTTTACTTCTGGCCAGCAGCAAACAACCAATGTTGCCACTCCCGTGCCTTATGCTGATTCAACTCAGACCCAGCTTCCTGATCTTGTAAAAATCCCATGTTACGCTGATTATCAGACAGCGCTTGAGTATTTCAGCACACACCCTGAAGAGATGAAGTAATTATGGAAAATCCTATACGAGATGTATTGAAGCTGGCGGTTGAAAACAAAGCATCCGATATTCACATAAAAACAGCCTCACCGGTTACCTTGAGAATGAGCGGAAACCTTGTTGAATCTGATTTTGTCACTGACGAAAAATGCCTTTCTCAGATACTTTCATGCATGCTTTCCGAAGAACAGAGGAAAAAATATAATATAGCCGGGGATGTAGACTTGTCATATGTCGAACCTGAAGTCGGCCGTTTCAGGGTGAATATTCACAAACAGAGAGGATCGGCTACTCTGGCAATGAGGCATGTGAAATCACAAATTCTTGATTTTAAATCTCTAGGCCTTCCTCCGCAGATACAGAAGCTCACGACTCTTGAACGCGGAATTGTTTTTATAACAGGTACTACAGGTTCAGGAAAGTCCACTACGCTTGCTTCCGTAATAGATTATATAAATCAGACAAGAAAGATGCATATAATAACGATTGAAGACCCGATAGAATTCGAGTTTAAAGATAAGGAATCATTCATAGAACAGCGGGAAGTGGGCCTCGATACAATTTCCTTTGACAGCGCATTTATACATAGTTTGAGACAGGATCCCGATATAATAATCGTAGGAGAAATGAGGTCAAAGGACAGTTTTGACGCAGCACTGAAGGCCGCCGACACAGGTCATCTGGTTTTTTCGACTCTCCATACAAGAAATGCCGCGCAGAGCATCAATCGTTTATTGGACTTTTATCAATCGTCTGAACATTCTGCAATCAGGCAGGCACTTGCTGCTAGCTTAGCAGGAATAGTATCTCAAAGGCTGCTTACAAATGCAAAAGGCGATGGAATAGTCCCGGCCGTTGAAATTCTGTATAATTCTCCAATCATCCAGTCGCTCTTAAGGGAGAACAAGCTTGATAAGCTCAATGCCGCCATTGAAGGAAGCAGGGAAGAAGGCATGCTTTCATTCAACCAGTGTCTTGTGGATCTTGTCAACAGGGGGCTGGTGACCGAAGATGAAGCTTTTGCCGCTTCAGATAATGCCGAATCGCTCAAAATGAATCTTAAAGGCGTTTTTCTGGGCGTGGAAAACAAGATTCTGGGATAATTTAAATGGGACAATCCTGAAGAAGGATTATAGTCTTGATATAACGAACTGGTGTAATATGAAAAAAGAATATGATTTTTCGAAGGCAGAAAAAAATAAATTTTTCCAGCCTGGTGCTGCTGCTAACGCAACAGTTGAATACAAAATAGAAACAAAAAGCATTACTATCAGAATGAATACTGATGATCTCGAAAAGATTAAGCAGAAAGCTTCAAAAGAAGGTCTGCCTTATCAGACTTTTATTAAATCTCAACTGCATAAAATTGCTGTTCTCTAAGGAAAATGCTTAGAGTTTTCGTCCCCTGTAAATTTTTTCCCCTCCGTCTTTTTGATCCATAAAATCTAAAAAAGACGATTAGTTCATTAAGTTGGTTTTTGAGTTTTTGGAGTCGGATAGGATAAGTTTTTCGATATATCTTGATCGGGAATATCATTTTTATCCTTGTTTGCTTTAAAATACTTTTTACCAGAAGAAAACAAATACTCTGGCATCGGATCCCATTTTGAGCTCAACATCCTTTGGCAGATCAATAAATTCAATCCTTACTGTAAATCTGTATTCGAGCCTAACCCAGTCTATCAGCGGTTCGACATATGGCAGAATCATCCCCTGGGTAGATTCCCTGTTTACAGCTTTTCTGACACTTGCGACTCTTCCTTCCAGGATTTTACTGAGGTGAAGGTCGGTCAGTATCCATACTTTTTGTCCGGGTTTGATTCTTCCTACCCAGTATTCTTTGATATTGGCTTCTATCCATGGGTTCTGCGTTGCGGCAATACCGAAGACTCCTTGTCCTTGTTGCACAAATAATCCCGGCATAAGATAATTGTTTGTAACATAACCGTCGAATGGAGCAACTACTGTGGTGATTTCAAGTTGGAACTTAGCGATGTCTCTCTCAGCTTTTATGAGCTCTATCTGATTTTCCTGCTCAACCAGAAGATCCTGATTTTGCGACAGGGTTCTTCTTAATTGATCGTTGGAAGTTTTTGTGTTTTCATAATCGGAGATATAACTCTGATAGTCCTGTATTGAAACGGCATTCTGTTCCTGCAGTTTCTTATACCTTTGAATGTTTAGATCAGCGACGGCTAAAGATTCGTCAGAATCCTTGATAAGCTGTTTTACCATGTCGATGTCATTTTTTATCGTTTCGTACTTTGCTAAGGCAAAATTGCAGTTGGCATTAAGTTTATTGAGGCGGAGCTGATACACATAGGGGTCTAACTGGAAAAGCCTGTCGCCTTTCTTGACAAACTCATTATCTTTAACAAAAACTTCTTTCACATAGCCTTCTATACGGGGGCTTATCTCAGTCCAGTCGGCTCTTATGTAAGCATCAGAAGTATACGCTCCGAAACCATAGAATATCAAAGAAAGTATAATTACGATAATTACCGCGACAATAAGGAATTTGTATCTTTTTTTCATAGACCTTGAGGTTAGAAAGTGTTTAATTTAATTATAAAGTTTCCTGAAATAATTCAATATCAGAAACAAGACAATATTGACGGCATTAGATTATTTTATCATATTGAAATGATATTTGAATTTGTCTGCATCTGTATTTTGAGAGCATTTATATTAAACTCTTAAAAGAATAAATGTCCGGCAATGTAAGAGTTTTCAATAATCTATGAGTGTTTTTTCTTCTGACGATAAAATATTAAGGCTTTACGATGTTTGCAGAAATTTTATTCTGGGACATATAGAAAGTTATAAATGTTTCATTGAAGACATCAGAAAAACTTTCAGCGATTTTTCAATTTCAAGCAGTTACACAAAATATGCGTTGAAGGTCAGCATAGCTGCTTGTCTGGCTCTCGGTTCTGCTTTCTTCTTGGAGCTGCCTGATCCGAACTGGTCCGTCTGGACTGCCTGCACGGTCATGCTTCCCAACATAGCTTCCAGCGTTAAAAAAGCCCTGCATCGATTCTTTGGCACATGGATCTGCTTTGTAATAGCTTTGATCTTTTACGGATTGTTTTTCAATAACCACATATTTTTTACTTTAGCCATATTCCTTTATATCACATATTTTACATATAAAAGAGCCACTGGAGGGTATGATTATTATTTTTGGTGGATTCTTGCTGATGTGATGATAGTAATTACTTTTCCTACGATATCAGGCGAACCTGGAAGTGCTGTTTACACCGGCTCTTACAGGGCAATGAACATAACAAACGGGATTTTCTGGTCTTTTATAGTTAATTTCTATTTATGGCCGAATTACATTCAAGATACGCTGCACGAATCGGCGAAGAAAATAAGACTCAAATATCATTCATTCATTTCAACTCTTTTCAACTCATTTACTTCCAATGAGTATGACAGAAAAAACTTCGATAACATATATAAGGAGCTTAATTCTGCATTTGTGAAACTAAAAGATGTTTTGCACTATACTGAGGTTGAAAGAAAATTCAGCAAGAAGGAAGAAGCTTCTGCCGATCTTAATATCGGTGATTTGGAATTTCAGTTCTATGATGCCTGGAGATTTTATGAACAGTTAAGCATTTTCCGTTCCGAATACCAGAAACGCTATGCTGATAAGTTCTCACAAATACTCGGGAAATTATATAAACTCATAGAATCTCTGAATAATGGAGGTTTCAAAGCATTTGAACTTGTTTCGTCCGAAATCGGATCTGATTTAAACAGCCTTATTTCTTATTATGAGCAGGACGAGCAAAAAGCATCGTACCCCGATAAAGATTCATCAGTTGTCCTTGAGGCTATTACAATTCTTAATTCCCTCTATATGCATATTAAAGAATCCTTAGAAAATAAAACCATCAAAGAGATTTACCAGACTACAGATACTCTAATAGACCAATACACATATTGGAAAGAATTTTCACTATGCAAAGTCAGGTTTCGATTTCAGGAACTTTTTATGAAACAAGCAATAAAATCCGGTCTTTGCATCGTTACAATCATATGGCTTACCCTTGCAATGAGATTTGCGCTGGATGTTTCTATAATGTCTGCCTTTGCCGCTATTTTATTTATGCGTCCCAAAATGACTGATGACTATGATATATTTTTTATCATAATTTTTGCTACATTCTGCAACCTTGTTGTATCTCTTATTTTTATAATGTTTTTTGGGGATTACACATTTATGCTTTTCATTTTTACTTTTATAATTTCCTTTTTTTGTTTTTACCTCAAAAATGCATGCACAAAGCCGATAATGTGGGCTTTTACTATCTGGCTGCTCAATTGTTATACCGGAGGACAGCTGGAGGGGGTTACCCCGACACTCTCTATCTGGCCTTTACTGACTCTTTTCTGCATGACTTTAATAGGTGTGATTCTGGTTTACATTTTTAATAATCTTATCTGGCGATACAGCGATGACTCTGATTTCAAGGCCAAACTTGTTTCTATTGAAACTCTATGCGGAAAGGTGAAGCTTTCCTTCAAGGATTATTTGCAGGGTAAGCCTGCTATTTTCGGTAAATACGCGGGGTTTTCAAAAGTTTTAAATCAGATGTCTTTACTTGCAATAAAAGGCAGAATATCGCAAGAGGAAAAAGATTATTATCTTAAATCCATGAACTCACTAAAATGGATTTTTTATGAGCTTCGTTCCCTTATGGTTTTAAATGAACGCACTTTCAGGGAAGTGTACGCACTTAATAGAAACTTTTTTGATAAGATTATTGATTCCATATCCGATATAGAGATAACTAAACCAGGAATGGATGAAAAAGATCTACTTGAACTCAGAATCAATGAGCTTGAATCAGGCTTGTCAGAGCTGGAATCTGCGTTCTACTCCAGTTCATACTGTTCATCGAATGCTAGAGAAAAAACTCTATATGTAAATAAACTTTTCTCATCTAGGAGAATCTTGTCGCTATATAAAGCAATTATTTCTGATTGAGGCTATCGGGAGAGATTATTGATTTACTGTTGAACTTGGCCATAGACATTTATAAATCATTCTATTTGCGACTTTTACCACCCATAGTATAGTTGTTTTGTTTTCTGATATCACCACTCTTTCCTTTAGTTGTAAATCAGAATTGTGAGGGGAGAAGACTAGTTTATATTCTCCATTTGGAAGATGTTTTGACATGATTTGGGCATTTCCCGGCAATGTCATCCAGGATCGCAAGTCCGCATTTTCGCTGAGATTATTATAAGCTTGAGAAAGCAGCATTGTCATTAAACCGGCAGCCTGCATATAACTGTTGTCACTTGCAGTTCCGACAGCTGCGGCAGTAACGCCTGATCCATAAACTCCTGCCTTGAAAGCAGCTCTTGCGCTCTGCCTTATTATCCTCCACTTAGACTCTTCTTGCAAAGCTCTCAACGCCATAGCTCCCATATAACAGGCCGGAGATGTTGTTCCAAGGAGTCCTGTTTCAGAATCAATCACTAAAGGTGCGGGTTCATTCCATGTGAAATTGTAAATTGGATAAGCTATGGCAAACGCACCCAGAGAGATGAATTTCTGTTCTTTTCCGGGAGCCCATCCTTCCTCATAGAGGACAACTAAGCGGCCCTTATTTTTTAATGCGTTAGTTGCAACAACCTGCATATAATCCTGCGGGTAGGCAGATTTGAGTTTTTCAAGGTCGTATTCTTTATCTGAAATGATTGCCAACCTTATTGTGTCTTGTCTGAAATAAGGGTTTTCCGGCATTAGGAGCAGAGCCTGCTTGTAGGAAATATAAGCATCGTCATTTTCTCCATTCATTTCGTGGAGGACTCCGCTTACATAAAGGATATAAGGATTTAAAATAGAACTATTTGCTTTTGAGAGAATATCTTTCATGTCTTCAAAGCTTTGATTGTTGGCATCTTCTATCTGATTGAAATAATAATTTTGGTTTTCATGTGAAGAATCTGAACTTGCGGGATATTCATTATAGGGATTATCTATAGGTTCTGTTGCGAGATAAAGTTCGGTCTCATCAGGTCTGGTCAGAAGGTCATTTGCAGGAAGTGATTTGTCGGGAAATCCTTGCGGCAAATAATCATTTTCCAGTTTTCCGCTCTCGATTAAAGATTGGTTTTCAAATGTTTTCTTATAAGCAGCCGTTTCAGAAGTTCTGAATTTTTCCTCCTGGAAATTGATCAAATTTCTATTTTTTTCGGCCTCGCGCATCAGATAGTCTGAAATTCTTACTTCTACAAGGGCTCCTTCCATACTTCCCAAAGCAAGATAATTATATGCTTGATATAATCTGAGCATCTCTATTTCAAAGAGTCTGGCTTTATAAGGAAGTAAATTGTCATTGACAAGGACAGAGCCTGCATTGATGTCTGCTCCCGGCAGTGTATCATCGTTGAGCTCTCTTTCTTTGAGCAGATCGATTTCACCGTTAAAAGCTTTCAAACTCTCTTTGTAATTGCCTTCGAGTTGAGATATACGCCCTTTTTCCAGAAGATACATTTCAAGACTGAGGTCTTTTCCTTCAATTCCATCCTGATATAAACTTTCAGTATCAATAGGTTGATTTCCTTCAATTGAGCGCATATGCCTTGCTGTGTTATTTGAAGAACATCCAGATAACAACAATAGACATGAGATTGAAATTAAAGTTAGAAGTAAGTATTGAGTCCGAAACATATTAAAGGATTCCGATGATTATTATAAATGCGCCTGACATTATTAAAGGTATTGATTAATTTTTTGCCAGCTATATAGTGACTAAATTAATATGAATTTTATCTAAAAATCTACATAGCTAATAGGTTTATGCAAAATATAAAAATTCTGAGAGCATTATTTTTATGCAGTGTGCTTGTTGTGAGTTCCTGCTCATCGGTACAAGTAACTTCTGAAGTTAAACCGGATAATAGTCCCGACATCAAGGCAGATGGAACGAAATTCTATATAGAAGGCATTTCATATTCCAATGAAGAAAGTTTTGTGTACAAGAATAAAGTTGGCGAAAAAGCAACAGATAGGTTTAAGAATGACTTGGAAGCGTTGATTCGCAAAGAATGCCAGAGCATGTATCCTCAGTTATTTACAGATGACTATTCAAATGCTATTCCGCTTTGGGTTAATATTAAACAATCTACCGATGTTAACGAACTTAAATCTTTTTTATGGTTCCTATGTACAGCAGGAATATGCGGCATTATCCTCCCCGTCAATGGCAGTAAGGACGATAGCTTCGCAATACAAGCAGGTATCTGGAATGGCAGAGACGGGATAAGAGGTTCTTCACTTAACAATGATATACAGATGCATTCGGAATTTCTCTCCAGCTGGAATCCTACTGCCCTTGTAGGTATATCAGGAGAATCTGATTATCCTGAATACTCAGGCTTCGATCAAGGATTGGAAGAATACTATCTAGATGTAAGTGCTAAACTAGTTTCTTCTGCTCTTGCTAAGTTAATAATGAGTAGAGATTCAACATTTTGGGCTAAATACACTGGAGGCAATTCTTATCGGGAAATCCCCTCAGCGCTTCAACCTTCTTTAAATATTCAAACACCTAAAGATATGCAAAACTCTATGCCTCGCACTGACGAGGAACCGTTCTAATATCCGAAAACATTTTTTTAGCTGAATATTTGTTATAATATTAACACATAAAGGAAACAGCTATGAAATGGGAAAAAAAGCGGTATTGCGGTAATGCTAAGTATCTCAGGTTATACCGGGAGATAAAGTGATAGTAGAAATAGGAACTAATTCGTTAAAGAATAACTAATATTTCATTTACGGTGGAAAACTAATTTTCAATGTAACATTGTAGAATCGGTGATATTGTAAAAATCGCATGATTCTGTTTCACAAAAGAGGACATATTGATATGGAAAAAATTAAGGGAAAACTAAAACAGCCTAAAGTATTTAATTTAAGCTTTGTAACTGCGATGTCAGAAAGATTCGGCTATTATATAATAAGCTTTCTTATAGTTCTGATATTGAAGGATATTTTTAAATTTTCTGATAGTGATTCCTTCAAGCTTTGTGCGATTTTCATAGCATTGGGGTATTTGACTCCTGCAATTGGTGGTTTTCTTGCAGATAAAGTAATAGGCATTAAAAGATGCTTAGGTTTGGGTTTATTGCTCGAAATGACAGGGTTCATATTACTGGCACTGCCTTCAAATAATATATTTTTATTTGTTATTGCGCTGGGATTTATTGTAATAGGCGCGGGAATTTTTAAGACAGCTCCCACTAATATGATGGGGCGCGCTTATGAGGATAATGACCCAAGAATAGATAGCGGTTTTACGCTTTATTACATGGGAATAAATATTGGCAGTTTTTCTTCTTCTCTGATTGCCGGGCCTGTCAAAGATGCATACGGCTGGGGTATCCCATTTGCTATATCTGCTGCAGGCCTATTTTTCGGATTTATCTGGTTTATGTTTTTTAAAAAACACGGAGATAACTTGGAATCTCCTCCAGGCATGAAATCTTTTCATCCTGGCAAGTGGTTTATTGTTGTTATTTGCTGTATTCTAGGCGTACTTGCGTCAGCAATGATGATGCTCTATGTTGAGATAGGTTCAATGTGTTTTTATGTGCTAAGCGGACTCATTTTTATTTATCTTATTTGGGAGATAATTATCTCACCTAAGGAGGATAAGAAAAAAATTATGGTTTGTCTTATTTTAATATTTCTTGCAGTTGGCTTTTTTTCACTTTATTACCAGCTATATCAGTCAGTAGTGCTTTTCCTGCAGAGAAATGTGGACAGAACCCTTTTTGGAATTGATATTCCTACTCCCGTATTTTTAGGATTGAATGGACTATCGGTAATTATCCTAGGCCCAATTTTAGCATTGATTTATAATTTCCTGGAAAAGCGAAAAAAAGACCTGTCAATAACCACTAAATTTCCGTTGGGAATACTTATAATCACTCTTGGTTTTCTGATTTTGTATGTTGGCACATTGATGGACAATGGAACTGGTAAAATTTCATGCCTTTGGGTTATAGCATATCTAATAGTTTACTCTTTAGGAGAACTTTTAATTGGTGCTTTGGGCGTAGCAATGATAACAAGGATCGCACCAGCAAAAATGTATGGAATTATGATGGGGGCATGGTTCTTTATCGGCAGTGGTCTTTCTGCTGAATTTTCAGGGACTGTGGCAAGTTTAGCCAAAGTTCCACCTGAGCTGCTTTCTAATCTGGGAGCAACCATGAATATTTATGGAAAAGCTTTTCTCGATATGGCATATATTGGTCTGGCGTTTGCGCTTGTTGGTTTTATTTTGGCGCCATGGCTAAAAAAACGCGCAATTGGTTAGGTTAGATCCATAATAGAAAGAGCAGTCCGGAAGATTTACTGGTCGGCCAAAGATGGAGCAACGCCTCGGAGACGGCCCGAGCAAGTCGGAGACGGCCAGGGATGCGTCCTACCTAATACGGGAAATAATCTATGCACTGGATGGTAGGGCGTGTTTTTTAACCATGCGCCTTAGCAAGGCTCCGAAAGCGCCGGGTGACAGTGGGCACCTCTTATATGCGGACGCTAACGCTTCTGCGTTATAAACTCCGGAGCTTGCCACGCTCTGCGTGGATGCGGGTCTAGGTGTAAGTTAGAAAAACAAAACGGAACTGGTATAAGTTAATTAATAGACAGGAAGTATATGGAACTTATGAAATCTATGAAGCTTTTTAGTGTACTGGGAATAAGCACTCTGTTTCTATTAAACGGATGTTATTCGGGTAAATTAAATTCTAATATCAAACCCCAGGAAAACCCTAAACTCAATTCACCAGCAGGGAAGTTTTATGTCGAAGGTATCTCATACACTAATGATCTGAAAAATAAAAGGGAAGGAGAATACATGAAGGATTTCGACAAGAGAATACTTCCTCTTGTCAGAAAAGAAAGTGTCAGCCGTTATCCTGAACTTTTTACAGATGATTCTTCTGATGCAATTCCTCTTTGGGTCGATATCAATCAAAATACAAACATTCATACTACTAAAACAACACTATGGATGCTTTGTACAGTAATGATTTGCGGCCTTATCCTTCCGTTGCCAAGCGATACAAGTGAGAACATCGCGATAAAAACCGGAATCTGGAACGGTTATAATGGTATAAAAGGTTCTTCGCTTAATAAAGAATTAAAAATTGAATCTGAAGCCTGGATCAGTTTGTTAACTCCTTCTGCTCTTATTTCAGTGCCTGGAGAATCAGACTTTCCGAAAAAATCCGGAACGATGATGTTCGGAACAAAAAATATTACTGATTATTACGAGAGTATTATCGCTCAGCTTATAGTAACAACTCTGGCAGGAACCATAACGGAAAAAGACCCATCTTTCTGGACAACATCTTCTTATTTAAACAGGACTTATAAAGCACAGCCGCTTTCTGAAATAATTAAAACTCCATCGACAGGGGCAACAGAAGAACCTTTTTAAAATTATCTGATTTTAATAATAATTTTGGAGAAGTAAATATGAGAATTAAAGTTTTGTGTACTGTTTCTCTTTTAAGCACCATTTTGTTTGTCGTTGCTTCTAGCGCCGAACAAAATCCCCAGAACGCATCCGCCAACGCTATTGATTTATCGAGAGCCAATCTGGCAGCCAATCCGCTCAGTTGGCGCATGGCAAACGCACTGGGAGTAGCCTTGTTCCAAGCTCACCGCTATTCAGAAGCCGCAGATGCTTTTGAACATGCAATAGCAATATATCCTATTTCATCAGCATCAGAAACTGAAGAACAGATAAAAGAAGCCCGACAGGCAGCATTCAAAGCTCAGCAGGAATCGGAAAGGAAGATGAAGGAGCAACAGGAAGAAGCCAAGCAGAAAATGATGGAACAGCAAATGCTTTCAGGCATGCTGTCCATGATGCCTATGATGCCTGGAGCCGGTGCAGGAACTATGATGATGTCTCAAATGGGGCAAACTATGGTGAATATGGCATATACTCCAGGCGAAATATCTATGTCTTCAGGCGGTATGATGTCTGAGGTTGAAACTTCTCAGGTAATTAAAGCCAGAGAACTTGCCAGGCTCTACGAAAACCTTGGGCAAGCTAGATTGGCTTTATGGGAAAATAGCGCGGCATTTGATGCATTCCGTCAAGCTTATGCGACTGATGCTTCTCGAATAGATACGCTGTTTTTAGAGGCATCCGCTTTGCAGAGAGACGAGGATTTTCCAAATGCTCTTCGGTTTTATTCTCGATACCTTGTTCTTTCTCCAATACCAAAGCATCCTGTTGCCTGGTTGGAAATTGCAGAAATCTGCAGAAGTCTTGGAATGGAAAAAGAAGTACAAATAGCTCTTTCTGCCGCACGCAAAGATTGGGATCAGGTAGTAGGTCAAGCCAAGACTCCCAATACTGATTACAGCTTCAGCAGGATATTGTCCGCGTCCGGTTTTTATAAAGAAGCTATTCCATACATGGAGCAATGGATAAAAAACTCCAATAGTGAAGCTACCCGGAAAGAGTGGGCTATAGAGCTTTTTAGAGCAGGTAAACTTGATGAGGCAAAAAAAATAATACAAGCAATGGGCAGTTCTTCCTCTGACAATGGTTTTTCTACTTACTTTCTTGGCGTTATAGAACTTCATCAGGGAAAGATTGAACAGGCAAAGAAAACTTTTGGCAGTATTGATAATAAGTCGTCATCATCAGGTTTTGCCGCCGCCGCCTACGCTTTGTGCGGGCATATTGACGAATCAAAAGAATGGATGGAAGAAATAGAAAATGGTCTCGCGTCGCCGGATAAGGCAGATATTGATTATTATCGCCTGGCTTGCGTCTGGTTTGCCAATAACAATTTACCGAGAGCCGCGGAATGCGTCAGCAGATCCCTTGCCCTTCAGCCAGGTTTTGTTCCAGCTTCAATATTAAAAGAACAGATTCTGAAGTCCGTAGCTGAAAATCTTAAATCCGCTCAGGCAGAAGCAGACCAGTCTGCCGCAAAAGGAGACTTTGCTTCGGCAGTCAAACTAATGAATGCTGTTCTTTCCGAACTGCCTTCTGGTGAACTTTACAATACTCTTACTATTAAAAATATGGCCTATATCGCAAAAATGCAGAATCCTCCCAGGCTTTCAAAAGAAGCCCAGCCTTACTATTTAAGAGGACAAGCTATTTTGAAGAATGCGCAAAATGCTCAAGATATAAAAAATGCCCTTATTCAATATCAATGGGCGCTTAGATACGCACCGCTTTCTCCGGATATTCATTTGAGTTTGTCATCTGTTTATGCGTCATTGAAACAGTACAGGGAAGCACTCTTTCATATCCAGGCTTATATGGCTGCTATTCAGGGAACAGACAAAGTTGATTTAGCAATTGAAAGATATTATGAACTTCAATACCTTCTCGACAACGAGCAAAATGAAATTCGTAAATCATTGCCTAACTAATGAAGATTTTCTTACCTTTTTTTCTGCTTATTTTAATTGTTTTGCCCTTTGAGACAAAGGCTGCATATCAAGCTCAATGGGAAAGCCAGGTCAATGATGCTTTTAGTCAGGCTCGTCAGTCTGCAAGAGGTTTGAAAAGTGGGGACAGAGCGCAAGTAAATCGCTATTTAAATGAAGCTGAAAGCGCTTGGAATCAGGCAAAAACCCAATGGGCCAGGCAGACACAGCTTCAAATGCAGAAGATGAATAAACAGATGATGGAGCGACAGCAGAAAATGCAGCAGCAACTGAAGCAGAATATGCAAAAACAGATGCTTCAAAATCAGCAGAAAATGTTCAAAAATAACCAGAAAACCCTTCAGACGATTGATCCCTTTGGAGACTATATGTTTCATGGAGTTTCTATTCGTCCTGCGGACGGTCGACTTCACGGACCTGGAACAATTGCGGATGATCCCCACTTGTCGAACCTCTTCCGTAAACCTGATGCTAATCTGGGCAGAAACATTCTGGATGAAGCTGACAATATCCGCAGTTCTCAGGAAATTAATTCGGGATCAAATAAGAAAGACCTTTCCGTTCAGACAATCAAATCCCAATGGGATATTCCGGACGATATCAAAGATTATCCTTTTGCGGCAGGAGAAAATAAATCCAGATTGGATATGCCTGATGATGTTAAAGATTATCCATTTACTCCTGAGCAAGACAAGTCCCAAATGTCCAGTAATCCTGCTGCTGTTGATTTGCATGAATCAAAGTACTCAATGCCTGAATTGCTAAGGAAAGACGATTCTTTACTTTATGGCTCGCCTATCATCTCAGATGAATCAAAACCAAATCCGTATGCGTCTATGAGCAGTGAAAGACTGGAAAAAAAGAAAGAAGCACTGACTGAAGCGCTTAAACAGAATCTGAACTTGATGACTGACAATGTAAAGGGCTTCAACAATGTGGAAAGTGACGCAATTGCCGGCAAAGAGGAAGCAGTTAAAGCAACCGCTGATGCAGTAATGAGTATAGCAATGGGGTACACTTCTTTGGCTGCAGACAGGAATTCTGAAAGAATGATTCACAGAGCAATAGAGTTTCAGCCCGGCGCAGATAAAATTGAAGCCATGAGAGATTCTGTTGACGCTATAAGATTGTCAAAAGATGTTGGACAAGTTTCTAAGGCTAAAGATACTTTAGATCTGCTTGACTACGCAGATAAAGGAGAACTCAAAGAATTTGCAGAGCAAGGCGCCCTGATGATCGGAGATTCAATTATATCTGCTCCGACAAAGTTTACGCCTTCACCTCTTTACGGTGTTACTACGGTAACAAAAAATACACTTGATACAGCCCTTGTCTGGACAAACTATTGCGTTCTTAATGAAGAATATAAAAGGAAGGAGATGCTGAGAGAACAGCTGGAAACTAACCGGATAAAAATAATGAACCAGTTAAATGAAGTAAGAAATGAACTAAAAAAGCGTCAAAAAAAATAGCCGCATATGATATACTGCTTCTTGGAATGAATAAATCTTTATTTAAAATCATATCGATGTTGTCAATCCCGCTATTTCTGACTTGCGGGGGATGCGCGTTTTACGATCGTGAAATTGAGTTTACACCTGTTCCCTCTCAGGAAATGAATACTGAAACCAAAACCGATATTGAAATAGTACATGTGTCGGAACCGGAAGATATAAGAGGGGTAAACCCTAACTTTATCGGATATGTAAGAAATGGTTTTGGAATACATACAGCGGATGTTTTGGCCAAAAGGCCTGTTAAAGAGTGGGTTCAGGAAACGCTAATAGAAAATCTCAGGGCAGCAGGGTACAACGCGGTAAAAGCGGAGGAAACTACTAAAGACGGGTTTGTAATAGATTCTACTCTTACGCAACTTTATTGCGATATACATGGTTTTTCATATAAGGCAGATGTCTCTATATATATTTACCTGAAAGATAATAACAGAGTAGTTTTCTCCAAATCCTACCAGGGAGAAGCTTCAGCTATTCCTGTTTTTACTACAGCTGGAGAATATCAGGATGTACTACTCGAAGCCATGGAGAACTGCATAAACACAATGATGCCGGAACTGACAGCAAAGCTCTCCAAAATTAAAACAACTAGAGTCAAACCGCTTTCCTCTGAAATTGATTTTATCCCTTCATCAAATGAAACAGAACCTTTTTAAATTTATATTTAAGTACTCCGGAAAAAACTTCTGTTCCCGTAATGATAATTAAGCTTGACTAAACTATCGAAATGGAGAAAGAATCTGATAAACTATTCTTCAATGCGGTTGAATTAAGGTAGGGACAGATCTCCGAGCTGCCCGTTTGTTTGATAACATAGTTTACTGAATACTTACGATGGGAGTGTGTTTCATGAATCAAAAAAAGATACTGATAAAGGTTTTATTAATAACAGTAGCGTTAAGCTTTTCCGTAATTTTGTTTGCCATTGATCCTGACACAGGAATCGTTAGAGGACAATTAAAAACCTCTAAAGATTCAGACAACAGCTCGTTGGAAACAGCTGTGTTCGTTAGAAATAATGGAGGAAAGGAGCTGAATAACGAGATTAATACTTTTAATGATATGCTGTGTTCAAAATTAGCAGATAAAGGAATTTCTGTCATGACCTGGAAAGATATAATTCAGAAATTCAGCGAATCTGACGAATCCGATGACAATATTTATAAATACGCCCAGTCATTTATGGTTTCGGCTACCACTACGCCGACAAATAGCAGTATGACAACTGCTGGAGAAGTATCTAAAAATAGTGAGCCTGAACATTCTATGACAGCTGAAACCAAAGATGGAGGTATTGCTAAATCATCAGCTCTACGCATATCACAAATCCTGGATGCTAAATACATGATTGTTGCTTCGATGGGAAAGCTGGGGCATGAAAGAAAAGTTTTTAATGGAGAGGGAACGATTTATAAGACCAATAATCAAGTTGATATTTTTACCCTTCCCCTGACTATCATAGTTATGGATGGAACGACAGGGCAATCAATCTATGGGGATATGTATACGCCATCGCTAAATATTAATCAGAATCAGAGTATCTCTATCCTGATGGATAATATTGTTGACAAACTGCTGACTTCAGGAACTTCAGTCCTCGCTGATAATATCGCAAAGAATATCGAAAAAATAAAAAATACATCGCTGAAAAATTCTACTTCTGTTCAATTTTCCCTTGATTGCAATGTTCCGGGAGCTACTGCGGAACTTGATGGAGCAGCTATTGGTTCTCCACCCGGAAACTTTACTACAAAACCGGGTCTGCATCAGTTAAGAATAACAAGGCAATATTTTGAGCCGTGGGAGCAGACTGTGAATATTTATCCAAATCAGAAGCTTACTGTTTCTCTGGAATTCACTGCTGACGGACAGGCTAAATTTAAGGATTTGGCTGCTTTCAAACAATCTCTCGAACTTGAAAAAGCTACTACTTACGCTGAAATCGATATTGCAAAACAGCAGAGTCAGGCAGATGCGGATTCGAAGGAAAAACTTTCTTCTGGCGGAGAAGTTTTCCTGAAAAACAGTTACATCAGAGCTGACGGTTTTGCAGAACAGCTTACAAGAATTATTCATCGTTATTGATAGAATTATATGAAAGGAAACCAATTATGAGATATATGAAAAATGTTTTATGCGCTTCAGTTCTTTTTATGGGATCTATCTTTATGCTGTCGAACGCGAAAGCCGAAGAGCTTGCGAAAGGCGAACAGCCTGGAATATATGTGGGAAAACTCGAAATTCAGCCTTCAGTAATTCAATCAGCTGCAACTGCTGGTAAAGCTGAATCTTTGAAACGGATGGCTGAATCTCTTGACACTCAATTTATTTCTGCCTTAAGCGCGACAAGAGTTTTTCAACTGCTTGAACGCAAAAGGAAATCTGATCTTGAACAGGAACAGGGATTTGCTGCTACTGCCGTTGATGTGAATGATAAGGATGCCGCGCAACTCGGGAAGATGGCAGGAGCAAGATATGTTTTGCTTCCTCAGATTGATGGATTTGAAGATATGGTCGATATTCAGGAATACAAGGACATCCATCGCTTCTCAATGGGACGCAAACTTTATATGTCAGTAACCGTGGCGATAGTGGATACTACTACAGGACAATATTTGCCTGAAGCAGCAAGTATGCAGATGACGAAAAACGAAATGGTGCAGGATGCGCGCAATGAAAAGTTTATTCAGGGAAGCAACGCTCTAAATGTGGAGCTTGCAAAGGATCTGGCCAACGCGCTCTGTCAGGAAGTAATTAAGTTAATCCGTCCAGCAAAAGTAATAGCAATAACCGGAAAACAGATTCTGATAAATCGTGGGAATCAGGCTGATTTCAAACAAGGCATAGCTGTAGAGTTTTTTGCGTATGAGGATGTAAAAGATGAAGATTCAGGCGAAATTTTTCGTAATGAAGTATCTGTGGGGAAGGGGACACTCATTAGATCTGATGCAAAACAGTCCTATGCGAAACTTGAAGGACAGGATCTTGGCGTAGCAAAGGGATGTATTGTAAAAATAGTTGCTAAAGACCAGAAGGAATATTCTGTTCCTGTTTCAGCTCCAGGAGGTTCTTTGCCTGAGGCAGCCGGAAGAGTACCTGCAGAACCTGCTCCCATGACACCTGGATCATCAGAAAAACCACTTTCATTTGATAGCGATAATGAGGTAGAAGTTCAAAGTAATGAATCTTCTGATCAAAGCGCTTCCCAAGATAAACCGGCAGAACCCTCTAACTCGCAGCAATAATAGAAAAATAATTTATCATAAGAATTTACTATAATTAAAAAGGTCTATGTATGAAAAGAACAACAATAGTTTTTATTCTGACAGCTCTAACGGTTGTTTTTATCGGAGGATGCTCTACCGCCGTAATGGACATTGACGGTTCCTCTCAGGGAGCAGCTACTGTAAACTACAAAAACAGTCCCGTGGATATCAAGGTTCTTGATACAAAAAGCAAATTTGTTAATGGGCTGCTCAAGGTAAATATGCAGCTTGAAAACGGTATAAGTAATCCCTATACTCTCGAGTATAAATTCTCATGGTTCGACTCTGATGGAATGGAAGTCGACGAGGGAAGCACTGCCTGGATGCCGATCTATTTGAATGGAAGAGAAACAAGAACGATTCAAGGTTTGGCTCCCAATCCCTCAGCAAAATCCTTTAAAATAAAGATCCGTGAAGCAGATGATAGCGATTCTGTCATCAAGTGGAGACTCAAACCATTATTCTAATAGAACTTATTAAATTAAAACTATGGTGGTATAACTAATATGGAAAATAAATATTCAAAAATTGCTTTTCTTGCTACATTATTCGCACTCATTTCAATTCTTGTTTCCTGTCAGTCTACAGTAAAATACGGGGATGCCGGGTCGGCAACACCGGTTTCTACAGATTTCGGGTCAAGCGATTTGCAGCAGATAGCTTCAACTATGGTAAATTCACTCATGACTTTTCCTCCGATAGTTGATGCTACAAGAAACCGCAGACCTATTCTTGAAGTTGCCAGGGTTAATAATAAAACAATGCAGCATATAGACACACAGTCTCTCACAGATTCTATCGTGACAAAACTTCTTCGTTCCGGAAAATTCCGTTTCACTGACAAAGCTTCGAATCAGGAAACCATAGACGAAATAAAAAATCAGCAGGAAAGCGGCTTGTATGACCAGAATACCGCGACTCAATACGGAACAAACCTTGCTCCTGAATATCTGCTTGTGTCAAATTTATCTGAAATAAAACAAAAGCAGACCAATGGGGGTATCAATGTTTATTATAAGTTCACAATGAGCCTGAAAAATCTCAAAACGGGTATAATAGAGTGGCGTGATGAGAAGGAAATAAGAAAGATTCAGGAGTGATATTCATTATGGATTTAAAAACCAAAACGCTTTTTTTCTTCTTTCTATCAGCTCTAGCAGCTTTTATTCAGGGATGTTCGTATCCATCACTAAGTTACGGATATACTCCTGACAAGAGGATTGATGAACAGCCTTTAGTCAAAAAGATAGTTGTTATGAAGCCTCTTGATATGAGAGGACATGCCGGAACGACACCCGTTTATGAGGCATATATCCCGTTTGTTCCGTATATTAGAATAATTGAAGAACCGGAACATTTTGTATATGTGGCTAATGGGTATAATTATGATTATGAAGCAGACTTTGCAAGGCTTGTTTCTGAAGACCTCCAGGCATCAGGAATTGCCAATACAGTTGTTGCATCTCCTGACTCTGCAGAGATTTCAACTCTTATTACTGGAAAAGAACTTCCCGATTTTATAATTAAAATTTCCATCGAAAGGATGGATTGGCAAACTAAATATTCAATGTTCGGGCTTAGCATCATCGGTTTTATTCCTCAGGCAATGGGGGTTCCTAACACTTATGGCTTCTCTTACCTGACATTCGATGCTCAGATATATGATTCAAAAGGAATGCCTCTTTCAATCAAGACATTTTCGGCTATAGAAAGTCAAAGTGGATGGATTTATTATGATAGCGGTTATTTGAGAGCTCTTACCAGGGCATATGAAAAAAAATCACCGGATTTCAGGAAATATGTATCTTCGGAAATAAAAAGCTCATTGGATCAATCAAAGAAAAATAAGTAAATTTATAACACTTGAAAACTAGGCTATTGTGCTTGGACTATGCTAAATACGCCGCTGCTGTCGTTTAGTTGTGACTTTACCTGTAAGGCTTTCTCTTCAAGAAACCCATAAATTCCTCCGTTTTTCTGATAACTTCTGAAACCTGAAAAATGTTCAATGCCTGCAAAAAACTCTGCTGCTCGTACAATAGTCCCATGCAGGTTAAAAGGCAGAGGAGTTGAATAATCAGCTATAATGATTTTTTTTGCTATGCGAACAGCCTCGTTAAGAATACCTGAGCGGTATTTTAATGGCAGCTCATGCATTATCATGGACATTACAGCATAGTCATACTTTTTATCTTTTATGCTTGGCAAATAAGCGGCGTCGGAATGAACGAATACAATATTATCGATTTTTTTTTCACGGCGGCGTTTATCTGCAAATGTTATCATTCTGGAAGAAAGTTCTATACCTGTTACTAGTTCACATGACTTCGCAAGCTTAAAAGCCAGCGCTCCGGTACCGCATCCTATGTCGATAACTTTGCTGCCTGATGGAATCTGCTCGGTAATTATTGCTCTTACTTCTTTCAAGACTGGATCAAAAATGCATTTATATATCTTTCCGTCATAGTAGTGAAATTTATTTGGCGTCATTCTACAAAATTCTCTATATTTTAAAGTTCTAATTTTTTTCTTGAAAGACCTTTGTCGTAGCCTTCTTTATTGAAGACTTCAGCCATATCTTTCATTATGACTTTTTTATGTTTTTCCCAGATGCAAAAAGGGATTGATTTTATGCTGTTCGTCTTTACATCCACATAGGCAAAACAGGAAGAACATTCCTGAAGGCGTTCGCTTTCTAGTGTGTCATTATCTTCAAAAGGTAGAATTAACACCTTAAAAGTACTTCTTATTTCGGTTTTTTCTTTAATAATGTCTTTGAGCTTTTTGCCTAGTGCAATATGTCCCAGGATACTTACCCATCGTGCGACGGATTTCAATCCTTTTGCGTTCACAATAGCATTCAAGTTTGCGTGTTTAAAGAAAAGTTTTACGAGAGAGACAATAGTCAGATATTTTTGCCATTTGGATATAGTAGTTGGAGTATAGGGTTGTAACTTTTTATCCAACAATTCGAGATCATCTATAAGCGAAAGAATTCCTTTTTTAAGATAGCGCGTGAACGGTAAAAAATTTTTACCATTAGAAATAAGGAGGGTAAAGCTTTCACAGTTAGGGTGTACTCCTAGAAAATGCATATTCTTGAGTTTGAAAATATTAGCAAGGTGTTCCCATTTTCTGATCAAGCTCACAGGATAAATCTGAGCATCTCCTCCTACTGCTTTGTCGATGATATTTTCCACATCTTCCTGTGTGGTTCTGTCTGGCGTGTATGAGAGGCGCTCTTCTTCCCATACATGAGTAAGCGGCATAAGGTAAATTCCTCGTATAATGTGTGGGTTTTTTAAGCAGTATTCAAGGAGCCATGACATATCATCGCCGTTCATATTTTTATCTATAACCGTCATGAGCACAACTTTTGTTTTTTTATGCTCAGAGAGGTTTTCGAGTGCTTTTAATTTTAAATCAAGTGATCCCGGAAACGCTCGCAGTTTCTGATACATTTCTCTTTTCAGACCGTCAAAAGAAATGAGTATTTGTGCACCGCTTTGCACGACTTTATCGCAGTAGTCCTTATCCGCGAGTTTCAGGCCGTTGGTGACAAGCCTGACTGAAAGGCCAAAGCTTTTTGCCAGCTTTATAATATCGAAAATATCGTCGCGCATTGTTGGTTCTCCCCCGAAAAGCTGCATTGGAGGAGGAGGTTCAAACTCTGAATAATGTTTAAATAATTTTTCAAAGTATTCCATGCGCGGTTCAAACTGGAATCCCATAGAAGGCACATTAGTAATACATATAGGACAGTTCATGTTACAGCGGTTGGTGGTCTCAATAAACACAATATTTGGGGGTTTATGGTTGCAGTTAAGGCAGTTTAACGAACATCCTTCATATTCGTAGTTAAGCATCATGTTTCTTTTTTTAGCGTATTGAGCAGCATTGTTCGAGATAAGCGATCGCGTCTTGCCACATTTGGTACATATTTTGCTAAGATATTCTTTATTGCCTTCTGTAATATGTTCAACTGGGACGAATTCTTTGCAGTGAGGACAAATACCTAATTTCATCAACTTCCCTCTGTATTATCCAAAGATAATATATTTTTGTTTTTCTTTTGATAGGGAGATAGTACGTGTTATCTCGTAACGAATTGGACTTACTCTATTGGTCTGTCATCAAAATTCAACTGCAACCTCATTGTTTAAGTTCAGGAATCTTGATCTGGGGGACAAAAGGATGACACATGCAATCATGTTTCGCCGATTCTCTCATATCTTAATACCAGATTGGTACCAGGGTATCTTG
>MHBE01000011.1 GCA_001803205.1 Lentisphaerae bacterium GWF2_38_69 | reverse complement strand
TTTCTCTGGGTGAAAAATCCAGTTCTGTAAGCTTCAGGGGAAGTTGAAGCTCATTCCATATACTGTGGCAAACAAGTTCAGAGCCGAAACTTTTATTGAAATGCAGAAAAAAGGCCAGATAGCAACGCACTACTGTTCGCCTGAAGGAATTGTGACAACCTCGCCTCTCTACAATCCTAACGGATCATATTTTGCAATTGAGGGAATAAGCAGCCCTGACGGTAGAGTTTTTGGAAAAATGGGACACTCGGAAAGAATCGGAAAAGGTCTTTACAAAAATATTTACGATATAGCTGCCATGAACCAGCGAATCTTCGAATCAGGAGTAGAATACTTCTCGTAAATTATGACCATTTTTTTTGTCACTATCTATTAATATCGAGCCAGCGTCTGTGGCTCCAGAGCCACTGAGTGGGGTCTCTTCTTATTTCTTTTTCTATGGCAGATGTATATTTTTGAGTAAGTGTTAGAATGTCTTTTTCTCTATCTCCTGAAGGATTCTCAAGTTTAAATGGTCCATATACCGCAAATTCGTAATTAAAGTTATCATCAAGTCTCCTGGCAGCACCGAATATAAGAGTAGCGCCTGTTTTCAAATGAAGAACAGCCGGAGTTTTATGCGTACTGGCTGGGTGACCGAAGAATGTAGTTAATGTTCCGTGCTCTCCTGCATGCTGATCAGCTATTATTCCAACTGCTCTCCCTTTTCTTATAGCTGCCATAGAATGTTTCAAAGCATTTTTTTGTAAACAGATTTCCTGCCTGAACATTTTTCTCCTTGATGTAAAATATTCTCCTATTTTTTTATTATCAAAAGGCCTCATTATGCTGAGAATAGGTCTAACTCCTACTGAAACCGCCAATCCTGATATTTCCCAATTGCCGTAATGAGCGCCAACAAAAACATAGGACTCAGAATTCCAGGTAGCTTCTTCAGTTTCTTTACTTTCAAACCGGACTTTAAAATGGGATCGAAGGTTTTCAGCGTTTATAAATTGATCCAATTTAATTACATCCACGCCAACCTTGACTAGATGCACGAAACTTGCTCTTGCTATTCTTATAGCAGATACTTTGTCTTCTGCTACTCCTGCATGGATAATATGCTCGATAGCTCTTGTTCTGTGTCGTTTGTCTAAAATAAAAAACAATTTACCTATAAATTCCGCTAGAAAATAAACTAACTTTCTATTCATGACTCTAACTAGTTCAATAAATAGAAGCAACGAAAAATATTCAAGATTTTCAATAATAGGGTTTTTCTTTTTTCTCTTCATCAAGCGCACTTTTTTGATATATTTCAATTACTTAAAGAATATTCTGAATAATATCATAAGAATTAACTTATTCCAAGAAATCGGTTATTAGCCAATAGAGTTGTTGATTTAGATTCTCTAAGTGGATATAATTTAATTCTGAATAATACTGTTTTTCTATTATCTTTGACATTTTAATTAAATTAATTAAGGAATACTTCTAATGAAATCTACTGTTCTTGTGGGTGTTCAATGGGGAGACGAAGGTAAAGGCAAAATTATAGATGTTTTAACCGAAGGAGTAGATGTAGTCGTAAGATATCAGGGAGGAAACAACGCTGGGCATACTGTCGAGATAGGCAGCAATAAATATGTCCTTCATCTGGTTCCATCAGGCATATTCAGACCCAATGCTCTATGCATTATAGGCAATGGAGTAGTAGTTGACCCTAAAGCTCTAGTCAAAGAGATAAAAGAATTAGAACAATCCGGAATCAATTTCACGGGCAGACTCGAAGTAAGCACCAGATGTCATCTTATTTTTAAGTATCACAGCCTTATGGACGGTTTGAGGGATAAAAACCAGAAAATAGGCACAACAAAACGCGGCATTGGTCCTGCCTACGCAGATAAAGCCGCAAGACGCGGAATTAGAGCCCTGGAAATGCTCGATTTAAAGCGATTTGAAGAACGCTTCAGAAACGAAGTTGATTTCTATAACAAAATTTTCTCAAGCCATGATGCCGAGCTCATAGATGCTAATGCAGAATGGAAAGAGCTTGCAGATGCTGCCATATTCCTCAAACCCTATATTACCGATACAGTTCTGACAATCAATAAAATGGCAAAAGCCAAAAAGAATATTCTTTTTGAAGGAGCTCAGGGAATGCTGTTAGATGTTGACTACGGGACATATCCTTTTGTCACAAGCAGCAATACTACTTCAGGCGGAGCTTGCACAGGCTCTGGCCTCTCTCCTAAATACATTGACAGTGTTGTGGGAGTAATGAAAGCTTACTGCACAAGAGTAGGAGAAGGCCCATTCCCTACCGAACTCTTCGGAGACGAAGGAGAAAAGCTAAGAGCCTCAGGTAGGGAATACGGAGCTACAACTGGAAGACCAAGAAGATGCGGCTGGTTTGATGCCGTTTCTGCTAGATATTCCTGTATGATTAACGGCATAGACAAACTCGCTATAACAAAACTCGATGTGCTAGACGGATACAAGACTCTTAAAATTTGTAACGCTTACAATGTAAATGGCAAAATCGTTAGTGACATGCCATCAGATACGGCAGATATCGCAGTAGCTGTCCCAGTCTATGAAGAATATCCTGGATGGGATACTCCTACATCTGAAGCATGCTCTTTCAGTGATCTTCCGGAAAATGCAAAAAAATATCTTCAAAAAATAGCTGCACTTGTTGAATCAGATATTGGAATTATTTCTGTAGGACCTAACCGCAGACAGACTTTTGTCGTAAACTGAAAACCTGTTACATTCAGCTGTTTTTCATAAATTTAGCATTCTCAATCTAATACTTTCTTGATTTTTCTCTTGTGAGTACTAATTTGATACTTCTTTTTTGCGTATAATTTCAATTTACATACAATGGAGTTACAAAAATGAAAAAAGACATTCATCCAAAATACACAGATGCAAAGGTTTCATGTGCCTGTGGTAAAGTTTGGGAAGTAAAATCTACTATCCCTGACCAGAAGCTCGGTATCTGCTCAGCTTGCCATCCGTTTTTTACCGGACAGCAGAAACTTGTTGACACTGCCGGTCGCGTGGAAAAATTCCGCAAGCGTTACGGAATTAAATAACACACAGCTAATTAGCTTCTTTTACGGATTCAATTTTGAATCCGTATAATTTTTATACTCGAAAAAGTCCAATTCTCAGAAAATGATCCCGTCAGACATATCCAATCATATTGTATCCTTGAAAGAAAGATTTGAAATCCTGGAGAGAAGACTTACTGAACCAGATATATTCACGAAACAAATTGAATATAAAGAAGTTTCCCGTGAAAGACAAAGACTTATTGAACTACTTTCTACATTCGACAGATGGATAGCTGTTCTCAAACAAATTGAAGAAAACAAAAATATCCTGCAGACTGAAGAGGACGAAGAGATGAAGCAGATGGTTGCAATTGACCTCGAATTACTCCAAAAAGAAGTTTCAGTTCTTGAAAATAAAGTCAAAATTTTTCTTATGCCACCAGATCCTAACGATAACCGCGATATAATTGTGGAAATGAGGCCTGCTGCCGGAGGAGATGAAGCAGGTCTTTTTGCAGGTGAACTTTACAGGGCATACTGCAGATTTGCTGAAATAAAAGGATGGAAACATGAGCTTCTTGACTTTACCAGTAACGCTGTAGGAGGAATAAAGGAAGTAATCTTTTCTATAACAGGCGACCGTATTTATTCTTATCTGAAATACGAAAGCGGTGTTCATAGAGTACAAAGAATACCTCTTACGGAAGCTGGAGGAAGAATTCATACATCCACTATTACAGTTGCAGTCCTGCCTGAAGCAGAAGAAGTTGAAATAGATATTAAACCGGACGATCTGCGTTTTGATTATTTCAGATCATCCGGCCCAGGCGGTCAGAATGTTAATAGGACTGATTCGGCCGTAAGAGTTACACATATTCCTACTGGAGTAAGTGTTGCTTCTCAGCAGGAAAAGTCTCAACATAGAAATAAAGCTACGGCTCTTCGCATACTTAGAGCCAGGCTTCTGGAGACAAAACAACAGGAAGAAGCTAGCAAGCATGCTGATTCCAAGAGAAAGCAAATAGGTACCGGTGACAGGAGTGAAAGAATAAGAACTTATAATTTTCCTCAAAACAGGATCACAGATCACCGTTTCTCTATATCAGTTTTCAATATTCCTGCTATTATGGATGGTCAAATGGAAGACCTCTTTCAGGAAATAATGAAAGCTGACAGCGAAAGATCTCTATCAGAACTTATTGGTAAAACTTTTTAAAATTACTTTATAATACTTTTGACCAAGGTGAAACTATGAAGATTGGTTGGATTGGAACAGGAGTCATGGGTAACTCAATGTGCGCTCACCTTATTAAAAAAGGATATAATGCCTTTGTTTATAACAGAACTGAATCCAAAACTCAATTCCTTGCCTCTTTAGGAGCAAAAGTATGTTCATCTCCTGCTGAAGTGTCTAACAATTCAGATATTATATTTTCTATAGTAGGCTACCCTGCAGATGTGAAAGATATTTACCTCGGCGACAATGGAGTTCTAGCGGGAGCCAGACATGGTTCTAACATAATAGATATGACCACTTCTACTCCTGCTCTTGCTGAAAAAATTTATAAGGAAGCCAAAAATAAAAATATTGGGTCTCTTGATGCCCCTGTCTCAGGTGGAGATATTGGAGCAAAGGAAGCAACTTTAAGCATAATGGTAGGCGGTGATGAAGAAACCTTTAATAAAATCCTGCCTCTATTCAAGCTTCTGGGCAAGAATATTGCCCTTATGGGCGGTCCCGGAAAAGGACAGCATACTAAAATGTCAAACCAAATAGTTATAGCATCAACTATGGTGGGTGTTGTAGAAGGACTTTTATATGCACAAAAAGCAGGATTGGATCAAAATAAGTTAGTTGATATAATTGGACAGGGAGCTGCTGCCTCTTTTTCATTAAACAATCTCGGAAGAAGGATAATAAATAAAAATTTTGACCCTGGTTTCTTTATAAAACATTTTATTAAAGATATGGGAATAGCTCTAGAAGAAGCCCGCAGAATGAACCTTTCTCTTCCTGGTCTTGCTCTGGCTAACCAGCTTTATATTTCTGCCTCCGCAATAGGCTTGGAAAACCTTGGCACTCAAGCGCTTTATAAGGCTCTTTCACACATTAACAGCGTAAAAGGAGATTGATGCTATCCAGCTTATTTCAACTGATTCTCCCTTATGAATCTTACAGCTATCTTGTAGTTTTCCTTGTACTTCTTGCCTGCGGACTTGGTCTTCCTATTCCTGAAGACATAACACTGACTGTCAGCGGTATTCTGGTCTCATACCATGTTACAAGCATTTGGAAAACAATACTTGTCGGAATGTCAGGCGTACTAGTCGGCGATTGCATAGCTTATGTAGCTGGCAGATACTGGGGAAAAAGCCTCCTGAAAACAAAAATCATTTCAAAAATTTTAAGAAGAAGAAACCTGGCAAGAGCAAAAATAGTTTCAAGAAAATATGGAAGTTATATGATATTTTTTGCGCGTTTTATGCCTGGCCTCAGAACTCCAATCTATTTTTCAATGGGTGTCTTTAGGAAATCCTTCATAAAGTTTTTCCTCATTGACAGTTTCGCTGCGTTTATCTCAGTTCCAGTGTGGATACTTGTTGGTTACTTTTTCGGTTCCAATATACCTGTTCTTGAAGAGTATATGAAACAGATGAAAGAAGGAATTTATATAGCTCTGGGAGTCCTTGTAGTCCTAATAATAGCCTTTCATATGATATCCAAAAAGCTCGGTTTATTTCTCTATAAGAAACGCGACAAGATTGCAAAAAAACTTATAAAGAATAAAGATATCTGATAAAAACCCGGCGGTTAAAAAAGCCGGGTTTTGTCCTGATCTTCCTTTACAGATTCTTTTCTATATCATCTAGCTGAGCGTGTAGTTCTTTAGGGAGTTTCGAGCCAAATTTCGGATAATGCTCGCTTCTTACATCGGCAAGTTCTTTCTTCCATCCATCCTTATCTAAAGAGAGCAGTTCCTGCATATCCTGTGCTGATACTGATTCTGGCCTGTCTATTGCATCAAGTGTGGGCATAAAGCCAATAGGGGTTTCCACTGCTTTTCCTACTCCGTCACAACGCTCAAATATCCACTTTAAAACTCTGCTGTTATCTCCATATCCCGGCCATAACCATTTTCCCTCTTTAGTTTTTCTAAACCAATTAACAAAGAAAAATTTAGGCTGCTTATCAGGAGTGGACTTAGTTCCAACTTTAATCCAATGCGCAAAGTAGTCTCCCATATGGTAGCCGCAGAAAGGAAGCATTGCGAAAGGATCTCTACGGATAGTTCCTGCTTTCAAGTCCAACGCAGCAGCAGTTATTTCTGAGCCCACTATGGATCCCATAAAAACGCCATGATTCCAATTGCGAGACTGATGGACAAGAGGAATAGTAGAAGGCCTGCGCCCGCCAAAAAGTATCGCATCAATAGGTACACCGGCAGGATCTTCAAAATTTGAAGCTATTGAAGGACATTGGGCTGCAGGGGTAGTGAAACGCGAATTCGGATGAGCCGCTGGTTTCTGTCCCTTGTTTTCTTTATCTTGAATCCATTCTTTACCATTCCAGTCGATTAGCGTTCCAGGGGCATCATACCCTATTCCCTCCCACCATACATCACCATCTTCTGTCAAAGCAACATTAGTAAAGATTGTATTCTTCTCGATGGTATGCATTGCATTAGGATTCGAATCCATCGATGTACCAGGAGCTACTCCAAAGAAACCTGCTTCAGGATTAATAGCATAGAGCTTTCCGTCAGATCCATATTTCATCCATGCTATATCATCACCGACTGTTTCAACTTTCCATCCCGGAATTGTCGGTACAAGCATTGCAAGATTAGTCTTTCCGCAAGCACTAGGAAAAGCTGCAGCTATGTATTTAGATTTGCCTTCGGGATTTGTCACCTTGAGAATGAGCATATGTTCTGCCAGCCAACCTTCATCCTTGGCCTGAGCTGATGCGATACGAAGAGCCAGGCATTTTTTCCCCAAAAGCGCATTTCCACCGTAACCTGAACCATAAGACCATATAGAGCGATCATCAGGAAAATGTGATATGTACTTTTTATCGAGAGGAGCGCAGGGCCACTGGCCATTGTCATCCTGACAGGAAAGAAGAGGCTTTCCCACTGAATGCAAACAAGGAATAAATTCGCCCTTATCCCCTAAAACTTCAAGAACCCTACCCCCTACTCTTGTCATAATATGCATGTTTGCAACGACATAAGGAGAATCTGTTATTTCTACGCCAATTTTTGCTATTGGAGAACCTATCGGCCCCATTGAGAAAGGAATCACATACATCACTCGTCCTTTCATACATCCAGTATAAAGAGATTTCATAGTTTCCTTAAGCTCAATAGGATCAACCCAATTATTGGTAGGCCCTGCATCTTCTTTTCTTTTAGATGCGATATATGTCCTGTTTTCCACTCTTGCTACATCAGAGGCATCTGAACGGAATAGATAGCTGTTTGGGCGCTTTTTAAGAGGTTTCGCAAGTTTTCCATCGACTACAATTTTAATCATCTGATCGTATTCAGCTTTTGTGCCGTCGCACCAAACAACACTATCTGGCGCACACATTGCCTGGATATCTTTCACCCAGTTAATGAGTTTCTGATTGTTAGTAGGAATCATGTAATTACCTTTGCTAATTTGTTTTGGATTTTAAAACACAACTCATTATAAACTTATAAGTAAATAAAACTGAAAATCAACTTCTAATCACATATTAAACTATAAAGAAATGATATGATCGATATACTTATCTTATCTTCTGCAATAGATTGGTAACATATTTAATAAAACAATATAAAAGGCTTCTAATTAATGAATATAGTTTTGGCTTTTGACTCTTATAAAGGCTGTATGTCCTCAGAAGAAATTATAAATATTTCGACTAAAGCTATTTTGAAAGTCATCCCCGAATCAGAGATAAAAAGTTTTATAGTAGCTGATGGTGGAGAAGGAACTCTTGATGCGCTAATGCCTGGAACAAATGGGTGCCAGGTTTCTTCTAAATTCACAAATCTCGAAGGGTTGAAAGTCGAATCAAAATTAGGCTTTTTAAATGACATATCAATTATTGAATGCTCCCAGACTGTAGGCCTTCCTCAATCAAGTAGAAAAAATATAGAATTAAAAACGACAAAAGGGTTAGGCGAACAAATCAGATTTGCTCTCGAAAAAGGATATAGGAAATTCGCAATAGGTCTTGGCGGAAGTGGTACTAACGACGCAGGATTGGGGCTGATTGAAGAACTCGGTTATAGATTCTTTGACGCTGAAAAGAAAAGATTAACAGGAGTTCTCTTCAATATCCAGAAGATTGTCTTTATAGACAGCAGCAATGTGGATAAACGCATTTATGAATCAGAATTCACTATACTTAGCGATATAAAAAATCCCTTGTTTGGGATAAACGGAGCCACATATGTTTACGGATCTCAGAAAGGAGTACTCAAAGAGAACCTGGAATTTTTTGACAGAGGAATCGCTCAATTTGCGAAAATTGCAGCACATAGCTTCGGTTTCGACAAATCTCTTGAAAACGGAGCAGGCGCGGCAGGTGGTTTGGGATATGCATTCCTGCAGTTCTTCAATGCAAAAGCTGTTTCAGGAGTCGATTACATACTTAAGACTATCGGCGCGGAAAAAGCAATTGAAAACTCTGACATCATTTTCACCGGCGAAGGAAAAACAGATATTCAGACAGCTAATGGAAAAGTCGCTTTCGGTGTAGCTAAACTGGCTAAAAAATACAATAAAAGCGTCCTCCTTATATCTGGCGCCCTTTCTGAAGATGCATATGGGCTTCATGCCTATGGGATTGATTATCTTTCCTCAATCCAGGACTATCCTGCAAAACTTGAAGAAATCCTGAATCCGAAAATAGCCTCCGTCCTTTTAAAACACAGAGTGGAAGAAACTCTTCGAGCTTTATTAATAGGTAGGAAATTAAAATAATATCATTATAATACTGCTCTTTTCAAAGCAGTAAGTTTTTCTAAACTTGTTCTTTGATAGCTAAAATCTGAAGATTCAGCGCCTAGTTTAAGTAAAGTTTGTTTAAATTTGTTTACCTTCTCCCCCACCGATGCGTGAATGTCTTTGATACCGGTTCTGTTGATTATTTCTGAAACATTGGATGCATTTATTCCACTTCCGGCCATAATTTCTATTCTTCCTGCCGCAAACTCATTGAGTTGCCTTATAAGTTCAACTCCTTCAATCGCCGTATTTTTTGAGCCAGAAGTAAGAATTCTTTTTACTTTAAGGTCAATTAACAGACTTAAAGCTTCTCTGATATCCGGAACAGAATCAAACGCCCTGTGAAAAGTAACTTCAAGACTTAGCTTCTTTGCATAAGTAACTATTTTTTCGACTGCCCTGGTATTTATCGTGAAGTCACTTTTTAAAACGCCTATTACAATTCCATGTGTCCCCATAGCATACGCAACTTCTATATCGTAAAGCATAGCATCAATTTCTTTCTCAGAAAAACAAAAATCTCCTGCCCTCAAACGAATCATCGTATGCAAAGAGATTGTACTGTTTTTTCTGGCATATCTTATAAGCGAAGCAGTAGGAGTCAATCCTCCCAAAGCAAGAGCACTGCAGAGCTCAAGTCTTTGTACTCCAATCTGGCTAGCTATATCAACAGATTCCGTATTATCTACACATACTTCAAGATTTATTTTTTTACTCATAGATTTCTTTTAGATTTTTATTATTAATTTCAGGGAAAAAAGATTATACTTAATATCATATGCAATTGATTTAAATTTTCACTAAATCTGACAGAAAGGAGCAATTTTATGCTGATTACTGAAATGCTAGCCATATTTTTTATAGCATACTTTTTCGGGGCAATTCCATGGGGTTTTATTATCGGCAAAGCCAATAAAATAGACATCAGAGAGCACGGAAGTAAAAATATCGGTTCCACAAATGTCACCAGAGTTGTTGGAAGCAAATGGGGCAAACTCTGCTTTCTTCTCGATTTCCTAAAAGGATTCCTTCCTTCATTCCTAACTATTTTTATTCTCCCAAAATATATAGTTCTCAGCTCATCTTCAGCAGATATATGTATAATATTGGCTGTTGTAGGTTCATTTATGGGACACATTTTCCCGATATACCTTAAATTCAAGGGAGGAAAAGGAGTAGCGACTGGTGCCGGAGCACTTCTAGCCTTAAGCCCGCTGGCAGTACTTATTGGCCTGATATTCTGGGTTCTTATATTTAAAATTTCGCGCTATGTCTCATTAGCAAGCATATTGGCCGCTGTAATAGTCTCCATTGCTACTACTGTCCTTTCACAGACAGGAGTTTATCCGATATCTGCCACGCTTCAGATCTTTGTCGCTTTAGTGAGCCTGATAGCAATTATTAAACATAAATCCAATATCATAAGGCTTTTGAACGGCACAGAAAACCGTTTTGAAAAGAAATAATACCAAAAAATATTTTCGCTTAGATAGCCGAATTCTAAAACTGAAAACCAGACTAGGATAAAACTATGTTTAAGAAATTTTATAGAACCTTATCACAGGATATCTGGCAGTATTCTGAAACTGAAGGGAAAAAAATCAAAACTCTTTTTATCAGGATATACAAGATAATTGCGCTTACAATAAGAGGTTTCAGAGAGAATAATTGTTATCTCAAAGCTTCAGCCCTTACTTTTTACACTGTTTTTTCTGTAGTTCCTGTAGCAGCTTTGGCGTTTGCGATTGCTAAAGGTTTTGGACTTGAAGATAAGCTCAGGCTGGAATTGATGGATATACTCAAAAACCAGCAGCAAGTATTGGATAAAATTCTTACTTTCTCCGAAAATCTTCTATCAAGAACAGCCGGAGGGCTTATTGCTGGAATTGGCGTTATCCTTCTTCTATGGACAATAATCAAACTCTTCAGCAATATTGAAAATGCTTTCAATGAAATATGGAGGGTCAAGCAGGGCAGAATATTTCTAAGGAAAGTCACAGACTATCTCTCTATGTTTTTCATCTGCCCTATTCTACTGGTAGTTTCAGCAAGTTTTACGGCTTTTCTTTCATCAGATATGAGAGTAAACAACTATCTTCCAAAATATATAATCATTCTCTTCCCGACTATTTTCTCTCATCTTGCCATATGGATCCTTCTTACTTTCGTTTACAGGATTATGCCCTACTCCAAAATGAAGCTCACTTCAGCCATAATTCCTGCAATAATAGTTGGAACTATCTTCAATATAATTCAGTTTACATATTTTGACCTCCAACTATTTATAACCAAATATAATGGCATTTACGGAACTTTTGCAGCTTTGCCTCTATTCCTTCTCTGGGTTCAGGCAAACTGGATTATAGTCCTTGCCGGAGCCCAGCTCTCATTTTATATTGACACAATTGAACTTCACGAATTTGATTACTCGATAAAAAATATAAGTTTCCGCCAAAGAAAAATATTGGCACTTATGACCATGAAAGCAATAGTTGATAACTTCAAGGTAAAAGATACCGCGATGAACGCAAAAGAACTCTCAACAAAACTACAACTTCCCTACAATCTCACAGGAGAAATCCTTAATAGTTTGGTTTCTGCCAAGATCATCTCGCCTGTTAGCACGAATAGTAATACTTCCCAGGGTTACCAGCCTTCAAAATGTATTACTACTATCTCTGTAAGATATGTCATTTCAAAGCTGGAACTTCTTAATTATAAGGAAACTCTCAATTTCCCTTACGCCCAAAGTGAAAAATTTGACTCTCTTCTGAAAAAACTAGAAGCTCTTCAGGAAAATTCAGAACTCAATTTATTGATCAAAGATATCTGAGCTTTTCGTCATTATTCCGCATTAAGCGATATATCCCATCAAATCATAATATTATTGATTTTTAGCAGTATTGGCATCTAGAGCCTCAGTAGGCATTATATCCATATATTTCAAAGCCTTTTCAGCAATCTGGGCAAAAGCAGGAGCTGAAACTATACCACCATAACTCGCTCCCTGCGGCTCATCAAGAGATACAAGCAGAACGAATGCAGGATTATCAGCAGGTACAAATCCTATAAAACTTGCAACAAATTGAGAATGCGAATATTCTCCATTTACCCATTTCTGGGCAGTACCAGTTTTTCCGGCTACTTTGAAACCCGGAATATGAGCCTTCGTAGCAGTACCTCCTGTTTCTGTAACCAATTTCATCATTTCCACTATTTCTGTTGCCGTTTCTTCACTAAATATCCTCTCTCCTTTTTTTATAGGAAAATTATATAATTTACCATTATCGCTGCTTTCAATTTTATCAACGATCCTGAGTTTCATTCTCACTCCCCCGTTTGCCAGAGCTGTGTATGCACTTAATATCTGAACTGGTGTGGTTAAAATCCCCTGTCCAATCGGAAACCTGGTAACTGATAAACTATCCCATTTCTCGTATTTTCTTAATATACCAGTTGCTTCAGGATCAAAAGGCAATCCTGTTTCCTGTCCGAATCCATAATCAACAAATAGATCGTAAAGCTCTTTCTTCCCTAATTCTAAAGCTATCTTGGCTGTTCCAATATTACTTGATTTTTGTATTATTTCAGCTACAGTCAACTTCTCATAAGGATGAGAATCCCTGAGTATTTTTCCTGCATAAAACCATCTTCCTTTCTCACAGTCAAATATTGTACTTTGCTTCATAACTCCTGAATCCAATGCCTTGGCTATAACAAGAGGTTTCATTATAGAACCAGGTTCAAATCCTTGAGTAACAATCTTATTCTGCCAATTATCCGTGTCCATGCTTGCTCTGTTATTGGGATTGAAAGAAGGTCTCTGTCCCATTGCAATTATGGAGCCGGTACTGGGTTCAACCATAACCGCATAAACGGTTTTGGGTTTCCATTTTTCCATAAGCTTGTCCAGTTCTTCCTCGAGAATCGACTGAAGAGGTTCATGTATTGTAAGATAAATGTTATCCCCTTCTTTCTTGTCTTCAAAACGGTTATTGCCATAGGAAAGAGGAATACCGTCTCTTGTTCTTTCATATACGGTCAAATTTGATTGCGCCGGAGAAAGAATACTATTATAAGCACTTTCAATGCCTGAAATCGGTATGGAATCCACATCATCTGAATTTATAAATCCTAGCACATTAGAAAGCAGTTCATCTTTAGGGTAATATCTCTTGGTGCTGTCAAAAAAGAAAATCCCTTTTATTTTCTTTTTCTTGATCTCTTCTTTTAAATAATTTGCTTCATCCAGAGATATTTGGTTTTTAATTATTACTTCATGTATTTCCTTTTCGTCTATCTTTTTTCTGTTAAATCTTTCTAGAAGCTTGCCATAAGGAATTTTTAATTTTGATGCAAAAAATCTTGCGGTTTTTTTGGATTCGTACTTGTCGCCTATAAGGTTAGGGTCTGCTCTGACATCAACACAGGGAATGTTTCCTACAAGCAGATTGCCTTCTCTGTCATATATTTCCCCTCTCGAACCCTTCATTTTTTTGACAGCAGTATATTTCTTTTTAGCCTTCTCATATAGTTCTTTGTGTTGATCTATTTGAAGATAATACAAATGGGCAATAAGGTAGACAAAAAGAGAAATGATTATGATCGTGATAGTTAGTATCTTAATTAAGAAACTTTTACGACCCATAATTTTTTAACATTTTGCATTAAGCTTGCTAATCGCTGACAATTTTCGTGTTCTTTGGATTTTTAGCGGAATACGCAATTTTCTTTGCCTTGAAAGTTTCATTTTTAAAATCGTACACGGAAGGAATTAATTTGACTATTTGATTGGGATCTGCAGGACGGAGTCCTAAATTATTCTGAGCTATCTTCTCAAAAATATAGTCTCTCTTGCTTTTTATTTCTATTGAAAACTTTAGATTCTGTATTTCCCTGTCAAGCTTATATATTTCGGTTTCGTTTACAGCTATCTCTCTATTGAGTCTCTGACTCTGTCCATTGAAATATACAGCAGATCCAAACACACCCAATATTAATGCCGCAATTACAGCCAAATATATCACGACCTTAACAAATATATTATTCCCTTTTTTATTTTCTTTCAGGTCACGCCTGAGAGTGCTTTTCCTGGCCCTTAGATTCATCTGAATCCAACTCCTTATAATAACCCTGGTTTAAGTAATCTTTTCAGCTATTCTGAATTTGGCAGCCGCAGCTCTTCTATTGTTGATTATTTCCGTTTGAGAAGGCTCTAATGGTTTCTTTGTCACAAGTTTTATTGATGCTTTGTGACCACATCTGCATATAGGTAATTTCTTGGAACATAAACAATCAGTCGATTCTCTTCGAAAAATATTTTTTACAATTCTGTCCTCAAGTGAGTGATAACTTATCACTCCTATGCGTCCACCTTTATTCAAAATAGATATCCCCTTCTCAACTGCTTTTTCAAGCTGAATTAATTCATCATTAACAGCTATTCTTAAAGCCTGGAAGCAGAGAGTTGAAACAGGTGGGGCATTCCTTCTTGGACTTGGTACCACATCTTCGCACAATTGAGAGAACTCTTCAGTTGATGCCCAGCTTCTTGTCGTTCTTCTTGAAACTATCGCTCTTGCAAGTTTCATCGCACCATCTATCTCTCCATAGTTTCTAAAAATCGCAGTAAGCTCTTCAATGCTTTTTCGATTAAGAATTTTTGCTGCTGTCGTATCCTGTGAAGCATCCATTCTCATGTCAAGTGGACCATTCTTTCTGAAGGAAAAACCTCTGTATCCTTCATCTATTTGGACAGATGATACTCCGATGTCTAAAAGTATCGCATCTACTTTTTCCCATCCTATCGCGTAAGCTACATCAGACATTTCACTGAACTTTGCCTTGTGAATGATTACTCTGTCTTCCATCATGCCAAATCTATGTTGTGATGACTCTATTGCTTCAGAGTCTCTGTCCAAACCAAGTACTATAGCCGCAGAATTATGTTTAAGTATTGCTTCACAATGTCCTCCAAATCCTAGTGTCCCATCGATAACTCTGATATTCCCTTCAGCAGGTATCAAATGCTCCAAAACCTCATGAAGCATCACTGGGGTATGTCTGATGTTTAGCTGTTCTTGATCCATGATTCATGCTCACTATTTTGTTAATTCTCTAAACAATAGGATTTATTTTATTTCATCTATTGATTGGACAACATCAAGCATTTCTTCATAGCTCATCTGTTGTCTGCTCCAATTAGCAGTCGACCATATCTGAATGCTGTTGAATACTCCCACCATTACAAGTTCACTGTCAACATCACTGCCCCTTTTAATCTGGGCATGTTCAAGTAGTTGTTCTGGAATATGAACTCTTCCCTGTTTATCAGGAAGACATTCTCTTGAACTTGCACCCAATTTAGCAAGAGCCAGCGATGCTTTGGGATCTACACTTGAGACCTTTTTCAGTCTCTCTGCCATGCTCTTAAATGTATGATACGGCATCAACTGCACAGCATTATGCCTGCCCGGAAGAACATAAAACCTGTTATCCCCATCTTTCGCTCTCCATTCACTTGGAATAGCAACACGACGCTGTGAATCCATGGAGTGCGTAAATTCACCTGCATAGAGAGTCTCGATTGCGTTGTTGCTACTATTGCCTTCCATGTTCACCTTTATTCACCTTTTATCAACTATTTTACCCTAAATAAAAATTTTCCACAATACGCAAGACGATAGATTTCTTGAATATTTTTAATTTTTCTGAATACAGGCAGTGCTTTGGATTAAAAAAAAGAAGACCAGGAAGCGGTATAAAAACGCATCCTGGTCTTCCTAATCAATCTATTTTTGAAGATGGATTATCTGAGTTCTACAGACAATTTGGATACTAATTCAGATCTTATTTTCTCTTGTGTTTTATTTACTTCATCATCTGTTAAAGTCCTATCTGAACTCCTATAAGTTATGGAGTATGCCATGCTCTTTTTTCTGGATCCAAGAGACTTATCATGATAAAGATCGAAAAGCTCTACATTTTCAATGATTTCGTTTTTGACTGATTTGATGCAGTCTATTATGGTAGCGTTCTCCATATTTTCATCGCAGCACAAAGCTATGTCTCTTGTCGTTGATGGATAGACAGGTGTCGGCTGATATCTGATCACACTTCTATTTTTCATGATTTCCACAATTTTATCTAGTTCTATCTGAGCGCCATAAACAGGATATCTGATTCTCATTCCTTTTGTGAATGAATCAGCTATCTCTCCTAATGTAAGCAAAATATCATTACCGATCATATATTGTATAGCTGTTCCGACTTTGAACAGTTTAGATTGGATGCTATGAACAGAGTAACTCTTTATCTGGAGAGAATCCATCAAAGATTCAACAAGCCCTTTAATATCAAAAAGTTCATATATTTCTTTTTTTTCTTCAGAATACATCTCAGGATGTCTTCTGCCACTCAGGAGGATGAATGAAGAGTAAGATTCTTCGTTCCTACTCTTATCAGCAGAGTAAGTTTTTCCAATCTCAAAGAGTGAGAGGTCGTGATTGTTATATGATACATTCCTGATAAGAGACTTGAAGATTCCAAAGAACAGAGATGGTCTGAGAATTGAATTTTCTGAACTTATCGGATTGATCACTTCTAAAAGATTCTCCTCTGCATAGAAGCCATCCTTTGTTACAGTCTTCTTATCTATTAATGTATAATTAAGACACTCTGTAAGGCCAAGAGATATCATATTATTTCTGATTGTTTCTATGTATTGATATGTATCATTTTTGAAGGATGAGACGATCTTTAGATTAATATCAGATGAAATAATTTTATCTAAACCATATATTCTGGATATCTCTTCCGCGACATCTGCTTCTCTCTCGATATCCAGTCTAAAAGTTCTTCCAGACACTTCAAAAGAATCATCATTAATATTCTCTACAATTAGATCAAGTTTCCTGAGGATATCTATCATTTTTTCATCTGTAATATCTACACCGATAAGATTCCTTATTCGTTTAAAACTGCATCTGACCACAAATGGTTTTGGAAGTTTTGTTTCATCGGATATAATCCCAAGCTCCGAATCAATTCTTCCTCCGGCAAGTTCAAGAATTAAAGACGCTGCCCTATCACTGGCTTTGTTAACCATCTGGCAATCGACTCCTCTCTCAAATCTATATGAAGAGGCTGAGAAAAGAGAGAGCTCTCTTGATGCCTTTTTCACTATCTGAGGATTAAAGTATGCGCTCTCAAGAAGAACATTTACAGTCTCATTCGTAATGCCGCTATCTATTCCTCCCATCACTCCCGCAATCGCCTGAGGTTTAGACGCGTCTGAGATGACGAGATAGTCTGTTTTTAGTTCATAAGTTTTCTCATCAATAGCAACAATTCTTTCTCCATCGTACGCTCTTCTTACTTTTATGCACCCTCCTTCAAGTCTATCCAAATCAAATGCATGAAGTGGCTGGCCGGTTTCAAATAAAACAAAATTTGTGATATCAACAATATTATTTATTGGCCTTAAGCCGATACTGATTAATGCATCTTTAAGCCACTTCGGGCTTTGATCGATTTTTACATCCCTGATGATCCTTGCAGTATACTTGGGGCATCCGTCATAATCATCTATTTTTACTGATGGGGTAGAGGATACTGGACTATTTTCAAGATGAATTGCTGGATACTTTATTTCATTGCCGGACAAAGCTCTAATCTCTCTTGCGATACTAATAAAAGAGTTCCAGTCGGGACGATTGGAGGTGATCTCAAGCTCATAGACAGTATCTGGCGTGAATATTTGATTTATTGGTCTGCCAACATCCAATTTTGCATCAAGTTCCATCAGTCCAGATGACTCTAAAGAGATACCTAATTCTTTTGAACTGCATAGCATTCCAAATGATTCTACGCCTCTTAGCTTAGCTTCTTTAATCTTAAAATCAGATCCATCCGAATTTTTGAAAACAGTCCCAATTTGAGCAAGAGGAACTTTCTTTCCTTCATCGCAGTTCGGAGCTCCACAAACAATCTGCAATATTTCCTTGCCATTAGTTACTTTACATACTGATAGTTTATCGGCATTAGGATGTTTGTTCCTTTCAAGTATCTCGCCTACAACGATCTGATCCGGTATGATATTAATCTTTAAAAAAGATTCCACTTCCACTCCAACCATTGTCAACCTTTCAACAAGTTCTTCAGGAGAATATGGAATATCGATGTATCTGGAAAGCCAGTTATAAGAAATCTTCATATCATGCCTCCTGATTAAAACTGATTAAGAAATCTGACATCATTATCGTAAAAGTATCTGATGTCATTTATTCTGTGCCGGATCATGGCGATCCTCTCCACTCCCATACCCCATGCGAATCCTGACCATATGGACGGATCACATCCGACATTTCTCAAAACATTAGGATCAACCATCCCTGCCCCGCCCATCTCTAGCCATCCCGAGCGCTTGCACACATTACATCCTTTTCCTTCGCACATAATACATGAAAAATCATACTCGACACTTGGCTCTGTAAATGGAAAGAAATGCGGTCTAAACCTAATCTGGACATTTTCTCCCATAAGTTCTCTAGCAAAATACATAAGAGTGCTTTTCAGATCGGCCATAGATATATTTTTATCTATGTAAAGGCCTTCTATCTGATAGAAGTTCGCACTATGAGTAGCATCTGGAGTATCGGGTCTAAAGCATGGACCGGGAGCAATAATTCTAATAGGAGGCTCTTGAGACTCCATCACTCTTATCTGCACAGTCGAAGTCTGAGTTCTCAGGAGCCTTCCATCAGGAAAATAAAAAGTATCACTCTTTTCTCTTGATGGATGATCTTTTGGAGTATTCAATGCATCAAAACAATGATGAATCGTCTCAATACAAGGCCCATCAGCAACAATAAATCCAATCCTTCTAAAAATAGCAACGCAATCATCAATCGTTTGTGTTATTGGATGTTTTTTCCCATATTTCCATGCTCTTCCCGGCAGTGTGATATCAACAAATTCAGTATTAGACATGGAAGCGCTTTCAATTTGATTAGATAAACTTTCAATTTCTGATGCTACTTCTTTCTTTGTTTCGTTAAGGATTCGGCCTGCTTCAGGTTTCAGACTCTTGTCAATAGAAGCCAACATTCCTGATAAAGCTGTTATTTCTCCGTTTCTTCCTAGAAATGTTATCTTAAAACTCTCAAGTTTTTCTTTGGTGATTACATCTGACTTTTCAGAATGAAGTCTAGAGAGTATCCGTTCGGATTCTTTTTTTATTGTTTCAATACTCATTATTAGCCCCGATAACTAAAAAGCCTTTAACAAATTCTTCTCAAATCTGTCAAAGGCTTATATCTATTTTGTAATGCGATATTTAAGAATTTACTTCTTAAGTGCTTCCTTCACTTGGAGAAGAAGAGCGTTGAATGCCTCCTGGTCGTGAATAGCCATTTCTGAAACCATTTTTCTATTCAAGTCTGACTTGATAAGCTTTAAGCCATGGATAAACTGGCTGTAGTTGAGGTCATTAGCTCTGCATGCTGCATTTATACGAATGGTCCAAAGTTTCCTATATTGGCGTTTCTTCTGTTTTCTGCCAACATAAGCGTGTGAGTCGGCTTTTGTCACAGCGTCGTATACTGTTCTTATCTGCTTGCTGCTTGCACCGTAGAAACCTTTAGCTCTATCTAAAACTCTCCTGCGTCTTTTGCGGGATGGTACTGAAAATCTAGTTCTCATTTATAATTGACTCCTTTAGTTATTTAGGCAAACCGTATGGAAGAGCGGCTTTTATTCTTGACATTTCTGTAGCTTTTATTTCTATACTTCCGCTCAGATGACGCTTACGCTTTGAAGTCTTTTTGGTAAGGATATGTCTGGCTCCAGCTCTATTACGCATAATTTTTCCAGTGCCTGTCTGCTTGAGCCTTTTTGCAGCGCACTTTCTTGTTTTCATCTTTGGCATCGTTTAAACTCCTTGAATTATTTGGGTTTTATATTTAGTCGGCAGGCAGATGCCTTTGATTATCAGCCTTACCGGCAAATTCAACATTTTTATTTAGGATTCAGAGTAGCTATAATTGTTTTACCGTTCATACCCGGCACACCATCCGGCGTCCCGTAATTGGCAAGATCTTCAATAATTCTACTAATGAGAACAAAACCATTGTCTTTGAAGGCAGCTTCACGACCTCTGAAAACTATTGCCAGTTTAACCTTGTTTCCTTTTTCCAGGAACTCAAGGGCATGCTTCAATTTAGTTTGGTAATCGTGCTCATCAGTATTGAGGTGGAACTTGAGTTCTTTCAATTTCTGAACAATCTGATGCTTTTTCTGGTTTTTCTGTTTGCGTTTCTGATCATAAACTAGTTTTCCAAAATCTAATATCTTGCACACTGGTGGATTAGATTGTTCTGAAACAAGAACTAAATCCAATGTAGCTTCCTTGGCATATTCAATAGCTTTGAATTTGGAAACAATACCCAGCTGATTTCCTTCAGCTCCCACGAGCCGCACCTGATCATAGTTCAGTTGAGCGGCAGTTTTAATTAGCTTTGCTATAAGTCAACTCCTTATTTTAGTTACAATTTGGAAAATTCTTAATCTATCCTAAAGGAAATGAGTTTCAAACTATTTAACCTTAAAAATATTTACTAAACCTTTGAAACTATATCAGAAGCAAGCTTTTCCTTAAGTTTTTCAAACGGCATAGCCCCGATTTCGCCTTCATTTCTAGATCTTACAGAGACGCTTCTATCGGAAGCCTCCTTATCTCCTACAACGCAAATATAAGGAATTCTGTCATTTCTAGCAGTTTTAATCTTTGCTCCTATAGTTTCTGAACGAATATCAGCTTCAGCTCTATACCCTGAGACTCTAAGTTCTTTAACTAATTCTTTGGCATAAGCATGATGGGAATCGGTTATAGCTAGAATTCTGATTTGTTCCGGAGCGAGCCAGAGAGGAAATCCTCCATTATAATGTTCTACTAATATTCCGAAGAATCTTTCTATTGAACCAAGCAATGCTCTGTGAACCATAAATGGTTGATGTTTTTGTCCATCTTCACCTATATAGGTCATCCCGAATCTTTCAGGGAGGTTGAAGTCAAACTGGATGGTAGACATCTGCCATTCCCTGCCTATTGCGTCTTTGATCTTTAGATCGATTTTAGGACCGTAGAAGGCGCCGCCGCCCTCGTCAACTTGACATTCTAAACCAAGTTCATGGACAGCTTTTTCCAGTGAAATGAGCGCTTTCTCCCATTTTTCAGGAGCGCCTACTGCCTTTTCAGGCCTTGTAGCAAGGTAAGCCTTGATGTTATTAAATCCGAAAGCTTTCCAGATATTCAAGCTGAATTTCAAAACATTAAGGATTTCAGACTCAATCTGCTCCGGAGTACAAATAATATGAGCATCGTCCTGAGTAAACCCTCTTACTCTCAGCAAACCGTGCAACACTCCACTCTTCTCATATCTGTAAACAGTTCCTAGTTCAGCCCATCTGAGAGGTAACTCTTTATAGGATCTGAGCTTAGATTGGTAAATTTCGATATGGAAAGGGCAATTCATGGGTTTTACATAATAATCGTTGCCGTCAATGTCCATAGGAGAGTACATTGCGTCTTTGTAAAAACTCAAATGTCCGCTCGTTTCCCAAAGCTGGGATTTTCCGATATGTGGAGTATATAGAAGGTCATAACCGTTTTTATAATGTTCTTCTCTCCAATAAGTTTCAAACACATTTCTTACAAAAGCTCCCTTTGGATGCCAGAGCACAAGACCGCCTCCGATCTGTTCGGAAATACTAAAAAGATCAAGTTCCTTTCCAAGTTTTCTATGGTCGCGCTTCTTTGCTTCTTCAAGAAATTTAAGGTATTCATGGAGTTCTTTCTTTTCGGAAAAGGCCGTCCCGTAAATCCTCTGGAGCATTGGATTGCTTTCTTTGCCTCTATAGTAGGAACCTGCAATTGAAAGCAGTTTTACTACTCCGGCCTGCCCTGTATGCTCTACATGAGGACCTCTGCATAGGTCTATAAAATCACCGACTTTATAAAAAGATATTTTTTCTCCCTCAGGAATATCAGCAAGACGTTCAAGTTTATATTTCTGTTTTTTCTGCTGAAGAATATTTGAAGCTTCTTCTCTGGAAAGTTCGAAGTATTCGAAAGGAAGCCTGGCATTTATTATAGATTTAATTTCATTTTCGATTTTTTCTAGATCTTCAGGAACAAGTCTTTGATTTATATCGAAATCATAATAGAAGCCTTCAGCGGTTGAAGGGCCGATATCAAACATTACATCTGGGAAAAGTTTATTCACGGCAGCAGCCATGATATGAGCCGCGCTATGGCGGATCGTTTCTAATGGAAACTTTGACATATTATCTATCTCCTAAATATAAATTTAATTCCAACTGAATTTTCTTATCTTTCTCCAAGATACTTTTTATCGGTTCAAAAGTCTTTCTGTGAATCGGAGAAATTCCATATTTTTGTATAGCTGCAATGTGTTTGGCCGTGCCATATCCTTTATTTCTTTCAAAACCGTACTGAGGATAAAGCTGGGCATATTTATCCATCAAGTTGTCTCTGTGGACTTTTGCCAATATACTTGCTGCAGCTATGCTCGCAGACTTAGAGTCTCCCTTGACAATCGCTTTTGAGTTAACAGGCATCTTTGAAACCGGCAAACCGTCAATAAGAGCATATTGAGCAATACCAAGCTGAGAGACAGCCTCCCTCATTCCCTTATGAGTAGCCTGCAAAATATTTATTCTATCGATTTCTTCAGAAGTTATCTCAACTATAGAATACTTAATTGCCGATTTCTTTATACAATCAAACAAGGAGTCTCGCTGTTTAGCAGTCAATTTTTTTGAATCATTAACTACTGGAATGCTCTTTTCCTTACTGAAAATGACAGCTGATACAACAACAGATCCAGCAAGGGGGCCTCTTCCAGCCTCATCTACTCCAGCTACAAAAATAAAACCACCATCCCACAATTCCCTTTCGAAGGACAGCATAGGATGGCAGTTATCAAAAATTTCCATCTGATAAAGTCAGAGGATTAAGAACTATTAATTGCCCTTGTCTTTTACTCTGGCAGCTTTCCCTACCCTGTCTCTTAGGTAGTAAAGTTTAGCTCTTCTGACATCGCCCTTTTTCTGAATTTCAATCTTTGCTATTCTGGGAGAATGCATAGGGTATACTCTTTCTATTCCAGTTCCGAAAGCAATGCGTCTAAGAGTAAAAGACTCATTGATTCCTACACCGCCTTTAGAAATTACTGTTCCTGTAAATGCCTGAAGTCTTTCAGTTTTACCTTCGATAATCTTTGAATAAACCTTTAATGTATCGCCTACATTAAAAGCCGGAAGGTCAGTCCTGCACTGGGCTTTATTAACCTTTTCCATAATTCCACTCATTTTGTTTCCTCCGATACTTTATATAAAGTTATTTATTATTATCTAAAAAATTTTCGTACAAATCTTTGCGGTATTCTTTAGTTTTTAATATGGATTGCTCTCTTCGCCAATCTCTGATCTTCTTATGATTCCCCGAGAGAAGTACATCGGGAACTTTTACCCCTCTGTATTCCAATGGCCTCGTATACTGAGGGTACTCCAGTAGCCCATTGCCAAAACTCTCTTCTACTGAAGAAGAATCATCGCCAAGCACCCCAGGCAGAAGTCTTGCGACACAATCGACTATAACCATTGCCGGGATATTCCCGTTTGTCAAAACATAGTCGCCTATAGAAACTTCTCTATCAATCAGCAATTCGCGAACTCTCTCGTCAACACCTTCATAATGTCCGCAAACAATTATCAAGTGTTTCGTCAGACTAAACTCTTTAGCCATAGTCTGACTAAAAACTTCCCCTCCCGGAGAAGTAAGAATCACTAAAGAATCATTTTCCCTGCAGGATTCAATAGCCCTGCATAACGGATCAGCCATCATTAACATTCCAGGCCCGCCTCCGTAAGGCGTATCATCAACTGTCCGGTGTTTATCTTCGGTAAAATCCCTTGGATTTACGGTATTTATTCTGATTAATCTTTCATTAACCGCTCTTGCTATTATGCTTTCTGCAAAAGGTCCGAAAAAAACATTCGGGAACAAAGTAATAATATCAATCTGCAAGCTGGTCAACTACCTCAACATTAAGATGACAGTTAATCCTGCTTGCTGAACAGGAAACAAGTGTCCGGATAGCCATAATAGTTTTGCCGCTCTTTCCAATAATTTTTCCAATATCCTCTTTTTTACAATGGATATTTATAGAACTATCTTTTTCTCCTTTTTTAAGCTCGATTCTGACATCTGCCGGACTGTCGACCAAAGATTTAACAACATACTCAACAAAATTTACGGCACTATCCAGAGAAATGACGCTCTCTCCGGAAAATGAATTCTCTTTCGAAGAGTTCGGCTGAGCTTCAGGAATTGATGCTCCTTTGCCTGTAAATATACTAAAAAGTTTTTTTATCACAATGAAATTCCAGGTAATAGGTTTTTAAATTCAGTTAAAAAGAAGCCAAAAATTAAGACTGCTTCTTATTTTTTACTTAGCTTCGACTTTTTCTTTTTTCGGGGAATAAACTTTTTTAGGTTTCTGTATCCCTTTAGTGCGAAGAACTATATCGTTTACTGTTTCAGAAGGTTGAGCACCCTTTGAAATCCAATAATCGATACGCTCCACATCAATTTTCTCATTCTGATGTCTTGGATCGTAGAAGCCAAGGGTTTCAATTACTTTTCCATCTCTCTGTTTTCTTACATCAGCCACGATTACGCGATATGCTGGTTTATTTTTTCCGCCGGTTCTTTTAAGTCTGATCTTTACAGCCATTTAATTTTTCCTCTTTTTACTTTGCAGATAACCGAATTTGTATTAAAGGTTAAATCAACAAAAGTTTCAATTATAAGTTATTACAAAATCTGAAGCGCCTAAGATACAACTCGTTTGAGTCATTTCAAACACAGGATTTAAAATTCTCATATGTATAATTAAAAACAGTTTTCTTGTAGCAAGAAGTCTTGATATAAGCGCCAAGAACTATAAACTTTAAAGTATATTCATTAACAAATGTGTTGCTTAATATTCCTTTAAAAATATGAAATACACCTATTATTTAGTTTTTTTGCTTTTTATAAGCGGATGCAGTTCGAATTCTGGCAACACGACATTTGACCTTGATCGGAATAACCTTAAAAGCTCGCCCAATTTAGGTGTTAATGTTACTCCTAGATTCTCTTCAGCTCTTCCGTCTTCAACAAAAATGATCTTCTACTTTAAAAGTAACGAAGTTAGGTATGATATGTTTAATAACTGGGCACAAACCCCGCAAGATCTTCTAGCCAGACACTTCATGTTATATTTTAATAATCCTGAAAAACAAATTGAGAAAACTGCCATTGAAAACTGCATTCTAAGCGGCACGATATATGATTTCGAATGCGACACTAATTCCAAAGAAGCCATTTTTACCGTTGAAATCACAATATCAGATCAAAATGAAAATCTGCTGATGTCAAAACTCTATACTTCAAGAGCCAATCTGGAAAAACTGACAGCTTCCGATTTTTCCATAGCTATGTCCTTAGCTGTTAACAAGGCAGCAAAACTTATTTATCAAGATATTCAAAATCTAAAAAAATAAAAATAATTTTATAATCATAAAAATATTATGGATAATTTTGAAATAGAAACACCGCGGCAACTGGTAGGTAAAGAGAAAATTGCCGAGCGCATTGAAGAATTGGGAAAACAGATTACAAGCGATTATAAAGGTAGAGATTTGACTATAGTCTGTATTATGAAAGGATGTATACCTTTTGTAGCTGACTTAATGAGGCATATTGACATTCCGTTCAAAATTGATACGATTCAAGCTACTTCATACCATGGGGGAACAGAAACATCAGGAACAGTAATTATTCTTCAAGATTCGACAATTGATATTAAAGACCAATATGTAATACTTGTTGATGATATTCTTGATACTGGAAAAACGATGATGAAAATTATAGAACAATTTAGAGGCAAAAAGCCTAAAGACATAAAAATTTGCGTTCTTCTGGATAAACCATCACGCAGAACAGAGGCAGTGCAAGCTGACTATTATGGTTTTCAGATACCAAACAAGTTCGTGGTCGGCTACGGACTTGATTATAACGAGTACTATAGGAATTTGCCCTATATAGGAGTCCTTGGTTCAGATTAATTTAAACTCAACTTTCTACCTTTCATAAGTAATGCTTTATTATATTTCTTTTCTTGATAATATCTTTGGGCCTTTGCGCCTTTTTAAATATGTAACCTTCAGGGCGGCTTTAGCTGCTGCGATTGCTTTCATGTTAGTCTATTTTCTCGGCCCGAAAACAATCCAGCTCCTTAAGAAATTTAACACTCATGCTCCCTCACGGCACAAAGGTTTAATTCCTGATCAATATATTGACTCTTTAAAAGATAAAACCCCTAGCATGGGCGGAATTTTAATAGTTATCGGGATTGTCGTTTCCAGCATTCTATGCGCAATTCCCACGAACCAATATTTGTATGTATTCATTTTTATTACAGTAGCAATGGCCACTGTCGGCTTCGCGGACGATTACACAAAAGCAGTTCACAAAAAAAGAGATGGTATACCAGGAAAAATAAAACTTATTATGGAATTTTTAATTGCCTCAATAGCAGTAGTTTACTTGATGTCGCTATCCGGTGTGGATATATCTTCTTTCTATCTGCCTTTTATGAAATCTCCCGCAATCACAGGCATAGTTGGGACTTTAATAACATTGCCATTGGCAATTTTCGTAGTAGTAGGATCTTCAAATGCTGTGAATCTTACAGATGGGAAAGACGGGTTAGCTGCAGGATGCATAATATATGCAGCTATGGCATTCACGGTATTTGCCTATTTGTCAGGAAATAAAATCTTCGCTGAATATTTATTCATCCACTATGTACCAGGCGCAGGAGAAGTAGGTATTTTTGCGGCAAGCATAATAGGCGCTTCTGCCGGGTTCCTATGGTATAACTGCCATCCAGCTTCGGTATTCATGGGAGACACTGGAAGTTTAGCTCTGGGAGGATCTATCGGATTAATAGCTGTCCTTTTAAAACAAGAAATAGCGCTTATTATTGTAGGCGGCGTTTTCGTTATTGAAGCTCTTTCTGTAATAATCCAGGTAGCTTCATTCAGGCTGACAGGCAAAAGAATCTTCTTATGCTCTCCTATTCATCATCATTTTGAAAGAAAGGGGTGGAAAGAAACTCAGATAGTAACGCGGTTCTGGATAATGGCTCTTATATTTGCACTTCTTGGACTTTCGACTCTTAAACTTAACTAGAAAGCTACAAAATAACCGCCAATCATAAGCACTGCTGCAGCAAATGCATATAACCAGACTCTGTGCTTAATTACAGACATGCTTGGAGTCCTATCCCCGGCAATCATTCTGCAACTGTCAAGTCTGAGCTGGTTCGCTATTTTCCTTCTTTCATATCTGCTAATACGCCTGAAGTCTCTCATAAAATCCCCATTGCAAGCAATACTGCAAGAGCTATTATCACAGCAGCAATAGTGACCCCAATTATAAGAGGAAAGAAAAGTTTAAACCCGAATTTAAACAACTGAGAGAAAGATGAACTGAAAAAATCAGCCGGAGAAAGAGCGTTTTTAGATATCGGCATCAGATCATTTTCCTCTTCAACCTTATGTTTCTCTCTACAGATAATAGATTCTATTCTTGCATGTTCCACAAATTTACCTGCATCTGCAAGCTCTAATGAAAAATCCCGATCATCCCATTTAGACTCATCTATTGCGTTTATTTCTGAAAGAATGTCTTTGAGTTTATTTGTTGAATTATTGTAATTTTCCAGTTTGGATTCCAGTTCTTTAGAACTTTTGAGCAATTGCCCGATAGTATCATTTAAACTTCTTACAACTACTTCCTTGGTTCTTAAATAATCTGTCTTTCTGTCTTTGAGAGCCTTTAGAAGGTGTTTCTCCAGTTTTTCCTTCTTATCATCTCTAATTTCAGGGTTTAAATTACGAACAATTTCCTCTTTCAAATTGGTCTCAGGTTGTTTTGGCTCTTGTATAAAGACTGCCCCTTCAGATGGAGCAATGCTCTCAGTTTTGATTTCAGCTGAAGAAGTCGGCTGAAGTTCATTTTCCTGTAAGGGCTGGTTTTTTTGAAAAGTCGGAAGCTTGTCTTTCAGATTTATTAGTTTTGTTCCTACAAAATTTGGTCTACCCATTGTTTTTCCGATACATTATATAGTTGTTTCTTATTATTTCTCTAATTTATCACATAGAATCGATTCCATACAGTTTCAAAACTTGATTTAGAAATAACCTCATCTATTTTAGAGTTTCTTTTGCCATTATTAAAATATAGCGAAGATTCGTTAAGTTTAAGTATAACAAATAAAAGGAACAATAACAATGAAAAGAACATTTCAACCATCAGTATTAAAGAGGAAAAGACAGCTTGGATTCAGAGCAAGAATGGCTACAAAAAATGGCAGATTGATTATAAAGAGACGCCGTGCCAAAGGCAGAAAAGCACTTACAACAGCATAATTTAATCTTTCCTGACACTCTCTGAGAAGCAACGACTCTGTAAATTAATTATATGGACAAATCTTGTTCTAAAATAGGAAAAGAGCTGCTGCAGTATGGAGATGCTTCAAAGAAAATTAATTGTTTTTTCAGGCTCAAATCTGAGTTTGATTTCGTTAAGAATAATTCTGTAAAACATGTAAGTAAAAGTATGATTATACTTTTTGCTGACTCTGAGAAGGAACATTTGAAAATCGGGATAATCTGCGGAAGAAAATTTTGCAACAAGGCTGTTGTTAGAAACCGTGTAAGAAGGATCATTAAAGAATCTTTCAGACTCTTATGGAACAACATAAAACCTGCAAAGCTACTCATAATTCCCAGAAGAGGTGCCGAATGTTTAAAAACTCAGGATATTCAACGAGAACTGATTTCAACTTTAAAAAGAATGAATTTATGGAAGGAAGAACAAACTCTTTAGTCTGTAAGAATCCTCTGGCCTATATTCTGATAAAGATTATCAGGATATATCAGTATCTTACTCCTTGGCTGAATTGTTGCCGTTTCTACCCTTCCTGCTCGGAATATTCAGCACAGGCTATTGGAAAACATGGTGTCATTATAGGTCTTTTACTAACAATTTATAGACTTTTAAGATGCCAGCCCTACTGTAAATCAGGATATGACCCTGTTCCTGAAAAAATTGAGTTTAAATTTAAATCCAAAAAAGTAATAAAAGGCGATAATGTTTAAAGATCTGGATAGGACTTCAATAGTAATAATAGGTATATGTTTAATTCTGATGTTTTCCTGGCAATACATTTTCGGGCCGTCTGGATTAAATCTGCTGCCTGCTGCAAAACAAGAAACAGTACAGAACTCAGAATTACCAGCTCAAACAAAGGAAACTCCTTCTGTTTCCAAAGAGATTAAATCAACCTCATCGTCTCCGTTAAAATCTCTTGATATGCCGGAACTAAATGCAGTATCCTCACTGTCCGCATATACGGAAGAGGAACTCTCAAGTCCGGACAATCTGATGACAATCAGAATCGACCCAAACGCCGGCGCAATTTCTTCTGTTACTTTAAATACTATTACCAATTCTACAGGCAAAAAAAGAATTATTCTTAATACGCTTGCAAAACCTGGAGCTCTTTCCTTAACAGAGGGAAATCAAGCATGGACAGTGGAAAAAGTATTTCAGCCTATAATCAGCAAAGACAAAAGCACGCTTACTCTTAAAAGAAAAATAAAGACTGCAGATGGAGAGTCTTTTGTGCTGGAACAGAATTGGAAACCTGAAGACAACTATGTTACTGATTATTCTGTTACTATCTATAATCAAACTGATAAAAACATTAAATTGAATCAGCTTTATGTATGGGTCGGAGGCATCCCTCCAATCGAATATGTTTCAGGAGATATAGCAAGAAGTGAATCGCATATGGTAGATATCCTTCTTTCTAACAGCAACGATGTTCAATCTGTTAAAATAGAAGATAAGAATTTTAATTCACAAGCAGGACAAACAGACCCTATTAAATGGGTAGCAATATCAGATAAGTACTTTGCGGATATTCTTAAACCTATAAGTAATGAAGGAAATTTCTCCGGTGGTAATTTTAATACTCGACATGAAGATTCTGCTACTATAAACGATGCCAAGAAAACATATTTTGTAGGGGAATCTGCAGGCGTTATAAGAAATATCTATATTCAGCCTAAATCTTCGTTAAATTTAAATTTTAAATATTATTCCGGACCGAAAGACATAAGATTATTAAACTCATTTGCACCTAAAACCACCGATATAATGCATCTGGCGTTTACTGGTTTGGAAACTATCGCACAATGGCTTCTGTATTTTCTTATTTTCCTCCATAAATATGTAGGAAATTATGGTTGGGCCATTATACTTCTTACCGTCATTGTTAAACTCGTTTTCTGGCCTATTACTCACAAATCCAATGTATCTATGAAAAAGATGCAGAAGATTCAACCCGCGATAAAAGAGCTCAGAGAGAAGTACAAAGAAGACAAACAAAAGCTCAATCAGAAAATGATGGAACTATACAAAAAAGAAGGAGTAAATCCACTTGGTGGCTGCCTGCCTATTTTAGTTCAAATTCCAGTATTTTTTGCTCTCTATTGGACATTGGACGGGGCAATAGAGCTTCGTCATCAGGCATTCTTCTGGGCAGCTGATTTAACTCAGCCTGATACAATCGGGCACATATTCTCTTTACCAATTAATCCCCTTGCAATACTTATGGCTCTGACAATGGTTCTCCAGCAAAAGCTTACTCCCGTTGCTACAGATCCTGTTCAGGCCAAAATGATGATGTTAATGCCTGTTATTATGCTTATTTTCCTTTATAGTTTGCCATCAGGTTTAACTCTATATTGGACAGTGAGCCAAATAATAAGCATTATTCAATTACTCGTTAACATATATAATGATAAGAAAGAAAAAGCTAAAACCAAATTAAAAACTGCTTAGGTGTAAAAATGACTGAAAATCTCGAAAAATCTGCAAAAGTTCTAGCTACAATGCTAGACTACCTTGGGCTGAGAGCCGAAGTATCCGTTAAAGAAATTGATGGAAAAACAGTGCTGTCTACTGAGTCAGATGATGCAGGCCGCATTATAGGAAAAAGAGGGCAAACGCTCCAGAATCTTGAGTTACTTCTGAATAGGATTGCAACAAAAAATGATCCGGAATGTTCATGGATTTCAATAAATGTCGATGGATATTCCTCAAGAGGCAGCCGCGATAACAGATTCAAAAGAAGGAACGATCAAAGAGATAATGACCATCGTCCCCAAAATCGCCATGAAAGAGTAGACTCAGAAAGATCTTTTTCCTCTTTCAGAAATAGGGAAGATAGGAATAGACCTCACTTTAACGAAGAAAACGACGAATCAGAAACACTTACAAAAATGGCTCTTGATTCAGCAAAGGAAGTTAAAAGATGGGGCGAATCCGTAACACTAAGAGCTATGAATTCGCATGACAGAAGGGTCGTTCATGTCGCATTGAAAGATGATCCTGAAATAAAAACGGAAAGTATAGCAGTTGAAGGTTCGGAAACACTTAAAAACATAGTTATTTCTCTTAATAAATAGAATCGAATCTAAAAACTTGGATTGAATTAGGCGTAAGTTTATATAAATTTATGCCTGTACTGAGAGATTATCTCACTTAAGAGCGGGGTGTGGCTCAGCCTGGTTAGAGCGCTGCGTTCGGGACGCAGAAGTCGGAGGTTCAACTCCTCTCACCCCGACCATTTTCTAAAGCTTATAATAAGATATAAAAAGGTTTGGCGATGGGATTACTCAGAAAAAGAAATCTTGATTCTATACAAAAAGACGGAATAAATGCAAATGATCTGAAGAGAACACTCCAATGGTATGACCTTATAGTTCTTGGAGTAGGAGTAATTGTAGGAACAGGGATATTTGTTCTTACAGGAATAGGAGCTGCCAAATATGCAGGTCCTGGAATGGTACTTTCGTTTATTTTTGCTGGAATAACATGTACCTTTGTTGCTTTGGCTTATGCTGAACTAACTTCCATGCTTTCAGTCACAGGTAGTGTTTACACATATACCTATGCTATATTCGGAGAAATACTTGCATGGATAGTAGGATGGGCTCTTATCCTTGAATATTCTCTTGCGGCAGCAGTGGTTTCAGCAGGGTGGTCGGGTTATGTAACTTTAACACTGAAAGAATTTGGCATCAATGTCCCTGTTGTCTTTTCAACACCTCTCTTCTCAGGGGGAATGATGGATCTTCCCGGTGCGCTTATTATAGCATTTATAACAGTACTGCTTGTGCTGGGAACAAAGGAAAGTGTGAATGTATCAAGATTCCTTGTGGCTATTAAACTTCTAGCGGTGTTTGTCTTTTTATTTCTTGCTACTCCAAGAATAAACCCGGCAAATTGGGATCCCTTCCTTCCATTTGGGATAAATGGAATATTTACGGGAGCTTCCTTTGCTTTCCTTTCTTATTTGGGTTTTGATATGCTTTCAAATGCGGCAGAGGAAACAATCAATCCCCAAAAGAATCTGCCGATCGGCATCATAGGTTCTTTAATTGTTGTAACTATTTTATATGTAATTGTATCAGCTGTTATGACCGGCGTAGTCAAATATACAGAGCTTGACACTCCTGCACCAGTATCGCTGGTTCTTGATAAAATTGGTTATCACTTCGGCGCAGCTCTTGTCGGCACAGCAATTATTTTCGGCCTAACAACTGTCATTCTTGTTTCTTTATACGCTCAAAGCAGACTCTTTCTTGCTATGAGCAGAGACGGTTTGATTCCAAAAGGTCTTTGTAAACTTCACCCAAGGTTTAAAACTCCATATAAGTTAACCATAGGCAGCGCGATTATTATAATTATCGCAGAATCCTTAATGCCAGTGTCTTTAGTGGCAGAGCTCATTAACATCGGGACTCTTTTTGCGTTTCTTCTAGCCTCTGCTGGAATATTCGCATTAAGAATAAACAGGCCTGATTTGGAGAGGCCTTTTAAATGTCCATTCCCATTTATTATCATGCCATTAGCCGTTATATTCTGTGCTTACCTGATGTACAACCTCTCTTCAATTACATGGCGTTTTTTCCTCATATGGACAATAATAGGAATTCTAATTTATCTACTTTACGGTTACTGGAATAGCAGACTTCATAGAGCAGCCAAACTGGGCGAAATAAAGCATATAGTCCAGAGAATAAGAGCTAGAGAGAATCAATAATATCTTCATAAAGAACCTGAATCGACGAATCATCGGATAGATCATCAGCATCTTCTATAAATTAATATTATAAAGTTTTATCCATGAAATATTTTGAGCATTTCACATACTGAAACTAGTTTAGTTTCGAGTTCAGCCAAATGCTCTCTTGCGTTCTCAACAACCTCTTTAGGCGCGCCCTCGACAAATTTTGAATTAGAAAGTTTAGCCTTTGATCCGATTATCCAGCCTTCAAGTTCTTTTTTCTGCTTATTTAATTTTACTATTTCAGCTGGAATATCTACAGCATCTTTAAGTACTAAATACAGTGTTCCAAATGACAAAATTGCAGAAGGAGCCGGACCTTCAAAAGCGGTGTTGCTGTCTATTTCTATATTTTCAGCATTAAGCATGGCTTTCAAAACCTGTTCCTGCGAAACGATAAAACTTGATACTTCCTTATTTTCAGTTTTAAGATTGAAAGATAATTTTTTAGCGGGCTGAAGGTTGTACATCGCGCGCATATTTCTGCCCGCCTTAATAAGTTCAAACTTGGATTCTACAAGGGCAATTATTGCTTTATCTGAAATAGCCTCAGATATCTTCGCTGCCGAATTAACAGCAGGATATGAGGCAAACATAATAGTCTCTTCTTCTTTCATAAAACCCATGAAATGAGCCAACTCTTCGGTAATAAACGGCATGAACGGATGCAGCAGCTTGAGAATATTAAATAGAACATAGTCAAGGACAGAAAGAGCAACTTCTTTTTCTGTTCCGCTGCTGTAAATCCTGCTCTTAGATGATTCGATGTACCAATCACAAAAATCGCTCCAAACAAAATTATACAGCTCATGGGTGGCACTATGGAAAGTAAACTTATCTAGACTGTCATTAACAATTGATATAACATTGTTTAATCTTGACAAAATCCACTTGTCATCACCATTTAGCTGGGATAATTCGATATTTTCCAAATTATTAAATGACGAAGTAGTTTCGCCATGCATCTGCCTGAATCTGCAGGCATTCCATATCTTATTGGCAAAATTCCTTCCTAATTCGCATTTTTCATTGCTATATCTAATATCCATTCCCACAGGAGCGATATAAATAATTGAAAATCTCAACGCATCAGCGCCATATGTAGCAATTACATCAAGCGGGTCAGGAGAGTTTCCCAGCGACTTACTAAGTTTTCTTCCCTGAGCATCTCTTATAATGCTTGTAAAATAAACATTCCGGAAAGGAAGCTCTCCTTTGAATTCATATCCGGCCATAATCATTCTGGCAACCCAGAAGAAAATAATATCTGGACCTGTTACTAGATCATTAGTAGGATAGAAGTAATCCTGTTCAGGAGTTTTATCTGGCCAACCCATAATTGAAAAAGGCCAGAGCCATGAACTGAACCATGTATCAAGAACATCTTCGTCCTGTTTCCATTTCCCAGGTTTAGCAGGCGCATCCATGCTTACATGAAGTTCACCTGTTTCTTCATTTGTCCATGCAGGGATTCTATGCCCCCACCATATTTGACGGCTGATACACCAGTCCTGAATATTCTCCATCCAATTAAAATAAACCTTTGACCATCTGTCAGGATAGAATTTTATATCTTTAGAGCGAACAGCTTCTATTGCAGGTTTCGCAAGTTCTTTCATATTGACAAACCATTGTTCGCTTACTCGTGGCTCTACCGGAACATCACCTCTTTCAGAATAACCTACATTGTGTTTATGATTCTCTATTTTTACAAGCAATTCCAATTCTTTCATCTTTTCAAGAACTTTTTTTCTGCAGTCAAAACGATCCATTCCTGCAAATTCAGAGCCTGCCTTGTCATTCATAGTTGCATCATCATTCATAACATTGAGAATTTCAAGATTATGTTTTTTCCCAACTATAAAGTCATTAGGATCATGCGCGGGAGTTATCTTTACACAGCCTGTGCCGAAGTTTGGATCGGCAAGCTCATCAGCAATGATAGGAATTTTTCTTCCTGTGAGCGGAAGATCAATTGTTTTACCTATAAGATGTTTATATCTTTCATCATTAGGATTGACAGCTACAGCAGTATCGCCAAGCATTGTTTCCGGTCTGGTTGTAGCTATTTCAAGATAACCGCTTCTATCGTTTAGCGGATATTTGAAATGATAAAACGCTCCGTTAACTTCTTTGTAGATAACTTCTTCATCAGAAAGAGCTGTTCTGGAAACAGGGCACCAGTTAATCATTCTCACGCCCTTATAGATGTAACCTTTATTGTACAGCTCAACAAATACTTTCTTAACTGCTTCGTTTAATCCTTCATCCAGTGTAAACCTTTCGCGTTCCCAGTCGCAGGAGCAGCCTAGCTTCTTAAGCTGTTCAATAATTGTACCTCCATACTGTTTCTTCCAGTCCCAAACTTTTCCTATAAATTCTTCTCTTCCTATTTCTCTACGGGATCTGCCTTCTTTTTCTCTCAGCATTTTTTCGACTCTGCTTTCGGTAGCAATTCCCGCATGATCGGTACCAGGGAACCAGCAAACAGAATATCCCTGCATTTTTCTCCACCTTATTAAAATGTCCTGCAGAGTATTATTAAGAACATGTCCCAAAGTAAGAATACCTGTAACATTTGGCGGAGGAATAACTATTGAATAGGGGTTTTTCGATTTATCGACAATGCCTTTGAAATAATTTTTATCTATCCATGTGGAATACCATTTTGCTTCTACATCAGCCGGTTCATATGCCTTAGGAATTAATTTTGAACTCATTTTAATACCATGTTTCAATTTGTTATAGATAAAAAAAGGCAGTCAGATTCAACCGACTGCCTTGTATAGACCATCTAAATAAAAATGTTATGCTTTCTGTACTTTATCTGAACGGATGCAAGAAGTACAAACCTTTATTCTCTTAACTACTCCGTTGACAGAAGCTTTCATTACCTGCAGATTAGGTTTGAATATTCTTTTGTTGCTCTTCACCACATGCATACCAATCCCGCCTTTTTTCTTGGCAAGACCCTTTCTGGTGATAGTTCCGCCAACAACCTTAGTCTTTCCGCAGATTTCACAAACTGTACTCATTTAAACTCCTTAAACCAATATATATAATCTAATATTTTTTCGAATGGTGGGTTTGCTGGGATTCGAACCCAGGACCCCCTGCTTAAAAGGCAGGTGCATCTACCGCTGAGCTACAAACCCGAAAAAACAGAGCCATTAAGATAGTAAAATTAGAGAAGGAGTCAAGGGCTAAAAGAAAATATTTAGAAGATTTTCCATAGAGTTTTCGATTTTGAGGCTATTTTGAGATAAAACTTCTAGTTTTGCACCTGAAAGATTCGATGATAGACTTAAAATTGCCAATTGCTTTATACAAATCTGAATTTAGAATGCAATAATCATATTCTAAAAAGTGGTTCATTTCTTCTCTAGCATTTAAAAGGCGTTTCTTCAGCGACTCCTCACTTTCTGTCCCTCTTCCTCTGAGACGCCTCTCAAGTTCTTCATATGAAGGAGGCATTATAAAAACAAATTCAGCCAGTCTTCCAATAAGGGTCTCTTTCGAAAAGTTCTTTCTTATGGACAGAGCTCCCTGAATGTCGATATCAAGCAGAACATCCTTGCCCTGTTGGAGAGCCCCTTCGACTTCAGATTTCAATGTACCGTAATAATTTCCATGGACATTGGCATGTTCAATGAAAGCATCTTCTTCAATAAGCTTTTGAAATTTATCAACATCAATAAAATAGTAGTCCACGCTGTCTCTTTCTCCCGGGCGTGGTTTTCTTGTTGTGCAGGATACAGAAAAGTCAAGATTGCAATCCTCAGCTATGACAGGCTTTAAAATGCTTGATTTGCCTGTTCCGCTGGCTCCTGAAACTACTATAAGTGAGCCTAATTTCTTATATTGAGATATCTCGAAAGACATACTTATTCCTCCTGACCCGTTGTATCATACAATATGGCTTTTACATTACTATACTGCCAGGCTTCGTGGGAATAGTTTCTGTAGAACCCTCTTCCAATCCCTATAACAACTCCGTTCTTGAATACTACTGGAGTGGATTCTTCCTCCGTTCTTGCGCAATCAGCCCAATCCCAATCAGTATAATAAAACCAGACATCAGGTTTGTTGTATATCTCGTCAAGAATAGGAGAGCCCATTATAGCTATTACCTGTTTCTTGGTCATACCCACTTTCACATTCTTTATATTTTCAAAATTCTGCTGCCTTTCGATAAAACCTGGGTCATATTTATCCAAAAACGAACATGAAGGCAAAACTAACAGAAAAAAGAGCAATATAAGAATCAATAAATTTTTAAATGCGCTCATTATATTGTCCTAAGTTTATTCAACGCTGATTTTATTATATTTGAATACATCAGAGTTTTCATCATACTCTATCAAAGCAAAACACTTATTTGCCGTAGCTGAGCCAATTATTACCTCTCCCCTGCCCCTCTCATCAAGCTTCTGGGTAGGACAATGAACATGCCCGCAAAGAGATAGGTCAATTTCACCTGATTGCAATTTCTGCAAGACTTGTTTCTCTCCCCAAAGCTTATGCCTGCACCTTAAAACAGGATGCTCTTCTATCAATGGATAATGCTCTACTAATATTTTTGGTTTTTGAGTTTTCTTTTCAGCCCAATTAATAATAAAATCACGGTTTTTTCTGCTCATTCTGGCATATGAAACAAATAGATTCACAGGTTTGCACACATTTACAAAGCAAAAATCCAAATCTTTTATTTCCAAACTCTGCGGAAGGTCTTCAAGATTAAATCGTCCTCTGTTGAGATAGCAAAAGGCTTTTCTGAGAGCCTCGTAACATACTTTGTCTTTAACATAATAGTCATGGTTACCAAGAACATAGAAGAGCTCAAATGACTGATTTTCTACCAAAGGGCTGAGAATTGAGCACGAAAGATCGAATTCAGGACTGTCACCGCTTGTAGTTAAATCGCCGGTGCATATAACCATATCAGGAGAGATATCTAATATTTTCTGAACGACTTTCTCAAGATATTTCGGGTTATGCTTGTGTTTTCTTATATAAAAATAATTTACAAGCCCAATAGCTCTCTTGTCAAAACATGCGTTCCAGCTGGAAGGAGGACTAAAAGTATGGGAATCTGAAAATAGGGCAATTCTCATTTTTTAACTCTTCCACTAAAAAAAAAGCACCCGGAAGGATGCCTTTTTTATCAAATTTATAAATTCATTAGAATTTCTTCAGCGCGTCGTCAACAGAATCCTGAAGTTCGAATATTGAAGAGAATCCGCTGATATCAAAAACCTTCTTTACGCTTTCATTGGCAGCGGCCAATACCATCTTCCCGCCTTTAGCCTTTATTTCCTTTGCTCCAACAAGTAAAGCTCTAAGGCCTGCGCTGCTGATATAAGCTAGATCTGCTAGATTAATTACGAGTTTTGAACTATCTTCCTTAATTGCTGAAAGAAGGGCTTTTTCAAAAGCCGGGGCAGCAGCAGCATCAAGACGGCCTTCAACTCTTAAGCATGTTATTCCATTTTTCTTTTCGTTGAAAACTTCCATTATCTTACCTCTCCTTTGGTAATATTATAAATAAAACATTAACTATAAATCTAATCTATCCTTTACATAATAGCTTCAATTTTATAACTAAAAATAATAAAATAAATATTTTTTTATCAAGATATCAAGTTATTTTAGAAAATTTAACTTTTTAGTAACACTTATCGCTAAGGATACAAAATGACAATTACATCAAAAGTTACAGTCAGATTTAAAATGTTTGAAGGCTGCAATGACCTTGCTCCAAAAAAAGCCCACCTCGATGATGCGGCGTTCGACATAATGGCAAGAGAAGGAGTAACGCTTGAACCAGGAATTTCCAAACTCGTTCCGACAGGTCTTTTTATAGAACTTCCCATTCACTATGAAGCCCAAATAAGACCAAGGAGCGGATTGGCAATAAAGCATAATTTAACTGTAACAAACAGTCCTGGAACAATTGATGCCGGATACAGGGGTGAAGTCTGCGTAATCATGCTCAATGCAGGCAGGGAAAACTACCATATAAAAAGAGGCGACAGAGTTGCACAGATGGTTATATCAAAACTCCCAGAAGTCGAAATGATACAAGTAGAAGAACTTTCCACCTCGAAAAGAGGCGCCGGAGGTTTCGGCAGCACAGGCAAAGCGTAGATGCGCTAATGGGTAAAGAACAGGCCTGCCCGTTGACGAAGGCAGCGACCAGGGATGCCGTGATACGATAAAGATCAATATTAGTGTTTTTTCGAAGTTCGTGGTTAAGTAATTAACTTTCAAAGGCTCCTTGATTAAAAGAAAATGCAATATATTATTCATGCATATATTCTCATCGAAGAAAATTATGACATAGTGAAAATCCGGAGCTTGGAAAATGAAGAATGAACGCTTTATGGTTGATAGCTGTATCTGGATTGAATTCTTCAAGAACAAAAGCTTCAAACATTCCAAACGGATTGAATACCTTCTGCCCGATAACTTTTTATGCATAAACGGCATTATTCTTGAAATTTGAAACCTGGCTGATCTATGCGTTACGATAAAAATCAAATTCTCGTCTCTTTTCGAGCTGTTCGTTGTTAAGTGTATTTAGACCATCTTCGATGGATCTACGACTCTGTCGAAGTCGGACTCTGAAATCAGATTAAGTTCAAGCGCAGCTTCCTTGAGCGATATATCTTTGTGATAAGCGTATTTAGCAATTTTTGCGGCATTGTCATAGCCGATAACTTCATTCAGCGCAGTAGCAAGCATGTAAGATTTGCCAATAAAGTATTTTACTTTCTTCTGATTGACTTCAATTCCTTTCACGAGATAATTCGTAAAGGAAGAACAACAATCCGCAAGAATTCTTATCGATTCAAGAACATCATAGATTATAAGAGGCTTATAAACATTTAATTCAAAATTGCCCTGAGAACATGCAAATGTAATAGCCGCATCATAACCAATTACCTGTGCGCAAACCATTGTCATGGCTTCGCATTGAGTAGGATTGACTTTCCCTGGCATGATTGAAGAGCCAGGCTCATTTGACGGAATAATAATTTCCCCTATTCCACATGACGGACCCGAGGCCAGCCACCTAATGTCGTTGGCTATTTTTATCATGGCGCAGGCAAAAGTCTTCAGCGCTCCGCTTAAAAGAGAAAAATCGTCATGAGCTGCCATATAACAAAACTTATTTTCTGCTGTAAAAAATTCGCAAGAGGTAAGGGTATTGATATGCTTTACGACAGTTCTTGCAAACTCTTTGTGTGTATTCAAACCTGTACCTACGGCGCTCCCTCCGATTGGAAGAGGCAGGAGTTTTTTAGAAATCTCATCTATACTCTTTATAGAATTCCCAATCTGTGCGGCATAACCTGAAAATTCCTGCCCAAAAGTAATAGGCACTGCGTCCTGAAGATGTGTTCTGCCTATTTTTATCACATCTGAAATCTCTTTTATTTTAGACTCAAAACTGCCAAGAAGATCTTTCAAAACAGGTAGAAGATTTTGTTGTATAGCCATATAAGCTGAAATATGCATTGCAGCAGGAAAAGTATCGTTTGACGATTGAGACATATTTACATCGTTATTTGGATGAATGGGCGATTTAGCACCAAGCACTGTTCCTGCAATCTCATTTGCTCTGTTTGCGATAACCTCATTGAGGTTCATGTTGGTCTGAGTGCCGCTGCCTGTCTGCCAGACATGAAGTGGAAACTGATTGTCAAATTTTCCCTCTAATATTTCATGAGAAGCTCTTTCAATTAATGTAAGTTTGTCAGTTTTCAGTTTTCCCAATTCATTATTTGATCTTGCTGATGCAAGTTTTATAATGGCATAGGCAGTTATGACCTCTTTGGGAATAATGTCTTTGCCTATAGAAAAATGCGCAAGAGATCGTTGCGTTTGCGCTCCCCAGTATTTAGAAGCGTCAACCCTGACTTCCCCCAAAGAATCAGTTTCAATCCTGAATGGATTTGCAGTCATAGTTATCAGGCTTTCCTATAGGGAATATATTTAGGCTCCCAAATCACTTGTGCTATTTTCTTTTCAATATCAGTATTAGAGTCGATTCCGGCAACTCCGTCTGCTATGGCCTGTTTGATTACAGCTATTGTTACTTTCCAGTTAATCTCTCTAACTTCAGAAATCGGCGGCAGGAGCTGATTATTTTCCTTACAGGATTCGCAGTTTTCAGCATAGTCTCTTACTGCAATACTTGCAGCGAAAAACATGTTATCAGTAATTTTTGATGCCTTTGATATTACAGCTCCCAAACCTATACCAGGGAAAATAAACGCATTGTTGCACTGTGACGGAACATATTTTCTACCTTTGTAATCGACTGCTTTGAAAGGAGTTCCAGTTGCAATTAAAGCTTTACCTTCAGTCCAGGAAATAAGATCGTTTGGTTTAGCTTCAGCTTTAGTATCAGGATTTGAAAGCGGCATTATAATTGGCATGGAACAATGCTTGCACATTTCTCTAATAATTTCTTCAGTAAAAGCTCCTGCTACTGTGGAACATCCTATAATAATAGTGGGTTTGGCATGTCTGACTGTGTCAAGCAATGAAATATTATTTTTATCTGCCACATGCCATGCATCCAGTTCTTTTCTATTTCTTGCAAAAGCTTTCTGATAGGGTTGAACAGAGTCCATGCCATCTACAAGCAGACCAAACCTGTCAACAAGATAAAACATTTTAAAAGCTTCATCTTCACTCATGCCAAAGCGTTTGAAAGCATCGCAAAGCTGATAAACAATGCCCGTTCCTGCCGCGCCTGCACCGAATACAACAACTCTATGTTTTTTAAAATCTAAACCTGAAAAACCTATTCCTGAAAGTACACATGCAAGAGAAATAGAAGCAGTGCCTTGAATATCGTCATTGAAAGAACATAACTCATCCCTATAAAGAGAAAGATTCTTTCTGGCGTTATCTCCGCTGAAATCCTCCCAGTGAAGGAGAGTTTTTGGCAGATTCTTTTTAAAAGAATCTACAAATTTTTTTATAAAGGAATCATATTCAGCTCCCTTGAGTCTTGGATGCCTGGCACCAAGATAGAGAGGGTCTTTCAAAAGAATTTCACTATTGGTACCAACATCAAGAACAACCGGCAGCGCCTTTGATGGATTGAGTCCACCGCAGAGAGTGTAAACCATTAGCTTGCCGACCGAAATATTTACTCCCCCGACACCCTGATCCCCTATTCCGAGAATCCTTTCTCCGTCAGTAACAATAGCTATTTCATAATCACCATCACTGTATTGAGCTAAAATATCATCCACCATATCTATATCTTCAGATGCAATATACACAGCTCTGTTCTGGTTCCATAAACGATTAAATTCCTGAACAGATCTACCCACTACGGGCGTATAGACTATCGGCATTATCTCTTCAATATGATCCTGAGCAACCTTATAGAAAAGAGTAGAGTTTACTTCATTAAGACTGTAGAGAAATGTACTTTTTTCCAGATTATCTGCTATGCCAGAGTAAACTTCGAAAACTCTTGATGCCTGCTCTTCAATAGATTCTACTTTGTTGGGAAGCCTGCCAATCAATCCGAATTGAATTCGCTCTTCTCTGGTGAAAGCTGTCCCCTTATTTAATTTAGGGTTAAGAAGCAGATCTTCACCTAATAAAGAGGTTTTAAGTGCTTCGGCTTTGCCATTTGAATCTATTATTTCTTCAACAAGTTTACTCATAATTAACTCCTAAAAAAAATCTTAATTCTTAATCTTTTCAATATCTTCGTGTACAGTTAGGCTCTCAAATTTTGCTATTTACGCCCAATTCATTTATCAACCGCAGTGGAAATAACGCTGGACAATTTCCTTCAGAGCCGCACCATTGCCCAACATGCTTTCACTGAGATTTTCATCCTGATATTTCTTGAGCATAGAGGCTATTCCGTCAATCATCATTGCAGGGAAAACGCCGTCTTTTTCATATATAGCTCTGTCTCTAAGCAATCTTTCTGAGGCTTCATGGCAGGAAGCAGGAAGCTGAGGCAGATTTAAATGAGACTTATTCTTCCCGATATCGCCGCTTACATAAAGTTTATTTGCGATCTCAAGAGATTTCGGATTCTCCAGTCCATAGCGGGCAGCTACTGCCAGTCCTGCTATCAGCTGATGAACTATGGCTGAACCGTCCGGACTTCTTATTTCAACTGTTTGATTATTTACATATTCTGGAATCGGGTCTTTCTCTTTCGGATTTGCGTCGTAAATCATATTGTCAACCCCTTTCCATCCCAGCGGAACTCTCACAAGAGCCGATCTGTTGGTATCACCCCAGCAGATGTTTGTCGGAGCTTCCTGATGCGGCACTAAGCGCAAGAAAGAAGTAGGAACGGTATTGCCGAAAGCTGTTAAGGATGGAGCCATTTCCAGATAGCCTGCTATTAATTTTTTAGCTGTATCATTAATGGCACCTGTCTCATCGACAATCGCATTTTTCCCATTTTTTAGTAGTCTTGAATGGAAGTGCATTCCGCTTCCTGCATGCCCGACTATAATTTTCGGGGCAAAACTTACTTCAAGATTATATTTGTATGCTATCTCCCTGATTGCCCATTTTGCCAGCACCAACTGATCTGCAGCTTCTTCAATAGGGACAGGTAGAAATTCAATTTCGTGCTGAACATACTCTCTGTCTCCTACTAAAATATTTCCGACTTCGGAATGTCCATACTTGATTCTTCCCCCGATTTCACTTATGGCTTTCATAGCTTCCATTCTGACAAACTGCCATTTGGCGAAAGGATGGGATTCGTGATAACCTCTCTGAGGAATAATTTCATAAATCTTGTCTATTTCTGAAGATATGTAAAATTCCAGCTCTCCGAGAGCTTCAAGTTCGAAGCCGGTAGCTTTTTTGAGAGCATTATGGGCTTTGCTAACAATGTGTTCGGGTGCTATGTCCAGAGGCTCCCCAAATTTATTGTAATAAGAGCAGAGAACATCAACTGAAGGAATTTCTGTGAATGGATTTACAAATGCAGTCCTGTATCTTGGTACGACATAAAGGTCGCTCGCTCCAGTATCTATGTAATTGAAGAGACTAGACCCATCAACTCTTTCTCCTACGGATAATATCTTGTCTATGTACTTCTTATCATTTATTATAAAATTTAGGAGCTTTACTTTTCCATCTCCACCTACATATCGGAAGTTAAGCATCTTGATATTATTTTTTTCTATATAATCAAGGATATCCTTTTTGGTAAAATCGGCTGCCGGCTTGTTGAGAAAACTTACCAGTTTATTCGGATTAAGAGCAATTTCCTGGTTCATTTTAGAATTCCCCCATTCTTTTTTGTTTAATTATCATTGCCTTATATAGAATAAAATCATAATAGGTAATTGTAGCGTATTGAATCTTTGAATGCAAATAGCTATCTTTTAATTAAAAATCAGGACACTTTTTAAGGGAGATTGCTTAATGTCTACAGAAAATAATTTCATTCCGAAAACAATCGTAATAGGTCATAAGCATCCTGACACGGACAGTATGGTTTCGGCAGTGGCATATGCGGAATTTAAAGAAAAGCTTGGTTCAAAAAATATTATTGCCGGCAGAGCCGGTTTCCCTAACGCGAGAACAGAGTTTCTTTTTAAAAAATTCAAAATACCTCTTCCGGAGCTAATACAGGATGTAATTCCTGATATGGCTGATTTAATGAACTCTGATAAAATCAGTCTAAATGAAGGCACGGTACTTCTTGAAGCTGTCGAATCCCTGCAGCAGCAGCGCGTTTCCAGGTTGCCCTTTGTCAACTCCAAAGAGAAATTCATTGGAATGATAAGCACTTTTGATATTATGAATAAGCTCTTCAGCGTGAGAACTAAACCCTCCGGAAAAGCGGTCATGGGCATGCTCGAAAGAAAAGTAACTACTTCTCTTTCTCTTGCCGCAAAAATCCTGAATGCAGAAATAATTAATATACATGAAGATAAAGAACTCAAGGATCTTTATGTCTATGTGGCGGCACAAGGCCTTTACAGCTTCAGACAGCGCATTATGAAACGCTCCCCTGACTCCCTTGCAATCGTAGTAGGAGATAGAGACGATATACAGTTCATGTCAGTGATGGAACTTGGAGTCAAACTTCTGATTGTTACTGGTAACGGACACATCAACGAAACAGTTATTGCCACAGCAAAAGAGAAAAAGACCACAATATTCAGAACAGCCTTTGACTCGGCAACAGCCGTAAGAAGACTAAAATTCAGCGAGCCGGTGGAATTTATAATCCAGAAAAACCAAACTGCCTTCAAAATTACTGATAAAGTAACTGAGGTCAGACATAAAATCCTTTCATCTTTTGAAGATTTGTTTCCGGTAGTCGATGACAATGGAACTCTTCTAGGAACCGTCTCGAAACGCGATATGGATGACACAAAGAAAATAAGACTGATAATGGTAGATCACAACAACCTCAAACAGGCGGTTGATGGGGCAAACGAAGCGGTAATAGTAGAGATTCTTGATCACCATCATCTTGATTATCCTACTACCTCTTACCCTATTACGGTTACTAACGATGTAGTAGGAAGCACCTGCACTTTGGTAACTGAAAAGTACAAATACATGAACATCAAGCCTTCGAAAAATATGGCTGGTTTGCTTATGGGAGCGATCATCGATGACACTCTATTCCTGAAGTCTCCTACTTCAACAACAAGAGACAAAGATGCAATAGACTGGCTGCATGGAATCTGCAAAGTTTCACCTGAGCAGCTTGCAAGTGAGTTATTCGGAGTAGGTTCTGTCATCGCTAATAATTTGCCTGAAAAAGTTCTTGTGATAGATAAAAAGAATTATAATGTTGGCAAACACACTTATTCAATCGCACAGGTGGAAGAGGCAAACTTCAATAATTTCAATCTCAAATTCGAAGATCTGCTCACAGCTGCAAACGCTTTAATTAAAAAAGAAAGCCTTTCTTTCTTTGCGTTGATAGTCACAAATCTTTCAAAGGAAACTTCACTTATGCTGGCATCCGGAACCCATGATTTTATGGAACTTCTTCCTTATAATAAAATCAAAGACAATCTATATGACCTGCCGGGCATCTTAAGTAGGAAGAAACAATTGTTACCACAGCTTATAAATGTTTTTCATCCCCTTGAATAAAAAGCAGAAAGTGCTAGAAAGAAGAACCTCAAAACTATATTCCCTTATTTTTTTATCAGGGCTATTTTTCTGAGCATTTTCAGCCACCTTCTGTCAAGATAATGCAGGAAGATGAGCATTAAAGTTAGTGTAGTAACGACTACAGCAAGGCCAAGCATATGATTTCTATGAAAACATGAAACCCACGCAGCCCCAAATGAACCAGAAAGAAACATTAAAAAAAAGCATGCTCCAAGGGCAAAACCGCTTTTGTCAGGAAAAAATTCAAGAGCTCTCATCTGGCCTGGAGTAAACATCAGTCCGAATCCGAATCTCGTTAATCCAAGAGCTAGACTTATTAAAATAACCTGAACCCAGTAGTAATGTGAAAAGCAATTAATAAGTAGCAGGAAAGCACCCGCAAGCGTAATCAAATCAGCTACAAGCATAATGTCTATATACTTCCTATTTTCGTATCTGGATTTAATAAATTTAGCATAATACGATCCTAGAAAATACGATCCGGACGCAAAGAGAAGCATTAACGCAAAGAGCGTAGGTGAAAAGTTCAGATCTGTCACATAGATAAAACTCGATATGGTTATAAAGGCAAAATAAATTGCGTAGTTTGCCATTATCATTATGTTGTTTATTGAATAATGAGTATGCCTTATAACTTTAAAATAATCTCCAAACCATATAAGAAGCGGAGGAAGCTTTTCTTTTTTGTTCTTATTGGTTTCTTTAACATATTTCAATAAGAGAAGAAGCATGATTACTCCTCCAACGCAACTGAAAGTAAAGTTAGCTCTCCAGTCAAACCATGTGGAAAGCTGAGCCCCGATAACTGGCGCTATAGCTGGAGACAATACTAATCCAAGGTTAAGAAGATTCATAGCTCTAAAAAGCTCCTGCCCTTCCAAAAAATCATTAAGAACCAATCTGCAGACTATCGCAAAAACAGAGGTTATAACCCCTTGAAAAAATCTCAGGATTATTACGCAGTAAATATTTGGAGAACAAGCTATAAGCAAGGATATCAATGAGTATATTATCAGGCTTATTATAAGAACAGGCCTTCTTCCGTATGTATCGCTGAAAACACCCCAGACCAGAGTTCCAAAAGCCATTCCAATAAGCATTGTAGTTATTGTTAGTCCGACAAGAGCAACTGTTGTATCAAAATACCTGGTCATTTCAGGCATAGCAGGGACATATATGTCTGTCGTCGATACCGCAAGGGTAATCATCGCAAACATCAAATAGCTGACAATTTTTTTATTCATATTCTGTATTGCAGGCGTCTAGCTCGTAAGATATTCAGTTTTTGTTAAGTGAAACTTCATTCCCGTTCTGGTTTTGAAGTTTGAAATAAGGAGCATCTTGCATTTTCATAACAGCCTTTATTGATAGATATAATACTTTTTAGTTTTATTTTTAAACTCTTCAGATTGAACTTTCCAGTCCCGCAAAACTTTTTCAGCCGAATCAGATGTTCTTAGCATGCTGCTGCCTGTAAGAAGATCTATCCAGTATCTGCCGTCTTTAGCAGGAGACCTGAACTCAAACTTATTATTGTACAGCTCTCTTATTTTGAATAAAAGTTTGACTGCAACTTCGACTGCTCTAAAATTTTTTCTATCGGTCACGCAAATTCCTATTCCGCCGCAAAGCTCTCCTTTATACATATCAGCCAGCGGTGCAAAATAGAGCCCTCTGAATTTTACGCCGTTTAGCTGAAGTTTATTCATCCCATCAGCGAGTTTTTCCGGATCTTTTATCCACGGAGCGCCTATTTGCAAAAATGGCATGGCTGTTCCACGCCCAACAGAAAGATTAGTCCCCTCAAAGAAACATGTTCCAGCATACACAATCGCAGTTTCCGCAGTCGGAATATTAGGCGAAGTTGGAATCCATAAAAGCTTAGTATTCTGCCAAAACATGTTGCGTTTCCAATTATTCATAGGAATAACTGTTAACTTGCATCCGATTTTCATGCTATCATTAAGATATTTTGCCAGCTCTCCGCAGGTTAAACCATATCTGCCTGGAATAGGCGCAATACCGACAAAGGAGACATAGTCTCTTCCTGTAATGCCGCCTTCAACAATGTTTCCTGATATCGGATCTGGCCGATCAAAAACGATAAACTCCTTATCATATTTTTTGCAGGCTTTCATCGACTGATACATTGTCGAAATATATGTGTAAAATCTGGCTCCGACATCCTGTACATCATAAGCAAGAATATCAATCCCTTCAATATCCTCCTTTGCAGGAGGAATGCCTGTCCCGTTTTTGTAAAGACTGTAAACAGGAAGTCCAGATTTGGAATCAGTGTATGAATCAACATTATCCCCAGGGCCTGCATCGCCTCGAATGCCATGTTCCGGACAATATAAAGCCTTCAATTCGGTCTTGGCTTTGAGAATGTCTATAGTCGGTACAAACTCAGAATTCAACCCGGTCTGATTGGTAATAAGCCCTACCCTCTTGCCTTCAAAAACTTTCAGATAAGAGTCAATATTATCAATCCCAAGCTTTACTTTGTCACCGCAATAACTTCGAAACGAAAATAAATAAAATACCAGCAATATAGTAACAACATGTCTCGCTGATAATATTGTTTTGTTCTTCATTTTAAAAATGCTCACAGTCATCAAGTGTCGTAATAATCCAATTTTTTCTCCTACTGTCTCGAATAAAGTTGTCAAGCAAAGCCATATCCCGTGTTTTATCGTCAGGAAACACCATTATCTTAATATCTTCCGGCTTCAAAAGAATACGGAACACAGAATTTCCGTTCTTATCTTTCCCGACCTGTTTAATTTTCTCTTCGTCTAGAAGCTTTCTAAAATCAATAATACGCCACTCAAGTTCATCATAATAAGGATACTCATCCACATCTCTTTCATTCATATTTTTACAATACACAAGAATAACTTCCAGTTTTCTGAGCCAGCTTTCTTCATTTGATTTTTTCTCTGTTTCATCTCGTTTTTCCAAGTAGTCTCTTACAAGCCTTAAGTTTTCAGCTATGCAATTAAACTTTCCGTTGTATTGGTAGAAGACAGGATTGCCGTATCTCTCTAAAATAAAATTCCTATCCACTCTTATTCCGAGAAGGCCATATCTTTCTGCATGTTTACGAGCTAAAGAAAGTTTAATTTCAGTAAAACAAGTACGAGCTATTTTAGCCTGAATCCATTGATCTTTTGTATCCCATAGCATCTCAGAACCTTTGTTCATATAGAAACCATGATCAAGAATATCCTTCAGCCTATCTACATATTTTTTCCTATCTTGGTCAGTAAGGTTATTTCTATCAATATGGAAGTCTTTACCTGTCCAATGAACCAGAAATTTTGTATGAAGAATCGACATATTACTAATCTCCTATTTTCAGTCAAAAGATTTAAAAATCAAAAAGGTTCGGCTGAGTTATAAATGGCGGATAGAAAACGCCTATAATGACAAATGGATTCGGTGCGGTAAAATGGTGCCTTTGAGTAGTTCCCAAAAATAGATATAAATCCCTATTAGAAAACTCTCTGAAATATTTATCCTTAACCTTCTCAGAGGCAGCTTTTTCATCCCAATTAGAGCTCTTGAGACAATTCCAATATAAGGCTCCTATTTCCCAATCTTCTATCATCAATGTTGACTTCTGACCTTTGTCATCGGTAAATTTATATGAAAACTTATATGGAAGTTTAGGCACTATTGAGAACTCTTTTTCTATTTCTTCCAGAGTTTGAAATAAATCCAATTGCTTAGACTTTAATTTAAGCAAATCCAGCTTGTCTTTCGGCCAGTCTCTATCGGTTTCTTCTATGGTGAGATCCAATATTTTAGAAGGTTTGAATGTCGCTAGAGATAACTCATTCTTTTTAGCTTTTTCAATAAGTTTGGTCAGATTAGTATAGGCTTTTCCCTTATTGATTATTACCTTCCTGCGCTCAGACCAATCATCTTTTGTCGTAATAGTGTCCAAAAGTTTAATTTTATCAATATTGGTCGGACGATAGCTTTCTGGTCTTGGATCGCTTTTGTTTTTTTCGAGAGGAACTTCAATCCATTGATATTTGTTATATCGGGTATCATAATCCAGTTTCCTAAAAGGCAGCGGATATATTCGAATCCAAGAACTGTCTTCCAGAATTCCGGCAGTACAGACGAGTTCATCATATTTTTTTGAAAGAGTAGGATAAGTTTTAACTGTTATCAAAACCTTTTTAAGTTCGCTCATAAGTCCGCCGTCTTAATTCCATATTCAGTTTCTATAAATCTGCTAAGATAGTATCTGTGGCAGTGCTTGGGTTCTTTCTCAAAACATGTCAAAGCCACTCTTTTATGTCTATTTATGAGGTCGAAGACTTTTTCGATGGACATCTTCTTATTCTGCAATGAGTTTGCATAATCTTCAAAGAGATTTTTATAATCGTTCACATCGTTGAGGTTTTTGCGCTCTTCTGAATGTATTCCAAGTTCAGGTATATGGATATATTCTATGCCAATCTTAAGGAGAATTATGGATAAGGGCGCTTTTGAAAAGCCATATTTACGACTCAAAGGATTGTTACGAACATCACAGAGCAACCGTACATCTTTTTGTATCAACTTGTTGATGTAAGATTCCAAGGAAGATCCTTCATAACCGATAGTAAATAAAACTGTATCGCTTTCTATGCACTCGGACTTGGCCCTCTTTATTTCTGCTATCTCTGAATTATTAAGGCCTGACGAACTAACAATTCTACTCTTTATAGCATAATAAGGATGATTTTTATACACAAATTTTATCAACTCATCTCCCCTTAAACTAACATTAGCAGACATAAACTTCTTAAGTTCAATTGCCTGTTGAAAATTAACTTCTATGCCTTTCTCAGGATATTTCAAAAGGGTTATCTCTTTCTCGCCCACTTTGAGCCACCCCAGGTTTTGAAGCGTTTCCAAGTCTGCATTTGCCTGGAATGAATAGCATCCGTAGTGATAAGGAATAAAATCGTAGAATAAAGAACTACATTGCCTGTGATACAAAAACAAGAGCTTCTGGAAGTCTAGTTTTGAAAGATTTCCATCTGCTGCTTTGATAAACATCAATATAAATTTCTGTCGGTTAAAAACTGGAAGACGAGTGTTCATTTATGTTACAGTCACTTCAATTATTTTCATTGATAAAATGTGCGTTAAGATTTTCAAGATTAGAAAGACAAACAAGTTGCGAAATATCACCATATCTACCAGTTGTTGCTTTCAACCCAATAGCGTTGGTCTTTTCAACCCACTCTTTGACACTTATTTTATAACTATTTAATCCAGTTTGGCTTCTAATTATGGCGAATTCGCCATAATTGAAATCTCGGTTGTATATTCTCTCCCAAATCCCTAAAAACTCAACTGTATTGCGATTTCGCAACCAATCAGATACAAAAAAGTCTCCACCCTTTGCCTTGAGCATATCAGTCAGAGAAATGTAATCATCCTCATTAACTGATATTACATTTATATCAATGCCTTGCACTTTTATTTTAGTTATAATCTCCAGTTTCTCTTCTGATAATCATTCACTTTTTTGGAGTATAACCTGTAATAGTTTTAATTCGATAGAGAAAACTATGTATTTTCGGGCGGGATTTATTACCCTTGTTACGCTCTATTTCAAGCAGCACTTTTTGTATTTTTTGCCACTGCCGCACGGACACGGGTCATTCCGTCCGACAATTTTCTCGTCAACTAGACGCTGTTTCGGTATCAAAGATGAAAATAGTTCTTGTTGTTCCTGTGAAATAAAATACCTGTCGTGAAGTTCACGCAGTAAGGCAGAAATATTCTTTGGCATCGGTTCAAACTCATTTGGACACTCGTGCAGACAATATTCTTTCCATTCATCATAAGTGCCATATATGTGTTCATTTATCAAATCTTTAACTTCAAAGAGCTTCATGGCCAGTTCAGAATCGGCAATGGAATTATCAAAGTCAGGTATATTTCCCAGAAGTTCAGTTATAAGATTACTGTCTATAAGTTTGTTATTGTTTATATGCTCATAATAAAATTCCAGCACTTCATCATGCCATTTTCTTACTGCTTCAGAATAAGAAGGTTTATCATGAGCCTTTCTGGTAAGAGCATCGGAAATAGTGCACTTAGCCAAAGGATAAATGCTCTCCTCCAGCATAAATGCTTTAAGCTTATCCAAATGGTTCATTCCATACTTATAGATAATATATTGAGCGGTATCAGACCAAGTTTCGCCAAAATATAACTTAAGAAAATCATGCCCCTGCCGGAGAAGAGCCAATATAGTCTCTATCGAAGAAGCTTCATCATGTTCACTAAGAAGCAGCACTGCATTAAGCGGATAAGTATTAGCTATTAAATCAGGTTTTCTCATGAAGTGTTTATATCTGTAAACTGCATCATAGATGATCTTTTTTAGATCCTCAATTTAGGTTTGCTTAGGAAAATTACTGAAATCTTTCAAGTAAAGAGTGTTCACATTGTCTTCTGATAAGATTTCCTTAGAATACAAGATTGAAACAGCCTGATTAATGAATTCCGGAGCATCGTTTCTCTTTAATGCTTCGTTATAACCTTTGTCCGGGGCAAACCTGTTTCCTTCCTGAAGTTCGTCTTCACCGAAAATCTCCTTTGCTTCCTCAATATCGCTCTCAATAATTTCCAGCATAGGTGAATCACTATCTACATCACATAAATCCTTATGTATTCTTTCAGCTGTTTCAATATCCTTACTATCAAGGTAGTAAGCGATAGCCATGGCATAGAATAGCATTATTTCTCCAACCAAAAAGCCGGCTCTGGCAGGGCAAATCCTATTTAAATCAAATTTCTTCCCTGCCATTACTTCCAGATAGCTGAAATCATCCCTATAGCGCATAAACTTTGTAAGGCTGATAATCCCCTGAAGATATAATGGATGCTCTTGAACAAGGGACTGTAAAATGCTCTCGCATTCATCATCTTCTCCGAGATAATCATAAGCCATTGCAAGATTATGCTTGAACTCAGGAGTTTGAGGATATCTTGATACATAGGTCTTTAAAATAGATATATCTTTTATCTTGATTCTATCTCCTTTATCAAGGATTTTTCGGCTTGCTAGCAAGTCATTTCTATTGAATGGGGATTCTCCAAATACAGGAAAGAGATTCTCTTTTTCAAGTATGCGGTATGCGCTACCAAAAACTTCTACTATGCTTTTATTCATTATTATCCTAAAAACAATTCATGGCAAACAAAAGTCTCTCAATGATTTATAAATGCCAAAAGAATTTCTTACGACATCATAATAAAATTATGCCGCTTCTTTTTGTTCTTCTTTCGAAATGTCTTTAAGTTCTGTAGCTGGAGGGAGTTCGAGGATTTTTCTTTTCTCTATGTCCTGCATCATCAAATCCCGAACGAACAGTTCTTTATGTATTTTCATGTCTTTAGCTCCTTCAAAATTAAATCCATCTCCACCTGTGGACATGAAATCATTTACACAAAGAGAATAAATCTTGTCTTTTTCAATTGGTAACCCGTCAGGAAGAGACATTGAAACAATTCTCTGCCCTACTGGTCTTGACCTGTCATAAACTACATTCAAGCCGTAAAACTGGACACAGCCTATTTTTCCTGAAAGCCCGTATTCCATAATTTTCTGGAGTTGAGCGCCTGTGACATTCATGCTGACAAGAGTGTTATTGAACGGAGAAATTCTGAATAAATCTTCGACTCTTATATTACCTGCATCGAGTCCGCTCCTTATGCCGTAAGGGTTAACCATGGCAATTTGACAACCGGATGCTTTTGCCATAAGTTCGGCCATGTAGACTCCTAGCGGGCTGAGAGTCTGGGGATTATATGGTATGCCGGAAGTTTTTCCGATAACTCTTGAATATTTTTTTTCTATGTCCTGATATTTGTCAAGGATTTTGCCTGCAGTATTTTCTGTAAGAGTTTTGCCTGAATAAGGTACATCGTAAACAAAAGGTTTAATGCTTTCAACCTTATTAGTAGAATCATTTACTTTTATCTCAAGGATTCCATACATTTTTCCATAACACTTAGCCTGAATGACTGGAATGTCATTTATCGTTCCGCAAACTCTTAGATGTGAGTGAGCCGAAAGAACAGCATCCAGACCTTTTGTTTTAGTGCAAAGCGAATTTATTTCTTCTCCAAGGATTTTACCATTTTCTTCCTGAGAAGACGGAATGTGGGTCAAAGCAATTATCACATCAGGTTTGCCCATAGGATCTTTGCCGTTCTTAAGGTAATCTATCCATTTTTGAGCAACTGTCCACGGGTCAGCAACATGAAGTCCTACGAGATTCTTCGCGCTTGTTGTTACAGTTGTCTCAAGTGTAACAAGGCCGATAAAGGCTATTTTAACTCCATCTACATTTTCTATCACATACGGTTTGCACCAAGCAGGGCAATTGCCAGTCTTGTCATCCAGCAAATTAGCAGCGACAAAAGTAAATCCTCCATCCTTCTGCCATTGTTCAAAATACTTAGTTCCCCAATCAAATTCATGATTACCAATTGCTGAAACTTTTGTTCCTATTAATTTAAACATCTGATTTACAGGCAATCCCTTAGTATCATATGAAACAATCGTTCCCTGGTAATTGTCTCCTCCGCTTACTACTACAGCATCCCTTCCCTCATTATCTTTCATTGCATTTTCCATTATAATATTTGAAAGATGAACAGCTCCCGGAACTTCGGTGGCATCTGCATCGATTGAATTTGAGGAAACTTTATTTTCGATGGCGCTTTTAAAGTACAACGCTCCGGACACTGCGTCCTTATCTAAATGGTGTTCATACAGCATACCATGAAAGTCATTAAACTCAATTACATAAACTGTCTTGGCATAAAGGGTGAAGGAAACAACGCTTAGAATTGCTATGATCAGTGAGATTGAAAATATTTTGTTTTTAAACATATAGAGTATTAGTAAGGTATTTTAAATTGTTTTCTGGAGTTAAGAAAAAAACCGGAATTCATTTTAAACTCCGGCCTAAAGAATTAAGCTTTAGTCTAGGCTTTTTACAATCATACCAGATCTGAGTTTCGGCTCAAACCAAGTTGATTTTGGAGGCATGATTTCACCAGCATCGGCAATAGCCATAAGCTGATCAATTCCTGTCGCAAATAGAGCAAAAGCAACTTTACAGTCCTCATGGCATCTCTTTACAAGTCCATCCATTCCTCTTATCCCGCCGACAAAGTCGATTCTCTTGTCTGTCCTCGGGTCTTTGATATCGAAAAAGGGCGCAAGGACATTGTCCTGAAGGATGGATACATCCAAAGATTTAACAGGATCCTTTGAAACGAATTCATCTTTGATGCACATTTTATACCACTTATTGTCAAGATACATTGCCATTTCTCTTCTTTTCTGTGGTTTGGCATCATTTGCATCTTTTACTTTTATCTCATTAACGATGAATTTCTCTCTTAATTTCGCAAGTAGAGTTTCAGGAGTAAGGCCGTTCATATCCTTGAGAACCCTGTTGTAATCCATACAGTTAAGCTGATTATCAGGAAATATTACAGCCAGGCAGAAATTATAGCCTTCTTTCCCTGAGTGATTTTGATTCCTGGCTTTTCTCATTGCGCATACTCTGGAAGCAGCAGCAGATCTATGATGCCCATCGGCAATGTATAAATATTTAAGTCCTTCAAAAAGTTTGACAAACTTTTCGATTTCGGACTTGTCCTCTACTATCCAGAGCGTATGAACTATTTTGTCAACTGCTACATAGTCAATGTAGGGTTTTCGGGAAGTAATCTTAGCTACCAGTTCATCAATCTGCTTCTGGTGAGGATAGGTAAGGAATACCAATCCGGTGTTGGCATTGCATTTATCTACATTGTTTACTCTGTCGTCTTCTTTGTCTTTTCTAGTGAGCTCATGTTTTTTAACAATCTGTTTGTCATATTCTTCTACCGAATAACCAGCCACAAGTCCTGTCTGGGCAACCTTTCCCATTACCTGCTTGTAAATATAAAAACAGGGTTCTGCTGACTGGATAAAAACTCCGTCAGCAATCATCTTCTCAAGATTTTCAGAAGCTTTCTGGTAAACAGGTTCGCTGTGGCCATCAAAATCGTCTGGGAAAACAATTTCAGACTTCTCCACATGAAGAAAAGAATGAGGGTTGCCTTTAGCCATTTCCTTTGCTTCTTTTGTTGACATCACATCGTATGGAAGAGCAGCTACCTTTTCTGCCATATCAGCCTTCGGAATAAACCCCTTGAATGGTGCAACTGTTGCCATAATACTATCTCCCTTAAGTTAAAAAATTAATGGCAGCCTGGAGCTGCCATCAACTGGATTATTAAGCAGGATTTTCCTTTTGGAATTTTTCCATGAAGTCCCTTAGCGAATAAACCGCTTCATCGGTAACAGCATTATAGCAGCTGGCTCTGCAGCCGCCTACGCTCTTGTGTCCCTTCAGACCTACAAAGTTTGCGGTCTTTGCTTCTTTCAGGAATTTTTCCTCTAGAGCTTCTGTCGGAAGCCTGAATACTACATTCATGATGGATCTCCAAGGTTTCTCTACATGAGACCTGTAGTAGCCGCCACTATTATCCAGCACGCCGTAAATTAAATTAGCTTTTCTGGTAGCATTAGCTTCGATATCCTTAAGTCCTCCCTGAGCTTTCATCCATTTGAGTACCTTGCCCATTATATAAATAGAAAAAACAGGAGGAGTATTATAGAGGGACTTATTATTTACATGGATATCGTATCTTAAATATGTGGCAATGTCTTTTCTGCAATTATCAAGCATGCTCTTCCTGACGAAACAGAGAGCCATTCCAGAAGGGCCAAGATTTTTCTGCACTCCCCCGTAAACCATGTCGAATTTTTCCCATGGTATAGGTCTGCTCATAAAATCAGAGGACATATCAGCCACAACTGGGATATTTACTTCAGGCCATTCAATATTTCTTATCCCTCCTATTGTTTCATTGGAGGTCATGTGCAAATAGGCAGTTTCTTCCTTAATTATAATCTCTGAACTATTCGGCATTCTGCTATACTTGATTTCCTTTCCGTCCCATGCGGGATAAGCCTCACCGAAAATTTTAGCTTCCTTGAAAGCTTTACCACTCCATTCTCCACAGCAGATATAAGCTGCTTTCTTTCCTGAAGTTAGAAGATTCATAGGAATCATAGCGAACTGCAAGGTAGCGCCGCCCTGGACAAATATTGCCTCAAAATCATCTGGAACCCCAAAAACTTCTTTGGCAAGATCCATTGTCTCCGAATGGGTTTTATCATACTCTTTGCTTCTGTGGCTCATTTCTACTACGGACATGCCGCTATTCATGTAGTTTAAAAATTCGCTCTGTGCTTCTTCCAGACACGGAAGTGGAAGCGTGCAAGGGCCTGCTCCGAAATTATAAGCTCTTTTTGTCATACTGTTTCCCCCCTTATTAAATTATTGTTTATGAGATTATTTCTCGGAAATTATACTTTTTACTGATATTTGTATTACATCAGATAGTTTCGATAAAGCATCAATACAGGCATTGTCCGGTCTCTTGCTCAGATACAAAACTATCTGTTGAGTGATTTCGCCATTAAAGACTTTACTGTCCATCTGCTGCACGCTAATGCTTTGTTCCTTAAGCAGATTAAGGATGGAAGCAAAGACTCCTACTTTATCATAAATCCTGGCAATTAATATATGCCTTGTAATGGGTTTCATCTCAATATTAACAGGATATTTGACAATCCCTAATTCATATTGAGTGATTATTTCTATTACTTCAGCAGCGATTGCATTCTGCGCTTGTTCTGTTGAAGCGCCAATATGATGAGTTCCGTAAACATTATGATGTTTTGATAAAGCAGATTCAAATTTTCCATCCCCTTTGGCAGGTTCACCGTTAAAAGTGTCAAGTCCAACTCTTAAGTTCTTAGAATTAATAGCCTCAATAAGAGCATCATCATCCACTATATCTCCCCTGGAAGTATTAATAATAATAGCATTTTTCTTAACATGTTTAAGAAAATCTCTATTTACCATGTTCTTTGTATGAGGATTGGACGGAAGATGAAAAGTGATTACATCTGACAGTTCAGCAATCTCTTCAAGTGTATTGCAGAAAGTAAATATTTTTCTCTCAAGCCTGGTTGAAATTGCGACAGGTCTGTTCATAAGAGCGATGGGATCGAAAGCTATTACATTCATGCCAAAAGCTTTTGCCCTATCGGCAAATTCAATCCCTATTTCGCCCATACCCACTATACCAACAGTTTTTTCGTATAAGCCCTGGGCTTCCGAGTACTTTTTCATATTCCATTTTGAATTTCTCAGATCTATTACATTTTCAGGAATTTTTCTATCAAGCGAAATCATGAGTCCAAATGCAAGTTCTGCTATTGCTATGGAATTTCTTGCAGGAGTATTAGTAACAAATACAGCTTTTTTAGCCGCTGCATCCAAATCTATTGTACTGATTCCTGAACCGGCTCTGATTATAAGTGAGAGTTTTTCGGATGATTCAATAGTCTGCTCTGTAACCTTTGTCCCCCTAACGATCAGGCAGTCATTATCTTTTATAGCGGAAGGAAGAGTCTCCGCTGTCAGATCAGGATTAAATGAAACCTCGTGTCCCTGAGCTTGAAGAACTTCTATATATTTTTTTTGAAAATCATCGGCAATAAGTATTTTCATATAACAGAGAACCTTTAATGTTAAGAAATTGTTAATTTTCCATAAAAATTAAACCTAAAAATCGTCTAAAACCACTTTTTATCAATATTTAATAAGATAAAAATTAATTTTAGCTTAATTGGGAGTTTTAGACACTGGCAATGTAGGATATAATGCAATTAAATTTCATATTAAAAATTCTTAAAGGAGTAAATCAATGGACAATAAATATGTAATGGAAATCATATCAAGTCATTTTGCATGGGGGCTTGTCATAGGACTGGCTATCTGGCTCTACTCTTCAATCAGGTTCTGGATAAGAATCCATAACATAAAAAATGACGCCAATCTCAAATTAAGAACAATTACTGCCGAAAAAGCAAAATACATGCAGCACCTCCAGACTCAGCTTGAAGTAGACGCTGAGAGCAAACAAACCCAAAAAAAAACAATTGAAACCCTTAAAACTGAAAATGAAAACCTCAAGTCTATGGTTCAATATCTCAAGAACGAACCTAAGAAAGAGGAACTTCTTATGCTTCAGGCATACGACAAAGCTATTCATCTAATGCACGAAAGAGCTCCCGGTTTTGCCCCGACCTGGGAAGCCACACTTAGAGAGGCTCATATGGAACTTGAAAGGTCACAAAAAGGAATTATACCATTCTTCAAGAGAGTAATCAGGCCTTCACATTACGCCAATCTGGACAAAGCACTTTCGGCTTCAAAACAGCTTGAAGCTCCTAAAACAGACAAATAGATTCCCAATATTTTATTTACGAGAAGCCCTTACTTCTTACCTATTCTTATGAAAAGAGTCACTATATCCTTTATACAATCCTCATTTGTCTTCATTTTTTCTTTCACAGGTATAGCTTCATTATACGGTATAACATATGATGACTATCGTAAATTCGCCGATTCGTTTGTAGAAAGCAGAGCTAAGGAAGCACTCCATGATCCAACCAGGCCGACATACCACCTCACAGCACCTTCAGGATGGATTAATGATCCATGCGGTCTTTTCTATTACAATTCTTCTTTCCATGTTTTTTGTCAATCAAATCCATGGGGCGATGAGTGGGGCAATATGTCATGGTCTCATATAGTCAGCGATCCAGACAGGAAATGGGATTATAAATGGTTTTATCCCCGTTCAAAAGATGGCAAACTCACCACCACAGCAATTCTTCCATCACAAAATCTGAATTCGCCAGACAAAGACGGTATATTTACAGGATGCGTAAGAATTCTGCCTTTTAAAGAAAAAGACAAAACAGGCAAGATAACAACTACCTACTTTCCCGCAGCTTTCTATTCAGCCGTCTGGGGCAGCGGTGAAAAACTTCAGGAAACTATTTGCATGGCCAGAGCTGTCGATGCAGGCGAAACTGATGAAAAAGGAAACCTTCTTGATCCATATCTCATTAACTGGGAAAAATATTCCGTTTCAGATTCAGATAAAAATTCAAATCCCGATATTATAATTTCACAGCCTGAATCATTAAACCTCATCTCGTTCAGAGATCCATATGTTTTCAACCTTCCTGATAACCCAAATTATTACATGCTCATATCAGGAGGCATAATCGGACAGAATAATCTTCCAAAAGGAGTCATTCTGCTTTACTCGAATGACGGCAAAGACCTTACAAAAAACTGGAATCTATCCAAAGATTTCTTCTTCTCTGGTCCCGTAGCAATCAAAGACAAAGTTACATGCGGCGGAGATTTTGAATGTTCGACAGTCTATAGACTTACTGACCACATAGGAACAGTTAATGAAACTCCATATATTCTTATTTTTGGGCAGGACGGCTCTGCAACAGATTACGGCAAGAGTATCTACTACCTTCTTGGGCACATTTTAAAAACGAATGATTCAATACAATTCTCCCCTCTGGATAACTTCCAGGATAAAAACGGCAATCCGATATATCGTCATCTCGATATAAATCCTGATTTTGTATTCTATGCTACTCAACCAATTCATGTAGATAATGAACAAAGGAACTATCTTTACGGCTGGCTTAATATAGGCAGTCAGTCTCCTGATAAAAATAAATATCCATGGTGCGGGATGTTAAGCACTCCAAGATTTCTTTTCGCTTTTAAAGATTCTGAAGGAAACTGGGCTCTGGGTCAAGAACCAGCTTTGGTCGGAGCACTCAAAAGGAAGATGCTCTCATCAATTTCATGCAAATTTAGCGATTCCGATAAAGCTCAAAATTTAGAAGGCATTAGTAACTTGCACCTTGCTATACAAACAACATTCAGTTCTAAAAATATTTCAGAATCTACTTTCGGATTAAAAATCAATAATACAGATGTGTGTTTTAATAAAGGAACTCTAACTGTCTCAGAAGGAAAAATAATTAGTTTTGCTCTTCCTGGAGAGTGTGATTCTTTGTCATTAAACATCCTCCTCGACGGTTCATCTATGGAAATATTTTTCACAGCATCAGACAAAGGTAAGCCTATTGACTACGAAGTTCTCTCCGCGCCTCTTCCTTGTAACAGCAATTCTGGTGAAGAAAAAATATCTATTTATGGTTCCCCCGATGTTGCAGTCGAAGTTCAAGCATATGAAATGGATAGCTGCTGGACAAATTATCCGAATACATAAACATGAACATCTGCATATTTCATTTTAGAAGTCTCTCCGTTAAAACAGCAGATGCTCTATTGTTTTTGTAATAACATCCTTTATAAATTCTTTTTAGCCAGAGAAATAATTACTATGGAGCAGTCTGATGCTTTCACAGAATAAAAAACAATTTAGAAAACGAATTCTATTATTTCTGTTTCTTCACTCATTTGCTATTACTCTTCAGTCATGTGTAGCTGAAGGCAAACCTTTGCAAGTAAATTATGATTCAAAGCAGTATCAATAAAATAGTTATTTCTAGGGGGAAAGAGCCTTATGAGAATACTCTCGAAGTGCTTTCTCATTTTGACTTCAGCTTTTTAAAAGGAAAAAAAGTTCTGCTTAAACCAAATGCAGGGCGTATTGCCTCGTATGAAAAAGGCATAACAACTCATCCTGAAGTAATCGCAGGAGCCATTGACTTTTTCCGTAAATTTGGCGTAATAGCCGCTGTCGGAGAAAGTCCCATCTCAGGGGTAAATACAATGGAAGCCTTTGACATTACAGGTATCGCGAAAATCGCAAAAGAGCGAAACTGTCCACTTTTCGACATGGATGCGGATAAGCCAATAATTAAAGAAATTCCGAATGCAAAGGTTTTGAAAAGCATAAAACTTTGTAAAAAGGTATCTGAATTCGATTTTATTGTTTCAATCCCTGTAATAAAAACCCATATGCACACTGGAGTAACCCTGTCAATTAAAAATATGAAAGGATGCCTCTGGGCTCGAAGCAAAGTCCTCCTTCACATGTTTCCTGAAATTGCAGGATTTGAGGACAAACCTATTGATGTAGCTATAGCAGATATGTCAACGATACTTAAACCGGATTTCGCCCTGATAGATGGAACCATCTGCATGGAAGGGATGGGGCCCAGCGCAGGCACTGCCAAACCGATGAATATGGTTATTGCAGGCTTTAATCCTTTCAAAACCGATGCCGTCGCATGTCACATTATGGGAATTGACCCTGAAAAAGTTCCACATCTAAAATTAGGAGCTCAGTTTAATAGAACAACCCTGGGTCTTGAAGGAACTGAAATTATCCCTTCTGACTGGGAAAAATATATAATTCAATTTGCTCTACCCCCAAAAGATCTTGTTCTGGAATATCCAAATATCACTGTCTTTGACAAGAACTCATGCAGCGCCTGCCAATCTTCCCTTTATCTTTTTCTCAAACAATATGGCACTTCTATTCTTGAATATTGCCAGGACGGAAAACTCAATATCGCCATAGGCAAGGGGCATAAGACCCTGCCTGATAATACACTCTGCATAGGTAACTGCACCTCATCTCACAAATCAAAATGCCCGTATATTCAGGGTTGTCCACCTGTAAGCAGCGAAATACTAAGCCTTATAACAGGTTCCAGGAAGTTCGATATAAAAGACGGAACGCCAGAATAACTTAAATCCACGCTTTCCAGATTAGTTTAAAAATAGAAAATCAAATTTTGTGCCTATTTATTCTTAAGAGGAATGGGGCTCTTTGTATATGTTGTATCACTCAAAGCATCCTGGAAATTTGCATATCCTACCATCCCAGAATCACTTGTTTCAAGAAGGTATTTTGCTTCGGGGTTGGAAGCATCAGATGTTCCCGACATTTCAGCAGTCGAAAGCGGATCATACGGTCTGGGTTCATTCTCATCAGAATTACATGAAGATAAAAGAACAGTTAAAAACAGAACCAGGAACAAAGCAATTATTTTTTTCATGTTAATCTTCCTTCTTAAGATATTTAACTATAAATAAAATTATATGAAGCGAACCTTCTTACTCAAGATTGATTATGGAAAATATACGGAAAACATATTCTTCTCATCAATCTCTCTAAATTTCATTTCTTTATCCTGAATTAAGATTTATTCTATTGGTACAAAAAAAATGGAGCTTAAACCGTCATTTTAAAGAAATATTGATTATGCCTCTAAAAAAAGCATTATTACTCAATACGAAAAAGGATAGGCAAAACTGACAGAAATCTCCACCAATCATAAATTTAAAATCTAAAAAACTTTAGTTATGTCTCAAGAAATTGCACCAGTCATTTTCAGTGCAGAAAACATTTCGGTAACCTTTGGAACCCAAATTGTTTTGAAAAATTCCTCGCTTACTGTGCATGAAGGCGAAAAAATCGGACTTGTCGGAAGGAATGGATGCGGGAAATCAACTTTTCTTAAAATAATTGCCGGCCTTGCAGAACCTGACTCAGGCATAGTCATGAAGAAAAAAGAATTAACATCATCTTACCTCTCCCAGGAAAATTCCTTAATACCAGAAAAAACAGTATATGAAAGCGTCCTTGAAGGAGCTGCAAATATTACTGAGCTTATAAAAAAATATGAAACTATTTCCCACGATTCAAGAGAGTTTCAAATTCTTGAAAATCAAATCAACCTTATGGACGGTTGGAATCTTGAAAATAAAATCGAACGGGTTCTTCATGCTGTAAATGCTCCGGATCATGAACGAATCATAGCATCTTTGTCTGGAGGGGAGCGTAGGCGTACTGCTCTTGCCCAGGCAATTATCGGAGAGCCCGACCTCCTGATACTCGATGAACCTACAAATCACCTTGATACTGACTCGGTAGAATGGCTGGAAAAATATATCGCTTCATATAAGGGAACAATCGTATTCGTAACGCATGACCGCTACTTTCTAGATAATCTAGCTACAAAAATAGTCGAGCTTTCCAATGGAAATTTCTACTCCTATGAAGGATGCTATTCCGATTACCTTATTGGGAAAGCCAAAAGAATAGAAATTGAAGAAAAGCTTGAAAACAAACGCAAAAGTTTCATAAGACGCGAAATCGACTGGATAAGACGGATGCCAAAAGCAAGAACCTGCAAATCTGCCAGCCGGGTCGATAGATTCAATCAGGCCGCATCACAGCTTCCGCCCGAGAGAGAATCAGATATCGAACTTATAATACCTCCTCCACGCCAATTGAGCGATAAGGTTCTGGAATGCACGAACCTTTCATTTTCTTATGATAATAGGACTCTCTTTAAAGACTTTAATATCCTGATAAATCCAGGAATTAAAATTGGACTCATCGGAAAAAATGGTTCAGGCAAAACTACTTTTCTCAAAACCCTCACAGGTGATTTACTCCCCTCTTCCGGTGCAATATTCAGAGCATCTAACCTTGAGTTTAACTATGTCGACCAGGAAAGAATAAAGCTTAGTGAAGAAAACACTGTTTACGATGAAATAGGCGAAGGTTATGATTTTGTCAGATTAGGAGAACATAAAATTTCCATATGGACATATCTGAAACGCTTTCTCTTTGAAGATGCGAGAATAAAGACTCGCGTTTCTGAACTTTCAGGAGGAGAAAAAGGAAGGTTAATACTCGCAAAAATCCTCAAAAAAGGCGGAAACTTCCTTATACTGGATGAACCTACAAATGACCTGGATCTGCAAACATTGCGTATTCTAGAAGAGGTTTTGATTGACTTTAAAGGATGCGTTATCCTCGTCAGTCACGATAGATATTTTCTCAATCGCGTGTGCTCAAGCATTCTTGCGTTTGAAGGGAATAATCTGAATTATTATGTCGGCAACTATGACTACTATTATGAACGGAATCGTTCGACTCAATCAAAAATCGAAAGAACTACTGCAGAGAAGAAAATAGCACAGAAACAGGTTCTGCGTAAACTTACTTGGAAGGAAGAAAAAGAACTGGAGTCCATTGAGGACAGGATAATGGATTCTGAAGGAAAAATAACTTCTATTGAAAATATTTTTGCCAGTCCTGATTTCTTTGAAAAATATGGCAGTCGAATCCAGGAACTCCAGAAAGACATTGATTCAGAGAAAAAAGTGCTTGGAACTCTCTACTCTCGCTGGGATGAACTCGAAAAGATCAAGTCTGCAACCGCTGAATAATAAAGAAAACTTGTTTCTTCCCACTCGGCAGGCTATCTTATAAAGTTTATTTGACAAGACACCTGACTGAATTACCGACTATTTCTTCCGGCGCTTTGCAAATTTAATCCATTAATAATTATCAACACCCAAGAGGTATTTGCTTTAAGCGCAATTATGGAAAATTTTAGAAAACTCGGGCTCTCTGAAGAGAGCATTAACTCACTATCAGTAAAGGGATTTGAAGAACCTACAGAGATACAGGCTCTTGTCATTCCGAAGATTCTCACAGAAGACAAAGACATTGTGGCACAGGCACAGACAGGTACTGGAAAAACAGCTGCTTTTGCCCTCCCAATACTAGAGAAAATTGATTCTCACCAACATGGCATACAAGCTCTGATCCTTGCTCCGACAAGAGAGCTCGTAGTCCAGATATGCGACGAGATACAGTCGTTCCTCAGCGAAAACTCCAGATTCACAGTAGGAGCTGTTTATGGCGGTCAATCAATAACAGTACAATTCAAAAAGCTCAAAGAAGGTCTCACAATAGTTGTAGGCACACCAGGAAGAATATTAGACCACATCAGGCGTAAAACACTGAAGCTTGATCAGATAAAGTATTTTGTCCTTGATGAGGCCGATGAAATGCTCAATATGGGTTTCATTGAAGATGTCGAAACTATAATGGATCATACTCCCAAAGAAAAAAGGGTACTCCTTTTCTCGGCAACAATTCCCGATCCAATTAGAAGGTTAGCCGAAAAATACATGGGCGACTACAATCAGATAAAAGCAGAGACAAATTTGACTACAGATCTTACAGATCAGATATATTTCGAAGTGCGTAGAGAAGATAAATTAGAAGCTCTTTGCCGCATAATTGATCTGGAAAAGAAGTTTTACGGTCTGGTCTTCTGCAGAACCAAGTCAGATGTGGATGAACTAGTTCCGTCTATGATGGAGAAAGGCTATAATGTGGACGGGCTGCACGGAGACATCTCCCAGGCGCAGAGAGAAAAAATACTCCACAGTTTCAAAAACCAGAGACTCTCTGTCCTGATAGCAACAGATGTGGCTGCTCGCGGAATAGATGTTTCAAACCTCACGCATGTAATCAATTATTCCGTACCTCAGAACCCAGAATCATATATTCATAGAATTGGCAGAACTGGCAGAGCAGGCAATCAGGGAACAGCCATAACTTTTATTACGCCTTCCGAATTTAAAACTCTTAATTTTATTAAAAAAATCACAAAAGCCGAAATCCGTAAGGGCGATATCCCGAATGTTGACAGCATCATCGAAGCTCGCCGTTCAAGAATAAATGACGGAATTAAAAATAAACTGGAAGCAGAAGACTCAGCTGAATATAAAGAATGGGCTCGCTCGTTACTTGAAAATAACCAACCAGAAGAAGTCCTTTCTGCTGTCTTACACTTTGCTTTCGGAAAGAAACTAAATAAGGACAACTACGCAGAGATAACTCCTTTTGGCAAACAGGCAAGAGCCGAACGGCTTCTGGAAGCTGAGGGTAAAACCCGCCTCTTCATCGCCAAAGGAAAGCATGATTTTGCAAATATCAGACTGTTCATCAACTATCTGGCAAAGAAATCCTCAGTCCCCCAAAGATTTATAAGGGATGTGGAAATATATGACAAGTACTCATTTGTTAATGTCTCTTTCCGTGACGCAGAACGAATCCTGAAGACTTTCAGGAATCAGAAGAAAGGCGACAAATCCATCGTAGAACTAGCCTCCCCTAAACAGGAACAAAAATAAAAAGGTCAAATCTAATTACCCCCCCTCTTGGAGAAAAGCTTCATTATCTGTATCAGCAAATGAGGCTTTATCCAATTCGATTTCTTTAAGTTAGTCTTTCAAAAAATTGTTCTAACTCCAAGAAAGATGACTTTCTTCATTTAAGAGCTTGTCAAAAAAAGATCGACGCAGACATGAAGTGGTAAAAAGTCTATGAAAGAAGTCGCTAACACTAAGGCACAGAAAGAAAAATAGACGCTGAACATTTGTTTTTGCCCGTATTTCTTGTTATACTTTTTACTTATCAACTAAGATCATAAAAATATGTATAACATTAAAGACAGCAATAGGTATAAATTGGTGCAAAGCTTCATGCCCAAAGATAATGCTCTCCTCTCCCATTAGTTTCAGGTTCTATGACTGTATTATCGATGATACTGACATTTATTCCAATAACATAAGAAAAAAGCCAGGGTTTCACGCTATGAAGCAATAGCCTTGCTAGACAGCATAGGAATTGAATTGATTGATTAGATCAAAAAATATTATTCATAAAAGGGATAAAAACAATGAAAAAGGTATTAGCTCTTGCATCTACAGTTGCTCTTGCACTGATTTTCTCGGCAGGATGCACTACAACGCAGCAATTACAGAAAGAAGAAATTGCTCTTGAGAATAACGATACCCCAATAATAATAGCGCACCGCGGATCAAGCGGTTATGTGCCTGAACACACACTTTTGGCCAAAGTGATGGCTTATGCCCAAAATGCAGACTATATAGAACAAGATGTCTCCATGACCAAAGACGCACAGATAGTCGTGATGCATGATATTTTTCTGGATACAAATACAGATGTAAAAAAAGTATATCCGGACAAAGCCGAAAAAGATGAAAGATATCACATAATCGACTTCACTCTGGATGAAATAAAACAACTTTCTGTCCATGAAAGAACAGATGAAAAAGGCAAAGTCGTGTTCAACAACAGATTCCCTTATACAGATGAACTTGATTTAAAAGTCCCTACTCTGGAACAGGAAATAGTTTTGATTCAAGGGCTAAACAAAAGCACTGAAAAAAATAAAGGATTGTATGTAGAACTCAAGCAGCCTAAAATATATCCTGACCATGGCAAAGAGTTTGCCAGAAAAGTATTGGCTATTCTAGCTAAATACGGATATGACAATGCTGATTCAAATTGTTACATACAATGTTTCGATCCTTTCCTTCTGAAATATATCAAATATGACCTGCATTCTAAACTCAGGCTTATACAGTTAATCGGAGATAATTCTGCTGACGACAGGGATATTGACTATAATGAGATGCTAACAAAAAAAGGATTGAAAGAAATCGCTTCTTACGCCTACGGCATAGGCCCATCTATAAGCCAGCTTTTTACAAATTACGGAAAAAATCCTGACTTAAAACTTAATAATGTTGCCAAATGGGCTCATGAAGCAGGTTTAAGAATCCACCCTTATACACTGCGTAATGATTCTTTACCCAAAGGCCTGACATATAATAGCATTTGCGACTTACTTTTTAAGAAAGCTAAAATAGACGGGATGTTTACTGACCAACCGGATTTAGGAGTGGAATATGTAACTAAAAATTTCAAATAATTTAAACTATATTTCCTATGAACGATTCAAAAATCAACATTTCGAACATTAGAAAAGCCATACCAAAAATACCTGGCGTAATCTGGAGCAAGCATTATAGAAATGCTTCCATTCTTATTCCGCTTGTAAAAATAGGGAATGATTTTCACCTTCTTTTTGAGATAAGAAGCGAAAGCATTAAACAGGGCTCTGAAGTTTGCTTTCCCGGCGGAAGATATGACAAATTGAAAGATAAAACAGAAAGAGATACTGCCCTAAGGGAAACAATAGAAGAGCTTGGCATTGATGAAACTAAAATCAAAATTCTAGGCCAGTACCACACGCTAGTACATCACATCGGAATGCTTGTTTACACTTTCGTAGGTATGCTTAAAATCAATTCCCTGGATGAACTCAGCATTGACAAAAAAGAAGTCGCGTCTGTCTTTACTCTTCCTCTGTCTTATTTCAAGAATAATCATCCTTCTGAATACAAACTCAGGCTCGAAGCAAAACCCGAAATCATAGACGATAATGGAAATATTGTCACACTCTTTCCTGTAAAGGAATTAGGACTGCCCGACCGCTACCTCAAACCATGGAGTTCAGACGACCATAAGGTTATCGTCTATAAAACGCCAAAGGCCGTCATCTGGGGAATGACAGCCAAAGTAGTTTACGATTTCGTAGATTCGGTAACCTGAACATTTTTGATTAAAAACCCGGAAGGAGTCCGTCATTGTCTAAATTTTCCTTGTCTGCATTATTTTCTTTCAAGGAATCCAGCCATTCTTCAAGAGACAGGATTTCTATGCCAAGACTCTTTGATTTTTGAGTTTTTGAGCTGTTAGAATCTTTGTCAGAAGTCACAAGAAGCGAAAGCTGTTTTGTAACAGATGATACAGCTTTGAATCCCTGCGCTTCTGCTAACTTTTCATAATAAGATCTTTTCTCAGGCATTTCGCCTGTAAAACAAATTGTTTTCTGTTCAGAAGTTTCTGAAGAGCCTTTTGTCTGTAAAAGGTTAAGGATTTGAACAAGTTCATTTAAAACTTCAGATTTTTCTTTAAAGAAATTATATATAGATACAGATAGGGTCGGGCCGACCTGTTTGATCTCCTGTAGCTGTTCAATAGTAAGATACTTCAATTCGTCTAAAGTATATTTGTTTAAAAGCGCTTTAGCAGAAGTTTGGCCTATGCCATTAATATTCAAAGAAGCAAGAAGTTTATAGTCGGTAGTTTTTTTAGCTACCTGAATTGATTTGAAAAGATTAGAAGCTGATTTCTCTTTGAATCCTTCAAGTTTTAGAATATCAGGAACAGTCAGTCTGAAAATATCAGCCAAAGTTTTTACTTTCAGAATATTCATCATCTTCCTGACAGTTGGCTCTCCGAGTTCCTCTATTCCTATATTGCGTATAGATGCCAGAAGTCTCTGGAGATTGGTTTCAAAACAGTTAGGATTAATACACTGAAGCTCCTTGTCATTTCTGTAAAGCTTTGAATGGCACGAAGGACAGTCAAAGATAATGCAGTTTCTTCTTTCTTCTCCGTCTTCCGATTCTACAATATGAGGTATTACATCCCCTGCTCTCTCGACAGTAACAATGTCTCCGATTTGAATGTCCTTCTCTTCAACATTTGCAAGATTATGGAGAGTGACATTGCAGATTGTAACTCCTCCGATTTCAACTGGTTCTATTTTGGCAACCGGAGTCAGACAGTTCTTTCCGAAACTCCATTCAACTCCTATAAGTTTTGTCTTCTTTCTGACACCGCTGAATTTAAAAGCTATCTGCCCGCGCGGATGATGAGCTGTTTCACCTAATGACTCGCTATAGTTCTTATCTGCGAGCTTGATAACTATTCCATCCATAGGATAAGGCAATGATTCAATCTCTTTCAGCAGCTCAGTCCACTTGCGTTCAATCTCTTTATAAGCAGTGGAATATGAGATCATATCATAATCAATAAGAGTAAGTTTAGCCTTTTGTGCCAGCATCTGGCGAATATCCTTTAAACCCATAATGCCTGCTACAGCATTTCTGGGATTTTTATAACATGAACCGTCACTTTTTTTGATTCTTGAATAAATGATTTTGAAGTCATCATTGCGAATGATGATTTCGCCCCGAACCGGTCTATCAAGCGGACCTTTGTATTTTTTAGATTCTAATTCTATCAGAGGAATTTTGTCTGTGACATTTTCATCTTCAGTCCCCTGCCCTCTGGTAGCAAGAATTCCATTTGAATAACTAGCAGATATTCCATCGTATTTTGGTTGGATGAGGAAAATTTCTTCTTCAGAACGAATGATTTCAGAAGCCCATTTAAGCAAACTCTTTTTCCCTTTCGGAGCTTCTTTAAAGAAATAGGTCTTGTCGAGGGAAATCATTGGTTTGTTAAGAACAACTTTTCCCAGGCTGGCTACCTCTGAAGATTCTACAGCCTCGAGGAAAGGATTTTCAGGATCCAGCTCACGCAACTTTTCTATCAGCGCGTCATATTCCTCATCAGAGATTTCCGGCTTATTTATTTTCCAATAAAGCCTATTGTGCCTTTCTATCTCAAAAACAAGTTCCTGTATATTCACTTTTTTTATTTCTTCATTATTCATTCTTGTCAAAAACAGAGGTTTAAAAATAAAATTCTCAATGCCTGAAATTATAAGGCATTGAGAATTATGAAAATTCAGGTTCCATGAAATACTTCATGAAGTATTCCAAAGAAGATTATATTCCAATCGAGTCCATAGTTTCAAAGAGGAGTTTTTTGTTTTTCTCGGACATTGGACAAAGAGGCAAACGGTACTCTTCTTCAATCATACCCCTGCGCGCCATGGCTGCTTTGATTGGGATTGGATTAGTTTCTACAAAAATATCCCTCATAAATTTATAATACTTATAATGAAGCTCTTTTGCCTTCTCAAGGTTTCCAGCAAAAAAAGCCTCTATCATGTCTTTTAGGTGTCCTGGAATATAATTTGAAGCTACGCTTATGACACCCTTTGCTCCAAGAGCCATCATAGGAAGAGTAAGGGAATCGTCCCCGCTTAAAACTGTTATTTTACAGGTAGAGAGAATTTCACTGACCCTGTCAACGCTTCCTCCGGCTTCTTTAATTGCAGGAATATTATTATTTTTACTGAGCCTGGCGACAGTATCAACCGCAATTGCTGTACCTGTTCTACCTGGAACATTGTAAAGAACTACCGGAAGGCCTATTTCTGCAACTGAAGAAAAATGCCTGTAAAGACCTTCCTGAGTCGGTTTGTTGTAGTAAGGAGTGACTTGTAATGTGGCATCAGCGCCCATTTTTTTAGCTTTCTTAGTTTGTTCAATTGCTTCCTCTGTACAGTTAGCGCCAGTACCTGCTATAATCTGGCAACGGCCGTTCGCTCTTTCTATAACTGTCTTGATTACTTTCATATGATCTTCTATCGGAAGAGTAGGAGATTCGCCAGTAGTTCCGACAGGAATTATACCATCAATCCTATTGGCTATCTGGAAATCAACTAATTCTTTAAGTTTATCAAAATCCACTTTCCCATTCTTGCTAAAAGGCGTGACAATTGCAGTGTACAAACCTTTGAATTCCATAATCCGATTCCTTTTACAGGGTTAAAAACAATTCTTAAAGATAGTTAAGATTAAAAGAAGCTCTGAAAATATCAATCTAGATTCTGATTAAAGCCTAAAATTGGCAAATAGTTCTACCTTTAAAAACCTCTATCGCAGGCCCGGTAAGAAATACCTTGTCGAATTTTTCAGCTCTGTCCGGCAGCTCGACAGTAAGCTCATCCTTACTATTAGTAATAAAAGTTACTTTTTTACCTGCATTTTTAAAAAGAACAGCACAAATAGCCGAAGCCGATATTCCAGTGCCGCAAGCAAGAGTCTCATTTTCAACTCCTTTTTCATAAGTGCGAATAGCATAAACTGAGTCCAAACCTTTGAAATTCGAAACAAAATTTACATTTGTCCCTCTCTGTCCAAAAACCTTGTGATATCTTAAATATCTGCCTTCCTTCAATACATCTATACTTTTAATGTCTTCTACAAAGAGCACTGCATGCGGAACTCCGGTACTGCCAGCATACAGTTCGATACCCTCCACTGTAATTTTTTTAAATTCTTCCAGATATGGAATTTCAATCCTTACAGTGCGCTCGTCGATGATTTGAGTTCTGAGTATGCCAGAATCAGTTTTAGCACTTAATTGTTTATCCAGTTCGAAGTACCTATGCGCATAAAGAGATGCGCATCTCAAACCGTTTCCGCACATTGACTCCCTGCTTCCGTCATTATTGAAAAAGAACATTTCAAAATCATATTCGGAGTTTTTTTCAGACCTAAGTACAATCAGTCCGTCAGCGCCTATCCCTCTTTCCCTGTTGCACATTTTTAAAATAGCTTCTGACTCAGGCAATCTCCCTGGCAAACTCCTATAATCAATAATGATAAAGTCATTTCCTGCTCCATGCATCTTGGAAAATTCAATATTCATATTAAGCACCTCTTAAATTCGCTGGCATTTAGATGATTACAGATACTATAATACATCTATTTAAGGTTAAGAGTTATTTCTTGAAAAGGAGTGTTTGAACAAAATGCTGAAAATAGGTTTATCTGCAGGCATGGTAAGCGGTGAAATTGAAAGACCCATCGAAAAAGGTCGATGTTATGTTTCCAATGATTATGTTCAATCAATAGCCAGAAGCGCAGCTGTACCTTTGATACTTCCGGTGATATTCGACATCGCCATGATTGAAGAAATGGCAAGCATAGTAGATGGAATCATATTTACAGGTGGAGATGATATTAATCCTCTCTCTTACAGGGAAGAACCACATCATAAACTAAGGAATGTAGTTCCAATTAGAGATGACTATGAGTTTAAACTTTTAAAAATTGCTCATCTAAAAAAAATCCCTGTCCTGGGAATATGCAGAGGCCTTCAGCTAATTAATGTATTTTTCGGAGGAACTCTTTATCAGGATAATTCTCTTAAAGAAAATTCCTATATCAGACATTCCCAGGCTAGAGGATTTGATTTTCTGGAACATACAGTAACCATAACCAAAGAGAGCTGGCTGAACTCATTTCTTGGAGGTACTATTATCACGAACAGCTATCACCACCAATCAATAAAAGACCTTGCTAAGGGGTTTAAAATAACTGCCCAATCCAAAGATGGCCTTATCGAAGCAATTGAATCAACTGCAAAAGATTTCTTCTGTGCCGGAGTTCAGTGGCATCCTGAAATGAATTCAGACAAAAACCTGTCTATGCAGAAGATATTTAACGAGTTTACAAAAATATGCATGGATAATCAAAGTTAAAAATCTGTTTCTTTTTGATCTTTCCTAAAAACAATTCCTCTTTTGAATCTTTTTAGCTTAGATAATTTACAAGTTATTTTTGTATTTTTTTGAATTATTTTTTATTTTCCCTTGATTTGGTATCGCAATAAGCTGATGACTAGGATATTATGTTTCGTTAAAAAGAGCTATTGTTCAAGCAACTTCCAAATATTTGTCTCCAAGTTTGGAGAATTAAATAAAAACAAATAAAAAGGAGAATTCAATGCCCACAGCAAAAAAACCTGCTGCAAAAAAAGTAGTTGCTCAAAAAGCTCCAGCCAAGAAAGCAGTTGCTAAAAAAGCTGCAAAGAAGTAACAATGCTTCAAGTGTGCCTTGATTAGAATAAAGATGTCCCTTCAGAAACTTCTATTAGTTATCAGATTAACAATCCTGTCTCTTAATGAAGGAAAAATTTTAATCTTAAACAATATTGTATATTTACTTTAGCTTTCTCTGATCGGGATTCACAATCTTTGAATCAAGCTAGTCCGGCACAGTAAATTAACAAAAATGCGGCTCTCGGGTCGCTTTTTTATGTCAATTTGATTTTCTGGAAATCAGAATATCCCTATCCTTCTTACCTTCACATTATAAGCTTCTTTCCATTCGAACTTAACCGACAGTACATCCGGTTAGGATATCATTCCCTGAAGAATTTTTTCAATGTCGCCATATTATTTTACTTTTAAGTAGTCATTAATTTAATAAAGTTTCATCGAGCTTGTTGCCATAATAGAAATAAACTGCCGCTCCGATGGCCCAGCTATCTCCTATCCCCGCGTAAAGCCTTTCTGTAGTTATTTTCGTATCAGGTGAAAAGCCGAGAATCTCCAAGAGGTCTATAGTCAAAGCAGAACCTAAGTAATAGGCATGAAGATATTTATCATTTGGCCACTTCGCAACCATTTCCTCCCAGGAGAGTTTAGCAAAAGCCTCAGCCTTACTTTTTATCTCATTTATACTTGCTTCTTTGCCCAATAGAAAAGGAGGAGAATCAATCAGATAGGAGAAATAGGCAAATCCTACAAATTTAGTTTTTTTAAGAATATCAGGAGGGATAGACTCGACATTATGCACACTAATAAGAAAAGACTTTACTGCCTTAAGGCAAGCGGCAAAATTTCCGTTTCCTGTAGTGGTTACCAAAGCAAGATTTTTCGGTATGCAGTCAGGATTATCGAGGAACTGTTCACGGGTCTGATCGTTGCCAATTCCAAGGTAAGAACGGGAATGTACAAAATAAGTATAATCCCCTATTTTAACTTCCTTGGTATTTTTTTCCGAAAGGTTATCTACGGCATAAGCTACCTGAATTGTAGCTCCGCCAATGTCAATGACTCCATAATTTGAATCAGATCCTAACTTTTCTGTTAATGTATTTATGCAAATCCAATCAAATACACCTTCCATCTCTTCTGGCATAGTTTCAGCACATTTTACATTCAGTTTCGTGTTCTTGACCAAGTATTTCTTTATCACATGAAATATTTTTTCTTGGGTGAATGGAGATACTGCTCTCATATCTCCGGTAGCTAGAAGATAAAGATCAATATCGCTTTCTTTTAACCCCTCGGGAATACCTGCGCGCAAACTTTCAATAAGAGGTAAAAAGTATGTTTCCATTTCTTCGGGCAAAACATGAGCAAGACCAGGAGGCCGGTGATTTTTCTTTAATGGAATAGTCTTGAACTTTACCTCTTTATCGTTTCCATAAATATCAAAAAGATAAAGCCCGCTATTCGTGCTCCCAGCATCGATAACAGCATAATATTTTGCCATAAGGATGGGCTGGAGGGAAAATATTATCAGGCTTGTCAGGATAATTATAATTTTGTTTTTTTTCATAAATTCTCAGAATAGGTGAAGGCTCTGTTTAAGAGCCTTCTGAAAAATTAAAATTATTTATACACCAGCTGCTTTGAATGTGTCGCTGACTATCTTCTGAGCCTCTTCCTGAATTTTCTTTATATGCTCTTTTCCCTTGAAACTTTCTGCATAGATCTTATAAACATCTTCTGTTCCTGAGGGTCTGGCAGCAAACCAGCCATTATCAGTGCAAACTTTAAGTCCGCCAATACCTGCTCCATTGCCGGGAGCTTTTGTGAGCTTAGCAGTAATTTTTTCACCTGCTAATTCAGAAGCTGTAACCTGTTCAGGAGATAGCTTTTCAAGAACTGCTTTCTGTTTAGGATTTGCAGCAGCATCCATTCTTTCATAAACAGGTGCTCCAAACTGCTTTGTAAGATCCTGATAATGCAATCCAGGATCGCGTGATGTTTTGGCTGTGATTTCAGCTGCAAGAAGAGCCATGATCAAACCATCCTTATCTGTTGTCCATACTTTACCGTTTTTTCTCAGGAATGAAGCGCCTGCGCTTTCTTCGCCGCCGAATCCAAAGGATCCATCAACTAATCCTGGAACAAACCATTTGAATCCTACAGGTACTTCACATAGTTTCCTGCCAATACTCTTTGCAACCCTATCTATAATCGAACTTGAAACAAGTGTTTTCCCTACAGCTGCATCTTTCCTCCAACCGGCTCTGTTCTGGAAAAGATACCATATAGCAACAGCCAGATAATGATTTGGGTTGAGCAGGCCGGAACTTCTTGTTACAATTCCATGTCTGTCAAAATCAGGGTCGTTACCCCATGCAATGTCATATTCATCCTTAAGATCAATTAAGCTGGCCATTGCGTAAGGTGAAGAACAATCCATGCGGATCTTTCCATCTTTATCCACATTCATGAAACTGAATGTAGGCTCATAATGGCAGTTTCTCTGTTCAATATTCAGTCCATATTTTTCAGCTATTGGTCCCCAATATCCCAGACCAGAACCGCCAAGAGCGTCCGCGCATAGTTTCAGCCCGGCACCTTTGACAGCATCCATATCGATAATGTTTGCCAGATCCTCTACATATGGGGTAATGTAGTCATGCTGATGAGTGGTTTTAGCCTTCATAGCCTTATCAAAAGGCATTCTCTTAATATCTTTATTCCCTTCTTTCAACAATGAGTTAGCCTTATCGGCAACCCATTTTGTTATGGTAGTATCAGCAGGTCCGCCATTTGGAGGATTATATTTGATCCCTCCATTATCAGGAGGATTATGAGATGGAGTCACGACAATACCGTCAGCCATTCCGGTAGTTTTGTCCTTGTTATATGTAAGAATTGCGTGAGATACGCCTGGAGTCGGAGTATAACCGTGGTTCTCATGAACCATTACATTTACTTCATTGGCTGCAAGGACTTCAAGTGTTGTAATAAAAGCAGGTTCAGAAAGCGCGTGCGTATCAATTCCCAAAAAAAGAGGCCCGTTAATATTTGTCTGTTTCCTATAGAGGCAAATAGCTTGAGCTATAGCAAGAATGTGATCTTCATTGAATGTTCCGTTAAAAGAGCTTCCTCTGTGTCCAGATGTCCCGAATGATACGAGCTGAGATACATCAGAAGGATCCGGCTTGACTGTGTAATAGGCACTTATAAGTCTGGGAATATTAGCAAGAATTGACTTTGGAGCAGGTTTTCCTGCAAATGGACTTGTAGCCATAATACTTCTCCTTGTTTTGCGTTTTATTATAGTTTAATACTTTTATTTTCCTGAGCGTATTTTAAGATTGTAACCAAAAGTGTAACCATTTCCATTATATGAAAAATTTTTCCTGGCGTTTATGAAAATACTTGTTGCAATACCTGTTTATAACAATGTCGATAATGTCGGAGAAGTTATACAAAAAGTACTTAGAAATAAACTGGATGTTCTTGTCATCAATGACGGAAGCACAGACGGCACAGACAGAATTTTGATGAGTTTTAATGACATTAAAGTGTTCACTATTCAAAAAAACAAAGGAAAAGGGAATGCTCTGAGAACAGCTTTTGCTATGGCAGCGAAGGAAAACTATACTCATATTATAACGATTGACGCGGATGGACAGCACAACCCTGAAGAGATAGGAAAATTTGTTGAAGCTGTGAAATCTTCTCCTGATTCAATAACAATTGGATGCCGGGATTTTTCACATGGAAAAATTCCTTACAAAAGCACAATGGGAAGAATGTTCTCTAATCTTGGATTTAAGATAGTAACTGGTATCAACATTGCCGATACACAGAGCGGCTTCAGGGTTTATCCCCTTAAAAATCTTTGTAATATTTCATTCACTAAAGACAGATATGATTTTGAAATGGAAATACTTCTAAAAGCTGCAATGGTTGGAATCCAGATAAAAGATATACCAATTTCTGTCAATTATTCCGATAAAAGCCGTAAACTCTCTAATTTCAGCCCTGTTGCAGACTCTTTTAAAATAGCTAATCTATTGTTAAATAATCTACTTCAAAGAAAACACTGAGAATAATTTTAAGTACTGCCCTATTGTTAAAATAGTACCTCTAATATAGAATTGATTCTAATTTGAATATAAAATATTCTGTTTTCGTAATACCTATAGGAGAGTGCTTCAAAATGCAAAAATCAATACTGGTGATTTTTTCGGTTCTTGCGATCATCCTGTACTCTAATGTTTTTATATCATATACTTATGCTGAAGAAGACAGAACTCTTGAAAAATATTATATAGCTAACGCCCTCTACAATAAGGGGCTTTATAAGCTCGCCATTAATGACTACACTTCCTTTATTGAACTGTATCCCGACAGTCCGAAAATATTATCTGCCAAACTGGGTTTGGCTCTTTCCTATTATGCATTAAATCAACTTGAAAAAGCAGAAGCTTTATTTTCTGAATTAGCTGATAATGATAAAGCTCCACAACAGCAACTGGTTCATAATTTGTTAGGAGAGTGCCTTCTAAAAGCTGGGAGACCTGCAGAGGCTGAAATAGCTTTCCGCTGGTGCGTAGAGCATGGTAAGGAAAGGCTCTTTATGGAACTTCCAGGTATAGCTCAGAAACATTCAGAAACCCCAAATATCTCAATGGCTACAGTTAATGATCTTGATCCGTTGGAAAGAAGCTATGCCGGCCTGATTGAATCATTGTATCAGCAAAATAAATGGAACAGAGTCATCACATATACAGAAGAACTTATCAGACTAGCACCTAAAACAGAGTTTGCCAACAGAACAAAACTCCTCAGCGCTCTTTCCTATTATGAGCTTAAACAGTATAAGGAATCCATTGTATGCCTGGACAACATTTTTGCTAGCAAGGACTCCCAATTCCTTCCTCAGGCTTATTTGCTTTTAGCAGACAATCAATTCAAACTCGGAGATATTACCCCTGCAAAGAAAAGCTATAATACCGTAATAACTGAATTTAAAAAAAGCGAGCTGGCCTGCAGTGCTTTATTCAGACTGGGAACTATATATTATAACGAAAAAGCCTACGACAAGGCTTCTCAGCAATTTTCAAACTTGATTATAAGTTATCCGTCCAACACTCTTTTTGACGAAGCAAACTTATATCTGGGAAGATGCTACCTAAACCAGAAAAACTACAGCAAAGCTGAAGCTGTCTTTACTAAACTCTCAACTAGCAGCAAAATAGAGTGCAAAGCCACAATATGGCTGGCTAGAACATATACAAGGCAAAACCAGCTTGATAAATCTGAAGGCATTCTGAAAAACGGTATGGACAAATTTACATCAAACCAAAATTATCCTTCACTGCTTTTTAGTTATGGCGAAGTCTTAATGCTTCAAAATAAATATGATCAGGCAATTATAATCTTTAATAAAGCTCTTGCTTATTTCAAAGAAGGAAAATTCGCTGCCGATTCAATAAGGCTAATAGCGTTTGCTCAGAACAGAAAGAAGTCCTTCAGTGAAAGCTTAAAATCCTGTGATGAATTTCTTGACAAATTTAAAAATAATTCACATATCTCTGATGTCATGTTTCTCAAAGCTGAAAACCTTTATTTTCTAGAAAAATATGAAGCATCCAGAATAATATATCAGAAATTTGTTTCATTTGATGGTTCAAGACAGAAATATACGAATGAAGCCGCCTACAGACTAGCGGAAATTTATATTAAACAGAAAGACTATAAGCAGGCACTCGAAAATCTCTCAGTTATTCTAAATGAACCGCCTGGTGATCCATTCTTTGAACAGCTTTACTACCTTGCCGGTTATTGCGCTTTCAAAATAAAAAACTATGAAAAAGCAATATTATTTTTCAAAGAATTTATGGCTCAGCATCCTAAAGATAAAAATCTTGATGCTTCATTAATTTATTCAGCATTATCGTATGCTGAGACAAACAATAATAAGGCAGCTGTTCCTTACCTCGAAACTCTTATCAAAAACTATCCTGACAGTTTCTATCTGGATCAGGCATATATGGAACTTGGAAAATACTATTATTCTGTAAATGATTATTCCAAAGCTCAAACCAATCTGGAAACAATTACAGAAAACTACAAGCAAAGCAAGTTTGCGCCTTATGCTAAGTATTATCTTGGATGGGTGGCTCTTGGAAATCAGGACTATGACAAAGCTTTCCATAGCTTCGATTCATTAGTAAAAGACCATCCCGACCATAGTCTTGCGTCTGACTCACAATTCCAGAAAGCTATTGTTTTGATAAAACAGGGGAAAAATAAAGAAGCTGAAGATGAGCTGAAGATTTTTATCATGAATTATAAATCCAACCTCGATGAAGCTTCTTTCTATTATGCTTTAGCAGTTGCCAGAAAAGGTGACGCAAAAGAATCAAATACTCTGTTTGAAAAATTCCTAAAAGATTACCCCAATTCAAAACTACGGGGAGAGGCTCTTTATGAAATGGCCTGGAATGCCAGAACAATGAAAGATGCTGATCAGGCAAAGAAGTACTACGAAAAATATGTCGATGCCGAAAAATCAGACAATAAAAAACAAGCAATAATGTTTGAATTGGCAGAACTTGAATACGATACAAAAAGCTATGATAGGTCTCTGGATATTTTGAATAAACTTCTTTCAGGAAAAATCAACCCTGAGCTCAAGGAAAAAATTCTTTATCGCAAAGCCTGGTGCTACATGGAAAAGAATCAGCAATATGAAGCCATGAAAGTTTTTGAAAACCTCATGTATGAATTTCCAAACAGCAGTTTCCTTCCGGTAGCAGCTTATCAGGCAGGAGAAAAGAGACTTTCAGAAAAAGAATATGAAGCTGCCTACAGTGACTTCAAAAAAGCATGGGAAAAGAGTTCAAGCACAAGCAGCGACAATATCAAAGAACAGATACTTCTCAGACTTGGAGAAACTCAGACACTCACAGACAGATGGATTGACGCAAACAATTCCTTCAAGACATTTATTACCTCATTCCCAAAAAGCAAGTTCTACTACAGAGCCAAGATGTGGTCAGGTTGGACACTGGAAAACTTAAAAAGATACCAGGAGGCAATAGAACAGTACAGTTCGGTAGTCAACACAAGACAGAATAGCAGTATCGCAGCCCGTAGTCAGTTCCAAATCGGTGAATGCTATTTCTCCATGAAAGAATTTGACAAAGCCATTATCGCTTTTATCAAAGTCGAAACAGATTACGACTTCCCTGAATGGATATCAAAAGCTCAGCTCGAAACAGCCAGAGTATTGATGCTCCAGAATAAGGATAAGGAAGCCAATCAGATTCTCAAAAAAGTAATAACCGACTACAAAGGGACGGAAGAAGCATCTATTGCATCGGATATTCTCTCTTCAAGAGAAGAGAAAGCTTTTGATTAATTAATTTTTTAAAAATAATATAAATAATTGAAGAGGTAATAAATGAAAGTGTTTGAGAAACGCACATTAACTCTGTTTGCTATCTGCATAGGCTACTTTGGCTGCACCATGATTTTTGCCGCAATCCAGGCAAGCACATCAATCGCAAATCCCCAGGAAACTATTTTTTCTCTAATGCTCAAAGGCGGACCGGTAATGATACCGCTGGGAATATGTTCTCTTATCGCTCTTGCTGTAGCTATTGAAAGATGGATAACGCTTTCACCAAAAAAAATAGCTCCGAAAAATTTCTTCCTGAATATTACAGAAAACGGCAAGGATAAAGATTTGTCCAGCATCCTTCTCAAATGTTCGAAAAGCAAAACAACCATTGCTCAAATCGTTCAATCCGGACTTTCAAAATGGCAGAAAACAAATGATAGAGATCTGGCTGAAAAAATCATTGAAGACAATGCTTCGAGATTCGTATATAAATACAAAAGATCCTTGAGACCGCTTTTGCATATCGGTGCAATTTCCCCTCTCCTGGGACTTCTCGGAACTATTATTGGAATGATAAATGCTTTCCAGAATGTGGCATCCGTAGAACAATACGGAAAAGCAGCAAGGCTTGCAAGCGGTATCTATGAAGCAATGGTAACTACAGCTACAGGACTTATCGTAGCTATTCCAGTACTTATCGTTTACTATTACCTGGCAGACAGAATGGACAAGTGTTCAGACAAAATAGAAGACGAATGTAACGCTTTCCTGGATGAGTTCATCCATGTAACTAAAAAATAACTAATCCGGAGAATGTCATGAGAATCCGTTTAAACAGGGATGAAGAGATACCAAATCCGATAAACCTGACGCCCCTTATTGACAGTTTCTTTATTCTTATTATCTTCCTGATGGTTACAATGTCCTTCAATGAAATTGAGAGAGATCTGGCAGTCACACTGCCTTCTACTGATGCTTCACTAAGTTCCACAGTCCAGCCTTTGATTATAAATGTGCGCAGAGACGGCTCTTACCTCCTTGCCGATAAGACCATGAATCTGCAAAATATCCAGGTAGAACTTTCAAGATTACTGAAAGACAACCCTAATCAGAAAGTTCTCATTCGTGGTGATCAAATGGCTCTGCATGGACAGGTAGCCGCCGCGATTGCCGTCTGTAAAAAGAGCGGCATAAGGGATGCCAATATCGCGTATCTGACTAATACAACAAACTGATTAACCGTTAATAATGAATAATTCTTCAGAAAACAACAATAATTCTCAGGGAACTCTTCCCCGGTGGCTGAAGAACCTTGGCTTATTCGTATTGATTTTCATCATAATTAGCCTTATTGGCGTAATGCCTGAAATAGGCTTTCTGCGTCTATACTTCGGAGGAAATATTAATCAAATGGCTTTCGAAAAAAGGCCTAGTTCCATACTTTGGGAAGCTCCTGCAAAACTTCCTGGAAAGTTTAATGAAATTTCAAATAATTATGACAGCACTATAAGCACTGACGGTTCTACTCTGATATTTTCTCATCTCTTTGATGAAAATAATTATGACCTTTTTATATCAAAAAATATTGACGATAAATGGACGACACCAGCCCCCTTGCTGAATATCAATACTTCTTTTAATGAACTAAATCCTGACATATCATATGACGGCAAGTTGCTTTTCTTCAGTTCTGACAGACCAAACGGAAAAGGCAATTTTGACATCTGGTGTTCAATTTTAACAAAAGATAACAAATGGAGCCGCCCTTATATTTTAGGCGGAGAAATAAATACTCAATACGATGAGGTATTTCCTGAAATTTCTCCATTGAAAGACGCTCTCTTTTTCTCATCCAACCGCATAATTCCTACTTCTTCCAATAACATGCAAACTGCCAGTGAGAATAGAAAACAAAACTTCGACATATACAGATCTATACGAATGTCTGAGAACTTCCAGATAGTTAGCACAGGCCCGCCGGCTTTCGGCTTTGTTGAAAACCTCCAGGATCTCAATTCACAGAAAAATGAAGGCAAGATAGCTGTGTCAGAAGACGGAAGTTTAGTTTATCTGAGTTCTGACAGATACGGCGGATTAGGAGGCTACGATATCTATGTAAGCACGCTGAAGGATGGGAAATATATTCAGCCTATAAATTTCAAAGCTCCGATAAACACAGAATATGATGAGATCAGCCCTTTTATGAGAATGGGGAGTTTCAAAATGCTCTTTAGTTCAAATAAGAACAGCAGGAGCTACAAGGACTTTCATCTATACGAAAGCAAATCCAGACAAGTCTTTTCAGCAATTAATACAGAAGTAATACTGCTTTTGATACTGATAATCCTTACCCTATCAGCAATTTTCCTTCTTCTAAAATATCTTTTAAGCAACACAAATCTGAGTCTGCTTGCAAAATGCTTCCTCGCGTCAGTTATAATTCACCTTATTATTCTTCTTATCCTCAGTGCGTTATACCTCAAGGAACAGATATATGAAGAATACAGCGATGAGGGCGAACTCTCCATAGGAATAAGCAACCTGGCTAAAGAGAGTATTGCAGCTTCTCTCAAAGAAGGAATAGCTTCGCTGCCCAGACAGACTTCTCAGTCAATTGTATCGAAAGAGAACAATAGCTCTACTGCAGCTCAACTCAATCAGCAGGCTTCGTCTATATTGGAACCAAAAGATTTCCAGGCAGGAGAAAACAGTTCTCCTACTCCTGAGTCCGTTGCATCAATAGATCAAACTAATGACGAGGCATCCCCTTCTTCAGGAGGAGGAAGCATGTCAATATCCGATATTTCCCTCAATAACAATATCAACTTTAAAATGGAACAACGGGCAAAAGCCAGGGGAATCGGCGAAAACCAGAATCTTGATGGAGACGGGGCTCAGGATGGCATAGGAAGCGGAGGCGCCGGCGCGGGAAAAACAGCAGGCAATCGGACTTTTGTAACTGATGAAATGCCCGGTGCAGGAATTGTTGGAGGAAAAAGATCACCGTCTATCGGCTCTATAAGTACTTCTGATATCAAAGGAGATAAAGATGCTCAAAGCGTCGGCGCTGACAACCAGAGTTCTGGAAATATTGAAGGCCTTAGCCGCAGCGTTGGGGACACCTCAGGAGAGAGTTCAGACTATGACAATGAAGGTTTAGATCGTACAGGCGATAGTTCGCTGGGTAATATAATTGCCTCCACCACTGGCGATGGAGGAAGAGACAGGAAAACAGCAGGAAACCCAGCTGCCTATCTGCCTTCATTAGGTCAGGACAGAGGAAAAGGGAAACTGACAAGGACTAACCAGCCGGAATTGGGTTTCCTTGGAGCAGGCAGCGACGGGTCAAACAGAACTCTGAACTTCCCAGTCAAATCCAGAACTAATACTACTCCATTTAGAGACCTTACAAATGAAATTATACTCGTTCCAAGACCTGATATTCCTCTTTCAACATATATTCGAACATTATTCTACACTAAAAAATTCGCTCTTCTTTCTCTAAGCGGCGTTATCTACACAAGCACTGCCCAGTTTACTCTTCCTGCCAATACAGAAATGGAAATCTCTGATAAATACACATTAAAAGACCAGGATATAAAGGAATAATATATGAATCTTTCTCGAAACTTCTTATTTTTATTTACTTTTGGAATTCTCGGCATTTTCACATTCTCGGCCATTCAGACTAAAGCTGCTTCAATCTACTTCAAAGATGGCAAAGAGCTTCAAAATGTTTCAGGAATAAGGAAAATCGGTGACTCCTTTCTCTACAAACTCGATGGAAAAAACAGATCTGTTTTCATCTATAAAATCGCAAAAGTTTTGGATGACAATGGAAATTTATTTTACGAACCTTCAGATCTGGTTTACACAAGGAAATGGGAGGATAATGATGGTTATGTTTACACTTTCAAAAAAAATAATGAAGTGATCGCTACAGGCCATTGGGATTCAAATGATGCTTTTGTAGTTGATAACGGAAAACTTCAGGATGGACTCTACAATGAATACTATGATTCAGGCGTATTAAAGTCTACTCTCGCTGCAAAAAACGGGAACCTGAGCGGAAGCTGCAAATTTTACTTTGACTCTGGAAAACTAAAAAGAGAGGGCTCTTTCTCAAATGGCAAAGAAAATGGAATAAGCAAACTCTATGATCTTACCGGCAATCTTTCCGGCACTTCAAAATACAATGATGGCAAAAAGAATGGAGTAACTGAGCTGTTTTATAAATCAGGAAAGACAAAAGCCCTGCTTAATTATCATGATGGAAAGATTGAAGGCGCTCAAAAAACATTTTATGAATCAGGTCAATTGCAAACAATTGTCAATTTCAAAGATGGTATAAGAAATGGACAAATAGAAGAGTACCACGAAAATGGCAAACTTATGATGAAAGGAAATTTTGTTAACGATAATTTGAATGGACAAGTAATTCAATATTATGAATCAGGAAGAGTCAAAAGTTCAAAAATATTCGATAATGGAATACTAATGAAATAACTCGAAATTGGTTTATAATCATAATCACAATTTTTAATATGATTCACAAATATAATCAAAACCTAAAAAACAAAAAAGGAGCAAGGGAATCATGAGAAGATTTCGTCTGGTTCTATTGGCAGCCTCACTTAGCATATTTGCAGGCTGCGTCTTCACAAAAGAAGCACCCAAACCTCAAACTGTTACGCCAATTAATACTGTCGAGACAGTAAATTACTCATGGCAGGCTTTCCCTGAAGTATCAGAGCCTTCTTCGGCTAAGATACTAATTGAGCAGAAGACTCCAAAAACAGTCAAGGTAAGTGAGATTTTCGAATGTACAATTGATATATCCAATAGATCAGATTTTACTATTGCTGAAGCAATGCTTAAACAACAGATACCTGCCAATTTTACTCTCGTAAACTCCAATCCTAAAGCAGTTATTGACGGCAACCATCTTACATGGATTCTAAAGAACCTTGCTCCTGGAACTGTAACTCCAATTGTAGTAACAGGCAAAGTATCCACACCAGGCACATTGAAATATATTGAAAACACCGAACTTTCTTTTGCCAGCAATGCCCCTGAACATGTTACAGACGCAGTCCGCGCTGACCTGACTTTCGCATTAACAAACCCTAAAGTTGTAGTAGTATCTGAAGAATTCCCTGTTGATATGACTTTCAGAAATCCCGGCACAGGAGTCCTTACAAATGTAAAAATCATTAAGCAGCTTCCGGATGGACTTCTCACATCTGAAGGAAAAAGCAGACTCAGCATGAGCGTCGGGGATATAGCTCCGGGGCAGAGCAGAGATATCACTGTAAATATGAAGACAGACAAACCTGGTCTCTACAGCACAACCTTCAATGCCACTGCAGATGATGGAATTTCCACAAACGCAAAAATGGAACTCAAGTCCACAAAACCAAGTATTGTTCTTGCAGCTTCAGCTCCTTCAAAAAGATTTGTAGGAAGGATCATTCCTTACAAAGTAAGCGTAAGAAATAATGGAGATGCCGTAACTAAAAACATTGTCGTAAAACTTGAACTTCCTGATGGAGTAGAACTAGCTGCAGTAAATGAAAACGGATTTTCAAGCAAGGCAGGACAACTTGCCACCTGGACAATTCCTTCTCTTCTTCCTGATGCTACTATAAACCTGACAGCCAGCGCTATGCCTAAGAGAATTATGGTTGTAAATACTCTTGTTTCAGCAGAAACCCTAGGTCAGAATATACAAAAAACCACTTTGATAACTGATGTTGCCGGCATCCCTGGCCTCCTCGGTAGTGTGATTGATGATCCAGACCCAGTATCTCTCGGAAGTGAAACTATTTACACAATAACGATGACTAATCAAGGTTCGCTACCTGCTACAAAAATAAAAGTAAAATGCACACTGGAAGACTCTATGCAGTTTGTGAAGGCCGAAGGCGCTACCAAAGGCGCTCTTTACGATGGAGACAGCGTGATATTTGAACCTCTCTCGGTTCTCGAACCTCAGTCTGAAGCTAAATGGTATGTCACTGTCAAAGCAATAAAAACAGGCGATGTCAGATTCAGCGTTGATGTCACCAGCGACCAACTGGAGCGTCCTGTTCATATTGAACAATCAACCAATTTCTATGAATAAGATATTATTATATTCATGAACTTTTAAAGCATAAGGTAAATACGATATTATGAAACTTACAAATAAATTTGTTTCTTCGGCATTACTGGCTTCAGCTATTGTTATAAGCGGCTGCGCCACTAAAAAAGCTCCGGCTCCTATCGTTAAAATAGAACAGCCTAAATTGACCATAGCAAGAGAGGTTCCACAAAGCACCAAACTCAATGCTGAATATATTTATACTCTAAAAGTAACTAATAATTCAGACTACAAAATAGACGATGCTGTAGTAAGAGAAAATCTTCCAAGCAATTTCGATGTAATCAAAGTTAATCCTCCTACCGAAGAAAGAGGACGAGTTCTTATCTGGAATCTCGGAATAATGGTACCTGGCCAAACTGAAATTATCACTATTACAGGAAAATCTACAACTGTTGGAAAGATAAATTACTCAGGCAGCTCTACTGCTTCTTTCAATATGAAGCCCATGCTTGTTTTTACTGAAATCGTCTCGCCGGAACTTGCTGCTTCGGCAACTGGCCCTGAAGAGGTTTTAGTTGGAGAGACTTTCCCTGTCAGCGTGCTTGTTAAGAACACAGGTACTTCAACAATTACCGGAATAACACTTCCCGTTAACTTTCCAGACGGCATTGCCACTGCAAATGGAGAAAAACAAATTAATCTTAGCGCGGAAGATCTCAAGGTCGGACAATCAACTGTTATCCCTCTTGAACTTACAGCCTCGAAGAGAGGAAAATATGTAAACGAATTTGTAGTTGCGTCAGCCGATGGCGTAAAGGCCAAGGCCGTTTATTCAGTTGTTGCCAAACAACCTAAACTCGACTTTAAAGCCAGCGTACCAGCAGTAAGATATGTCGGCAACTCAATCACATATAAACTGGAAGTCCAAAATACAGGCAATGGCCAAGCGAGAAAATTTGAAGCTAATCTGGCTCTGCCTGCCGAGCTTGAATTCGTGTCAGCCAATGAAGGCGGAAAATTTGAAAATGATGCTGTCATATGGGATTTCAAAGATTTTCTTCCGAATGAAACAAAGACTTTCACGGCAAAAGTTATCAGTAATGAAATAAGACTCATTAAGGCTACAGCCCAAGTTTCTGCCAACAATGCCGAAGCCCAAAGGATACCGCTCAGCACGGATGTACAGGGAATTCCCGCTATATCAATAGACCTTTCGGATGTAAATGACCCTATAGCTCTTGGCGAGATTGAAGACTATTCAATCAAAATTTCAAACCAGGGGTCTCTTGCTGCTACAAATCTTGTAGTTACATGTCTGCTTGAAGATTCTATGCAGGCAGTTAAAGCTTCAGGCGGTCAGGTCGATACAGCAATCTCTGATCCTATGAAGCTTGTATTTAAACCAATTTCATCCTTGGGCGTCAATCAGACAATTACTCTTCATGCATTTATAAAAGCAGTAAAACCGGGAGATACCAGATTCACTGTCAGCGTTATTTGCGACCAGCTTGAACGCCCTGTATCAAGAAATGAATCAACCACATTCTATAAAGAATAAACTTTCAAAAAAATCAACTATAAAAAGGTCGGTGTTAAAACCGACCTTTTTATTTTAGGATATTGAAAGTCTTTCTTTCCTTATTATTCAAATTATAGTTCCATACAAACTTCAAAATCTTACTCAAGAGTGAAGATATAATTAATAAAATTTTGCCTGTTCAGAAAAGTCACCTTGAAGAACAACTAGCAGAACCCAACTCACAGGCACAGTTGGGCAAAGCATTTTTTAACTTTGCTATAGAAGGTGATGCCCAATTCGTAGAAACCTTCCAATATGCGCCCGAAAGCTATCAGATATCAAAGATTGGAATAACCTTCGCCCTGCCCTGGTTTTTGACATGAGAGATCTGATTTTCGGAGGAGATGTTCAGGGAGTACCGGAGCAATGGGACATTTATGACAAGACATGGGCAACCTCTAGGAATACTGTCAGACACTCAAATTGAAGGTTGAAGAAGGATTTATTCAAACCATTAATTGTAAGCTTCCAAAAATTGCAATCACCATTGTATCCCTGTGGTGTATATCTATAAAGGGAAGCAGTAGCACTATTATGCATTCTAACATCTTGTTCTAGAGGAGCACCGTAAGGATTAGGATAAGTATTGATAAAATGGATTATATCGCCAACTTGGTAGTCAGTCATATCTAAATCTTGAGCTCTCTCATAATTATAACGAAGTTGCCAAGCTACATTTTCAACTTGCTTAATGAATCCTCTGTATTGTTCATTTCGTGTACCAGTGTCGGAACAGCCATAACCAGTAGCCCAATCGACAGAATATTAAGAATAGTCTTTCCGGATAACTAAACTTTACTTTTTTCCAAAGTTATAAAAAGAACCTTTGGATTGATAGTCCATGTTGAAGTATCTATTTCTACTGTCAAATCATTAGATAAACCTGCAGCCTTCCCCAACCCGTTCTAGGCATCATAAATTATCTGCGCTGCAGTCTTGCCATTTTCTGAATAACTTTTAAGTACTCCTTCTTCCTTATCTAGAAAGTTTTGAATATCTTCAATACTCATATCACTGATGTTTATAAAAACATCATCATGAATAAGATTATTTGGATTAAAACTTTAAGTTTTAGTTTCATATACACCAAATACTAATACAGAAATTAATATAAAAATAAATATGTTTTTTTGCATAGTGAGCTTATTAATTTAAAACGAATAAAAATCAAGGTTTTCTTATTCGTCTAAATAATAAGTGAGATTTTTCTGTATCTACTGATAAATGTTTATCATCATTTTTCCTTTGTAGATATGGCAACAATATGTTTACACCAGTCATTACAATCATAAAAAGCACTATAAGAACAAACACTACAAAAATTACAAGAATGATATAAAACATATTACGGCCTTCCATAATTAAATTATTAATGTATACTCTTAGTAGCTCTTAGTGTAGCTTTCGTCAATATCTCACATGGAAAGAGATAGAACTTTTTTGGGTATGATAACTCCTTAAACATTATCTCGATTCGAAAGGGAGATCAACAATGATACGATTATACAAATCAATGCTATTTTTAAAATTTTCTAGCAATGCTTCCTCTTTCTGAAATAGCACAGCTGAAACTCGAAAAAGGCAAAACTTTCGGATGGACAGTGATTATGAACGACCTTGACTCCAAAAAAAGACTATGGCAGGAATTGGTTTGAATCTAGCCCTGGAGGGAGAAGAATTCACTTTTAGCCCTAAAGCTAAAATCGTTTTAGTAAAATAGTCAGATTTTATAATTTAATATGTGAAGCTCTTTTGTTTTGAGCTATATATAATATAAAAACAAATCAGGAAAAGTTATTATGGCTAAATACAATTATTCAGCATCCAACCAACTCTTAACAGTCGTATTCGACGAAAAGAAATTGGATTGGGATGCCTCTGAAACTAATAAAAAACTAATAGAATTGGAATTAGAAAAAATTATTGCACAGGAACAAAATATAAGTGAACTGAGAATAACTATGGATATGACAGCCGTAGAATATGTTTCATCAGCTTTTTTCAGATTTCTTCTTATATTGTGCCAAAGAATTAAGAAAGAAAATTTAAAAGTAACAAATACCAAAATCTTTGTCTATAATCTTTTCAAAGAAATCGGCCTCTCAAGCTTCATATTGTAGGGTTTTAAATGCATTACTCATATTTAAGCTGTTTGCTGTGATGAATCCCAATAGGATCGCAGAGAGGTGGTGGAGTCGTTACAACTTCCAGTATTGATCCGTCAGGAAGAACCCAAAAAAAACTATACTCCATTTTTATTTTGTTAAATACAACTTTCGGGTTGGTATTTTTGACAAGAAGCTCTACTTCGTCAGGAAGATCTGGATACTGCTCAAAAACATATTCCCTAATATCGTCGAAATGTGTTTCGGGCTTATCATTGGCAAACATCTTATCTTCGAGCTGTTGAATCTGCTGGATTTGTTTATCTGAAATCTGTTCCTGAGAGAAATTTTGAGAAGTCGAACTGCATGAAGATAGAAAAATCAATAAAATAGAAAATGCGCACAAAATTGATTTTTTTTTAGAATATTTTGTAATATGCCATCTCATTTTTTACCTTTTCCCTGTTAAAATTTAAATTGTCTTAATAAACATTCTATTTAATCTAACCTAATTTTAAAGAGGTCGTTTCATGAAATATTTCTTTAGAGCCATAATCTTTACAATTCTGCTTGCTGTTCTTAGCGGATGCATTTCATATGATCAGATAACGCAGCCTACATCAGGCTCTGATCGGGATAAAATCGCAAGATTCGATTATATGGAAACTAACTGGAGTTACATTCACGGCCGTTGGATGCTGGGTCAGAGGATTATGCCTGAAGAACTCGAACATGGTTGGGGAATTTCATATCCTCAGGCAAAAGAGGAGGTCGATGAGTTTGTAAAATTACAATACAACTATAACTGGTTTCACTGTTTCCTTATATCCATATATCTTAACGAAATACGCTTTTATGTCGACTAAAAACAGTTTCCGGATTAACAACATTAACTCCTCTTTCCAGGGTCGGTCATTATAAAAGAATCTAATATTTTTTAAAATATCAGTAAATTTTCTATGATAGCATGGCTTAAAATTAAAAATCTTGCTCTCGTACAGGATGCCGAAATTGATTTTGGAAAAGAGTTGAATATAATTTCCGGAGAAACAGGCGCAGGGAAGAGCGTGATTATAAGCGCAATTTCGATACTTTTCGGAGCCAGAACAGATAAAAATGTAATCAGAACCGGAGAAACAAAATGCGAGCTTTCAGCAGGTATCAAGCTCAGAAATAATCTCCTTTCGAAAATCGAACACCATTTCAAAGAGAATTCTATTGAATTTAACTCTTCTAGCGAACTGATAATCAGGCGCATTATAACTCCCTATTCCAGCCGTTCTTTCATTAATGACACAAGTGTCACATCAGACACCCTCAATAGCATCTCAGAACACCTTCTGGATTTCCATGGTCCTCAGGAACATCAATCTTTTTTAAACACCAATAATATTCTTTATCTGATTGATTCCTATGGTGGCAGTATCGAAGAAAGAATCAAAATTGAATCTTTATATTCAGATTATAAGAACATCGAAAAAGAGCTCAGCGATATAGAAAAAGATATTCCTAATGATTCTGAAACAGAATACCTGCGCCATATGCTTTCTGAAATCTCCCAGGCCGATCCGAAACCAAACGAAGACTTTGATCTTTATAACCGCTATAAAATAGCTTCGAACAGCCGAAGCTTGATAGAGACGGCAAATCATGCAAAGAACCTCCTGTATGATTCAGAAAATTCAGCTTTTGCCATATTGGGACAGACTCTTAAAAAACTAAGCGAAGCGGAAAAAATCGATGAAGAAAATGTATCAAAATTCTCAGAGTCGCTTAATAATATTTCTTCGCTCTTAAAAGATTTGTCTTATGATATCGATGACTATGCTTCCAGAATAGAACTTGATGAGGCTGCTTATTTCGAACTTGAGAACAGGCTGGGAATCGTCTCATCCTTGAAAAAAAAATATGGTCCCTCCCTTGAAAATGTTTTACTCAATAAAGAAAAAGCAGAAAAGAAACTTGAGTTGGCCGATAATTTTTCTTTTGTCAGGGAAAGACTGAACCAATCTTTATTGCAGAAAAAAAATGAATTTATCAAAGCTGCAAAAATTCTCTCGGAAAAAAGAAAAATAGCAGGTGTCAGATTTGCTGATGAAACGGTGAAAAAGTTAAAAACTCTCGGTTTCTCTGAAGCCGCGCTAAGCATCCTTTTTACCGAAACAGATCCATCCTCTTCTGGAATAGATAAGCTTGAGCTTCTCTTCAGCGCAAATAAGGGAGAAAAAGCGGCTTCTCTCAGAAGTGTCGCAAGCAGCGGTGAACTTTCCAGAATCATGCTTGCAGTAAAAACGGTTCTCTCTCATTCAGAACTCATCCCCATTCTGATATTTGATGAAATTGATGCAAACATTGGAGGAGAAGTGGCTAATGAAGTTGGAAAAGAACTCAGAAAATTAGGCAAAGAGCATCAGGTCATCTGCATATCCCACTTAGCTCAGGTAGCATCATTTGCAGAAACTCATCTCTGCGTAATAAAGGAAGTTAAAGGAGAAAGAACATTTACTTCAATAAGAGCCTTATCCCCTGAAGAAAAAATTACTGAAATATCAAGGATGCTGGGAGGCGGCAAGGCTGCTTCTATTCATGCTTCAGAAATACTGAAGCGTCAGAGCGCAAAGTAAATTAAAAATCTTTCCTCTTTTACCTTCATTGAATGTTGATTTTAACTGCTCAACATTCTATACTTCAATCATTAAACTGAACCTGAAAAATTTCGATAGGAATTATCACGCTTAAATGATAAATATTTATAAAAAAGCTGATGACTCTCTTCAGGAAATATCGTCTATTGAAAAGGACTGCTGGATAAACGCGATTCAGCCGAACTTCGTTGAACTCAACGAAATCAGTAAAGTACTTGATATTCCCGAGGAATTCCTTACAGATCCTCTCGACATAGATGAAAGGCCCCGCATTGAGATTGAAGATGAGCACATATTGATAATTCTTCGTATTCCCTTCTACGACAAGGAACACCCGCAGAATCCATACAGCACAATTCCTCTCGGTATCGTTCTATCTGAGGAAACCATCATTACGATTTGTTCTATTGAAACAGAGATTATAAACACTTTTCTTGACAGGAAAATTAAAAACTTCTCTCTCAAGAACAGGGAAAAATTTATCTTCCTGATATTTCTCAGAACGGCTATTCTCTATCTCAAATACCTCAAACAGATCAGCAATATGACAAATGACTTTGAAAAAGAGCTTCAGGTTTCCATGAAGAATCAAGAACTCATAAAGCTTATGGATCTAGAAAAGAGCTTGGTTTATTTCAGCACATCTTTGAGAGCCAATGAAATAATGATTGGAAGACTTGCAGCTTCGAAAAAATTCAAAATAAGTTCTGATGACAGAGACTTGCTCGAAGATGTATGGGTAGAGTACAGGCAGGCTATAGAAATGGCCAATGTTTACAGTAATATTCTAAGCAGTATGCTCAATGCTTTCTCATCCCTTATTTCCAACAAGCTTAACTCTGTGATGAAGTTCCTTGCTTCTGTTACCCTTGTACTAATGTTGCCGACTCTTGTGGCAAGCATTTACGGCATGAATATTCCACTGCCCATGCAGGAATCCCCCTACGCGTTTATCTTCACCATGACTATATCGATTATCCTGGCAGGGACAGCCGCGGCAATATTCCTGCGTAAAAAGTAGTATGCCAATACCTGAAATAAACAAGGATAAAGCATTCAAACTTCCTACTCACATCTGGTCAAAGGAATGCTTTGCCTGCGGGACAGAGAATTCTCATGGCCTTCATATGCATTTCTATGCTGACGATAAATACCTCTGGTCAGAAATTGAGCTTCGCGACTGTTATAAAGGTTGGGATCAGGTCATTCATGGAGGAATATTATCTACTATTCTTGATGAAATCATGGCATGGGCTGCAATCTACATGACAAAGAATATTATACTTACAAAATCCATGACGACAGATTATCACGAAAAGGTACTGACAAACTCAAAGGTAAGGGCTTTTGCCTGGATTGAAGAAACAGGGCATAATACGATAATCATGAAATCAGAACTCTATAATGATAAAAATACGCTTTGCACGAGCGCCACAGGACATTATGCGCTCTTCCCTTTGAAACTGGCTAAAAGGCTCCACCTTATGTCTGAAGAAAGCCTCCTGTCTTTCGATAAATTCCTTGAAGCATGCAATAACGGCTAAGGAGATCCATATGCAATACTTTCTTGGTATTGAAGTAGGTACAACAAGAGTCAAAACAGCTATTTACGATATTGAAGGAAATCAGATAACTGAGGAAACCAGTTCCCATGTTGTTTTTTATGATAAAAAACAGAATTCTGCCGAATCGCCCGTTCTTAACTGGTGGTTTTCCGTAAAAAAAACTATCCGCAAAGCATTATTAAAAGTAGATCCTAAAAATATCAAAGCTATCTGCGTCGGGAGCCATGGGCCGTCTCTGGTGGCATTAGACAAGAAATTCAATCCTGTGGGCAATTCCATTCTCTGGATGGACAGACGCGGTTCAAACGAAGCTGAATTCCTTTCCAAAAAACTTGGACTCAAATCAAACGATCTGGCATGGTTTATCCCAAGAGCCATGTATCTAAGAAATAACAGCCCTGAATCCTATAAAAAAGTCAGATATTTTGTTCAGCCACTTGATTACATAAACTGCAAACTTACTGGCATCATCAGGACTTCTATTGTTTCAGATACAATCAAAATATGGAATGAAAAGACTATTGCTGCCTCCTCACTGCCGCGCGAACTTTTCCCGAAAGAAATAAAAATGGGAGAGACTCTGGGCACAACTTCAAAATATACCTCTGAAGAAACCGGACTGCCCCTAGGCGTTCCAGTAATAGCGGGAACTGGCGGAGCTGACTTTCTTGAAGTTCTGATAAGTTCAGGAAGCCTGAAAAAGGGAATCGTGTGCGATAGAGGAGGCTCTTCACAGGGAGTTAATATGTGCTGGGACACTCTTTTCGGAGATAAGAGATTCTTTGAAGCGCCTCATCCTCTGCTTAAGGGGCTCTATCACATTTCCGGACTTATGGCTACAACCGGAAAAGCTTTGCACTGGTATAAAAACCTATATTACGGCAAAGGCGCAGGTTTTGAAAAATTCTTTGAAGACGCCTCCAAATCCCCTCCTGGCTCAAAAAGGCTCATCTTTCTTCCTTATCTGACAGGAGAAAGAACCCCATGGTGGGATCCAAACGCCCGCGGTGTATTTTTCGGATTATCCCTTGAACACACTAAACATGATATTGTCAGAGCAATTCTTGAAGGTACAGGATTCGGTATAAACCATATGCTCAGGTTATTTAAACAGCATGGAGCAGCGGCCTCTGAAATCCGTGTGTGCGGAGGACAAGCAAAAAGCCCGCTATGGAACCAGATTAAAGCCGACATTACAAACCTTCCCGTTGTAACCAATAAAGTTACTGACGGTTCTACTTTAGGTCTTGCTATAATAGCCGGCTTTGGAGCAGGCGTTTATAAGGATATAGTTTCTTCAGGGCGTGAAATTGTTAAAGTAGCTCAGGTTTACGAACCGAATGAATCAAGTCACAGGATTTACTCTCAAATGCAGCCAATCTATGAAAATTTATATCCGCTGCTGAAAACCCAGTTCAAAAAGCTCTCTTCAATCTGATATTTACTGTTTCACCGCCAGAATCATTTTCTGGACATCTACCATCAGAGCTTCAAGTTCCTTCTGTGTTATTACTTTGATTTTGTCCATTGATACAGCTTCTTCGATTGAGAACAATCCACTCCTTGTTCTTCGGAGCGAAAATAGCACAGCGCCGCATCCAAGCGTTTGGCCTATATCATAACAAAGGCTTCTTACATATGTTCCCTTCGAACATTCTATTTTCATATGCACATCAGGAAGTTCAATTTTGGTTATTTCAATTGATTTAATTTCAATTGGGACTGCTTCCCTTTCTATGATCTTTCCTGCACGAGCTAATTCATAAAGTTTCTTGCCGCCGACTTTCTTAGCTGAAACCATTGGAGGAATCTGCATGACTCTGCCGGTATATTTCTTAACAGCGTTTCTTATGTCCTGCTCTGTTACAGAAGAATAATCTTTTTCAGCTGTGACAGCTCCATCCATATCGTAGGAATCTGTTTCAATTCCAAGCCTCATCACGCATTCGTAAGTCTTGTCATTTCCGCTAAGAATCTGGCTGAATTTTGTGGCTTTGTTGAAAACCAATATCAGGAGACCTGTAGCAGCCGGATCAAGTGTCCCGCAGTGCCCTACTTTATCAATTTTAAAAGCCCTTCTCACATATGCGACAATGTCATGGCTTGTCCATTCGGAGGGTTTGTCTACCAGCAGAATACCGGATTGAGTAAAGGGAGGTTTTCTTTCTTTTCTAACTTCTTCTGTCATTTCATATTCACACAATTAGGAGGTTTTTGTCCATTGATGGCGGCTAGAACATTTTTTATAGCCATTTCAGCCATTTTCTCTCTCGTTTCTTCTGTCGCGCTGCCAATATGCGGAGCCATTACCACATTTTCAAACTTAAAGAGTTCAGGCTCTATTTGAGGCTCATTTTCATAGACATCAAGCCCTGCTCCCCAGATAAGTCCTTCTTTGAGAGCAGTAACGAGTGCTTCTTCATCCACAACAGGGCCCCTGGAAGTATTAATCAGAACAGCTGTTCTCTTCATTTTCTTGAATTCCGGCATACCAATCATGTGTCTGGTTTCTGGGGTCAAAGGAGCATGAAGAGAGATAAAATCCGACTCTTTCAGAAGAGTATCTTTATCAACAAAAGAGGCATTTGCCTCCTTCTCAAATTCAAGATTTCTATTCCTGTTGTTATACAAAATTCTCATATTGAAACCGGAGGCTTTTTTTGCAAAATTAGCACCTATCTTGCCGGCTCCTATTATACCAAGAGTTTTACCTGTGATTTCCTGCCCGAGAAAAAGAGTCGGAATCCATCCCTTGAATTTCCCTTCCCTTGTGAATCTGTCTGAATCAACAATCCTTCTTGCAACGGCAAAAAGCAGAGCCCATGCAAGATCGGCAGTAGCGTTCGTCAGCACTCCCGGCGTATTCGTAACCATGATTCCCTTCTGTGCAGCATAGGCAAAATCTATATTATTATAGCCGACAGCGTAATTGGCAATGACTTTTGCCTTATCCATACAGTCGATTACTTCTTTGTCAATAGTTTCCGCCAAAGTACAAATGAGCGCATCCATACCTCTTACCTTTTCGCATAGTTCAGCTTTGCTGTGGTACTTATCTGAAGGATTTATCGAAATATCAAATTTGCCTTCAAGCAGACCTAAAGGTTTTTCAGGTATCTTATAAGTTATATAAAGTTTAGGTTTCATATTATTTTTTTCTGATTTTAATTTCAGTAACCTCTTTATAGTTTTCTTTCGTTGAAATTTTTCTTCCAGTCTTTGTTTCAAGTTCTTTTCTGGCATTGCCTGCAACTGTTCCGCCTTCTTTAGCTGCCAATTTGTTATCGACGAAACCCTGGACATCTTTCGTTTTTGCTATTTCTGTAGTAGAGGCTTCACCTAGCATTGTAAAAATCAGTTCTAAATCGGTCATGTGATCACGAAGATTTTCGTTATGTTTCTCTAAAGATTTAAAGTTCTTATACTCAGACGGAGTCATTCCGAAAGTAGCTTTACTTATTTCAGCTGTGAGAATTGAATATTCTGTCTTTTCCTTAACTCCTCGTTTTTTCCATTCTTCAGTTAATTCATCTCTAACAGCTATCCCGCGAACTCGTTTTTCTATCCATTCATCGCTATAGCCTTTCTGCTTATATATCTCGCGCATGCGTTTTGCAGCAAGTTCCGGATTTTCAATCTCTTCAATCCTTTCATATCCAACCTTTGCCAGCCATCTCTTGAAAGGCTCAGCTTTCGGTGAAGGAATAGATTGAATGATCCTAAATAACTGTTCAGTGTCTGCTGATTGAACTTTGCGTTTTTTCCCATCTGAGGCAACCATATCAACCAGGGTACAAATTGTACCCCAGTTGCCATTTAAAACAGGATCACGGCTTTTTAATTTCTTTACATATTGTTTAATATCGGAACTGTCAGTCAATATCTCTAGAACATCCTGAATAGAGAAATACCATTTCTGAGTTTTTTCACACCAAATACGCCTGACTTTTTTCGATTCAAAAAAGATTAAATTGGTCATAAGTGAGAACTATTCTACGAGCTTTGCAAGGTATTCGAGCCAGGAATTCATGCCTTCGCCTGTTTTGGAGCTAAGTTCAAAAATATACATTCCGGGATTGACCTGCCTGATGTAATTTCTGCATTTTTTAATATCCCAGTCCAAATGCGGAATAAGGTCAGTTTTGGTTATTATTGCCACGGACGCATCAGAGAAAATAACAGGGTATTTTACAGGTTTGTCTTCTCCTTCAGTCGAAGAGAGAAGCACTATCTTAAAGTCTTCTCCAAGCTCAAAAGCTGCCGGACAGATAAGATTGCCTACATTTTCGATAAAAAGAAGCTTAGTGTTATCGTTGACAACCTGCGGAAGAATTTCCGATATTTGTTTGGCATCCAGATGGCATGAACTTTTTGTTTCAATCTGATAAACACAATCACATTTTCCCATTAACCTCTTAGCATCATTGTCCGTGCTCTGGTCGCCAACTATTACCGAACAGTTTATCTTATCTTTCAATGCATCAAGAGTCTTTTCCAGAAGAGTCGTTTTCCCTGAACCAGGAGAAGAAATAATGTTTACTGCGACAATTCCCCTGTCTTTAAGCCAATGCTTATTCTGATGGGCATATTCATCATTTTTAGCAAGAATATTCTTTTCCATCATTACAGTCTTTGAATCGCCATGAATATGGTTGTCGTGAGAGTGATCATGCTGATGGTGACCTTCAGGGTGATTATGTTCATGGTCAGAATCGTGACTATGCCAATGTCCGTCGTGAAAATGGCCATGTTCATGGCTATGATCGTGGTGGTGGTTATCATGATTATGAATGTCACGATCGTGACCAAAAAATTTCTTCTCGTTGCCTTCCTGGCATCCGCAATCCTTACACATTATTCTATCTCCATTGATTTAATTATAAATTCTTTTCCTTTAATAATTTTTACACTCCTGGAAGAACAGGATGGACATTTCATAAGAGGCATGTCAAGAGTTGTCTCGCTTCTGCATTCATTGCATAAAATAACTACTTTTTGAATTTCTACTACAAGTTCAGCCGTCTCAAGAAGAGTGCCTTCGGCAGCTATTGGAAAGGCAAACTCAAAAGGCTCCTTTTCTGCTCCGGAAAGTTTGCCGATAACAATTGTTACCTGGTGAACCTTTTTTACATTGTTTTTTTCAATGTAGCTGACAAGTTCGCTTACCATTGATTGAGCTAAAGATAATTCATGCATAACAATTAACCTAAAACTTAACACCCAAAACTTTTTAACAAATCCTCGGCAAAAGTTCCCCGGTGGGAACATCTACTAGCCTTCTTCCGCCGGTAACGGTTTTGATAGATACTCTTTCGGGTTCTTTATTTACATACCCTATAATTTCAGCGCCTTTCCCTTCAGGCATGTTTTTCCACAGGTTCAATATATCAGACGCAACTGAATTGTCGCATATCAACAGCATTCGCCCTTCACATGCCACATTGAGCAACTCAATTCCCAGCATTTCTGCTATCGAAGAGGCCTCTCTTGAATATGGAATTTTAACAGAATCAAGTTCAATGCCGTAGGAAGTATCTGAAACAATTTCATTTAAAACAGCTGCTACTCCTCCTCTGGTCGGGTCTCTCATAAATTTAACAGCATATGCAAAATTTTCATGTAGAGATTGAACAAGTCTTTGAACTGACGCTGTATCGCTTACGAGGTTATTGTCTATATTTATCCCTTCTCTTGCTGCAAGAATAGCCATTCCGTGATCGCCGATGTTACCGCTTACTATAACAGCGTCTCCAGGCTTAATACGATGTTTGCCCAAATCAAAACCTTTAAGTTTTTCTCCTATGCCTGAGGTATTGATATAAATCGAATCGCACTGGCCTCTGGCAACAACTTTCGTATCGCCAGTAACTATTTTTACATCGCATTCATCGGCAGAAGTTTTAATTGTATCAAGAATCAGCCTGAGTTCGGATATTGGAAAACCTTCCTCGATAATCATCGCCAGAGAAAGATACCTTGGTATCCCCCCTGAAACAGATATGTCATTTACTGTCCCGTGAACTGCCAGATTGCCTATATTCCCGCCATTAAATTTATAGGGCTTGACCACATAGCTGTCAGTTGAAAAAACGAGCTCTCCGTCTATTTTCGGAAGAGTTGCTCCGTCGGGCAATGATTTAAGAGGGCCTTCTCCGAACCTCGAAAGTATTTCATCCCTTATAAGAGCGTCTGACAAACGCCCGCCGCCGCCATGGGCTAATTGTATTGTATCGATTTTAGACATTCTTTAAAGACCTTGAAAATTTATCGGATTTCATTACCAACCACCTAAACTATTGCAAGTTTTGTCTGTGTTTCAAGATATATTTAGTATTTAACATCTTTACTTCATAAATCTCCTTTACAACTAAACTCGTCTAATAAAATTAGTAGGCATAGTCTGAAATAAAGGCATCAGTGTATTTGAGCTTTATCCATTTCAGCAGTACAATATTTCTGATAGTAAGGCTTATCTCGTCTTGTTTATCAGACCAGTGACTTTTCCAACTGGATATAATGAAATAGAGGACCTCTTTTTCTGTTATCTCTTTATCTGGAAAGCCTTTTTTAAGCAAGTCTTTATGCGTTGCCACTCCAGTAAGATCATGAGTATAAATGGTCGGATTTGTTGACAGTCGCTGTGGAAAAAACTCTTTTTTACTCATTGCTGTCATCTTTTTTTAGAAAATATTTTCTTGTTTTCCTTTCCCCTGATGCAAATAAAATTCTATTTTCAACCATGCTTCTTAATAATCTTTTTGTTGCTGATTCTGAAAGATTTATAATTCCTCTAGCTTCTTTATTCGTCATGCAGTCATTGTTTTTCAGATATTCAATAATTTTATCGGAATTGGACTTCGTTATCGGCTTTTTATCGGCTTGCATATTTTCAGGCCGGAAAAAGACTACAACGAAACCTGTTTTCAGCATTTGAAAACCTACTTTTATTTTTGCAGTCTTACATGCAGCGGTTATTCTTCTCAAACCTGTGCCGAAACTTTCTACATCCTTTGAATAATAGAGCATTTGGGCTATTTGAGGATTCCTTTTGATGGATCGTTCGGATCCTTCGATAAAATCAGTCGGCGTCAATCCTTCCGGAAAAGCTCCCGGATTATATATCTCTATGCGGTTTTTGTAGATTAATACTTCATTATTCTGAGAAATACGATAATCCCTATGGCAGAAAGAATTAACCAGGGCTTCGCGCACCGCGTCCAGCGGTATTTCAGGTATTTCAATGCGGTGTAACGAACCATCAAAGTCAACACGCCATTTTATATTGTTTCTTATGTATTTTTCGGCAGCTTCGATCAGTTCAAAAACATTTCCATTACGGCGCTGTATATCATTAAAAGTTAACCTCTCATCTGTGGCAAATATTGCCATTTGAATTTCGAGGTCTGTATTGCTGGCAAATAAAACCTTTGCTGCATTGTTAACTTTTCCGTCTCTCAAAAGCCCAAGTTTATTCAAAACATCTTTCTTATTTGTTTGAATTGTTCTATATGTTTTGATATTCATGTTGATTTCTTGCACATATCTTGGGTAAGTATAAACGATATTAATGTTTTTCGCAATTGTTATGATACCCGCCATAAGAAAGCCGGGTCTGTACTCCTATTCTGCATTTATTTCGTTGCTTTTCGAGTGATACGATTGTATCTTCGCGGTTAAAAGTATTGAACTAAGCGTTGGAGATTTACAACTTCTGAAATATCAGGCTCCTGAAACAAAACATGGAAGAAGCATTCCCTGAAGATTCAGAGCAATAATATTTTTAGTTGAAATTCTTGTATAGAATCCACAAAATTTAGTTCCAAACAAATAAGGGTCAAGCTTTACATTGAACTTTCTGAAAGAAGGAATATTATCAACTGCAAAAAAGCGCGTCGGAATCTCGATTTTTTTCTGTACTAAATATCTTTTCGCGTCATCAGATTGAAGGATAGAATTTATACTTCTTTCCCACTCTTCTGCCGTTACATCTGAACCGCATACTACTCCATTTGCAGCATAAGAGTCGTGTGGTTTGAGAAAGTAATCGTTCTTGTTTTCTATGATTTCTTTTAGATTTATTGAAGAATCAGACACTTGTCTGTCAGACGATTGGCTGTCTGATAACCGTCTGGTCCAGGGAATCCTTTCACGGATGAAGGAAAGATCCTCAGATGAAAAATACTTTTCGGCTATTGTACTGTTTAAAAAAGGAAAGGTCTGTTTGTTGTGAATAACATGAGAGCGGAGCGGCCCGACCACACAGACCGCTCTTTTCCTGTAGGCTTCAAGAAAGACTTTCGAATCTGCAGCATAAGATATAATATCGTCAGTTACCGCTCGTCTGTAGATAAGATCCACTTTAAAGTTGTTGTGCCACAACCCATCAGACTGCAAGGTAAAGTTTCTGATATCGCAGATTTCTGTCGGGTAACCCTGTGAAATAAAATAATCCCGCAAATAGAGAAACTCATCGCTTGTGCTCTTTTCTTTATAATCTGTTATTGCTATATTCGGGATGCCTTTCCCGCCGAATTCGCGATAGGTTGCAATCAGGACTTCAAGAATTGATTTCGGCAAATCAAATCTCATAAGATTGTATTTTTCTGAAAATTCCTTGCCCATCGGCGTAGAAAGAAATGAGTCATCCAGAATCCTGATATCATTAAGCCCGCTTGTGCCATCAGTGTTGAATTCACAAAACCTATAGGTTCTTCCGTCCCAGAAGCCATCATATCTTGAAATCGGAACCGACATTGAATAACCAGGATCAATAGAAATCCACTCATTGAGTTCGTCTGAAAATTTATAAAAGGCAGCGACCGCTGCTTCTTTGATGTAAATCTCAGCTACTCTTGAGAGAAGCAACGCGAGTTTTTCAGCCTGGCTTTTGAGTTCCTTGAATTCATCTTCAGGAATAATGTATGGATGATATAAGGATGAAATAAGATAACCATAGCGCTTATTGGATTTTTCAAGCAGTTCGAAATATCTGTTCCTGTTGAAGGAATAATCCTCCCTGCATGCAAACTCAAAAAAGTGATCCGAAGTAATCATATGCCTTATTAAGTTAAATAAAATAAATATCTTTCATGTTATATACACTTTTTCCTCTTCTTTCCCAGAAGTCCGCAACTCTCTGACCCGGTGATTTCTTATCAACAAATAGAATCTCTCCTACAGGCTGAAGATATTTCGTCTCTTTTGGATGGAACTCTTCAAGCCCTTTAAGCGAAAGACTATATATTTCCTGTGCCATTTCCAGAATAGAGCTGCCTTTCCAGATGGTGGCCAACCCATAACGGTCAACAGCATGCTTGATTTGAAAAAAATCACTGCTCTCAAACTTTTCGCTTATTGCAGCAGCCCCGTCAATAATTTCTTCTGATGAATAAAATAGACCTTTAATCAAAGCAGGAATGGAAAGCGCTCTCTCAATGGAATTCTGATTGTCAAAACATCTTATCTCTATAAACTTCTTGGCTCTTACCACCGTATACGCAAACGATATATGGTTTTCCCACCATTTAGGAAGAAATCTACCAGTTTTTTCAACATATTTTTTAAAACTCATCCCCACAAGTGTACCCGGCTTCTCGCCATTCAATCCCTCCACTACAGGAAGTCTGGCAAGATTTTCGGCATGTTCTCTGTAGCCAAACGATTCGCTAAAAATACCTTTTACAAGGCCGCTTCTAATCCCCTCTGTATGCTGCCAGACATTACCTCTGTAAGATATATAGCTGCTCTTTTTGTTGCGGACTATAGGAGAATTGGCGTATATTGCAGAGAGTATAGGTGAAATGAGATTAATAACACGAAGTTTTTTTACAAAATCAGCTTCGGAGGAGAAGTCTATAGATGTCTGAATAGAGGCGGTAAGTTTAGTCATGTGTTCGGCAAGACTGAGGCCATATAATTGAAAATATTTTTCAAGGAATGCATATCTTGTTTTTGGTATTGTCGGAATTTCCTCAACTTTTGCCAGAGGATGATATGGAGCCGGCATGACAGACAGCTTCCATTTCCTGCAAACATCTTTAAGAACTCCCAGAAACATCCTGCACTCTTTTTCGGCATCTTTAAGTTTCTTGAACTTGCTTCCGGAAAGCTCAATCTGCCCTCCAGGCTCAAGAGTAATGCTGTAGTTGGAATTGGAAAGACCGATGAGACTGGAATTTACTTTATCAAGTTTGGGCTCAAGTTTTAATTCTTTTCCCAGTTTTCTCAACAAGTCTGCTACTCCGTGCTTTCCATCGTAGGGAATCTGCTTGAAACTCTCACTGTCAACTACAAAAAGTTCCCACTCGATCCCCTGGCAGAAATCTTTTTCCTTCTTTTCTCCCTGTTGAAAATATGACGCTAGCGCCTCGTTTTCCATATGTTTTTTGATTCAGAATCGTTTTAATAATCCGAATCTTTTTAAACCCTCATTAGTGTTGATATTATCCTGACTAATGAGTTTAATGGATATATGCCACAATTGTAGTGCTTCTTATAGATTTCCAGAGTTTTTAACAAACTTGCTTTAAATCTTTTGACACTGCACGCATTTTTCTTCTTAGCTGAATCTTCGCAGGACACGCTGACACATCTTACTCCTTGGCCTTATTGTCCGTCGTAGCCCAAAGGCGCAGTCAGATCGGCTCGGCGGTCATGCCTGACGGCAGAAGGAACAAGGAATGTTCTTCGAACAGGAATAAGGAACTTTTATTCCTCTTTCCTATCAGCTTTCTGACTTTCATGCTTCAATTTTCCTGCAAAGCAAAGCTTTGGTTTTTCTCGCCTTTCGGCTCTTCAGTCATTTCTGACTAAAACTACATGGCTTGTTAGTTTTATTGGCAGCAAAAGTCTCAATCGCCTTTCGGCTCTTCAGTCATTTCTGACTTATTGAAGAAGTGTTGGGAACTAGCAGCAATAATCCGTCTCAATCGCCTTTCGGCTCTTCAGTCATTTCTGACCAAAATAAAAATGAAACTTGCAGATGGATACACGATAAGTCTCAATCGCCTTTCGGCTCTTCAGTCATTTCTGACAGCTACATATCTAATATACTAAATTTCAGAAAGTTCCAATAGCGTTTCGGCGGGAATGTGAGGGAAGATGCCATTTGGGCAGGAATAAAAGAAGAAGGAATGCTTTGCAGGAACAAATATCAGGCACGAAAAGAGGTTTTCGGCGCGAGTAAGGTTTTTTTGGGGGGTTTGGAGTCCCGCCAAAATTAATAAAGGAATGCTTCATAAGAATAAAGGAAGAAGGAACTTATAATAATAGTGAGAAGGTGGGAAATTTAATAAGTTCATTTTCCGAGATATTAAGGATTTTTAAGGCATCAAGAAATAGGTTATCAAATTTAGCTTTGTCCATTGGTTGAATTCCATGAGCAAGAATGGATTGATTTCGTTCTGTTAGATGCGGCCGAATATTCGCAATTGAGTTAAACCTTTTTCCATAAGTATTATTCAAAACAGATAGAATCTCATAGGCAGCAATAGCACCGAACTGAATTTTCTCAGATCCATCCAATTGTTTAATTGAATATTTTTTAATATAATCAGACCTTATTGCTTCAGGAAGAAGCTCTGGAGATGCATTGCTTGTATTTATGCCATAGGTTTTCTGGAGTTCATATTTGGCAATCTTTTCGATAACAGCGTAACATCTTGCAGAAGCATCTTCATATTTTCTTTCGATAAAAGCCCGTCTTGCAGAATTGGCAAGAAGATCATAAAGAATAGGCCATGACAACTTATTAGGATTCAAGCTTCGTAAGAATTCAATATTTTCAATCATCTGTTCAATAAAAGGTTTAAGTCCTGGAATGAGTATTTGTTCGAGATCGGTGAAACTAGTTAGTTTTTCTCTATTGGATTCCAAAAGCCTTCTTGCTTTAAAATGATCGAACGCATCCCATGCGGCATAGCCTTCGACCACTTCGCAAAGTGAAGAAACAAGAACCTTTAACCTTTCATCAGATATCTTTTCGACAATTGACCTAAGAATAGATGCACTTGAAGCATATTGGCACTTATTAAAAAGAAGCATAGCAGATTCAACTTCAAAGTAAGCTATTTTGTCCCAGGGATTTTCGATAAGAAGCAGATATTCCCTGCCTGTCTGGACAATGCCAAGACCGTCTTTTGATCTGCCGGAACTGTCCTTTGAACCAATATAAGAAAGCTTGCAAGGATATTTGGCAGATGCCCAGACAAGGGAAGAACTAAGAGTTTTTGTGCCTCCTGTATAGTCCACTATATCAGGCCAAAGTCTGTCATAGATATTAAGTTTTCTCATGGCCTTTGGAACAGATGAGAGAAGCGTTTTTACACAAATTCCCACATCCTGTTCATCTGGAGTCTTAATTATTTCAAAGTCCGGAATCTGATTGCTTTCTTTGAAAACAGCAGGAATAATATCTTTTGTTACTTTCTCGCGAGTTCCCTCGGAAACAAAGAATATTATCTTATCTGGTTTATTATTCATAATCGAAAAGATTACAGGCTCCTGATTGCCGCCTACGCTTATTAAAAGAATTTTCATATAAAATTATCCTTAATATAAGTTACATAAAATAAAGAAGAGGTTTTCCCGGACGAACCACGGCACCGCTGCTTTCGATTTTCTGAACGCAGCTTCCGCAGATTCTGTAAGCCAGAAGGCTGTCTTCGTCTTCATCAACATGTAATTTCAGCTTATCCCAGAATTCCCTAAAAATCTCTTCTGAAAAATCGCACTCAAAGACGCTATATTCTACTCTGATACCGTAGTCTTCACAAGTTTTGGCTACTTTTCGCAGCCGTTTTGGCTCGCGTATGTCGTAAGCAATTATGTAGAGCATATTCCTATAAACCTCCTTTGAAGGATCATATTCAGATGAATCTTCTCCGATCTTATATCGGTTGTATTCGTTAATGTTTTCAAATTCGTTCATAGTTTCTCACTGCATGATAAAAAACTGAAATTCCTTCCCTTCCATTGCTTTTAGGATTCCAATTACAAGAGAATCTATAATCTTTCTGTAATCTATATGATCCTCGCCTCTGCGGAGAGTGAACTTCCTAGTCATATAGATTTCATAGGACATAAAGAACTCTTTCATTGAATCTTTGGCAAGATAGGTTCCACCGTCCTCGGCATTAAATTCAAAATCATCATCAGTCAGCACCTTATGATTCAGAAGATGCATCACCAGCATATCGCAGAGAGCAGGTCTTAAAGGTTCAAGCAGATCAAGAGCCAAAGATGGAGAACCATTTGAAACGCTATGCAGGAAACCTATGCATGGATCAAGGCCATGACTTCTGATGACAGATTCAAGTTCACCAAGAACTATAGTGTATGTCCATGATAGAATCGCATTTGCCGCGTCTCTGGGAGGCTGTCGGTTTCTTCCCTTGAAGGGCACATTTGGCGGAAAGAAATCCGAGAGGCGGCTGAAGTAGATAGCTGTCCCCATGCCTTCATAACCTCTTATTTCTTCGAGTGATTTTCCAATCAGCGCCATCCGGCCGTAGTTTTTTATCTGGGCTGCAAATTTGACCTGAGCAGGATTTTCAGACTCGCTCCGGTTGGCAGAGAGGCGCTGAAGGACTCTCCGGCAGTTGCGAAGCTTTGCATAAACAAGTTTTTTGGATATTTTCAAGGCAAGTTCGTGATCATTGGCCAATTGGTATTGTCGGATGCGGCGTTCGGCATTCATATTTTTATCCGGGTGCAAAGCCCCGTACCAACGATACCTGGAACTCAGAAAAAAAGTCGGAATGCCTCTTTTCATTAGCTGCTGGAGGACAGGGATGCTCATGGCAGGACGCCCTATAATAACGCATCTGTCCACATCAAAGAGAGGAACTCTCATGCGAATCATCCTCTCTCCTCTCTGGTCGTCAGGATCTCTTTTGACCAGTTCCAGATGTTCTGATTCGAGCCTGACAGAAACTGTTTCTCCCGTGATAATTAAACTTGGCATAATAACTCCAGTTAGGAATGTTTTTCAAACAGGAACATAGGAATCAGGAAAGGATTCGTTCAAGACCTTCTTTAAGCATATCTTTCCTGACAAACTCGACACCAAGATGATTTGCATACGATAAAAGTTCAGGGGGCATGTCTTCTTTCCAGACACATACAGCTTTACCCATAATACCTCCTGTCTCGGCAATGGCCACCAAATCATCTTTTATATAATGAGTACGATTCTGTTTGATTTGTCCCAATACATTGTCAAGCGTTTTTTTATCTCCCCTCAGATTTTCCATAAGTTTATGAGGAGACACCCTGTCCTTACAGTCAATTATCCATAGTTTTCCTTTCCAGATAAAAAGCAAGTCAATTTCATTATGAGGTTTAATCTGATTCCCATAAACTTTTGGCTTCAACCTCAGGCTTCTCCTGATTTGCTTTATTCCGAGCTTAAGAACTTCTTTAGCTGTCTCATATTCTAGATCGTCACCTTTTTTCTTCTCTTCCGGAGGAAGCTTGTCTGAAATTTTCAGCTGCCCGTTAACAAGTGCTATAAGTTCTCCCTTGCGCTCAAGCCACGAGGCAGAAAGCTGGCATTCGACAAGGTCGGCAGGGTCAAAAGCGTCAATAATTGAGCCGTCTATCTTTTGAGATGCGGAAGACGGATTTAGCCATACGATTTCATTGTTCCTTTCCAGATAGAACATTTTAGAGTTTTTTGTCTTCCTAACTCATAGATGGAAAAGGACATAAGTTTATTGCCGCCAGTAAGGTTCAGTATGCAGTCAGGCTCCAGCTTCATATTGCTTAAATCCTCAAACTTCCTGTGTGAGATTTCTCTGGGAGAAACGGTTTCGAGCAGTTTCTGTTTTTCAAAGAATGCCTTCAAGCGATAAGCTGGCGATTTTGACTCCTGATCATCTTTTGAATGCAGAAGAATAAGCTTTTTGGGTTTAAAGTGTAGGACGCTTAATATCTGAGGCCAAACTTGCTTGCTTGCTATAGATATCATCATCATAGTTATTTCTCTTTTATTCTTTCTTCGTAGTCTTTTCTGGCCTTCTCTTCCCAGAAATGGTGGTTTTCCTCGTATATTTTATCAGATTTTGATTTTTCTTTATTATATCTGGGGCCGACTGGAGCATCAGGAGTCTGAAGAGACTTTATCCAATTCGAGAGCTGATAACTTATTTCCTGCGCAGCATTCCTGAGTTCCTCCGATTCTTTATTGGTGATGTAATTCTGATCTTCAGCCACATAGAGCTGAGCTCTTACTTCACCTGCACTGCCTTTTGCAATGAAAAGAAACTGAAGCAGCTCCGCAGTAGAGCCTCGCTCTACACCTTCGGCAATATTGGACAAAACCGAAACAGCTGCCCTCGTGATCTGGTCAACCAGACCTCTATCGTAACAGAATGGTTTTTGTTTTGTAACAGAATATATACGCCTGCACAATTCTCTGGCCTTCTGCCAGACAGGGATTTCTTCAAATTTTCTAGCCATCTTTACCTCTTTTTAAATTCAGGAATGTTTTTCAAACAGGAACAAGGAATCAGGAATCAAATAAGACTTCAACATTATCAGCATCCATCATTGCATATAACAAGTCATGTGAAAGCTTTACATTTTTTAGTCCTACTCTTACATTTAAACCTTCTTTAAGCGCATGGTCAGGAAAAATGATTGATATTGGATAAAAGCCATTTCCAAGCTTAATAACCTTAAAATGAACTGGACTTGCAAGCCTGTCAAAGTCATTTATTTTTGCTTCGTAATATTTCGTTTTAAGGGGCATTCCTATTGAAGCGCGATAAATAGTATCACCTTTAAAGGCTAAGTCATGGTCATATTTGCCCCACTTACTGGGAGTCTGACCATACCTCGTACTCCCGCATCTGAATTCTTTGAGAAAAGAAGCACACACACCAACAGCATCCTGCCATCTCTGTTGAGATTGTGAAAGCAATAAGACTTTGCAGTTTAGCCCTTTTAAAATCTCGTAAATTTCCTTTTTGAAGGATGCAATATCCTTTGGTATATCCCAAGAGATTCCATCAATTTCAACTGAAGTTGGATAGATACTCCCATAAGCCCTACGGCTTCTTGTGCCAAGTGAACCCAAAAGAAGGAATATCTTTAAAACTTCATCTGGAAAGTCACTTGCATCTTTTCGATATCTATAGATGATTTCAATATGTATTTCTTCATCCTCATAGATGTATCCTTTATTCCTTATTGGCCATAAGAAATAGTCGCTTCTATCTCTTTCTAGTACATCCGTCTTTATTTTATTTTCAGTGCAATCTCTAATAATAAAACTGCTTGAAATAGCATTCCCTGTAGAATCGATACCTCCCAAAATACTATGAACTGATTCTTCATAACCCAAAGTTCTCATCCACCATCTTAATTGCCCTCTGATAGATGGAATTCGCAGTTCTGCTTTTCTTTGATCAGCTCCGGAAGTAATGCAGGGAGTTACGAATGTGAACTTAACTTTTGCTCTATCCATTTGTGACCTCCTTGAACCAGCCGTAGCCGGCGGCGGTTTTAGCTCCAGCGCCGTTTTCAGTCAGGCCTCGTTTAAGCCAGTTTTCTGCAAGTTCCAAATCGTCTGCTTCAGCTCTGGAAGTCTTTTTTAGTGTGAATTTAAAAGTAGCTCCTTTTTCTACGGCAACAAAGAAACTCGGGACGGGGTTTGTGTAGTCATTGCCTCCATGCGGAGTCAGGACATCTGTGACGAGTTTCCAGTCGTCCTTAGCTGGCACAGCTGCCAGGAAAGCAATTGTTCCAGCGTTTTCGCTCTTTGTTTCATTTCCGAAACTTCCAAAGATTTTGATTATCTGTTCCTTGAGTTTCCTTTGTTCCTGTTCGTCAGAACATTCCTGATGTTTCAGCCAGGCGGCATGACCGGCGATGCCTTTGAGGGCGCTTCCCGGAATCATCGGGTAGTTGAAAAAGCGGTGGATACAGAGGCCGGAATTTTCGAGGACGCCGCCAGCGTGGTTGACTATAAGTCTTCCGCCGAGTTTCATTTCGAAGCTGGAGGAAGAAGGAATGCTGAAGCAGGAAAAATGAACTTTCTTTGCTTCGTAAATAAAGGAAACAGCATCTTTTTCACCGACTTTGGCAAATTTCGACATTCGCAGAGAAAAACTCAGTTCGCTCTCCTTTAAAACAGCTTTTACTTCTTTTATGGTTTGGATAGGCATAATTACCTCACAAACCGGCGTAAGTAGTTCAGATATGCCATGGTTTCTTCAGTAACAGCCCTGAGTTTAGCTGAATCGACTTTTTCCGCTAACCATTTAATAAAATCAGTTTCATTGCGAGGCATAATTCCTATGCCATCACATTTAAGATGACAAACAATGGCATCAATGACGGATTGATACCCTTTCCCTTTTTCTTTAGCAAAAGCTGCAGCCGCTAATATCCCGCTATCTCTTATCATTGGAGGAATTTTTTTAACTACTTCTCCATCCTTTTCTCCCCCTTTTATATTGGGAGCGGCTTCCAGTGCATTTTTAGCTCTTATTTGTTCGAGGTTTTTCATTTAGTCACCTCATACAAAACTACTGAGCAGAAACCAAGGCCGATGGTTTCATCGCCGCCAATCTGAAGGACTGGAGAAAGAGATTTTTTAAGAGTTTCGATATATCCGTCTTTCTGTTCTCCGATGACTGCATAGAACATGGTCTCTGACGGAACCTGTTCCTGATTGAAAAGAGCGCCAGATTTAGTAACTCCTGTCTCATCATCAATGCATATTCTAGTAACTACCTCGCAGGCGTTTTCGCAGAAGTATGAAAATATTTCGTCGTTGACTATGACCAGTCTTGTAGCAACTGTTTTCCAGATTTTGTCATCGAAGGTTTTTTCCAACTTTGATGCTATATCCTCGGACAAACCTTGAGATTCAAATTTATACTCTTCAAGAACAACATCCTTACCCAAAATAACATCCTGAGCACCAAAGCACTGGCTATCTTCGAGTCCATCAAGTTTATCTATATCCATTTTTATCCCTGAATCCCTTTCATATCTTGCTAAAGCAATTGGCGAAGTAATCCAAGCGAAGGAACCTTTGGCAGAGCGGACAGGAAAGGCCAGAACTCTGGCTTCGCCGATGTGCAGTTTGCCGGCAGAGTCGCCTTTCCCGAAAAGAATATTCTGCTCTTCTTTTCTGTCATTGAACAAATCCTTGAGCACGCCTTTAAGAGATGAACCGGGAATTATTGGAATTCTTGTATGTCTTTCGCGCATAATCGGAGAATCTATTGCCCCGACTGAATTACCTGCGCCCACATGAAGCGGTGTCCTTGTAAAGATTGCCATAATTTTCTTTTCCATTATTCTTTTCTCCCTTTTATATTTTAATTTGTGAACAAATTCCTAGACCAAAACCCTTTTCCCCGAATAGCGTAGAACGGCGGTTTTTAACTTCGTTTCCAGTAGCCCCATTCCAGGAAAGTGCGTCTGATAGAGCCTTTACTTCCTCAATATCTTTGCATTTGAAGATATACGCTGACCCGGCAGGCGCTGCGAGATAGGTTGGTTTTGCACCGCTCTGTAAGTCCCAGCCCGAAAAAGCAAGAGGTTTGCCGATTCTCGCAGCGACTAATTTTGCCATAAATTTTTCCATTATTTCAACTCTTTTGCGCCATACCTCTCTTTTTTCTCCAGACCTCCTTTCTGTATTTCCTTTGGGCAAAAGAACCTGACCCGTCAATGAATCTATCCAGCTAGGCAGCCAGCCGCCGGGATGTTCGCCTATTTTTGGATAGACAGAAGGAGAGATCAGAGTCCATTTGAGGAACAAGGAATGAGGAATGTTCTGCGAACAGGAAGAAGGAAGAGATAGATCAGAAACCTGGCTGACCATGCAAACGCCCTGCTGTCCGCCCATGATCATATCAAATCGGCCTTTATCTAGAAGTTTATCAAGGCCTATCTCACATGAGGCAGAAATAGCCATTTTAGTTTCAGGCTTGAATCTGAGATATTCAGCCTGATACAATTTGCCTTCTTCTGTGGTTCCTGTGGCAGGATCAATGGCTATTCCTATATTTCTCTCAACATCATATAGTTCTGCGTTATTAGACTTGAAAGATTCGCCTTTGAGATACTTTTGATAATCGGCTGATGATATCCATTGAGGAAGATCTGTCTTACCTAATTTAACTGAAGAGAAAGCATGAGTAAGAGGTTTGGGCATATCAGTATTTTTTGCCTCAACAAGTTTCATCGGATACAGACAACCATTGTCATCTGCTGATAGATCAAGAGGGCAAGGGAGATAGATTTCCTTACCCTTTGCAGGAAACGGCCCTGCAGTTTTTAAAGAGCCGAAACGATATGAACTATCCTTATTTGTATCTCTGTCATTCTGATTATGTCTGTGCCCTTCCCATGACTGAAAATCAGACCATTGGGCATGAAAAGTATTGATAAATGCAGAATATATTTGGTCAGGTCTCGGCCAGTTTGCTCCTAATCCTGCATCCGAAGCTTCCATCGGGCGCCCGTCGCGCATGAAAAGCAAATCTCTTGGTTCGATATGAAAACTAAAACTATTCATCATGCTTCTCCCTTGAAACGGTTAATAAAGGTTTCCACAAGAAACAGATTGGCAAAATCTTCCAGCTTGTCTGATGTCTGATCAAGCCATTTCCTGCCGAGTTCTAAAAACTCTCCCTTTTCGTTTTTCAGGTTTCTCCCCTGCTGTTCCACAACATGCTCAAACTCTTTCATGACAATTTCCTTCATGTCAGGAATAGAACCTTTTAATCTGTAAGGTTTTAGGATTTGAGCTAAAGCGTAGGGGAAACGGCCTGATAACCGAGGTTCATCTCCGCTTGACAATTCAGTAACTTTATTTATAAGTTCGATAGCGACAGACTCCCATTTGCATCCCCATTGTATTATCTCGCCTGAACGCTTGTAGAGAGAGATTGCCAGAGCACTTCTCTTATACTCATTCTTGGCTCTCTTCTCTGCTTTCTGAGCTTCACGAACCAGCATTTGAAGCGGAGCATGTATGTGTCCAATTGCCAAACCTATAGACACATCAGTTTTTGAGCCGGGAGTTACCCTATTGCCATTGAAATCATCTCTGAAAGCAGTCCGCAATTTTTCAGCGCAGGCAATTGCCTGATCTGCCGGAAGCATTGCAAGCACATCATCGCCGCCCGAATAGATAAGCTGTCCATCAAACTCCTCAACTATTGATCCGGCAATCCATGTAGAAAAATTAGCCAGAGCTTCGCTGAACTGCAAGTGATAAGATGGAGTCAAAAGTCTGTGGACTTCTTTTTTATCTTTGGCTCTAAGATATACTTTGGCTTTTTCCGAAAGTTGATCGAGAAGTTTTGGTGTCTTCTCACCTGAAACCCACTTGCCCATTTCGTCACCGTCCATAGCAAGAACAGCTACATATTCTCTTTCTCCAGCTACATCAGGAATAGAATCAAAGCGAATATTTGGCTCTATTCCGAGTTTTCTTTTAAGATAATCTACCTTATCGCTTCTGCACCAGAGTCTTTTAATTAGATTCATTGCAGCGTACCGATGTCCAGAACTGGGAAATAATTTCGGATGTTCTTTAACAAGATGTTTCCAGAATTCCTCTGTTCCTATAATTTCCTCTTTTCCTGAGAGCGAATCTTTGACGCTTCCTTTATCGGTTACCCAAGAATTGAAATCACGAGTATTCCTTCTAGCGGCAAGTTGTGCGTCCACAAGGGCATAATGAGCTGACCAGAAAATACCCGAGCTATTGAATTTTGTCTTTTCATTATCTTCATAATATCTTTGATCCCGATCTTCAAACGGCAAAACCCTTTCACCCAATTCAAGCACATATTTTAATCTCTTGTAAATTTCCTGGTTAGGAAGATTAGCCAATTCCTGAAGGCAAGTTTCACGGTCAAGCCAGGGTTGAACAGCCCATGAGATTTGAGGGAACGATTTTATCTGAAAATCCCAGCGAAGCTTCCAATTCGAAACATCGTTGCATTCTGCTTTTTGAGCTTCTGACTCTATCCACTCCCAAACAGCATTGCCGATATTTTTGAGTTCAACTTGGATCGCTTCACTTGCAAGCTTCGCAAGTTGTTCAGCTTTTGATTCAGAGACTATCGCAAGAAAACGGTTTGGGAGAGTCGGAGTAAGAAGCCATTCTTTTTCTTTATCTCCTTTCTCTTCTATCATCCTTTTCCAGGTAGACATTTCTTTGCCATTCCTATCATTCCAAAGTTCTGAATAAACTTCATCCTTATGTAAGGCGTCAAAAATACCATTGCCTCTGAGGCTTGGGAAAATAATTGAATCGGGCCCAATTTCGTCAGTAACAGCTTTCATCGCATGAGCTATGAGCCAGGAGAGAAGATAGCTTCCGCTCCATAAGTCTCTTGTGGAACGAGCCTGAGCTATGAAATCCTGAACAGGGCCTAACTGAAAAAGAAGCATGGCAGGTTTTACTTCTCCAGTTTCTATGCATCCTGCTAAGGCTGATGTTATCGAAATATGATTCCAGATTGAATGATCAGGAATTCTAGTATCTGCAGGAAGCAGAGCAAGATGTTCGGCGTTCTGTTTGTTATTCGTTTTGGAATTCTCAAGCCACCTTCTCCAGTAAAGAAAAAACTTTTTGCGCCAATCTTCAGTGTTTATGCCGCCAACTGCATTCTGAAGTATTCCATGTAATTCTCCAGCCTGAACAGAAAAGTTTTCCGGAGTCAGATATTCAGCAGAAGAAAGAGGATGTAGAAAAGACGAACCTTTTTGCCCATTGAATTGTGTAGAACATTTCCCCTTCGGAAAGACAAAGCGTTCAGCAGATGAAGCAAAATGATCTGCTTTCTTAACCTCTTTTAGAAGGTTAATTCTTTCACTCTCCTCAGTGAACCCAGCCCCTTTTTGAAATGTTTTTGCATTTTCTTCATGGTTTAAAATATCCAGTGCTTTATCCGGTGGGTCGTGGAGATAGGCTAAAAGTTTGCGTTTCCAAAATAGTTCATCTGACATAGATACAATCCTCCCTTATTCATTTTGAGATAAAAACACAACTTGATTTTATCAGGAAGGATTATAGGTATAAAGTGCCTATAAAATGAAAGTTATAATTTTTGTATTTTTATAGCGCAGACTTTGAGTTCGGCCATTTTGGACTTGGGGGTCGAGGGCGTTGACTGTCAATGTAATATTGTTTTATGAGAGATATACAGCTCCTATTATTGATGGAAGGAATGCCAAAGTAAAAATTAAACTGAATATCGGTCTCAACATATTAATCAACTTGAAGTTCCTGTGTTTGATTAACGATATGGCGTGATTTATCCCGGACAGAAGAAAGAAAAGAAGCATTACAGTTGCTATAGTTGCGTCGGCGAATTTGCCCCATTTATCAAAAAAAACTATTATTGATGCAATTACTATAGCCAAATTGGCCAAAGCCGACTGTATTTGATACTGCCTGTCTTGCCTGTAGCCTATCTTTTCGGAGCTTTCTTTTCCTAAAAATATTCCTTCGATCGCTGTGGTTCCTGACATTAATAAAACAACTCCAAAAGAAAGGATATGAAGCCGATTTACATTGCCATGGATATAGGAGTAAGTCAGATAAAACAGGAGCGCTACTCCAATAAATCTAAAGTATTCGAATAGTATGGAAAAGTGTTTGTGCATTACAGTCTCTTTATGTTAACTGCGCAGACTTTGAGTTCGGCCATTTTTGATTTTGGGTCGAGAGCGTTAATTGTAAGCATATTTGCAGCAGCTTCGGCAAAATGGAACGGAAGGAAAAGATTTTCCTTTTCTACTCTTTTTGACGATCTTGCTGAAATTATTATTTCCCCTCTTCTTGAAAGGATTTTCACCTTCTCTCCTTCGTTTATAGCAAGTTCTCTCATGTCATCTTCATTCATCTCAAAATAAGGATCTGAGCAAAAAGAGTTAAGTGCGATGCTTTTTCTCGTCATTGTACCTGTATGGTAGTGGAAGAGGTTTCTGCCTGTTGAGAGCACAAATGGATATTCTTCAGATGTTTCTTCGGCAGGAGGGATATGTTCAACGGCCTGAAGCAGAGCTTTGCCCCTTGTGAATTTCTCTCCGTGCAGAATTGAAGTGCCGGGATGTTTTGAGTCAGGACATGGCCATTGGATAAGCTCGCCTTTATTTATTCTTTCAGGCGTGATTCCAGAATATTGGGGAACAACCAGATTGATTTCTTTCATGATATCTTCCCAGGAACGATAATTCCAAAAATAGCCCATGCCTGCAGCAAGATCCTGTATTATCTCCCAATCCTCTTTTGCTTGTCCGGGCATATTAAGAACTTTTCTTACAGGGATGACTCTCCTCTCAGTGTTTGTAAAAGTCCCATTCTTTTCCAGAGCGGAAGCTGCGGGGAAAACCACATGCGCATATTGAGCTGTTTCATTAAGGAAAATGTCCTGAACAATTAGAAGATCCAGGGACTTCAAAGCCTCTACTGTATGATTGAGGTCAGGCTCTGAAACAGCCGGATTTTCACCCATTATATAGAGAGATTTTAGTCTCCCTTCAAGAACAGCATCCATAATTTCTGTTAAAGGAATTCCGTTCTTTGAAGAGAGTTTAGTTTTCCAAAGGCTTTCAAAGCGGTTCTTAGCTGTTTCATTTTCTACCTGGAAATAACCAGGATAAGAATCCCATTGGGCGCCCATGTCGCATGCTCCCTGCACATTGTTCTGCCCTCTCAATGGGTTCAATCCTGTTCCTTCCCTTCCGATATTGCCGGTAATAACTGCAAGGTTTGTAAGCGCCGTGACATTGTCAGTGCCGCAGGCATGCTGGGTAATGCCCATTGTCCAGGCGATACTTGCTCTTTGGGCTGTTCCATAAATCCTCGCAGCTTCGATAATTTTATCCGCAGGAACGCCTGTGATTTTCTCTACATACTCGGGTGTATATTTCTCAACAGACTTCTTAAGCTCTTCAAAGCCTTCGGTTCTGTTCTTTATGAAATCATCCTTCTGCAGGCTTTCTTTCAGAATCACATGAATCAAACCATTGGCTAACGCAATATCCGTTCCGTTTTTCTGCTTCATCCAGACAGCCGCGTACCTTACCAAGTCTATCTTTCTGGGATCGGCAACAATTAATCTGGCATTATTATTAAGTACGGCCCTTTTGATTGCCGTGGCTATAACTGGGTGTGTTTCGGTTGTATTTGAACCTGTTACAAAAATTACATCGGCCTTTTCAAAATCTGCTATTGCATTTGTCATAGCGCCTGAACCGAGCGAAGTAAGCATGCTGGCAACGGTTGAACCGTGGCAAATCCTTGCGCAGTGATCCACATTGTTGGTTCCGATAACAGTTCGCATAAATTTCTGAAAGAGATAATTGTCCTCATTTGTGCATCTGGCCGAAGACATGCCGGCAATCATATCAGCTCCGCCATGTATTGATTTTATCTCTTTGAGTTTTTCCGCAGTAAAGGCCAGCGCTTCATTCCATGAACATTCTACGAGGCTATTGCCTCTGCGGATCATTGGAGATTTGAGTCTCTCTTTATGCCCCGAATACTGCAGGCCGAAACGCCCTTTTACACATGTAGAACCCAGATTAGGCAGACTCTCAGAGCCTGTTACCTTAATAATCTGATTTTCTGAATTAGTGTGAACATCAAGCTGGCACCCTACTCCGCAGTAAGGACAAGTCGTTCCTGTTATTTTTGATATGTCTTTATCTCTGAATCTCTTTCCGTCAGTATAGACGAACTTCATAGTAAGCGCTCCCACAGGACAAACCTGAGCGCACTCTCCGCATCCGTCGCATTTTGAGTCGCTCCATTGATTGTAACCTGTTGAAACTACCGCTTCTATCCCGCGGTTTTCCAGAGTCAGAATACCCTTTCCCTGAATCTCCTGACAGGCTTTTATGCACTTCTGGCATTGAATGCATTTTGTCGCATCGTAATTAAGAACCTGCGAGGAGCTATCTGAATACTCAGCGGCATCTCCCCACATCGGATGAAAAGTTCTTTTTCCTCTCCCTAAATCATATCTGAATGCCAAATCCTGCAGATCGCAGGAACCGTCTTTCACGCAGTTGATGCAGTCATCATTATGCATGGAAAGAATAAGATCGAGAATAACTTTTCTTTCGGCTTCGAGTTTATCGTTAAAGGCTATTATTTTCATTCCGTTTTCAACGACTGTCGAGCAGGCAGGAACATTCACCGGTCTGTCTTCAATAGAAACAATACACATCCTGCAGGAACCTGTGCAGGAGAGTTTTTTATCATAACAAAGATTAGGAATGTTTATATTATTTCTAAGAGCCGCATCAAGGATTTTTTCTCCCTGACATGCTTCGATTTCTCTTCCATCTATAAATATTTTGATAATATCATTCATTTTTCACCGCCTAATTTCTGGAAATAGCCGCAAATTTACACGCCATGAAACACTCACCGCACTTGATGCATTTTGACTGATCGATTTTATGCGGCTCCTTCAGTTTGCCTGATATGCATTGAACAGGGCATTTCTTCGCGCAGACACTACATCCGATACACTTGCCGATGTCAATCAAATATGTTATAAGGTCAGGGCATTTGTGGGCTTTGCATTTTTTGTCAGCCACATGCTCTCTGTATTCATTTTCAAAATATTTCATTGTTGAGAGAACAGGATTCGGACAGGTCATTCCCAAACCGCATAATGAAGATGATTTGACAGTCTGGCAAAGCTCTCTAAGAGTTTCCAAATCTTTATCTGAAGCTCTTCCTTTTGTTATCTTATCAAGGATTGCATACATGTGTTTGCCGCCTATTCTGCATGGCGTGCATTTCCCGCATGATTCGTCCACGGTAAAATCCAGAAAGAATTTTGCGACATTAACCATGCAGTCATCTTCATCCATAACTATCATTCCGCCTGACCCCATCATAGAGCCCAAAGATTTGAGCGTTTCGTAGTCAATCGGAGTATCAAGGTAATCTTTGGTTATGCAGCCGCCTGAAGGCCCGCCTGTCTGAACTGCTTTAAACTCTTTCCCATCAAAAATTCCTCCTCCCACATCGTAAATAATATCGCGGAGATTTGTTCCCATCGGAACTTCTATCAGTCCGACCTTATTGATTTTTCCAGCAAGAGCGAAAACTTTTGTCCCTGCTGAGGTTTCAGTCCCAATGCTCTTGTACCACTGAGCGCCCTTTCTGATTATTGCGCAGACATTGGCAAAAGTTTCGACATTGTTGACTATTGTAGGTTTTTCCCATAGTCCTGCCACGGCAGGAAAAGGAGGCCTTGTCGTAGGCATTCCTCTCAAACCCTCAATCGAATGTATAAGGGCTGTTTCCTCTCCGCAGACAAAAGCTCCAGCCCCATATCTAAGTTCAATCTCAAAATCAAAACCAAAGCCCATAATATTTTTGCCGAGAAGCCCGAACTCTGTAGATTGCTTTATTGCAATCTGGAGCCGCTTGATAGCAAGCGGATACTCCGCCCTGATATAGATAAAACCTTTGTGAGAACCAATAGCAAAACCTGCGATTGCCATAGCTTCGAGAACACTATGGGGATCGCCTTCGAGCACTGCCCTGTCCATAAATGCGCCGGGGTCACCTTCGTCAGCATTGCAAATAACGAACTTAGTTTCATTCTTCTGTGCAGCTGCAAAATCCCATTTTTTCCCTGTCGGAAAACCGCCGCCGCCCCGCCCTCTCAATCCCGACTGCAGAACTTCCTGAATAATCGATTTTGGTGTCATGGAGGAAAGAACTTTGGCAAGCGCCTGATAACCTGAGTTGAATATGTATTCTTCAAGAATTTCAGGATTAATTCTTCCGGTATTTCTGAGGGCAATCTTAGCCTGGAGGAGTCCAGCGGTTGCATCCTCTGTTTCCGGATAATACCAGGATTTTTTTATTACATCGACTCCTTTTACGTCCTTCTCTGTCAGGCAGTCAAGGATCAAAGAGACATCGTCCCTTTTCACATTACCGTAAATTATGCTTTTTCCTGTTTTGCGGTTTATAAGTTCGATGCTTGGTTCACAGTAACAAATCCCCATACATCCGACATCTGTAAGTTCAACTTTACTGGAGAGCTCTCTTTCCTTAATCTGAGAAATGAATTCCTCCTGGACAGGAAGCGTACCTGCCGCAATCCCACAAGTTCCCAGAGAAACAAGAATATTGATTTCAGGCTTATTTAGGCTTTTCTCTTTTACCGATGCCGAATATTCGGTAAAATCTTCAAAACTGTTTATCATAATTTTCACTCAACCTCCAGATCATTAGAATATTCTATGTCCAGTTCTTTTTCAATTTCTTCAATAGTAGGTAAATTTGGCTTTAAATCTTCAGGCAAAGATTCGGTTATTTTCTGTTCCCATTCGGCTACTCCGATAGGATTAGTATTTCCTGCAAGAGCATATTTTGCGATGGTGTGGTTCTTCTCTTTTACAAGCAACAATCCAATAGTAGGCTTATCCTCCCGATGTCGAATCAGTTTATCGACAATATTCATATACATAGTCAATTAACTGACATGTCCCGGACAAAACTTTCCCGCTTTTAATTCTACTACAATAAAGCATCGTAATTTTAAATGATAAAAAAGCATGTCGATATAAAAATCCTCGCCTCCTATCTCCATATGAAATTGATGACCAACAAACGCAAACCCCTGGCCAAGCTCCAAAAGAGACTTTTCCATATGGTCAATAAGCTTTATTTCTAGTTCGGCTTCCTTTCTTACCTCGGCAGTACCCAGAAAATCAAAGATGTATGGATCTTTAAATATCTGATTCGTCATGTCTGAATCTAACGGAGGTAAAGCCAAGTCAAAATTATTAGAAGTTTTTCCAATACGCATATGCAGTTTCGTATCTATCTGAAATTCTAATACACTCTTACTCCAACCATTTTCCAGAGTTTGCCGCGCATACCACAATCTAAGTTCAGGCTCATTAATCTTTTCAAGTAATGTCAAATTGGATCTCCATGGAATTAGTGCAACGGTGCGTTGCACTATTTCTTTTTCTGTCCAGACTTCAGCAAATTTACGCATGTATTTCAAGTTTCTGGCTGAAAACCCGTTCATCTCAGGAAAACTCTTTCTCAAGTCGGAGGACAATCGGTCAATAACTTTGGCGCCCCATCCTTCATTTTCCTGTTTAGCTAATATTGCAGAGCCTATTTCCCAGTACATCATGACAAGAGAAGAATTAGCCGAAGCTACGGCTTTAAGCCTTCCTTTCCGAATTTTTTCTTTAATCTCCAGAAAAAAATGGATATAATCTTCAGGCAACTCCAGAGCTGAAGGAATCGCTGGAATAATAACACCATTATCTTCACCTTTATCATGGCGCTTTCTTTGGTTTATTTCGTGCTTTTCGTACTTTTCGGGAGTACTCATTTGCATTCCCAGTCAGTCCTTCTCGAATTTAGCATTATTCACACTCCTTGAGGATTTCTCTCACTCTCAGCGGAGTCATTTTAGCATAGACTTTGTCATTGACAGTAACCACCGGCGCCAGGCTGCACGCCCCTACGCATCTGATAGAACTCAGGGAATACTTCATATCCTTTGAGGTCGCCCCGTCTTTGATTCCGATCTGTTTTTCAAACTCCGCAAAAATCTTGTCGGCTCCTTTAACAAAACAAGCCGTGCCGAGACATACATTAATCTTATTCCTGCCCGGAGGCTGGGTAGTAAAAAATGAATAGAAGGATATAACCCCGTACACATCGCTCAGAGTCAGCCTTAGTCTTTCAGCAATGAGAAGCTGAACCTCATCAGGAAGATAACCGAATATACTTTGAGCCTTATGCAGACAGCTTATGAGAAAACCTCTGTTGCTTTTTATATCAGCTCCCAGCGGCAGACTGTTTAAAAACTCATTCAGCGATTTTGTCTTATCCGGATACTTTTCCAGTACTGTAATTTTTGAGGAATTTTCACACATATAATTTATTTCTGATTGCAAATTTTGGATTTTGAAAAAGTCTAACACTGTTGCGCATTCAAATCAATCTATAAACAGATTAAAGCTGTTCAGCTTTTATTTTCACCCAAAACTCAAAACTTTTATCAACGAATTGCTCGAAAAAACTTAGCCCAAGTTTGTTTATTAAGCGCATAAAATGATGCTAGAGCTGATTTTTTAGGCTCCTACAACCTTTTTGCTACGATATACTTCTTCAGGTATTTTTACCGGTTTGATCTTTAATGCTCCATATATTTTCAGGTGGCAGACTTCAGGCTGAGAGGAGATTCTCAGATGATGTATCTGCTGATTAGTGTCAGTAATTATCACTGTAGAGCTC
>MHBE01000010.1 GCA_001803205.1 Lentisphaerae bacterium GWF2_38_69 | reverse complement strand
AACCAAAAAAATCCTAAAAATATTTTTATTCATTTACAGTTTATTCACTTACCATGATTAAACAATTTTAGTCAGGTAAGGATGCCTGATATTGGGATAGAGAAGGAAATCACTTTGACGGAGTGTATATCTCATATGAGAGATTCAGCGACCACTTAGTTTGCTCTTATCTCCTTGAAAATTACTTTAACAAGAGTAGACCAACAGATTCCTTTAAGTCGGGAAACAGATTGTATAAATATGTTGAGAACCATAATGCAACTTATTTCAATCGGGGAATTATTGAAGCTCTTTCTATTCAGCTACCTGAAATAGCAGGTGTAGAATTATTTGAAGCTGCTCCACATACAAGAGAATTTGAAGCAGTTTCATACGCATTTATTGATAGTATCATTTGGAGAAAAAAGGAAACCGTTCATGAAAAACTAAGAGATTACATCAATACAGTCGTAATTAAGAAACACCGACAGCATGACTACTTTATTAGCACAATTCTTCTAGTAACATCTCATCCCAAACATTATTTTAACAGTGATTTTCTGCATAGACACTTAATGCGTTTTAGCATGGTAGACCGAGACGCATGGTGGACAAAATTTATCCATAACCAATATCCTGGATACTCTGATGAGATTTCTTCAATCAGAAGAATGATTGATTGGGCTTGGACTGACGATAAACGAGAAAACATTTCTGATGAAGCAATTCGTTTGATGTGTCAAACAATGTTTTGGTTTTTGACAAGCACAAACCGAACCCTAAGAGACTCAGCAACGAAGGCAATTATCTGTTTATTGGAAGAACGAATAAATGTTTTAATGCAACTCATTGAAACATTTGAAAAGGTAAACGACCGATATGTTTTACAACGGCTTTATGCTGTTGCTTACGGATGTTCGGTAAGAACAAGTAATGTTCAATCGCTAAAAGAATTAGGAGACTATATTTTTCAAACTGTTTTCAATACTGAAAATGTTATTCCAGATATTTTGCTTAGAGATTATGCAAGAGGAATAATTGAGTTTGCAGTCGCAAAGGGGCATTTATTTTCTTTCAAAATAGAAAGGATACGACCTCCATATAAAAGTGAGTTACCTAAAATTTCCCTACTAATGAAGAAATAGATGCATTTAAATTGGATTACAACAATAAAGATTTTAAAAAATATCAGTGGAGTAAAAATGACATTTTAAGGTCAATGGTTACTGAATATGGAAGAGGCACCGGAGGTTATGGTGATTTTGGGAGATATGTATTTCAAAGTGCTTTTTCAGATTGGCAAGTAGATACAAATGGGTTAAGTAATCTTGCGGTTAAATGGATAATGGAAGAATACGGTTATGATGTGGAAAAGCATGGTGACTTCGACAGAGGTATGAAATCACATAATTACAATCGACATTATGTGATGGAAGAACGAATTGGTAAAAAATATCAGTGGCTTGTATTTTACGATTTACTTGCAAGAGTTTCAGACAATTTCCCTTGCTATGAGAATTCATACAGCAGAGATGCAAAGATTAGGCGTTATGATGGACCTTGGGATCCTTATGTACGCGACATTGACCCAACCGTAACAATAAAAGGAAATCCAGAAAATAAGGTTGAAAAGTTTTGGTGGAATCCAGTTGACTACAACAATTGGAATATTCCAAATAAGGATTGGGTTTTTAAAACTGATGACTTACCAAACCCACTGCAAATGATAAGCGTTTTTGATAAGGCTGGAATAGAATGGTTAGTTCTTGAAATTCTGACTTCTTGGAATTCGCCAGCAGATATTGGAAAAGATAAATGGGAGAATCCACATAAAGATTTATGGTATCAGGTTAGAAGTTATATTACTAAGAAAAAGGAACACAATAAAATCCTGAAATGGACAAGAGAAAAAGACTTTATGGGAAGATGGATGCCTGAATCTGGCAACAGATATGAATTGTTTAGTAGGGAATACTACTGGTCTCATGCTTGTGAAACATTTAAACAACAAGATTATAGAGAATATACATGGTCAGACATTAACGACAAAAAGACAGGGAAATTTGTTGGAAAAGTTGCTGTAACGGCAGTTGATTATCTATGGGAAGAACAGTTTGATGCGTCAAAAGAATCTAACATTAGCTTTTACAAGCCAACAGAAATCCTTTTCAAGATGCTTGACTTGCAATACTCAAAAATTGAAGGAGAACTATTAAACAAAGACGGACAAATGATTTGCTTTGACCCTTCTGCAATGCACTCAACTCGTTCTTGTCTGTTAGTAAGAAAAAATGACCTCATGAAAAAACTGGAAGAAAATGGATTTAATATTTTCTGGACTGTTTTGGGTGAAAAACTTATAATCGGAGAGCATTTTAATAGAACAGATTATGTCGGCAGATTAAATATCTCAGGAGTAGTTCACTTTGACAAAGGACAGCTAAAACATATTCCTTTCTTTGTAGTAGAAGGAAACACATAGGTTAAGGAATATAAAAGAATTTGCTAAACAAGCACTATTGCAGTCTATAATTCACTCATTTTAAATGAAAATTACCAATTTTACCAGCCTCAAGTGGACTGTATGCTTTTTGTATTAAAAAATGGATCAAAAGCCATTTAATAAATCTAGTATTCAAAGCCTAAAAGCCATAGCGGAATATTGTTGTCGTATGGTATTTCAAGCTCATCTTTAATAACATAATCGGCGCCTTTAACTGACTTATTTTTCCCTCCAACTTCAATTTTCTTATTGTTGGCAACAAAATCGCATTCCTTTTCATTTTTGGAAGAAAATAGAGAATAACCAGAATCTATAAGAGCAGCAGAAGCATAAGCTTCTCTTAATGTACCGATATTTCCTTTAAATAGTGTGTACATTGCAGGATCATATAGAAATATCTTTTCACCTTTGGAATAAATGTTATAATCATGTACTTTTCTTATAATCCTAATGAGATGAACTTTATCCATAGCATCCAGTAATTGATAAACCTTTTCCCTTCCTACAGCCCATAAAGTTGACATCTTTTCAATATTAACAGTCGGAACAGTGGAATCTGCAAGAAATCCTATTACTGAATTCATCAGTCTTAAGTGATTAGTATTCAGATTTGGGAGAAGGAAAGGAATATCCGATTCAATTGTTTTATGGAGGATATTAAAAAGCTTATCTCTGTAATTTTCTTTGGATTCCAGAAAGAATGGCCTTGTTCCATAAGTCAGGTAATTGTTAAATTCTTTAAGCAGATTTATTTTTGAATTCAGAATGGAGGTTAAAGAGGTCTTATCAATATCAAAAACTTTTAAAGTTGGTAGAGTCTGTTCTGAATTCAACATCAGATATTCTCTAAATGATAGAAGAGGCATATTCATATTGACAAATCGTCTGGATATATCGCCTACACCAGTGCGCAATGCAATGGAGCTGGAATCGCAAACTAATATTTTTTTCTTTGGAAAGGAGTCATAAAGAGATTTGACATGTATAGACCAGTCTTTTGCATAATGTATCTCATCAATAAAGACACCTTCATATCCTTTTGAGAAAGCCGCATCGCAAAGATCATACAAAGGAATTGCTGCAATAGATGGATGATCTGCCGAGAAATATAGAAAAAAGCCCTTGTTTAACTGAGAGAGCATCCAGGATGTTTTTCCGGTACCTCTTGGTCCAGATAGAAGGATTGCTCTGGAGCAGTCAAAATTTAATTTATTAAAATAATCCCGCTTCTTTTTAGGCGTATCATACAGGACTTTAGCTTCTTGTGTTTGCTTAAGTTGATCAAGTTTTTCTGCTAATATCGTCATAATGTTCTACAATAAGATATTTACTGTAATTAATTGTTCTATTGCAGAACATAGTAGGGCTATTATGCCTAAAATCAAGACTTGGAATAAGGAAATATCTAAGTTATTGTCAGAATAATAAAATTCTTGTAAGCTAATATTCAGGTTTTAGCCTCAATTACACTGTATGCTTTTTGTATGCTTTTCCGGTGATAAAATGACATAAAAAGAGCTAAAAAGGAGTAAAACAGTATTTGGAATATTTATTCGTAAGTCTTTGTTTTGAGGCTATTTGAAGTGGAGCGGGTGAAGAGAATCGAACTCTCCTCGTCGGCTTGGGAAGCCGATGCATTACCACTATGCTACACCCGCACTAAAAGCAACTTTCTTAATATTATTGCCAAGATGAATATTTTCAATCGGTCATGTCAGAGAAATTTGCGCTCTCCGAAGTTGTACTTATAGCCTTCTACAAGTGTATGAACATGAAAATTTTCGACGGCTATCGGTTCACCCTTGGCAATTTTTGAAATATTTGAGTTCTTTAAATGTCCTCCGTCTACAACTACAGCAAGGCTGCTGCCAATAACTTCAAAGCTGTCTTCATCATCTTTAATAAAAATCGCTGTATCCTCTGAAAGTCCAACTCCGAGAACTGAAGGATTTGTTGCCACTACCTGAAACAATCTGGCGATTCTGCTCCTGTTAATAAAATGAGTGTCGATAATAACTCCATTAAGAAATGCTAGCCCGGGTCCCATTGATATTGAACCTTTTAACATCCCGGTAGATCCTTCGCCATCATATATCATTGTTTCTGAGAGTGCTGCTGCGCCGGCACTGGTTCCAGCCACTAGAGCTCCTTCGAGGAAACGGCTACGGAGAACTTCCATAAAGTACGAACCGCCAAGAATGCTGCTGAGCCTTAGCTGATCCCCGCCGGTAAAAAATATTAAATCCGCTTCATTGATTCTTTCTTCCAAACTGCGGTCAGCTGCATCATAACGGCTTGCTATATGAATGGCACCAAAGCCGCTTACTCCAATGCGTTTAAAGGCTCTTTCGTAATTATCTTCCATCTGCCGCGGATTTTCACTGGCAGTAGTGATAACTTCTACAATTGTATCCCTTCCTTTTGCCTCGCTTACTACCCGCTTCAAGACTTTAAGATTATCTATTTTGTCTTCATTGCCGCCAATAGCTATAAGTCTTCCGCGTCCTCTTGTCATTTTACTCACTTTCCACTATACCTCCAACCAACTCGGAAAAAGTAGGTTTCTCAAAAACAAAAATTTAAATCTGAAGAGCCAAATATAACCAGTCAGATTACTATTCCAAGTTCTGTTTTTTAAAAACTTAAGCTTAAACTCTGTTAGCTGTAATAATAGTCTCTTTTCTCTTTGCGAGAATCTGATCAACAAGCTCCTGAACAGCCTCATCTACCTGAATAACTATAAGATCGTCTTTCTGGACTATTTCAAGAGCATAATCTATGGCTTCATGGAAATTATTTATCATTTTAAGATTTGATTCTTTGAAGCCAGCTTTTAGTACTCCTTGCTTTACTACCTGTGGCGTTGCTCCTTTTTCTCTTCCTCTAGGATCTGCATCTGCAATAACAAGATAATCGTAGGTTTTTCCAAAAACTTCTCCAAGTTCAATAAGAGCTTCATCCTTCCTGCTTCCTGTGCCGAATGCGACGCCTATCTTATGGTTGCATGACATTTTTCCGAGCATGGCGCCAAGAGCTTCAATAGCAGGTTTGTTATGTCCATAATCAAGTATTACCTTGAAGGTTCCGAAGTCGAGCATGTTCATTCTTCCCGGGTTCTGCTGCACTGATGGAAAGAAAGTGGTTATCCCAAGTTTAATCAAATGCTTCGGCATCTTCAATCCATAAAGCGCCGCTACAACAGCCAATGTATTTGCCACATTGAAGTCAGCTGCTCCCCCAAAAGTAATCGGGACTTCGTGCACAGTTGCAATGATTATGTCTATATTGTTATCACCATTCTTTATTACTATGCGGCCATTTGAAAGTACAACAGCAGTCTTCCCTTCTGAAAGGTGCGCTTTAATATGCGGATTATTTTCATCAAGAGAGAAAAGTATCACATTGCCTTTTGCTCTTTTGTAGAATTTCATTACCAATTCGTCCTGGGCGTTGAGAACAGCTGTACCGCCTTTAGGTTTTACTACTTCTATTACAATTGCTTTTACAAAAGCCAGGTCTTCTACAGTATCAACAAAGTCATTGCCGATATGGTCATCGGCTACATTGAGGAATATTCCGACATCGCATTTCTCATA
>MHBE01000009.1 GCA_001803205.1 Lentisphaerae bacterium GWF2_38_69 | reverse complement strand
GGAGTTCCAACCATCCTGAACTTGTTCGATGCTGTCCCACAGGTTTCTATGAGTTTCCTTAAATCTGCGTAACTCCATAGCATTGCCCTTAACAGTTTCTTTTTTGTCAACTATGACTTTGGCTTCTACTCTCCTGAATATGCCAGGATATTGTTCCTTGGTTTTTGGACAGTTAAAAGTTACTATCTCGTCTTTCAGGATATTTGGTGTTTTTGACGGCTTCATTTGCGAAACAACTTCGTAGAGCATATTATCTTTGGCTCGTGTAACCCAGAAAATGCCGCGCCTGCCTAATTCCCATAGATGCACTGTATCGACATAGGCTTTATCAAAAATTACTATTTCTCCTGCTTTTATTCCTGCGCAAACCTCATAGGCTTTTGCAGGGTTGCTGTGCTTGGCGCTGTCTACTATGGCAAACTTCGGCAGGAAACTCTGTAGATCCAATCTCATATGACACTTGGCGGCAGCTTTGCGTTTTCTGTGTTTCGCCCAGTCCATGCAGTTGGCAACAAGCTCTAATGTAGTAGAATCAACTACATTTATTACCCTCTTAAACCTCCTAAAAATCCCTTTGGCATAATCAAATTGCATGAAAGCTGGATGGGCTAAATGTTCTTGCCTTCTTTGTTATCCCATATTCTTTTGCCAGCTTATCAACCAAATGTCCGGGAATGTATTGGATAATTTGCTGTAAAATGATACTCTTACTTTTGATGGATTGCATTTTCGACCTCCGTAGTTTTTAAGTCGAACATACTCTGGTCGCAATCCATCGTTTTTCAATATTTTCTCAGCTTATGGGACTACAGTGAAATATGATAGAAAAATATGAAAATACTCTGCTTAAATGGTGCATAAACTAAGATTGTTTTTATTTTTCAATTATGAATGAAGTTATTAAGAGTAAACGAAGCACAGTAAGAACTGTCCTGTTTGATTTAGATGGGACGCTACTTGATTCCTGGCCAGATATTTATTATTCTCTTATTTGTATTATTGAAAAATTCTTTCCAGATATGACGACAGAACACTTAAATTCTATCAAATATTTGAATCTTACGAGTCCTGAATCCATAATCAGAAAAGCTATAAAACTAGAGTCAGACGAAGTACTTCCTGAAGAAATTTTGCTATTTGGAAAAACTATGTATTCTCAAATTATGGGAAGACATGAAAACCCGTATAATGGAATTGAAAATTTAATTCATTTATTAGACAGAAATAATATAAGATGGGGAATAGTTACTAATAGAAGTAAACATTTCGCAGGATTAAGCATCTCTAAATTTAATATTTTTAAGACTATTAAATGCCTAGTTTGTAGTGATGATGTTCTTAGACCTAAACCAGAGTCAGATTCTCTCTTGCTAGCAGCAAAAATCCTAGAGGTTTCAGCTGAAGATTGTATTTTTGTTGGTGATATGGACACTGATATTATAGCAGGAATGGCAGCAGGCATGAAAACTATTGCTATTAAACATGGATATGGATTTTACAATTACAATTCAACTCAAGACTCAGCTGATTTTATTGTAAATGATCTTATTGAGTTGAATTCTTTGTTTTGTTCTTTGATGGATATTATGTATGATGTATAATGTATTAGATAATGTTTCCATTTTTAAAAAGAACTCATCTAAAAATATAGATCTCTTAAGCTATAAGGTAGTTTTTGCCGGATTCAGCGGAGGAGCTGACAGTACTGCTCTCCTTTTGATTCTTAGAGAGCTACAGAAGAGTTATTCCTTTAAACTTATTGCGGTTCATTTTGAACATGGGATAAGAGGAAAAGAAAGCTTATCTGACGCAGAATGGTGCAGACAATTTTGCGAGAAATTAGAAATTGATTACAAGGAATTCTCTCTGAATATACCTGAACTCAAGAGAGATAATGAAGGCATTGAAGAAGCAGCAAGAAGACTAAGACAGCAGAAATGGGAGATGCTTGCTTCTGATAAGCAATGCTGCGTAGCGCTCGGGCATCATGCCGGCGATAAAATCGAGAACCTTCTTATCAGGCTCTTCCGCGGCTCAAGTTCATCCGGCTTAACCTCTCTGAGGAATACATCGATAATAAGAGAAGTGACCTATATCAGGCCACTTCTTGACTTTACTAAATCGCAGATTGAAGAACTTCTTCTTTCAGAAGGAATAAAAGAGTGGCGGATAGATTCAACAAACAACGAAACCTTTTACAGGCGAAATTTTATCCGGAACGAACTTCTCCCTATTCTCGAAAAACATATCCCGAATGTTTCCGCATCAATTTCTGCTTCATACTCAGCCGTTGAACAGGATGCTCGATTTATTGAAAATGAAGCTCTCTTCAAATATCCCTCTGTAAGAAAAAATAATACACTGAGTTTTTCTTCATTGAAAGAACTTCACCCTGCATTGAGAGTTAGAATCTTGCGATATTTCCTTACAGATATGCTCCTTTATGACTTTATCCCGGCAAAAGATTTAATTGAAAGATTTGAACAGGAAATGACCAGGCTTCACTCGGAAAAATGCCTTATTCCGCTAAACGGAAAAAAATTCCTTTCCCTGCACAAGGATAACATTTCAGTCATCGATTCATTAAAAAACAATAATGAACCTTTTAACATCAGATGGAACTGGAAACTAAACAATAATGCTGCGGCAGGAGATTTTATCCTTTCTGCAAAATACTCAGACAAGATTTGCTATGATAAAAATGATGAAGTTTATTTTGACGCGGAATTGCTTCCGGATGAATTTATTATTAGAAATATAATCAAAGGTGAGAAGTTTATTCCCTTTGGCTCTGATATAGAAATCAAAGTCAGCAAAGTTCTTCAGAATGAAAAAATCCCCAATCGGAATAATATCGTCATTTTCTCAGACGATTCGGGAAAAATATATTGGCTCGCTCCTATCAGGCGTTCAAACCTTGCAAAGATTACTGACACTACCAGAAAGATTGTTAGCTTCACAATAGAAACGAAAGTTGATTAAATGAAAAAGAGCATTATTTTTCAGTTCTTTCCGTTTCAATTTGCGCGCGGGTGGCGAAATGGCAGACGCGCTAGATTTAGGATCTAGTGCCGGAAGGCATGGGGGTTCGAGTCCCCCCTCGCGCACCACTTATTTCACCTCATTAGCCTCATTATTTTAAATTTACTTAACTTTGCTGTTATACCAAATCCAGATTTTTTAAGGAAATGGTCTTTGAACATTTCTGATGTGAAATACACGTTAATGAAGGATGAGGAAAACACAGTTTCGATGAAAATCCAAAACGAGAGAGACAACCAATATATGAATTTTACAGCTATAGATTTTGAAACAGCAACAGGACACAGACATTCAGCTTGTGCCGTAGCTATTGTTACTGTTCAGGATGGTCGTATTGTTGATGAATATTATTCCTTGATTCAACCTCCTAAAAATGAGTATTGGTATCAGAATATTAGAGTTCATGGGATAACCGCTGAACATACAAAAAATATGCCTCCTTTCTCCAATATATATCCTGAAATCAGGGAACGATTGTCGAGTAAAATTATCGTAGCTCATAATGAATCTTTTGATAGAAGTGTCCTTAATGCTGCAATGAAGCATTACGGTTTGGATTATTCAGAGCTGAATCTTAGTCCACGATGGGAATGTACCTGCAAAATTTATCGAAGGAAAGGCTATAATCCTGCAAGGTTAGACTGCTGCTGCCAGCGTATGGGAATTGAGTTACAGCATCACCAGGCTCTCTCCGATGCAAGAGCCTGCGCATTACTTTACCTGAAGCGGTAATTTTTATTTCACAAGGTTTATAGGCAGGTGCTGAGCATAATTGTCAAAGTCTTTATCAGTCGTGAGAATTAACAAGTTTTCTGTAACAGAGACTGAACAGATCAGGAAATCAATAGTCGAACCCTGTATGCCTCTAACCCGACAAATATTTGAGAACTCCGCAGCTTTAATAAAATGCTCTGTTTTTAATGCAATATCCTTAAATGCATCAAGATGATTTTTGAGCTTAGTAAATTGCTTATGATCTGAAATTCCGGAGAGAAGTTCCTGTCTGATTGGACCGATGATTGCGACCCTCATATCGCTGATAAGCACTGAAAGTTTTTGAGAAAACTCGTTATTCAGGTCTTTTCTTCTCAAAACCTCTGACCATACACAGGTGTCGATTAATACTTTCACCTGTTTCTTGCCTTCTTGTAATCATAATTATCGTCAAAGCTAATTGACCCGAAAAGTCCTTTTATCTCCTGCTGCTTTTTATGTGCCACATATTCATTAAGCGCAGAAGTAACAGCTTCCCTCTTGGTTCTATGATGACCAAGCCTTACGGCCTGATTAATCAAAGCATCGTCTAAAAGTAAGTTTGTAGCCATAGTTGTGTCTCCTTCTACACACTAAATAACACATTATAATTATCATTTCAATATCGTGTTATAAATATTATGTAAATTGGTAAACTGATAGAACAAGACTTTAGCCTTTCAGTACGCCTAAAGGATAGAGTTTCACTATCGGGTCAATCAGGTCAAGTTCAGACTCTATTACTGACTCAATGTTTTATCTTATCTACAGCGAAAAAACTTCCAGATACTACAAGGGGCATTGCGAAAATATTGAGTTAAGGTTAAAACAACATAATTCAGGGAAAACAAAGTCAACAAAAAACGGCATCCCTTGGCATTTAGTATATTACGAAGAATTCCCTACAAGGGCAGAAGCAATTGATAAGGAACAATATTACAAACAGCTTAAAGGCGCAAAAGAGCTTTTTAGAAAGATAAAAGGGGTTCGCCTGCCCGCCTATGTCCGTGCCGGATCGGCCAGGAAGCCGAAAACGAGCCCAGGCTCGTGACGGCCAGGGAGTCCCCCCTCGCGCACCATATTAATATTAAACAACTTAGATATAAATATTTCATATTTCTATTATTGTTAAAATCTCTTCTTGATATGCTATCATTTCGGAAAATAATTTGAACTTCTTCAAAAAGGATTTGGGAATGAAAGATTTCCTGATGACTTTATGTTTCAACTTGATAGCAAAGAACTTAGAATCTTGAAGTCACAAATTGTGACCTCAAGTTGGGGCGGTCTTAGAACTCTTCCTTATGTTTTTACTGAACAGGGCGTGGCTATGTTATCAAGCGTTCTCAAGAGTGAAAGAGCCATTCAGGTCAATATTATGATTATGCGTGTGTTTGTTAAAACTAGAGAGATTATTTCTTCTCACGCCGAATTTGGCAAGAAGATAACTGAACTTGAACAAAGATTAGATAATCACGATGAAACTATAGTTGATATTATTAAGGCATTGAAAAAGCTTCTTCCGGTCTATTCCGATAAGCCGAAGATTGGATTTTAAGGTTATTGCGAGGCAAAAGCAAAAAAATGAAAAAGGGAAGGAAGCTTTAAGCCGCCCGACAAAATATACTGAATTTATTCAACAGTCTCTATTTTGCAGGAAACTAGTATAATAAGCATTTATAAATTAATAAACAGTAATTTTATATGCATAATACATGTACAAGGATTTAGATTTATGGTTTGGATTTTTCAACAATTTTACTGAAATTTTCAAAACTGCATCTGCTTAAGTCTTCACCTGGTAAAATTAAATTCTTGCCGTTAAAGAGCACCTGAACACAATAGTAATTGCCATCTTTGTAAAGTTCAAAGTCTATATGAGAAGCATAAGGCGGGTTTAAGTTGAGCGGAACTCCCAATGCGCTCAAAACAGGAAGTATAGAACTGTCATGCCCTGAGTAGAGTATGTATTTATACTGCTGAGAATTATTGATAGCCTTCTGCATATCATCTCTAAGTTTTACGAGGAATTCGCTTCCGAAAAAGTTTCCTACTTCTTTGGGTTTAAATTGTTGTGCTTGAAGCCAATCCGATAAATAAATTATTGTTTTCGCTTCTTGCTCGGTAAGCCCATTAGGGAATGGAACGCCATTTCTATCTCTGACATTAAGGTTATCTCCTATATTCTGCAGGTCTTTTATGCTCTGGATCTTGCTTCCGAATATTGATGACCATTTCTTGAAGTTTCCTGAATATCTACTTTCTTCAATTTTCCATTCATCAGACGAATAGAGATATTTGTCGCACATTTTATTGAATTCATCTATTTGCGCATCGTGGGCAAGAAGTAAATTATCCATCGGAACAGGCAAAGTTCTTATAGGTATCGGCTGATACGCAGCGGGAAGAGCCGGGTTTCCATTCGTAAGCATGGGGCCAAGTCCCAACGGATACAGGCCGTTCAGAAAAGATTCAGCGCTCTGAATAGTTCTGTTAAAGTCAGTAGAACGCACATATATTTGGTTATTTACATATTTTTCCGATAGAAGTTTCAACGAATTGACATACCGCTCCCTCATCTTGGCTCCAAGCTGGTTTTGCTGATTCATTCCCAAAGCAGTCAATTCTCCTTTTCCTATATCCCAACTGTATGGATCGCTTTTGATATCGTGGGTAGGAGTCCTGTCACCATGCCTTATCAGAGTTACTGCGAATATAAGCTTGTCATTAGCAGATAGATTTAAAAGAGAGAACAAGCTGATTATGAAAAAGATAAGAAATATGCCTTTTCTCAGCTCCGTAAGTAATATTGTCATAAAGCTTCCTTTTTAAATATGATTGATAATTGTTAATAGCAGATTTTAATCTCATAATAACAGATTCTGCAATCGTAATTGCAGGTTTTTCATATTTCTTGGATAGAATGAAGATAAAACTATTAAGCTAAATCCTTGCATAATCTTGTCTGTGCGATAAAGTTTCTGGCTATATGAAAAAAAGAAGGAAAAATTAAGTTTTTTATTATTTAAAGAGGGAGTATGAATAATTTAACAGAACCTGACTTTTCAACAAAAAACAGAAACATCTGCATTGAATGCGGCTTATGCTGTGACGGTTCAATATATCCCAATGTATTTATCCACGAAGATGATGATATTTCATTCATCGAGCAGTTTGGTTTTAATCCAAGCAAGGTTAACGGAGAACTCTCTTCCCCTTTGCCCTGCAAATGGCAAAAGGAAAATCTATGCACTCTTTATCACGATTCCAGACGCTTGAAAACATGTAAAGAGTATAAGTGCAAACTACTGGAGAAATATCTTTCAGGTGAAATCTCATATGCTGCGGCTATAATTGAAATTAAAGCCTTATTAAAAGCCAGAAACAGCATAAAGCAATTCTGTGACCTGCTCAATGCCCCCAAAAAAGAAAATATATTATTACTTTGTTCATTCATTGATGAAGTGACTTTAAATAAAAAACAAAATGATCCTTCTTTCAGTGAAAGATATGCATCGCAAATCCAGGATTGTGCAGCATTCATAAAAATGATTCATCAAAAAGTGTCCATTGAAGCATTTGACGCTCATCATAATAGCCCTTAGAATCATATCTTTATTGCCGTCAATTTTAATTTTCGCTTCATGGAAGATAACCAACTGCAAAATCTGAGTTTATAATGAGAGGTTTATTTATCTTATGATATGAAGATTCAGAGAATGTTACAGCTCCATCGGTATGAAAGGATGGATTGCCTTTGGCAGTATAAGTATTCCAAGCAATGACAACACCTGTATCAGTCAAAGAAGCTGGTCAGGAACTCGTAAAAGGTTCCTCCGATAATTCTTTATTAGGGAGGATATTGGATACTATCATAAGATTTTCGACCCCAAGGTTTCCACTTTTTTTTACTATTGCAAAAGGGATAAAAGACAACAAAAAAGGAGTCATTGCTCCTGAAACTGCATTTAAAGCCGATGATTTTTTTGGTATTTTATCAGATTACTCAACATTTCCTGAAAAACTGAAGCATGAAAACCTTATAGAAACTCTGACATTTTAAACTCTGAGTTTTAGAAAATAGATGATATAATCGATAGTTTTTATTTAAGGGTCATTTGATACTCTGTGCCATATTGTATAGCAGCATCAATTTCTTTAAGAACATTTATATGTTTAAATTTTACATATTATGTTTCAAGTCACTGAAAGCCGGCATTGGAATTAAAGTATCTCTACACCCTTGAACAGCGAATGTAAACTTATTGATCAATCTTGTTTTGCTGTGTCTCCAATTGCTTATTTATTACAAATTAATAAGCAGACTAAGGATTACACTTGTAAAATGAATTAAATCCGGGAAAAATTAAGAAAAATAAAAATAATCCTATACTTTAAAAATCTTCATACCGTTTAATTATGAATATAGAAGAACTCAGAAAAAACATTGATGCTGTCGATGATGAAATAATCGATCTCATTGCAAAAAGATATGAACTTGTTAAAGAGGTCGGAAAGATAAAAGAATCTTCTTCTGCAGCAGTGTTTGTACCAGAGAGAGAAAAAAGAATAATGGAAAGGCTCTGCGCCAAATCCAGTTTCCCAAAAGAAATTGTTTCTGCCGTATTCAGAGAAATTATTTCTGGTGCCCGGCTGTTCGAACACCCCATAACAATTTCCTATGACAAAAATGACATATTTGCCATTATCGCAACTCTTTCAAAATTCGGAAGCTGCATAAACCTCAAAGGCTTCCATTCAGCAACAGAAGCCGTAGAAGCAGCAGAGAATTCTTTAAATACTTACGCGGTCATAAGAACTCCATCTACAAACACTGCTCATCCTGCAATTGATATAATAACTATAAATAATCCTTCTAATAATAATCAACCTTTAAGTTACGCCGTTATAGGAAAGAAAATATGAATCGTTTTCCAAGAGTCGGAGTAGGAATGATTATCAGAAAGAGCGGGAAAGTACTTCTTGGAAAGAGAAAAAATGCTCACGGAGCAGCTTCATGGTGTTTCCCTGGGGGACATCTGGAATTCGGGGAATCCTGGGAAGAGTGTGCAATAAGGGAAACGGCAGAGGAAACAAATCTTATAATAAAAAACATCCGATTCGCAAGTGTCACTAACGATATATTTCAGTTGGAATCCAAACACTACATAACTATTTTTATGCTTGCTGATTACTCTTCAGGTGAATTAAAAATAATGGAGCCTGATAAATGTGAAAAATGGGATTGGTTCGACTGGAAAGAACTGCCCTGCCCTCTTTTCCTTCCTATAATCAATCTTCTGAAAACCAACTTCGTTCCGGAAAACTCTAAATAATTCTTTATTATTCAATTATCTCCAAATAGCATAATAACTTTAACTCATCACTTGTTTTATTTAAAGGTCAGCTGCACCTTGACGGTTAGTACATCTTTATGTTATAATGGATTAATCATTTTTTCTGTAATTCAAAACAAAAAGGGGGAGTACTATCTATGAAAAAAACCTTAGTTGCGTTAGCAATGGGAGCGGCTCTTTCATGCTCAAACCTGCCTGCTGAAGACAATAGTTTAACTATTGCCAAAGGAAATGCTCGATGGTGGCATAATGCCGTGTGCTATGAAGTCTACATCCGTTCCTTCAATGATTCCAAAGGCACAGGCATAGGAGACCTTAAAGGGATTGAAAATAAACTCGACTACCTAAAAAACCTCGGAGTCGATGTAATTTGGATTACGCCATTCTATCCTTCTCCTGGAGTAGATATGGGTTATGATATCAGCGATTATAAAAATGTTGATCCAAAATTCGGTCAACTCAAGGATTTCGATTCACTTGTAAAATCAGCTCACGCGAAAGGCATAAAAATTCTTGTTGACATGGTTTTCAGCCATACTTCAGATGAACACCAGTGGTTTATCGAAGCCAGAAAATCCAAAGATAACCCTTATCATGACTTTTATGTATGGTATCCGCCAAAAGCAGACGGTTCAGCACCTAATGACTGGAAATCGTGGTTTTCCGGTTCAGCATGGGAATATAACAAGCCGACCAACGAATACTATTTACATATCTTCGCAAAACAGCAGCCTGCCCTCAACTGGAAAACCACTAAGGTCAGAGAAGAGCTCTTCAGCGTGGCAAAGTTCTGGCTGGACAAAGGCGCTGACGGAATCCGTTTCGATGTAATTACGCTCAATGCTCTTCCCGACATTAACCAAAGTTCAGATCTCTGGGGTAAAATGCCTATGGCTTTAATCTACCTTAAGATGATGAATGATAAGGTACTCTCGGAATATGACATCCTGACAGTGGGAGAAATGCCAGGAGTAGATCCTGAAAATGCTTATGAGTTTGTAGGAGAAAAAGAAGGACCTCTCAAAACTCTTTTCCAGCTCGACATAATGGGACTGGGCAATGACGGGGACAAATTCCATCCGACCCCTTATAGTCTGGTGGCATTTAAGAAAATCTATCAGAACTGGTACAATGGCCTTTATGGAAAAGGCTGGATAAGTGCTGTTCTCGACAATCATGATCAGGCAAGAGCTGTAAGCCGTTGGGGCAACGACAAGGATTATTGGAAACCATCGGCAAAAATGCTTGCGACTTTTCTCTTGACACAGTGGGGCGTGCCATATGTCTTCCAGGGTGATGAAATAGGAATGACAAATTGCCCTTTTACTCCTGCAGAATTTAAAGATGTAGAAGAAATTAATTATTATAAGGAAAAAATTGCCGAAGGAAAAACTGAAGCTGAATTGCTCCCCGGGATCCTGGCAAGATGCAGGGATAATGCTAGAACTCCTATGCAGTGGAGCAGTGCCAAAAATGCGGGATTTACATCTGCTGACACTCCATGGATAAAGGTTAATCCAAACTATAAGACCATCAATGTCGAAGCTGAATTGAAAGATCCGGATTCAATCCTCAATTACTATAAAAAAATGATTTCCCTTAGAAAAGCCAATCCTGCTTTTGTTTACGGCACAGTAAATATTATCGATTTTAATAATGAAAATGTCTATGCCTATTCAAGAGAATATGAAGGCAAAGAGTTTCTTGTAGTATGCAATTTCAGAGGAACTCATACAGATTTCGATACCAAGACAGCTGATCTTAGGAAAGCGAAACTTCTTATTCACAACTACTCATCAAACCCACATATAAATGATTCGAAAATCTCTCTCAAACCTTTTGAAGCAATGATTTTTGAAGTTAAATAATAAGGCAGCAAATGAGAATTACAAAAAAACTCTTCGGTACTCTTTCCGGCAGGGAAGTTTATCTCTTTAAATTAGATAACGGTAAAATGTCCGCAGGTATAATTACTTATGGCGGAATTATTACCTCGTTGCTTGTGCCGGACAGGAAAGGTAAGAAAACCGACATAGTATTAGGTTATAATGATCTGGACAGCTACTTAAAGAATGACGTCTATTTCGGCGCTATAATAGGCAGAACTTCAGGAAGAATAGCTAACGGCATGTTCAAGATAGCAGGCAGGACTTATCAACTTGCAAAAAATGAAGCCGGTCTTAAAAACCTTCATGGCGGCATCAAGGGGTTTGACCAGCAAATATGGGACGCGATAGAAAAAAAAGATGATAATTCTGTCAGTCTGGTTCTCTCAAGAATCAGCCCGGACGGAGAGGAAGGATACCCGGGAACTCTTAATGTAATCGTCACTTACAAACTTAATTCCGATAATGAATTCTCGATTGAATACCAGGCCTCGACAGATAAGCCAACCCCGGTCGTTATGACAAACCATACCTATTTCAACTTAAACGGAGAAACTTCAAGAAAAGACATTCTAAATAATGTGATTAGAGTCGACTCAGATAAATATATTCCCACAGACAAGTTTTCAATACCCTTGGGAAAACTTGAGAATGTTGAAAATACACCTATGGATTTCAGAAAAGAAACAGATATAGGCAAGAAAATAAACGACGATTTTGCGCAAATCCGGCAAACAAGAGGTTATGACCACCCATGGGTTCTAAACTCCCCTTCCCTTTCAAAGGCATCTATTTCAGCTTACTCTCCCGATAGCGGCATTAAAATAGATGTCTGTACAAACCAGCCTGGATTGGTCTTCTATACTTCCAATTTCCTGGACGGCTCGAAAATAGGCAAATCAGGACACTGTTACCCAAAACAATATGCTTTCTGCCTTGAAACACAAGGACTTCCGGATAGCGTAAACCATCCGGCTTTTCCTGATACTATTGCGACACCCATAAAACCTTATAAAGAAAAAACAATCTGGAAGTTTTCAACAATATAATAAGGGTAGGAAACATGAAGAAAACTACCAGTTTCAGTCTAATAAAAATCGCTCTTCAGCAGAATTCATGGATAAAGAGAAGTATAAGGGAGGTATGTTAGCGGCAATTTTATCCCTTTTTCAAATCTAGCAATAAATGCGGTTCTCGTCTACAGCCAAGTCTGATTGCGTTAATTCTTAGCTTTTTAGTAAAGTATTGATATCTACTTTTTATATACCGTAATCGAATTTGTTTTCGAAAAACCCGATAGTCTGCCCCTCGATACACCATGCTAAAACTCATCGCACTCTGGAACGGTCATCGAGTTGAGCGAAGCGAAGTATCGAGAAGCTGTCTAAGCAATATTTTACATTAAAATAATTTTGTATATGGGGAAAAATATCCTACTCTATAGGACACCACGCGTCCCTTTGATGCATGAATGGTTTCTTTATAACAAAATAAAAACATAAAAGCCGGTTTTCAGTTTCGGGTTTTAGGTATTTCCCGAACCCCGAACCCCGAACCACCTGTTTCTTTATCTTATCCGCGTTAATCCGTGCAAGCTGTGGCTAAATCCGTTTCCGGTCTTCCATCCAACATCAAACATCATCTCCTCCCTCCTGGCTTTTACTTCTTCCCTTAGTGCCCTTAGTGGTGAACTCTTAAAACATTTGACCACAACTCAAAGGTAACACAAAGGAATACTATCCAGATGCTTTCTTTCCATGTCTGTTATGTTTCGTGTTACTACTGCCATGGAATAGGTAATTCCAGTGCAGGCGATTAAAGAATCTATTACCGGCATCATCTGTCCTTTTTTTGCAAGCTCTCCCTGAATTCTCCCCCAATTCCCTGCAACATCCAGATTAACTTCTATAATCCTGCCGGAGTAAAACGACTTCTTCAGGCTTTCACTGATAGTCTGGTTGCAGAAACACACCATCTCTATATATTTTGCCACGCAAAACACGGCTCCCGAGTGTAATTGAAAGGCAATAAACGGATTTAAGCATCCTGAGTGACTGCCGCAGGCAGTTGTATCGAGATAATTTTAAGTTTTAAAGAAAGAATTCATTACAAACTCATGGACAGCCAATGTATCATCAATATTGAATTTAAGCACCCATGATAGTCTTTCAGCGTATTCAAGATAAGCCAAAACTTTCAAATCATCCACATTAGCTTCAGCTATTATTTTTTCATCAATAATTTCACCATTTGGCAGGTTGCTATGGGAAATACCAAGGGACAATTGATACAACTGTGAAAACCAGGTAACTATGGCATTGATGAGTTCTTCTCTTCTTAGCATATAACCAGCTGAGACGGCCGCATCTTTAGCCGGAGTAAGATATTTTTTTATGTCAGAAGCTGATTCTCCGCTTCTCCTGGCCTTCTCATCAAACTCTGCAGCAATCTCTTTTTCAGCCTCGTTCTTGATATCTGTGAATATCCCGCAAAGTATTTCTATTTCCTTTCCGGCATTTGAAATATTTTTTTCAGAAGAAACAATTCGTCTCAGAGAGTCAAAAAGATCTTTTGCGTGTTTGAACTCATATGAAACCTTATTGGTCAGAAGTGAAATTTTATGGCATCTGGAAAGCACTGTCGGAAGAAGCGCTTTAGGATTATCTGTACACAAAATAAAATGCGAATTTGCCGGCGGTTCTTCAAGCGTCTTGAGAAAAGCATTCTGCGCCTGTATCAGAATTCTGTCAGCCTCGTAGATTATACCTAGTTTTTTTGAACCGGATGAACTTAAAGATGAATAATAGAACCTTGACTGAAACCATCTCATTGTATTAGGCTCCCTGTCATTATCTCCAATAAGAATCCTCCTTGATTTCGAAAGAGGTTCCAGTTTGTATAAATCTGTATAGGAGTTTCTCTCAAGAGCCAGGCAGCTTCTGCACTTTCCGCAGGGCAGGTCTGCCCGGGGTAGGTCTGCCCTGAGTAGGCCTACTCCTTCAGTATTTTTTTCACATGCGATTAACTTAGCCATTACAGAGGAAAGCTCTTTGCCAAGTGCGGTATCATCAGCATAAATCAAATAAGCGTGAGCGAGCCTATTGTTGCTCTTAGCTGTGCGAATCGATTTTATTACATGCGGGTATTTATTCTCAAAATAGCTTAAATTCATCTCTGAGGATATGTATGATTTTGTTATGAATTACTGAAACTTCATCTGAGGCATTAATAATCCTGTATCTGCTTGGATGCTCCGAGGCAAGTCTTAGGAAAGCTTCCCTGATTTTCTTATGGAAGGATAACCCCTGCTCTTCAAAACGGTCTTTCTCAAGTGAACAGTTTTCTCTGATGTGAGCCCTTGAAAGTCCTGTTTCCGGGTCAATGTCCATCAGTATGGTAAGATCAGGATTAAGATTATCCGTCGAAAAATAGTTCAGAGCTTCAATTTCTTTCTTTCCCAACCCTCTTGCTTCACCCTGGTAAACAGTTGAGGAATCCGCATATCTGTCGCATATTACTATTTTTCCATCTTTAAGGGCAGGTTTGATTTTTTCAAAAACATGCTGTGCTCTTGCTGCCTGAAAGAGAAGTGCTTCTGTCTTCAATGATAAAACCTTGTTGAGAGATGTGTCTTTCAATATACCCCTTATCTTCTCTGCAAAATCCGTTCCGCCCGGCTCTCTCGTCAGGATATAAGAAATGCCTTCAGAATCAAGGAATTCAGCCAGCAGTTTAACCTGTGTGGACTTCCCTGAGCCTTCCGGCCCTTCAAAAGTTATAAAAAAACCTTTGTTTATATTTTGTTTTTTCACGATTTTATAAATGGGTTTAAAATCTCGATTCCTCTAATAACCTGAGAATGATTTAAGTCTTCTGTAAGTATCCTGGAGCATTTAGGATAATCTGCAGAACAGATAATCAAAGAATCCCAAAAGGAAAGAGTATTTAACATACTGCAGTCAATTGCTTCTTTTTATCGTAACATTCGGCATAAACTACTCCTTTACACATATTATGTGTGATAAAGTGTATTTTCCTCTTGCCATAAAGTCAACTCTCCTTTCATGAAATACAATTACGCTGATATTATTTTAGAATTTCTTTTGGGAGTGTCTTCTGCCAGGTTTCATTATGGGTATCTTTAAAAAAGGATTTCTGTATTGAATAAACTGCATAAAGTTTAAAGATTCCTTTTATTCCTGTTCTCCTCTTCCGGCGGCCTGATGTGCCTGAAAACTCTGAAAAACGCTAAATCATAAACGATTTTCAATCCTCCGGCAAAAAAGAAAGGTAAACAAAGCAAAGCAGGATTGCTTAGGAACAATCCGACCAGAACCGGCGACAAGGAAGCTCCAATAGACCTGATAGTGTTAGTTATTCCTGAAGCAGCTGTCCTTTCATCAGAATCGACGACAGCCATAGTATAAGACTGTCGTGCCGGCACATCCATCTGAGATATACTGAATCTCAGGAGGAGCAAAATGACAGCCAGAGTAAAATTAGGCATCAATGGTATAAGTATGAGCAGAATATTTGATGGTATATGGGTAAATACCATTGTATTGACAAGACCGATCCATTTAGCAATCCTGGCTGCCATGAGCGCTGAGACTCCAGCCAGCAAATTCGCCGCGAAGAAAACACTCCCCAATATAGTAATATCAGCCCCGAAACGGATGTTAAACCAATACACCATTAAGCTCTGGATAACGAATCCTCCGGCAAAAGAGTCAAGCGTAAAAAGCGCACTGAGTTTCATTACGATTTTTTTTGAACGATGTAGTCCGAATCTCAATTGCAATGCTTCCGAATCAGTCTTGATCCGTTCTCTTTTTGGAGTCTCAGTATTTGGCGAGAGTTTAACAAAAAGAAACATAAGGACTATTCCTGCTATTGCATAGGTAAAAAGGACAGCTCGATAAGAACTTATTTCTCCGATTCCAATCTCCTTGAGGACAAAAACGATCCAGCCGCTGCATAACGCCCCTGCAGCCGTTGCAAAGGAGCCTGCAAGGTTGTACCAACTGAATATCCAGGTTCTCTTTTCATTTGGAACAATTTGAGCAAGAGAAGCCTGTTCAATTGAAAGGAATGGTCCGATTTCATTCCCGCTTGGGCTGATAATCCCGATTATCGCAGCCAAAGTAAGAATTATGGGATTTACTGAAAATATAAATACTACACCGGCTCCAGCCATAAGCAGAGAACCAAGAATAAGCATGCGCTTCCTTCCTACACGGTCTGCTACTATAGTTATCCACATTGAAACAAAAACATCCCCAAGCAATGTCAGGGAAAGCAAAAGCCCTATTTCAAAATTAGTCATACCTATAGCCGAGAGATATAGAGCCAGTGCGACGGAAAGAAATCCGTACGCAAAAAGCCTGATAATCCTAGTGAAAAACAAAATCCTGAAATCTGAACTCATCTACCCCCCTTTCATCTTTCCGTCAACATCAAATCATAAAACTCTATTTCTAGCTTATACAAGATACTCTTCAAAAAATATAACAATCGGCTAATGTCAATTCATCACATTGATAAATCAGAAGGCAAAGTCATTAATATTATCTTTTGAATTGCTCTTGGTAGATTTTAGTGGATCTATTTTAGTGTGATACGCTCTTGAGGTTACTATGATAGCCTTTTTAGGAGCTACAGGACAGGCATTTTCGCAGGCTCCACAACCAATACAAATATCGTTATCTACTTTCGGAGCGGGAAGGCCATTCTTGTATTTAATCATATGTGTAGCTCCTGTAGGACACATCTCGTCACATGCAGCACATGCGGTTCCTTTCGCATATGGAATACATATACTCTCATCAATCGAGGCAAGTCCGATACTTATGTTCTGTTTGTCGCTCAGAGAAAGAGGTTTTATGGCCTTAGTAGGGCATATTTTATTACAGATATTGCAGTTGTAGTCGCAGTAGCCGGAATTATAATCAAGTCTGGGTTGCATGAGACCTGCTATTCCATATTCAAACAACGAAGGCTTCAGCACTTTCGTAGGGCACTGAGATACACATAAATGGCATGCTGTACAGTTTTCTGTGAAGTGTTTAATGCTGTCACTTCCCGGGGGGACAATTGGCAAAGCACTGGTTTTTGAGTGTAAAAGCCTTGAAAAAGGGTATGTCAATATTCCCAATACAATTAAACTTATAACACTCCTTCGATTTGTCTGCCTTCCTTTGGGATTCTCCTCAGAAGATTTGGATTTCTTAAATATGCTGTAACTTATTGCATTAAAATTACACTTGTCCATGCAGTTAAAACACGCTACACATCTGGAACTGTCAATCCTTTTATCTTTGACATCAATGCACTCGGCTTTACACGATTGTAAGCATTTCCCGCACGAGACACATTTATCTTTATTCATCCTGACAGCAAAGAGCGGAAACCAGGAAAACAATGATAGAATAGCCCCTGTAGGACAAAAAGAGTTACAATAATATCGGCCTCTGAGAAGAGAAAGAATTATTATCGCGCATAGGATTATCAAAGCGATTATTCCAGTATAAAGAACCTCTCCTTTGAATTCATGCCTTATTAAACTGTCAGCATATGACATTGATCGTGAAACGATGCTGTAAGGTTCTGTTATCCCAATCAAGGCAGATATGGCTAAAACGAAAAACAATATCGCAATCAAGGGAATTGTGTAGCGAACCAATAAAGAAGGCGAATAAAATTTTCTTTTCCTTTTAGAAAATATTCCAAAAAAGTCCTGAACTGTTCCCAGAGGGCAAATTAAGGAACAGTAAATCCTCCCGAATAAAACAGTTATGACTAAAACAACAATCTGGGATATGGCAAAGAAACCCGATTTTAAAGAAGAGATTATCGCGGGAAAGAACTGCCACGACGCAATATATGAGCTGAGACTTTCAAACAGATCAAAATGGATGAAAAAACCTGACAGAAAGGCAAGGAGAATCAGACCCGAAACAAGTATTCTGAATATTCTATATAACATTGGATTGTTTAGATATTAAAAAAGAAGAGCTATACAGTTATTTTCTTAATGTTCATCTTACTGATATCCATTTTGCCGAGATGATGATCGTAAGCCATTTTTATATAAGGTACTTCTCCGACTACAATACCCCATTGCCTTGCCTGTTTGAGAGAAACAGCATCTACAGCTACGATATCTGTAGAAATAAACTGCATTTTAGGGTTTATAACCTTTGAGTTTGATCTTCCTCTCGGACCGCCTTCGGTCAAGACATAGTAAGCATCGACAATATTGATAGTTGGTCTTCTGAAAAGTGAAATATCAGCTATGCATTGGTCTAGCCCGTTTGTATGAAACTCTTTCATGTCCCATGTTGTTCCTATGAGGCTCTTAAGGGCACAGGTCATTTTGGCTCCGCCGTGATGCTTCAATATCGGCATATTAATAAAGACATCAGAATTAATAACAAGTTCATGAACCTGTGCTGAAATCAGGTTCTTCCCACCTGGAATTCTAACTTCCTTATAGCACTGACTACCATCTGCAGAACGAACTTCCGCTCCAGCTTCTTTAGCTGTTTTTGCAATTTCGTTCAATTCATTATCGTTGACAATCAGCAAATGATCTATCACATAAACTTTTTTGGCTCCGGCTTTATAACATTGCTCTATTACGCGCTTAACAAGTATAGGGTTTGTTGTTGCCGCTTTCTCCGGTATGCTCGCAAAGCTCATATTTGGCTTCAATACAACGGTCTGATCCTTCTTGACAAAATTCTTAATACCTCCGAGAGCCTCTATCCCGGCGTCAAACATAGCATCAGGTGTCCCGTTCCTAACAGCCACTACATCAATAGCCGTACTATCATCGGCAGCCAGAGCGGAATTGCCAAAGAAACGAGTTACACCGGCCGCAACTGTTGCCATAGCGCATTTTTTCAAAAACTCCCTTCTGTCCATAATCAATCAGTCCTGTTCTTTATCATCTTTTACTTTTGAATCTGTCTTTTCTATCTTGACTATATCATCAGTAATTTCGTCCTTTGCCTTTTTAAATTCACGCAATCCCTTGCCTAAACCGCGTGCTATTTCAGGAATTTTCTTTCCTCCGAATATTAAAAGGATAACCAAAAAAATCAGAACAATTTCCCATGCGCCTATCATTTTCTATTCACTCCTTTTTTATTTTCCAGAGATTATATCTTTAAAACCATTTTCCAAAAGGGCTCAATCATCAACTCTATTCGATTTTTTATCCAAAATTGATATGACAAAAATGCTTATTTCATAAAGAACTAATAAAGGAATAGCCACAAGAAGCATTGAAAAAGGGTCTGTTGAAGGGGTGGCGACCGCCGCAAAAATAAAAGCTCCTACATAAAAATAGGCTCTGAGTTTTTTCAGCGTTATTATTTTGATGATTCCTAAACTGCATAATACGAACATCAAAAGAGGCAGCTCGAAAATTATACCCGCTCCAAGCAGCCAATAAAACACAAAACTCACAAATTCTCTTACAGCCCAAAGATTTTCTGCTGAAGATATTCCGAATTTAAGGAGAGCAAAAAGCATAGGCGTTATTACCAGATATCCGCATATGATTCCTGTAATAAAAAACAGAGTCCCGACAATGCCTGCCCAGAAGAAGACTTTCTTTTCGTTATTCTTCAAAGCAGGTTTCACATACTGCCACACGAAATAAAATACAGGCAGATATGCTAATATAATCCCGCCCATTAACGCTGCTTTGAGTTTTATTATCACTCCGTCAAAGGGGTTTGTCAGGATTTGCTGCACTATGAATTCAGGATACCTTTCCTTAATAATCTCTATCGGAAGAAGAAATAACTTAAGTATCATGTCAGATAAGAAGAGGCCAAGAATAGTCGTTACGACAAGAGTCCCAATAATCTTGAAAATTGTCCAGCGCAGCTCTTCAATATGCTCCCAGAAAGTCATTTGTCCTTTAGTTTTCATATATGTAAATATTCATTAATGTTTCGAGAAAAATATTACGCTACTTAGGATTGGAAATTAGCTCTTTATGTGTTTAAAATCAACAATTCTATTTCTTTGTTCTATTTAATGATTTTAAAAGACTAATCAGTTTGTTCATCATAGCAGAAAAGGAACCTTTATTCTTTATTTCGCACTCCCATATGGTTATAACATGCCAACCTAAAGCATTAAGTTCGTTTTTGACTTTGGAGTCCCTGTCAATATTCCTTTGAATTTTTGTTTTCCAAAATTCAACATTAGAGGTTGGTCGAGTTCCCTTTGAACAACTCTCGTGTCCATGCCAGAAACATCCGTGAACAAAGATTACAGTTTTATATTTTGGTAATACAATATCAGGTTTACCGTGAAGCGTTTTTACATTCTTACGGAAACGGAAACCTTGTCTGAATAAAAAACTTCTGACCGATATTTCGGGTTTTGTTTCTTTTCCGGAAATCAAAGCCATCAGTTGACTACGCTTCTTCTTTGTAAAAACATCAGTCATTTAAATCTCGGATAGATGTAATAATTGCTATTACTTGCTCATATGTTACAGGTTTTTCCTTTAACCAATTTTCTAAAAACATTTTTTCAATTGAAACAATATTTTTACTATCGCCTGTCATAGCCTCTGTAATAAGCAGAAATCTATCTTTACAACCTTCGGTCTCATTAATTTTTTCTATGCTATCCGCTTTCTTTATTGCTTTCAAAAACTGTTCGACCAACTCTTGATTCCAGATTATTTCTTCCGGTGACTTTAACGGCAAATAAAAAACATTACGCAAATAGAATCTTAAGTAATTTTCCTGTAGTTTTTTAAGCTGATCCTCTCTTGCTCCTCCATTTTTGCTACCGTCAGGATAAAAAGTAATATCGCTTCCTGTTTGTTTCTTTATTTCACTTTTATATCTTTCAATCGTTTGATCTAATCCGATTATTGAATCAGGATTGAAATGTTGTGGAACTAATTTTTGGTCACCATCAAAAATGACAAACTTATTTAACTCATTGGAGTGGCTATATACATTGATAAAATTATTTTTAATAACTGAAGCGCCTCCAGTATAATAGTTAACTTGAAATAGTGACGCAGTAGCGTTGCCCATCTCTTTTAATACCCCATTGACGATTTCTTTTGATAGCAAATCTTCTACTATTAAGGTTTTATTTGCGGAGCTGGTTTGTTCTAAATGATAGAATGCCTCATCAGGTGTTACCTCATTAGTGACATTAAATTTTCCTGAAGGAAGCTGAGAGAAAACTTTGATGGCTTTAGGCGGTAATATTTCTATGATGCTGGGAGAATGAGTAGAAACAACTACTTGCAGTTGTTTCTTTCTTGTCTGATCCAGAAGAAAATATGTTAGTCGTTTTTGTGCTCCTGGATGCAAAGACACCTCAGGTTCATCTAACAAAACAAGAGAATATTGCTTTGCATCTAAAACCTCTAAAACCAACCTTACAACAGCTATCTCACCACTACCTGCAAAAGCCTCAGAATAAGAACAGACTGCTGTCTCAAAAATAACAGAGTATCCCCATTCTTCGAACAATTTGTGTCTTACAATTTTTCCAGATTTATACTTCTTACCTAAAATAGTTGAAATATGATAAAGCTCGATGGGAGTAAATATTTTAAGCGTTTCGTTTTGTTCCTTATTGTATCTTGTTAAAATTGATCCTTTTCCATCAATTATTTTCTTCAAATACACAGAATACTTTCTTAGGTAGTCCTGTTTGGTCTTAACTGTTTTAGTCCTTCTTGGATCTTTAAAGTAAAAATATTTATCAAAAGCACTAAGTTCTGATCTAAAATCTATATATACGACATCTTTTTCAATAGGTTCGTTTCGTTTCCCTCCAGGTAGTTTCTTCATTCCATAGGCTAACACCGGCCTACTGGTTTCCCAGTAATCAGGATTATTCCGTTTGAATATACGCAATTTAAGGACTTCAAGCTCATTGCCCATGTGGTTTTTATAGACATAGAAAAAGCAATGTCGATCACCACCACTTGAAACTTCTATAATAGGATCAATAGCGGTAGAAAACCAAAAATCATAAGGAGTGTTTTTCTTAGGTGCTCCATAAAGAGCATGAAGTGTAGAACTTTTGCCAGAACCGTTTTGACCTACAAAAACAGTCAAAGGAAAACCAAAAGTAATTCGCGTATTCTTCTCTAGATTTCTGAAATATGGAAATTGAATATACTCAATATAGCTTTTGAAAGCATTTCTTGCTTTCATCTTTGAAATTTCATCTATCAGGATTGCAATATCCATTGTAATATCAGCAGACTAAAAATATCTGGCTTACTTGCTATGTAAAAAAACAATTATCAACTTATAATCAGTATCTTATATCAATAAACAATTAAGATATAGGAATGTTTATATCTTGAATACCTAGTCCTTCTTTTCTATCAATCACATTACGATAAACCGAGTCTTTCTCTAGCATTCTTCTTGTGTTTTTAATTTCATCTGCTTTCAGTCTGAAATTAGGATCTGAAATATGGTTTTCAAGAACAGCTCTATAGTGCAAGTAATAGTTTTTATTGGCAGAAAAAACATTTTTCCACTCCAAGATTTTGAAGTCTACGGATTCTTCGTATCTTTGCCATGTCTCTTTTGGTATACTATGTTTGCCACCAAATATTAAAACACATACCAATTTTTCTTTGTGGGCAGAAGTTAAAGCATTTTTATAATCTTCAAGCTTTCTAAGCTCCTCTAAAGGTAAGACATCATCTACACTTTTTATTTCAATTACAGCAATTGTGCCGCTACCTTGTAAGGCAAGAAAATCTACTCGCTTATTCTTCATTAATTCAGGAAAGTCATTTTCTCCTAGTTTTTTAAGTATGGTAGAAATTGACTTCTCTTCTAAATATACTTGCCATTCAGGATTTAATAGCCAAGGGAACCCAGCAATTAAATCATGAAAATTATCTGCGCCCAAGTCTCTATTTGCCGTCTCTGGAGCTCTATTAATAATCATGTCATAAAATTTGTCAACAACCCTTATCCGCCCTTTTATAATTTCGAGTATCGAGCGGCTTTCTAGCACTTCCCATTTTTCTAAATGAGTAAGAAGTATTTCTAGGTTTTCTGGGTTTTCACTTGCTTCTTCAATATCATTAATTACATCGATAAAATGCCTATACTCAAAGGCCTTTATAATTTGATCCGCCATCTGAAGAATTTTTTCCTTGGCTGACATTTCATCCCCATACACTTTTATTTTACCAATACTGCCAATGAATTTTAAGCATTGTATTCGAAGTGGTTTATCTAGCGCATCTATTCTGGCTTTATACTCTGGATGTTCTTCAACAATGTTTTTAGATTCTTCAGCATTACGCTCACCAATTTCGTTAAAGATTTTTTGCGTAAGCTTTCGTCCCCAATCCCATAATGATTTTGCTTCTTCTCTATCCCAATCTATCTCTTGTCTATCAGTAGAAACAATATCAGTCTCATCTGTTGAACCCTTGTCCAAGAAATCGGCTTCTATAGTGCCAAGTAGGTATTTACTACTATGCTGGGATGTCCCATTAATATCTACATTGAAAAAGAAGGGTGGGGCTTGTGCTGTCTTTCCGTTAACTAAAATAGTCCATCCTTGTAAATTCCTATCTCTTGTTAAGGGGCTGTTAGAATAAGAATATGTATACTTAACCTCATTATTATCTAGTCTTTCAGTTTCAAGTTCGTTATCTAAAGGTGGCGAATTTTTATGTATGTCAATTTTAGGTGGTTTTAAAGGTTCTTCATTAATGAAAATCTTCATGTGTCCTTGAACTGTTCTACTAAATCTCCTCGCCAACGAAATATGTAAAGCATTAATATCTATACTGGTCTGTTGTTTTAATGTAGATAGCCTAATGCGGGTACCTGAACAGGAGACTTCATGTATACCTTTAGGTTTTTCATCGCGAATAGTACCATCTAAATTTTTATCTATATCATCTTTTGTTTCTGTAGTAGGATTGTTTTTCAAATGATTCAGATCAAGAGAAATCTCAATGGATTGATTATCTATCCATGTTTCAACTTTCATCATCGATGCTATTCCAAAGCCAGCGAGTTTGCCAATTCCCTTTCTTCCCATAACTCGTCTGCCTTTAAACTCTTCAGAACTTTCTGCAATCCTTCTGTTCCGCCCAATTACAAGATATTTATCTTGCAAGCTTGCCTCATTCATCCCACAGCCATCGTCTTCTATAGAGATTTCGCTTATATCTTTGTTATACTCGGTACCAGTTGGGATAGTAATCCAAACATGCTTTGCTCCGGCATCCCAAGAGTTTGCAACAAGTTCAGCAACAGCCGCATCTCTATGTTTATACATTTGAACGCCTAGAAGCTCAAGCAATCTTCCTAATATCTTTATATGGAATATCTTAGTTCTTTCAGTCATAGTTTCGAATATTCTTTAATATTGTTTTTGCAATACGCATTGATAATTGAGGAGGTACGGCATTACCGATTATGCGTGCGGCAGATGCCATTGATGTAGAAAAAAACTTATAATCCAAATCAAAAGTTTGTAGAGTTGCACCTTCACGAAGCGAAATCCCTCTGTCTTGTTCAGGGTGACCAAATCTCCCGTTTGTTATGCTAAAAAATTTTGTCGTAATTGTTGGACCTGGTTTGTCCCAATACATTCTCCCATATATATCCTGAAAAGAATTATCCTTTCCCATGTAAGCCGGAATTTGCAATTCCGTATCTTTCCATGCCATTCTTGTTCCACCGTCATGAGGCGTAAGTAGTAAGCGCTTTTGGTTATCAGCTGAAAGTCCTGATGTCGTATGCAGAAAATCCGTAGTATCATTATGTCCTATTGGAATCGCTTTAAACTTCTTTTTATCTCCGATAAAGTGTCTGACCGTCGGCAAACTGTCTTTGGTATCAGCTATTGGCAAAGAAATATTATCCGTAACCCTTGAAGCAAGAAGTAAAAACCTTCTTCTTGTTTGAGGAACGCCGTAATGAGATGCGTTAATTATGTCATGCACATATTTATAATTCTTTTTATTAAGAAAACTTAAGAAGGCTTTCAGCGGACTCTCTTCGGAACGCTTTAGAATACCTGGGACATTTTCTATCACAATATATCCAGGATTAAAATGATCTACAAACTTTTGGAAGTCGACGAGTAGGTTTTTGGATTCTTCCGATTTCGCTTTTATTGTCTTGATATTGCTCCAGTATTGACAAGGGCTACATCCGATAAATATCAGATTATCATCATTCTCTTCTATTTTGAGTTCTGTTTTGAGAGTTAAAAAAGATAACTTTTTGATATCAGAGTGAATAAATTTCGAACCGGGGTTGTTTTCGGTATAAGTTCTTCCGCATTCCGAATCAATATCAATTCCTCCCAAGACTTTGATACCAGCCTTGCGAAATCCAGCAGTCATTCCGCCTCCAGAACAAAAAAAATCCACTGCTTTCAGTCTTTTGTTGTTTCCTGATTCTATCTCTTTGATTCTCTTTTGCATGCGTAATAAATAGACAGTTATGATTATACTTCTAACGGTTATACTAATTCATGCTATAGTCTATCTTTATAGGAAACAATAGTCAATAGTCAAATAGCGTAACTGTCTCTGAGGAGAAATCCAATATTTAGATAACCATAATATGAAAAAAACGAAAAATCCTATTAGGACAAAGGATACAAAAAAAACACGGGCGAGACGCCCGTGGTACAATCTGAAACTTATAAGCTCATTGTGAGGACTTTGTCTATTCTTTCCAGGGCCCAGTCGATTTCGTCCTTTTTAATAACAAGAGGTGGGGCGAAACGGATCACATGGTCATGTGTTTCCTTGCATAGAACGCCTTCTTCCTGAAGGGCTTCGCAGAATTTCCTAGCTCCGCCTGCTTCTACAAAAAGTTCTACACCGATAAGCATGCCCTTTCCTCTGATTTCCTTGATGTAAGGGCTCTTGATCTTTTTCAGATTTTCCATGAAATATGAACCGAGTTTTGCGGCATTGTCAAGAAGGTTTTCCTCTTTAAGAACTCTAAGAGCAACTCTGGCTACAGCGCAGGCTAAGGGATTTCCGCCAAATGTGCTGCCGTGGTCGCCGGGGTGGAATACTCCAAGGACTTCTTTATTGGAAAGAACTGCCGAAACAGGATATGCACCGCCAGAAAGAGCTTTGCCGATAACAGTCACATCTGCCTGTACTCCGAAGTGTTCTTCTGCCAGCATCTTACCTGTTCTTCCAAGCCCCGTTTGAATTTCATCTGTTACAAACATTATTCCCTTTCTTGTGCAAATTTCGCGGACTTTCTTTAGGTAGTCTTCAGGAGGAAGGATTATCCCGCCCTCTCCCTGGATAGGTTCAACCATAAAAGCAACTGTATTTGGAGTAATAGCCGCTTCAAGAGCTTCTGCATCCCCAAACGGAATAAGTTTAAAGCCGGGAGTATAAGGGCTGTATCCGTCCTTGTACTGAGGTTCGCTGCTGAAACTAATGATTGTTACAGTCCTGCCATGAAAATTATTATTACAAACTATTATTTCGGCCTGTCCTTCCGGAATATATTTGCATTTATATCCCCATTTCCTGACAGCTTTGATTACAGATTCTACTGCTTCGGCTCCGCTATTCATCGGTAAAACCATATTCGAATCTGTCATTTCGCAAAGTTCTTTGTAGAAAAGACCCAGTTGATCATTTCTGAAAGCGCGTGAACAAAGAGTCATTTTCTGAGCCTGATCAATCATAGCCTGAATAATTTTCGGATGGCAGTGCCCCTGATTGACGGCAGAATAGGCTGAAAGGCAATCAAGATATCTTTTCCCTTCGATATCCCAAACCCATACGCCCTGCCCTTTAGAAAGGACTACATTGAGAGGTTTGTAATTCTTTGCGCCGTATTTATTTTCCAGTTCGATGAAGCCTTCTGTAGTTACAGGACTATCAATGCTCATAATAAATATCCTCTGATTCCTTAGATTAATTAAAAACAGAAATTTACATAATATTTTAATAAAGAAAAAGAGCCAATCAGTTTTTCTTCAATAAAATTGAATATTTTTGCATTGCATGCTGAATTTCCATTTTCTAGTTTTCTTGATGCGCTTGCTAAAACGGAACAATTAGCTATATATAAAAACAAACAACTTTATGTTATTAAATATTAATCTTTGAAAGGTTCAGATGATGCAGCATGTAATATCAGTATTAGTTGAGAATAAATTTGGCGTACTGGCAAGAATTGCAGGGCTTTTTTGCGGGCGCGGCTACAATATAGACTCCCTCACGGTAAGCCCAACCAACGAAGAAGGCGTTTCCAAAATGACTATAGCCACATCAGGAGATGATGCTGTAATTGAGCAGATAGAGAAACAGCTTTCAAAGCTTATAGATGTAATATCAGTTTCGGATTTAACCGGTAAGCATTTCATAGAAAGAGAACTGCTTCTCATCAAGGTTAATGCTACAGCAGCCACCCGTTCCGAACTAATGCAGATTACAGAAATTTTTAAAGGCAAAATAGTAAATGTGCACGAAAGCGAACTTACCATAGAGCTTTCAGGCCGCGGAGAAAAAATTGATGCTTTTATTAAGATGATGGCCGGGTTCGGAATTATTGATCTTGCAAGAACAGGAAAAGTAGCCATCGGCAGAAAACCAGGCCCATCACATTTTACGAATGAAGTCTGAATCAAACAGGAGACTCTCAATAAATGAAAAAATATGATTTCAAGAGAATCGACTGGAAAGTTGACAAGGTTCTGGTCTGTCCGAAATGCTCTGAACTTCTTTATAGAATAGATATCGAACACTTCAAGCACTGCCCTTATTGCAATAAAAATATAGTTCTTAATGTAGAGATAGAAGACTATTTGCTTAAACCGACAGTGGATAAATGGATTACAATACAACACTTCGCTTCGGGAAGTTTCCTGAGCTCTGGGTTGATAGGTCTCGAAAGTGAGGCCGGACAGTCCTTCCTCTGATTTATATTTGTGATTTACGAAGAAAAAATTCCAAATAAATACTTAAGCGTTTCCTTTCTTGTTATATTCTTTTGTCTGCTCTATTCTCCCTGGAATCTCGGTCTAAGAGAACTTCTCAGCAGCGAGGGAAAATTTGCCGTTATTGCTCTTGAAAACAATTTCTCATCTTTTTCAGCTCTAGCTCACGGTGAAACACTTGCTAATACTTTTCCGCTCTTTCCTTATCTGGTTTCGATATTGTATAAAAGCGGCTTTTCCCTGGAAATCGGAATCAGGCTTGTTTCAATCCTTTCTCTTGCTGCAATAGTCGTAGTAGTATTTATTGCCTCTATGAGAACTTCCGGAATCCAACCTGCAGTTGTTAGCGCAGGATTTATCATGTCTTCATATATCATGCTTACAGCAGCGATTGTAGGATCTCCTCTGACTCTGGGCATAGCACTTATGCTTATCGGCTGGCTTGTCTGGTACTATGAAGCTGCAGTAAAAGGCAATTGGAATAAAGCATGGATTTTAGCTTCAATTTTCTGCGGCTTTGCCTTCTATGCGATAGGCTGGATATCCTTTTTCTATTTTTGTTTTCCCCTGATCTTTTTAAGAAGGCCTTTGACCATATGGAAAAAATTAAACACATGGGGTTTTAAGGTCTCTCTGGCTGTTATTGCTATTTTTATAGTGCTGTGCATGCTCCTTCATGAAGGTTCAGCAAATACAATTTCAGTCAATTATGCAGGCATTTCTACTCTCTTTACTGCTCATTACCTTAAAGGCCTCTTGACTTATCCTTTTGAACTTTTCTTAAATCTCCTGCCCTGGTCTATAATAGCATGGCCTCCTTTTTGCGCGGCCTATCAACCCCTTGATAAAAACCCGATCTTCAGCAGATTTTTGAGAACCGTTTTTATTGCTTTGTTTTTTCTCTTATGGCTTTCTCCGGAAAAGAATCACAGACTTGATTTGCTTCTTATTCCTCCTCTGGCAATTCTGGCCGGAATGAATTACTCTTTAGCGGTACGCAGAAATGGCTTTATCTTTCACTCTATAATTTCAGTAATAGTTTGGGTTTTTACTTTTTATGCCATTATTTCACTCTTGTTTTTTATAATACCTAAAAATTTGTGGAACGAATCGAACCTGTTTGTATTTATTCAGAATACATTTTTCTCAAAAGGCTTTTCTTTTTTTGCTGTTTATAAGGAAATAGGAATAGTTCAAACTCTTATCGCAGTCCTTGTAGGAACTGCAGCAATCTTATCAAGAAAGAAAATTTCAGTCTGGATGCATTGCTTGTGCGCAGCATTGGTTTTTATGTTATGTTTTTGGGCAGTAACAATTCCATACATAAGCCAAAGCGATGAAACAAAGAAAACTGCAAATCTTATAAAGAAAGACATTGGAGGAGAATTTAATAGTAACCTTGTGATTTATAAAGCCCCCGAAATTGCAGACATGTATGTACTGGGAAGCTATCTAGGCTGCAAGATAAAAAAGATAGACACCTTTGAACATCTGCCAATTTCGGAAAAAACAGTATATCTTCTCTCTCTTTCCATGCCCGCATACTACACAGAAAGACAATGGACAAAAATTTCTGCTATTAATTACAATGGCAGAACTATCTATATCTGGAAAGGTTTCCAGGAACCAAAGAAAACTATAGGAATTGAATTTTGATGAATATTAACAAAAAACCAACTATTGGGATCACTTACGAGAAACTCTCCGCTGTCATTCCCGAAATGCCCGGATATCGAGTCAATCAGATAATCAATTGGGTATATAAAAAGTTTATAATTAATCCTGATTTGATGTCCAACCTTCCCGCAGATCTCAAAGCAAAGTTAAAGGATAATTTTTCATATGATTATCCTAAAATAGCCGAGTCATGCAACACTTCCGACAGAACAGAAAAATTTTTAATAGAGCTTGAAGACAATAATTGCGTCGAAAGCGTACTTATAAAAACTCCTGACAGGCAAACTTTCTGCCTTAGCTCACAAGTAGGCTGCCCAATTAAATGCCGTTTCTGCGCAAGCGGAATACCCGACTTTGTCAGAAACCTTACAGCCTCAGAAATTGCAGGACAATTTATATTACTTTCAAAATACATCGGAAAACTACCCGATAATGTAGTTTTTATGGGTATTGGAGAAGGGCTCCTGAATCTTAAAAACCTGACTGAAGCCCTGAATATTATATGCTCTGAAGAATACATAGGCTATGCGCAGCGCAGAATAACCATTTCTACAAGCGGCATCCCTAAGAAAATAGATGAACTAACAGCCTTGGGAAAACAGTACAATCTTGCTGTTTCTCTTCATGCTCCGGATGACTCGACTAGAGCTCTGCTGATTCCTGATAAAAGTCGTTTTCCGATAAAGGAAATTATTGATGCTTGCAAACGGTATTTTGCTAAAACTTCAAGGCTCATAACCTTAGAATATACTTTGATTGACGGAATAAATGATTCCCTGAAACAAGCTAAAAGCCTCGCAGATATAGCCAATGATCTCAGAGCCAAAATTAATCTTATACCATTTAACAAAGTAGAAGGCTCTTCTTTCTCCAGACCGACGCGCGATAAATGCCTTGCTTTTTCAAAAGAACTTGAAAAATCCGGCGCAAATGTCACTTTCAGATATGAAAAAGGAGCTGGAATAGATGCCGCATGCGGACAACTTAGAGCAAAAAAGTTAAAATCAATTTAGCTAATAAATAAATACAATATGGAAAAACTTATAAAAGATCTGCTTATTAAAATCGGAGAAGATCCAAATCGTGAAGGACTTGTCAATACTCCCCATAGAGTGGCTAAAAGTTGGAAATTCCTGACTAAAGGTTATACTGAAAGCATTGATGACATAATAAAAGATGCCCTCTTTGAGTCTGAAAACTGCGATATGATAATCGTAAGAGATATTGAGTTTTATAGCCTGTGCGAACATCACATGCTTCCGTTTTATGGAAAATGCCATGTTGGATATCTACCCAATAAGAAAATCATTGGGGTAAGCAAACTTGCCAGAATCGTCGATGTCTTTGCCAGACGGCTCCAGCTTCAGGAAAGACTTTCCAGACAGATTGGAGAAACTATTATTGAGAAAATAGGAGCAAGAGGAGTAGGTATCGTTATCGAGGCTCAGCATATGTGCATGACTATGAGAGGCGTCGAAAAACAGCATTCAAAAATGGTAACTTCCTCCATGCTTGGTTCTTTCAGAACTTCAGCTGTTACCCGCAATGAATTCCTGAATCTAATATCCCAACCGAGCAACTTCTAATACAAAAGCCAGAGTTCAATAAAAAAATGGAGGCGTGTGTCGGATTTTAACCGACGAATAACGGTTTTAAAGTTAGCTATCAAGTGCCTAAATATTAGCTATTTATACTCATAGATATAATCTGATATAATGAGATATTTCCTGAATTAGTTACTCTGTAGTACTACCAAGTTTGAGCCTGAGAGTTGCATATAATAAAGATTGACTAATTAGTTGATAAATGCGATATTACTATCAGTTAAAGTTTATCGCAAAGAAGACATAGTCTATCTAATCGATGACGCTGCAACCAAAGACAACATCTGTCATGAGTTTATGAAACTTGCTAAAAATGTTGACTGCGATGAGAGGATATTAATATTCTTTGCTGGACATGGGACTACACATAGTGCCATTCGTGGCGAAGTAGGCTATTTAATTCCCTATGATGCAGATACTCATGACTTGTCTTCTCTCATAAGATGGGATGATCTTACTCGTAATTCCGAACTAATTAGAGCAAAGCATATGCTCTTTATAATGGATGCATGCTATGGAGGATTAGCTCTGTCTAGAGGATTGCATGCAGGTAGCGCACGTTTTCTAAAAGATATGATGCTTAGATATTCGCGACAAGTACTTACTGCTGGAAAAGCCGATGAAGTAGTTTCTGACTCCGGAGGATCAATTCCGAATCACTCAGTATTTACTGGACATCTAATAGAGGATCTTAAGGGGAAAGCTTATACTCAAGATGAAATATTAACAGCAAACGGCTTAATGGCATATGTATTTAATAAGGTAGCTACAGATATTTGAGAGCTGAAGAGAAAAAATGCCAGTAACAGCCGTATTCAGTCCGAAAACAAATTCCGGAGGATCGCACTATTACTGGCAAGCACTCCTGAAAGGAACTGTGCGGAGCCTGAAATTGATTTCGGGTATGAACTGACTCTAATCTTTCCGGAAGGCAAGAGGTTACTTCCAACTGATATTTGGTTTCAAGTGCTTTCTGGCACAATCCACAAGGTACATATCAATGATGTTCTGATAAGGAATATTCGTTTCCTTGGATAGTTCTTTAAAATAGTCAATTACTTCCTTATGCAGTCCTATAGTAATCTGCTTCTTAAGCCTCTTGGCGTAAGGGTTCTTGTGAGATTTAAACTTGGAAAGGTCGTATTCGGCTTTCATTTCAATATCATCTATAGTGTTTGCTTTCATCTTTAGTTGCCTTCCTTGCTGATATTATTCGTATAATAGATTCTTCATCCCTGTAACAATGCGCGACAAGAAGAAGCCTGAACTGATCAGACATTCCCAGGAGAAGAAATCTGCTTTCCTCTTCGGAGTGTCCGGTATCAAAGAACTCAATAGTTTTCTCGTCATAGAATACACTTTTAGCCTCTTCAAAGCTTACATTGTGCTTCTTGAGGTTTAGCTCTGCCTTGTTTGTATCCCATGTAATTTTTAGCATTGTCACAATTATAGTATAATTACACTTGGAGTTTCTTCAATACTTAAATTGTAGTTTGTTATTCTAGTAATGAAGGCATTTTATCAATTTCACGAATGCACTTCAGATCGTGTGAGTAATGGCCTGTCATAACAGGGCTGCCATGCCCTACTACTCCTTGGATAATGCGCCTGTCTATTCCGCTTTCCTCTGCAAGCGTTACAAAGGTATGGCGTAGAGAGTGAAAGCCTACATTTCCTCTTGCATTGGATTTAATATTGCATTTATCGAGTATTTTCCCGAATGTCAAGCGAAACTCGTTACCTTCGTATTGAGCAATAGCATCAGGGAAAAAGTAATCTTCATCATCAGGAATTTGTTCAAGTTGATAGTCGAGAACCTTCCTTAGGTCAGGCCGTATATAAATATGGACATCTTTCTTTTTCCTTTTCGTCTTGGCCGGAATAAGACCAATGTAATCTCCATGTATACCTATAACGAAATGGTTTTCGATTTTAACGCAGAAGCGTTAGCGTCCGTTTATAAGGGGGGCAATCGTCACACGCCCTACCTTGCCACGCTCTGCGTGGATCTGACACTACCTAATAAACCTACATAAAAATCGGCAATCTTAATTGCCAGAAAATAGCTATTTCTCAAAACTACGGACATTTAAAGAAGAGGATATTCAAGCGTTTGTAAAAAGCAAGCAAATAACTGTATCCTAGCTATATCTATTACTTCTTGCCCTGGAGAAATCCGGAGCTTTTACTTCTAAGTTGAAGCAAATTCTTCAATTTTGCCTTCAGTATTATACAGAGGTTGCTTTATATGAACACTCTCTTGTTCTGCTTTTTGACATTCTTTGAATATCGGAAATTTTTCAAGATTAGAAGCTATCATATTAGTTACATTGAATAATGTTTCGCCATGAGCAAGCATTACGCCTTTTTGAATAGTTGCATCATCTCCTGCTAATTTGCATAGCTCATCTAAGTGCTCCTTGATTCTAAAAGCATGATATTTGACAAGATCGAAAATTTTTGTTTTTTTATTCCTGAACCCTACTTCAAGCTGAAGACCTAAAGCGTCTGCATACATAGATAAGTCTTTAACGCTTATTTTATCGTCTGCGGAACTTTCAATCTTGGAAATCTTGCTTTGTGTAACATTGATTTTCTTAGCTAATTCAGATTGATTTAACCCACTTCTACACCTCATTGTGAATAAAAATTGAGAAATCTTTCTGTTTTTTAAATCATTGACAGCAGCTTTTTTAAAGGACTCGCTTTCAGATAAACTGTTAATCAGCTCTTCTGTATTATTGAATTGCTTATCCATTTCCTCTCTCCTTGTTTGTTTGCTCAATTATCTTGATACATTTCTGTATATCGTCGGACTGAGTATTTTTATTGCCCATTTTCAACAGCTTGACTATTTTACCCTCGATCATGCAAAATATATAAAGTCTAGTCTCTTGCAGCTTTGTTTTACTTTTTCCCTTCTGGTCTATCGCCAACATTCCTTTAGGCTCACTGTGAATGTATCAGGCCTTAATTAAAAGAGGGTTATTCACTTCTTTTAAAGCATTAAAAAACCTGTCAAAATTAATTAAAACTGCACGCAATTCATTAGGCTTTTTCTTTTCATAGTGCTTAAAATCTCTTTTAAATTCTTCTGTTGGCTCCTGTTTTCCAATTATTCATATTATTCCAAAACTACATATTATTTATATCTATAGTCAGCACAATTTATTTATTTATTCTAAAATGGAATATTATCTAAAAATATAATAATATCAACATTCATTCTATAAATACTTCAGAAAGCATCCTTCTAAAATTCTTTTATATCCTTTTCCCAGCTTCCTTGACCTCAGTCGTGGCTTTGTCGAGGACTGTTCTAGCGCGCTCAACTTTTGCCTGAGATATTCCTTCGGCAAATCTAAAGCATTATCAATATCTCTGCCCCGAATGTTTAAGGTAGCTGAATATCTGAAAGTTTTTTACTTTCCTTAATATCATGAGTTATACCTATAACGAAATGGTTTTCGATTTTAACGCAGAAGCGTTACTGACCGGTGACGGTGGTCACTTTTAATAGGCGGACGCCTCGGAGCCTGCCCGAGCAAGTTGGAGACGGCCAGGGGGGGGGGGCGTCCCTAGGTGTAAGTTCGAAAAACAAAACGGAACTGGTATATCTGCTATTTGCGAAGATGAACTATGTCTTTAAATCTCAGGCCTGTATAAAAGGCTATTGCCGGGGCTGCTCTTATGACAAAAATATGTTATTTCATCCTCAACGGAATGTACCATTATTAAATGGAAATCTGCTCTCGTTGTAGTGGAAGAGCCAAGAGCAAAAATAAAGTGGAGGCGTGTGTCGGATTTGAACCGACGAATAACGGTTTTGCAGACCGTCCCCTTAGACCACTTGGGCAACACGCCATTAAGTAAAGAGATTATAAAATAGAACAACAGAAAGAATTGTCTAACGGTAAATTTAAAAAATTCAAATATTGATGAAATTTGATCATTTAAAATGAAGATGCGCCTTTTTCCCAAGATATTTTGCACCATACCAGCGGTAACAAGCAAGGATTGGGTGCAGAAACAAGTACAAGAAATGGTACTTCTCAGGCAGAGGAAGAGTCAACGCGTTTTCACTAGGACTAAAGTTTGATAGAAGAGAAACAATTTTGTACTTCATATCCTTTCTTAATAGGAGACAGTGTCTTAATAACTTGTACTTATTTATAGCTTTGATTTTCAAAGCTTCTGATGTATTCGGAGGAATAGAGCTTTTTATACTTGAAAGGTTTAAATTCGTTAGCGTGTTAATATGCTTATCTTTGTCGGCATAAGATTTAAGCGCTTGCGTTAATTCAGGTTTTGCTAATATCCTGTTACAGGTTATGAGAGAACTTGCGACTATTCTAGTTACTCCATACTCTTCAGACAATTTCAAAAGCTCAGGCATATTAAAGTTGCTTCTGGAGCAAAATTCGGAGAGATCCTTGAGCCAAAATAACCTAAACCAACTATGAATAGCCCCATGAATAATAAAATAAATCAGGTCATAAGGAGATGGCAGAACAGGAAGCTTCATTCCTAATACATTTATGATATCAGATTTACATCCGAAGGGATCAAACTTGTCAAAAAGATATTTGTTATGAAGCAGCCTCAAATGTATTTCATGAATATTGCCGTTAAACCGATTCTTAATAAGCAGATGAGCATGAGATCTTGCGAAGAAGTTTTTTTCGATTTCGTAGCCGGGCTTCAGAATTGCGATCATTTTTTCAAAATCGTCTTCCTTGACGAGAATATCGATATCTTTGGAAGGTCTCCTGCTTATGTCGCCGTATAGTTTGACTGATAGAGGAAGACCTTTCAGAACTATGAATCGAATATTGTTCTCTGAAAAAAGCGTAACAAGACTTTTGAGTTCCATTGCCAAAGCAAGACTTCTCTTTTTTTGCCGTTCCCTCATATTGGCCAATTCTTTCAAATCATAAGCTGAAAGGCGTTCAGGGGAGCAGAATTCTCTGTGCATATAGAGCTTATGATGAAGTAGTTCTTTGATGCTTAAATTATAAATATCCATTCGCCACCTTTTACTTGACTAATATAACGGAAATAACTTAATTCAGATGTTATTTACATGCTAATGCAACTTGCAGATAGCGGCAATAAGCTTTCCGGTCTATTTTTACAAAAAAATCAATATTTACTATAAGCAAACAATGCCGTATAAATCAAAAAAAGAGTCTTTCAAAATATTTCTGTTATATATAAAATCCTTCGCAGGGTTCTGTCGTTATAAACTGCTTTTTCTGGTAATGCTTACAGCTCTTTCCAGCATTGGGCAAGGGATCGGGATATTCATGCTCATTCCGTTTCTTCAGATATTTGGATTGGGAACCAATCGAAACGATATGTCCCTGAACTCCGTTACGAATTACCTGCTGAAAACATTGAACTTCATTGGCCTTCCTCTAACAATAGGTTCGGTGCTATTTTGCTACTTCATTCTGACCGTTCTGATAAAATATATAAACTATAGACAAAATCTGCTCAATACTACGCTGCAAAACCAGTTTACTTCCTCTCTCAGGTGTGATTTATTCAAGTCTATTATTTTTGCGGAATGGAACTTTATAGCTCAACTAAAGTCTTCGAACATAGCTCATGTGATTACTTCAGACATCCCGAGAGTTTCTACAGGGACTTTTTTCTTTATGAAAGCCCTTATTGGAATAACTGTCGCATTTTTTTATATTTTATGGGCGTTGATGATTTCCGCAAAACTGACATTTTTTGCACTTCTCGTATTCTGCGCCACTTTCTATTTATTGAAATCCCATCTTCCTGAGTCGTTTCAAAAAGGCGCTACAGCCAGGAATGCGCTTTCTGGTATTTACTCAATACTTCTTGACCATATAAACGGCCTTAAAATAGCCAAGAGCTACTGCCTGGAAAAAGAAGAGTATCAAAACTTCGTAAAGCTGAATGAGGAAATATCGGCAACCTCCCTTTCTTCTTCTATGCTTAACTCAAGAACCAATATGATTTTTACTATCACTACCAGCTTCTTTCTATGCGTATATCTTTACCTGGCTATGAACGTATTCCAGATAGGAGCTGAGAGAGTTCTTCTTCTTATCCTTATTTTTTCCAGACTGGCCCCGTGCTTTCTGGAACTGCTAACAAGCTCACAACACATTCTTGGGATGTTCCCTTCGTTTCTGGCGATGAAAAGTTTACAGCATGACTCAGATAGACATAGGGAACTCAGTAACCACACGCAAGATACTAATTCAAATAAAATGTCGCTCAGCGAATCAATAAAGCTGGAAAATATTAATTTTTCGTACGGAAATGAATCCGAATTTGAACTAAACGGCATAACGCTAGAAATTCCGGCTGGAAAAATTACAGCGCTAATAGGACATTCCGGTTCGGGCAAAAGCACTATTGCAGATTTGATTTCAGGAATGCTGAAACCTGATTCTGGCGCTATAAAAGTTGATGATACAGTCATAAGCAAAGAAAACCTCTACAAGTGGAAGAGAGCTATAGGTTATATGCCGCAGGAAATATTTTTATTCCATGACACCATACGGAATAATCTTATTAAAGGAAATCCTGATGTTAAAGATGAAGAAATATTCGAGGCGCTAAGATTATCATCTGCCTATGACCTGGTTATGTCCATGAACAAAGGCCTTGATACTGTGGTAAAAGACAGGGGACTGAGGCTTTCGGGAGGAGAAAGGCAGAGAATATCCCTATCCAGAACAATTCTCAGAAAACCTTCTCTTCTGATTCTTGATGAAGCCACAAGCGCGCTGGATGTGGGAAACGAGAAAAAAATCCTTGAAGCTATCAAGCAGTTGAGAGGGAAATACACGCTTCTTATAATTTCTCATAAACCTTCTATTTTAAATTTTGCGGACAAGGTAATAAATCTCAAAAACGGCAAGATCTTAAATGTTATTGATAATAGCCTTGATTGACTCTTCTATCCAAAATAAGCCACTTCGGTAAATTCGCTGTTATCTCTTCCGCCTGTTATGGGAATATTGCCTGCTTTTAACCACGCGTGGGCAATTATCTTTTTTTCTTTATCCTTGCTCATGCCAAGGTATAGAGTGCTGCTGATATTTCTTTTTTTAAGCATATGTCTGGCGGCTATTGCCTGAGGGAGACAGTTGCATTTCCAGGGAAGCCTGTCAGAAGCAATTTTTATGATATTTGCGACTTTTCTTATTGTTCTGATATCTAAGGGTTCAACAATGTTACGATGTTTATGTTTCCCAAGAAGTTTTTTTAAAACTGAATAAGGAAGGAAAAGGATTGTCATCCTGGCGATAAAAAGAAAAACGACGGCTTCGATAATCAAGCGCTTGTCGGCATTTTTCAATTTGGAAAACTTGTATGTGTAGATAAATACTTTCATTCAAAAAACTTATTGAACTTTTATAAGCCCCCATTCATAAATCTTTTTGGAAAATTTGATTGTGTCTTCCAAGCTTACTTCTCTGGTTACTTCAAACTCCTCAAATATCTTTTCAGCTATTTCTTCAATTGTCAAAGGGTTCTTCTCAATAAGTTCCCAGATTCTAGTTCCTACTTCATTAAAATTATAGTAGTTGCCGTTTTCCACATTCATCATGACTATTTCTCCGTCAAGATAGGCTGATTCCTGATCAGGGCTTCTTGCTATTACTGTTTTTGCTTTCAGTTCTATATTTTTCGCCATATTTTTCCTTTTTAGTTATAGTTGAAAATGAACGGATAGCATAGTTGCTTCTTTCGTATAAGTTCCATTCCCCATTTTCAACTTTCCATTATCCTCAGAGATTCTTTTGAGGATTTCACGATACTTGCCAACAATTTAATCACTTCCACAATGTCCTGATGAATAGATTGGAATCCGCTTTCCTCGATATA
>MHBE01000008.1 GCA_001803205.1 Lentisphaerae bacterium GWF2_38_69 | reverse complement strand
TAAACCAAAAAAATCCTAAAAATATTTTTATTCATTTACAGTTTATTCACTTACCATGATTAAACAATTTTAGTCAGGTAAGGATGCCTGAAATTAATATTTCAAAAAGGATGAGTCTCAGGCAGAGAGTTAGAGTTAGAATTATCGACTCTGGTCATTTGGATTTTTCACCGGCTAAGTTGAGTTTGTTCAGAGCTTTAGTGAATTTAATGGAGTGAATTACTATATTTTTCATCTCATGGAAAAGATTGGTTATAAGCAAACTATTTCTGGATGATATTTTATTTTTCTTTACCATAATTATTTGTGCCATTGTCATCTCTTCTAGTTTTTCATGAAGTTCGTCTCCTGTTTTTTCTAGAGGCGATATTTTTACAGTTTCTTTCTTGTTTGCTGATTTTATGATTTTTAAAATAAAAATACCGAATTCTTTTCTGAGGATTTTCAAGTCTTTAACCTGTTCATGATTTATGGCAGGATGATTATTATCAATGTATTCCCAGATATCATGCTGAATTCTCACTAGAGCATCTGAAATTTCCTTCATATAATCAAGAACTTGTATATAGTAAAGACCGGCAATATACTCGTCTTCAAATTTCTTGATCACATAAGGAGCCTTGCTTCTCATGTCCTTGATTTCTTTAGTTACATCTTTGAAATCAGAGATTGTTTTCTTAAGTTTGCTTCTCTTTTGATGTATCATGAAAAAGATTGTTTTATTGAAGACAATAGGAAGCTCTCTAAGAAATTTCACTGATTTTACATTACACTTGGCTATTTGTGATTTCTTAGTAACTGTATCAAGTTCAGTTACTGCTTTCTCTTCTTTCTTCTCTTTCTTAGAGTGTATTATATAAGTTCTGTACATGAGGATTATTGAAATAATAATCATAGCCACCAGGGTGAATATTCCACCGTAATAAAGAATCGCGGCTATTAGAAAAGCCATGGAAAAAGCCATTATCCCTGTAAAAAGCCAGCCCCCTATAACGGTTATAACTCCTGATATCCTGAATACAGCGCTCTCTCTTCCCCAGGCTCTGTCAGAAAGAGATGTTCCCATAGCTACCATAAATGTAACATAGGTAGTAGAAAGAGGAAGTTTCAGGGAAGTTCCCATTGCAATCAGAGCGCTTGCCACGACCAAATTAACCGAAGCTCTCACCATATCGAAAGCGGGTTTGTCTTTTTCTTTTATTTTTTTATTATTCTCCTCTTCTGTCTTGAACCGCTTATTGATATACACCTGGACACGACCTGGAACTATCGCTTTGCAGACATCCCCCACATTAATAGCTACCCTGACAAGTGAACGGGATAATTGATTCGACGAAAATTTTTCATTCCCTTCAGTCTGTCTGCTCAGGTCAACCGATGTTTTAACAACTGAACGGGCTTTTCTGGAAAAACACAAAGTCAACGACATAATAATGCCGGCCGCAAGAAGGAATATAGTAGGAGTTTTTACGGCTTGATTTAATCCTCCCATGAAAAGATCAGGAACTTTAAAACCCTGAGAAAGCATTATTTTAAAAGCATCATAGGCAGCAAGAGGCACTCCGATAAAGTTGACCAGATCGTTACCTGCAAATGCCATGGCTAGAGCAAATGTTCCAAAAAGAACGATAACTTTAAGGATGTTAAATTTAAACAATGAACTGAGTACCTGAAGAAGAACTGTCCATGCAATAAAACTTATTAATAGAATATAAAAAGTATTATGGCTTATAAACTGAAGCATTTCAGGTGTAGTAAAAGAAGCGCCTTTAGCTCCCTTTATTAGAAGGAAATATGTTATTGCTGATATTGAGAAACCGCCCCACAACGGAGCATAATATTTGCAAGTTTTCTCCCAGTTGAAAGTAAAAAATATTCTTACAATATACTGAATCACTACTCCGAAGGTAAAAGCAACTATGACCGAAAGCAAAATCCCTGAGAGAATCCCAAGAGCTTTGGAAGAGTTTATATACTGAGATATGCCGCTTAAATCAGCCCCCGTACTGATAGTTTTAAAGAGAGCTACGGCAAAAGCCGATCCAAGCAATTCAAAAACTATCGATACTGTAGTGGATGTAGGAAGTCCGGCTGTATTGAAAAAATCTAGAAGTATAACATCCGCAAACATCACTGCCAGAAAAACAACCATTATTTCGGTAAAGAGAAATTTCTCGGGATAAAACATCCCCTTCCTGGCAATCTCCATCATTCCACCCGAAAATGTAGCTCCGATAAGCACTCCCAAAATGGCTACGGCAATGATAACTTTTATTGATGCCGTTTTTGAACCTATCGCAGAGTTTAAAAAATTAACTGCATCATTACCTACTCCAACAACTAGATCTGATATAGCTAAAGTAAAAATTACTATTAAAGCAAAGAGATAGAAATAATCCATAAATTTAGCCTGCTTTTATATTTGAATTAATTCATGTATTTGTCAGCATATTATAAATATTTTGACGAATAAGGCTTTATCAAGAAAAATAAATTTTAAAAAACTAACACAAAGAAAACATTTACCCCCCTCTTCTATGAAAATTTAACAATTTTTATTTATATGAGATTGACATAGTATCATATTGGATTATTTTTAATGATAGTAAATATTCACTTACATAAGGATTGATATGACTGACAGGCAGATAGAAATACTTGAAGCAAGCGTAAAGCTGGCGGCCAAGAATGGCGTCCGAGCTATGACGATAAAAAACATAGCTTCAGAAATAGGCCTGACCGAAGCGGCGCTCTATAGACATTTCCAGTCAAAAAGAGAGATACTCTTAGGGATCATACAACTCTTCAGTTTGTCGTCCCAGAATGATTTCAAAGCAATATCAATGAAGAATCCTTCGGCTCTATCTGAACTTAAGAAACTTATTTTAAGAAGGATTGAACAATTTGAACACTTCCCCGAAATAGCTTATATCATGCTCTCTCTGGACATTTTCATGCAGGATGAAGAGCTGAGAGTTTCGGCTGCTGAATCGATTCATAAGCATAAGGAATTTATCCTTTCTTTGATTTTAAAGGGACAGGAGAAGAATGAAATACGGTCGGATTCTGAACCGAAAGAACTCTTTAGAATTGTACTAGGTTCTTTCAGACTGCTTTTAACCCAGTGGTTTCTTAATAAATACCAGTTCAGCCTGAAAGATGAATTTGAATCTCTCTGGAAAACACTAGAAACTGTTTTGAAAAATAACTCTTTATAGAGAAGGACTAATATATGAAACGCAAGATAATAGAAATAGATCAGGATAAATGCAACGGCTGCGGTCAATGCGTAAGTGCATGTCACGAAGGTGCTATCCAATTAGTCAATGGCAAAGCTAAACTCGTAAGCGATGTCTATTGTGACGGACTTGGAGCTTGTATAGGAGACTGCCCTGTTGATGCCATTAGAATAATAGAAAGAGAAGCAGAGGAGTTTAGCGAAAAAGCTGTCAAAGCCAGGAATACTAAAGAGGCAGCTCATAAAAATCATTCTTCTTCTCATAGTGGGTGCCCAGGAATGGCAATTAGGAGCTTTACAAAAAACGAAGCAGTAAGAGCGGTTAATTCTCCAAGAGGAGAAGTCCCGTCAGAACTTACTCAGTGGCCAATACAGCTGAAACTCGTCCCTGTTAATGCTCCATTCTGGGAGAACGCATCTGTACTTATCGCCGCGGACTGCTCTGCCTTCAGCATGGGCGCTTTCCACGGAAAACTCCTTAAAGGAAAGAAACTTGTCATCGCATGCCCGAAACTCGATGATACAAGCAATTATGTTGAAAAAATTACTGCAATAATACGAGAAAACAATCTCAGAGATTTAACAGTTATTTATATGGAAGTACCCTGCTGCAGAGGGCTTGTCGCAATTGTCACTGAAGCTCTGTCTCAATCAGGGAAAAACATTCCATTGAACCTTGTTAAATTAAGTTTGGATGGAAATATATTATAATCTATGGGAGGGAATATGAGTACTTTAGAAAATAAGCTGATAGCCAGGCCATTCACATACAATGAATTACTCAGCTATCAGGAAGATACTGTAGCAAGCAGAACCATTATCGATAAAAAAACCGGAACCGTAACTGTTTTTGCTTTCGATGCCGGACAGCGCCTCAGCACTCACTCTGCACCATTCGATGCGCTTGTTCAGATTACTGACGGCAAAGCTCTTATCACTATAGAAGAAAAGAAGTTTGAGTTGAAAGCAGGCGAACAGATTATTATGCCTGCCAATAAACCACACTCGGTAGCAGCTCCGGAAAAGTTCAAAATGGTTCTAATAATGATTAAATCAAATTAACCCAGAAAACATAGGAGGAAATTATGTTTTGTTATCAATGTCAGGAAACAGCTGGAAACAAAGGATGCAGATTCGCAAAAGGCGTTTGCGGAAAACCGTCAGACACAGCCGATCTTATGGATGTGCTTGTACACGCGCTCAGAGGAATCTCGCTAATACTTGAAAAGAAAGCTGAAGGCAAAATTGACATCGAAACAGGGAGATTTATGACCAAATCCCTCTTCATGACAATTACCAATGCTAATTTTTCAAACCAGGCAATAATGGCTCAGATTGAAAAGGCTTTTGAAGTCAGAGAATCGCTTGTAAAGAAATACGGGCCTATAACTTGTGAATGTGACTCTGTCGTCTTTACTGCAAAAACAGAAGCTGAAATGCTAGCGAAAGCAAAATCAATCGGAGTTCTTTCTACTGAAAATGAAGATGTCCGCTCACTTAGAGAACTTCTTGTTTACGGAATCAAAGGATTCTCTGCTTATGCTAAACACGCTTCAATCCTGGGTTATGACGATGTAACAATCTATGAGTTCATAGTTAAAGGACTAGCTTCAACGACCAAAAATCTCTCAGTAGATGAAATGATAGCTCTCGTAATGGAGTGCGGAAAAACCGCTGTTACTACAATGGCTCTTCTCGACAAAGCCAATACAACTACTTACGGCAATCCTGAAATTACTAAAGTCAATATCGGAACAGGCAAGAACCCCGGAATACTCATTTCAGGACACGACCTCAAAGATATGGAAGAACTTCTTGAGCAGACACAAGGCACAGGCATAGATGTTTATACTCACAGCGAGATGCTTCCTGCCCACTACTACCCGAAATTCAAGAAATACACAAACCTTGTTGGAAACTACGGCGGTTCATGGTGGCATCAGGACAAGGAATTTGAATCATTCAATGGCCCTATTCTTATGACTACTAACTGCATAGTACCTGTTAAAGATTCCTATAAAAACAGAATCTTCACAACCGGCGCTGCAGGATATCCCGAAGTTAAACATATTGCGGACAGAAAAGAAGGAGGCAAGAAGGATTTCTCTGAAATTATAGCTCTTGCAAAGACCCGCCCTGCTCCGACAGAACTTGAAAAAGGTGAAATTGTAGGAGGTTTTGCTCACAATCAAGTAATGGCTGTAGCAGACAAAGTCATCGCAGCTGTTAAATCAGGAGCGATCAAAAAATTTGTTGTTATGGGCGGATGTGACGGAAGACAACCTTCAAGAAGTTACTTCACAGAAGTAGCTGAAGCCCTCCCAAAAGACACAATTATCCTTACAGCAGGATGCGCTAAATACAGATACATCAAGAGCAATCTCGGCGACATCGGGGGAATTCCAAGAGTTCTCGATGCCGGACAGTGCAATGACTGCTATTCACTTGCAGTAATCGCACTCAAACTTCAGGAAGCATTCGGACTCAAGAACCTTAATGATCTGCCTCTTGCTTTTGATATAGCTTGGTACGAACAGAAGGCCGTAGCAGTATTGCTCGCCCTGCTCTCTCTCGGTGTAAAAGGAATCAGACTCGGACCTACAGTCCCGGCATTCCTCTCACCGACAGTGGTTGATGTTCTTGTCAAAAACTTCAGTATCACTCCGACTGGCAATGCTCAGGACGATGTAAAAGCCATAATGTCCTAAGAGGCAATCGCCTCTATCACATAGCCGCGCTGTTAAAAGCGCGGCTTTTTTATCATGACCTATCGAAAACGATTAAATGTATCTAGAATGCTTTGGAGTGCGGAAACTTGTTTACACTTTTTTCTTATTCGAGGCATGCCTCGAACTTTTAAAGCTATGACAATAAGCTAAAACGCTTATCTAAAGAGTCATAGCACTCCAAATTAACTTTGTGATACACTTATGAACAAACACTACAACAATCAGATAACTCTCTCTGAAGAAGATATTCAGGAAGCCATGAAAGAGATGGGAACTTATATCGATATAAGCGAAACAGATCTTAAAAATCTATTTGAAATTGCATTCAAGCACATCCACAAAAGAATTAACTTTATCCATCGGAAACATATTCCCCTGAGCCCTCCCGGGGTAGGCTTAAAAGAAATAGCCTGGTCTGGATTAGGCTCTTTTTTGGGAATTGGCTTGTGCGCTTTTTTTTCATATAAATTCCTAGAACCATTTTCTTTGACACTTCTTATAGGTTCATTCGGAGCTTCAGCAGTACTAATTTACGGCGCGATTAAGAGTCCTCTGGCTCAACCTCGTAACTTGATTGGGGGGCATTTGATTTCAGCTTTAATTGGAGTAATATGTTTTCAGATTTTCGGATATATGATCTGGATAGCTGCTGCATTATCTGTTTCAATAGCTATTATGGCTATGCTGGCGACTAAGACTCTTCATCCGCCGGGCGGCGCTACAGCTTTAATAGCAGTAATAGGAGGAACCAATATCCACAATCTGGGATACCTATATATCCTTTTTCCTGTAGCTTCAGGAGCTGTAATATTGCTTCTTGTTGCTCTGGCAATTAACAATTTGGCGAAGGGCAGAAAATATCCGGAATATTGGTTTTGAAATAAGTTTTACTGATTTATAAATTGAGGTTAAAAAATAACTAATGAAAGTCGGAATAATAGGCGCAGGATATGCGGGAGTTTCCGCTGCTCTCGAAGCAGCAAAGAGCGGAGCTGAAGTGCATTTGTTTTCAGAAGAAAGCGTATTGCCTTATTACCGTCCAAGGATAATCGCCGCGGCATTTGGACAGATCAGGAGTGAAGAAGTCTATATGCACCCTGCCGGATGGTATAAAGATAACAATATTGAACTCAATCTGAATTCGAAAGTGGAAGCTATTGAACAGGAAGGAAAATCTTTCAGTGTTATTTCAAATGGCATCAAATTTCTCTTTGATTCTATAGTAGTTTGCACTGGCGCAAAACCCATTATTCCAGGTTTTGCCGCAAATCATTTAAACGACAGCAGAATCACTCCTTTATGGACGCTGGATAATGCTATGGAAATATCCAGTAAAATAGAGAATGTAAAAACCATCGCGGTAATAGGCGGCGGACTCATTGGGCTTGAAACAGCCTTGAGAGCAGCCGAAAAAGGATTAAGAGTAACCGTTATTGAAAAAGCTCACAGGCTTCTTGAAAGAAACTTCTCTCTGAAAGGATCGGAAACTATAAAAAGACTTCTGCATATAAAAGAGATAAATGTAATAACCGAGGCTACGGTCAAAAGTATTTTACCAAAGCCTGATTATCTGGAAATTATTACTGGAAACGAAACTTTCAAAGCCGAACTATGTATTCTAAGTGTAGGATGTGTTTCTAATGATCAATTCAAAATCTCTCCTGATATTGAGAAAGAATACGGTTTTTTTGTAGATGGGTTTCTGGAAAGTTCCGTTCCCGCATTTTTTGCAGCCGGAGATTGCGCAAATCTGAAAAATACCAGCCGGCAATTCTCTGTTCTCAGAGCTTTATCCCAGGGAAAAACAGCAGGAATCAATGCTGCAAATTTGAATAAGAAAACCAAATTCGAGCCAGGGCATATTTCTCTTGACCTTAAATATAAGGACTTTGAAATACATTCTATCGGTCATGTCCATCATGAAAACTTAAAAAATAAAACAACTTCTATACTCGAAGAAGAAAATACCTCTTACAGAGCCATCCTTAATGACGGTGAAATTGTTTACGGCATAGAAATGGTCGGCAGCGCTCGCGAATTCAATCACTACAGAAAACTCCTGAAATAGCTCCTGTGGAATACCAGTCAACTAATTACACAAATTAAACGAATTAAGTAAAAGCATCGAAATAATAATATTATTTCCAAGAAGCTGAAAGTTGAAATCAAAATATATTTTAGATTTCTCACTTTTCAGTCTTCTTGTTAAGCTATGCTTAAGTTGCTTTTAAAAAGCTTGTATATACCTAAACTTCGATAAATTCGCTCAATTCGGTGACAGATAAAGGTTTTATATTAGTGTTCATTAGTGATAATCTGTGGTTCGTAACTATAAATCTTTTCCATTCAAGTTTTTCTGTGTTCCCAAAGTTAATCAGGTATCCTACTTCCAGTTTAGTTATTCTAATATAATTCATCAGTTGTGCTTCATGTTCAGGAAGTAATTGCGAAACAGCTTTAAGTTCCACAATTCTTTTATCAAAAACAGACAGTATCCCAAGCAGAGAATTGACAACAACTGCAAATATGCTTAACTTTTAAGTACTTAAAAAAGGGACTAAAATGAAAAGTTTTCGATTAGATGGCAAACGAGCACTAATATCTGGTGGTTCAAAAGGTATTGGCGCGGCAATTGCTAAAACATTTGCTGAAGCAGGAGCCGATATTGGAATTATCGGCAGAGATGTTAATGGTTTGGAAAAAGCAAAAACTGCCGTAGAGAAGTTTAAGCGAAAATGTTTTGTCATCAAAGAAGATATAGCTTCCATTGAAGGGGCTAGAAGAGCGGGCAAAAAAGCTTTAGAACTATCTCCAGAGTGGGACATCCTTGTAAATAACGCAGGGATTTGCAAGATAAATTCTCTGTTAGAAATTACTCAGGATGAATGGGATGATACATTTGCCGTTAATCTCAGAGCAACGCTGCTACTTGCTCAAATGATAGTGCCTCAAATGATTAAACGCAAAACTGGGAAAATTATTAATATTTCCTCTATAGGCGCATTTGTGGGCACACCCGGGTTGGGATCCTATGCGGCGGCCAAGGCAGCTATGAATCAGCTTACAAGAACGATGGCTGTTGAATGGGGCCCATACAATATCCATGTGAACGCGATATGCCCAACAATTATACTAACAGAAATGGCTCAACAAATTTGGAATAATCCTACAATGGAAGAACAAAGAAAGGGAAAAGAAAAAAAAATCCCTTTACACCGATTCGGAGAAGCGCAAGAAGTGGCAAATGTCGCATTATTTCTCGCAAGTCCTGCGGCAAATTTTGTCCATGGAGTGTCTCTTCCACTCGATGGCGGCATGACAATATCACCTTTGTAAAGATTTGTTTGAAAAACTAACTTAAAAATATTAGTATTATGGAATTTATTCAGTTAAAATTATTTCATTTAATTGCTGAGCATAAAAGTTTTTCCAAAGCTGCAGGTAAAGCCTTTCGTACTCAGTCTGCAGTAAGTCAGCAAATAAAGTCTCTGGAAGATGAATTGGAATCAAAGTTTTTTAACAGAGTAGGCCCAAAAAAAGTTGAGCTCACGCCAGATGGCATTTTATTCAGGGATCTGACTAAGAAACTTTATCTCGACAACTGTTCAATAAAAGAAAAGTTTTTTTACGCCAAAAACAAAATCAGCGATAAACCCATAAGAATATGCTGTAGAGATTTTGTTACATCCTATATACTTCCTGACGCCATAGAAAAAACAAAAAATATTATTCCAGGACTTAAGTTAAGCATTACAAATCCTTCTCATGATAAGTACATATCACTGCTTCGAAACGACGAAACGGATTTTTGTCTGGGATACATTGGCAATGTGCCTGAAGACATTGTTTATAATGAGTTTTATAAATCCGAATGGTTTCTTGTAACCGATAAAAAACATCCTTTGGCTAAGAGGAAAAACATTAGGCTTGAAGAGCTTGTCTCATACCCTCTAACAATGTATACCATGGATAATTATTATCGCAGCAACTTTGACAAGTTAATAAAATCAAAAAATCTGACTTATCAAATTTCATTGGAGACTTCCGGGCTCCTCAAGTTGTTTAAGTTTGTAAAAATGAATATCGGCATAGGAATAGCCACTAAAGCTTTGCTTCAACAGGAGAACATTGATGACCTGTCTGTTGTCGATATCAGCAATATTCTTGGATATGATAGAGTTGGAATTTTGTACAGAAAAGATAAAATATTTTCCTGTCAGGCAGAAACCCTTCTAAAGTTTCTGAGAATTACTTTTCCTGGTTAATCTCTCTTCTATATTTTTCGTAGATAAAATATGCCATTACATTGAAGGAGAAATATGTAATGGCATATACTTAAGATGTAAGATTTTTCTATCACCTTAAAAATTATATTCAGTTTGTATCAACAGAAAGACCTTCCGTAATACAATTTTTCAGAGGATCAGCTATGAGTTTGACCCCATCTTTTAAGGCATCTGCCTCAATCCTGTAATATTCGTTATCTCCTCCAGAGATTTTGACATAAACTTTTTCAGCTTTATCATTCTTTACAATATAGACATAATGTTTGTCTGTAGTTTTGCTTATAACTGCTGAAGCAGGAACATAGAATCCCGGTTTTGATAGAGCAGGAATTTCGACTCGAACCACATCACCTGAATTGAACAAATATTTCCATCTCTGATAAATAACCGTGTCCTCATTCTTAAGATTATCCGGTATCTTCTCTCCCAATACTACATCATACTCCTGAAGGGAGGCCGGGTTTTTCAGGTCTATATAATATTTGCAGATGCCAGGGATATAAGTTTTCAATTCACCTGGTGTGATATAAACTTTTTTAACTTTAAATTTATCTGCAATTATCGAATCAGGCTGAAATACTTTTTGCCCGACAGCTGTCCAGACAAAATACCCCTTATCGTCTTTTTTTAATGAATCAACAGGAACTCCTAATACTCCTTGATTTTTCAACGGCAGGCAAAAGCGTGAAACATATAATATGCTCCCATCGTAATCATTTATCACAGGCAGATTGGATTTATTATCAACGATATTTACAGGCACAATATAATTATCAAGCGTGACTGAAATGCCTTTTTTAGTTATATAGTCGTGATCGTTTAGAACTCCGACAGCTTCATCTGAATCTAAAGGAAAAACTTTAATTGGGTCTTTTCTCCAGACCATGTTGGAGAGTGTCCTGCTCATATTTATATCAACGCCGATTGGAGTTGTCATTTTTACTCTGACTATTGAATAGTCGATATCAGACCAATCCCCCGGCAATGCGTAAACTTTATCTATTATTCCAGGATATGTCGTTGTGCAACTGCAGAGTTTGACATTATTTTCCGCGTTTAAAACTGCACCCTCTGCGGCACTGAATGCTGCCTTTGCTGTCAGATAGTCTGAATAAATCTTATCATAAGTTTCCTTGCTGGCAGCATTTTTATCGACTAAGTCTTTATATCTTTTGTACTGCGCTTCAGCATTCAGTAAATTAGCTGTTGATTGTTCCAGTCCAGCTTGTTTTTCTTTTAAATCAAATTTAAAGACATTGTCTTCTATTTGCGCAACTTTGCTTCCCGGATTAACGACATTCCCATTTTTGTCTGTGATCTGAGACATTACCGGCGTTCCTTTAGCTTTGGTATCGGCTACTCTTCCGTACCATTTTTCCCATGTATTGAATTTTATATCTGAACTCTGCAATGATTTTATAATCCCTGCGAATTCAAGTTCAGGCGCCTCGGTTTTTGTAAGTGTAATTACTTTTACTGTACTTTCCGCGGAATAAATTAATGCCGGAAAAAGTAAAGTCATAAAAAAAATGGTGTTTAGTTTTTTCATATTCTACCTCATAATTTTTTGTTGATTATTTAGATTATGTACGATGTTTCTATACCAATTATTTTTATTTCATCATCACAAATCACCTCAACTTTTAGATTATTTACATGTAATTGTTTTTAATAAATTAGTTTCTTGTATAATCCTCATTTTTTCTTATTTGTTAATTTTTAAAATATTGGAATAATCATTATCTTTCAATGTGATATAAGTTTTTCTATCATTAGTTATTTTAATATATTTCATTAATAGAATTAATCATTACCTGTTACTAAAGCCATTGACTTCCTGCTGCGCCATTTTATCTTTTACACGCTGCACAAAAAGACTTAAAATGAAAAAGTTTTAACAATAAGAGGATGAATGGGAAGAACAGAACAAGTGATAAAAGCAACAGCTAACAGTACGGAAAAACTGATAACTCAAAGACATTTAGCAATCTAAAAAAGGAGAAAAAGAAAATGAAGATTTTAAAATTCACAGCATGCCTGACTGCTTTCTTTATGTTAGCAATGGGTATAAACGCAGCACTCGTTACTAAGGATTTTGCGGTAACAAATACCAATATGGAAGGCCTCGGCTCATTACGGGCTGCAGTTAACGATGCGATTAAGTATAAGGCTACATGCGGCGATGATATTTTGCTCACAGAGAACATAATTTTTGATATCCCAACAGAGAACAAAAACGAAGTACCGGTAATAAAAATACCCAGTGATCTTAGAATTAATTTTCCTAACGACTGCGGAAGAAATAGCTTTAATTTCAATATTAACCCAAAAGATTATAGTGGTAAAGTCAAACAAACCGTTACATTTGATTTTGGGAATATGGAGTTTGACAATTTCATATCATTGTATGGTGATCTGCATATCTTTAATGTTAATTTTATTAATGCTAAAATTTCTAATTCTAATCAATCCTTTATACACATATTGCAAGCCAGTTCAAAAAAAGAATCCAGTTTCCTGAATCTCACACAGTGTACTTTCTCGAACTTTGAGCGTCTGACTTCTGGCGAACCTTCTCTTCAAGGACCATATCTAATAGATTTTTGGAGTCAAGGGTATGATCGCGGTAATGCTTTTTGGTGCATAAACTGCAAGTTTAACAACATATCAGATTTGCCAATACAAGCACGATATAAGATAGTATTATTTATTGGATGTTATTTTACTGGAAACACTATCACGGATAGTGATGATCCTCAGATCATAGTAGAAGCAAATAAAGAATTGAACTTTGGATTCTATGGAAATTATATAGAACACAACAACTATCCAAGAGTTAATACCCTCTATAAAATAATTCCTCAAGGCGCACCAGAAATTAATCAAGAGATCAGAGACAACACATACGAAGATAATATTTTCGCTCCAGGTGGCACAAAATAAACAAATCGCATATTGATATAAAGAGAAGACTCCGGACTAAACACATAAACAACAAGTCCGGAGTTTTTTTATTCGTCTGATCAGAATTTGCATAATTCATAAAATGAATCTGAGATGCCAGAAATTTCCACAACAGAAAAGGGGGAGAACAATGATATTGGGAAGCACACAAAACAAGGTAGATTTTGCGATAATTTCTGCTATTCCTGTAGAACTTGATTACATAAACAGCATTCTTCCTGAAGGAGAAAAAGTTAGAACTGAAATTGGCGATTTTAAAATCTGCGATTATAACGGGAACAAAGTACTTGTCAGCCCTCTTGGAATGGGAACTACTAATGCAGCAGCTATGATGGCATCTATCAAATTTCTGTTTGCCCCGGATTACTTTCTTTTCGCCGGAACCGCGGGAGGAATTAATTCTTGTCTTAATGTTGGTGATGTGGTTATTGCAGCCTCTGCTTTTGAAGCAGAAATACAAGGAGCATTTCCAATACTGAGAGGAACCGCTTTTGAGGGTGCCTTGATACATCCTATTAAAGAGATGCCTTTACAAGAACATTATTTAATGGATTTTGGTTTGACTGATTTGATCGCTGACTTAGCTCTTGAATCAACAAATTTACCGAAGAACATACAAATACACAGGGGCATCATTGTTACAACCAATACATTTCCATCGCCATCATCATTATTTAAACAGATACAAGCTCAAAAACCGTTAGCTCTCGATATGGAGACATCCGCAATTTATCAAACTGCCTGGCTGCTTAATACAAAGGCCATAGTGGTGAGGGGAATTAGCAATATGCTGGATGCAAAAGGCAATGAGGATAAAACACAAAAAACAGATGTTGCTGGAAGCTCTAAAAATGCCGGCAAAATCTTGCTTTGTATTTTGGATAAATTAATAAAGCAAATTACCGTTGATAGTTGATAGTTGATAGCAAATTGAAATAAACCTAACTGATCAATGTCATTGAATTAAGGAAATGGAGGGACGAGTTCCACCTCGTCCGAACGGACTTGCAGGAGCAAGTCCCTCCAGGTTTTTCGCTAATTCAACTGCATTGGTAAACTGGTAACAGTTATAACTTAGTCGAATTGGTTTTCTAAAAAACAGGTAGGGACGCATCTCCGCAGGCGTCCGCAAAGAACGGTCAGCTCGGAGATCTGACCCTACCTAAAACAGCAGAATTAAGCTGCATGAAATTCGAAAATCATTTCGTCATAGGTATAACTACAATAACAACATACTAGAAGTAAAAAGCTTGTTTTTATTGCATGCTTTTTACGGATAGTAGTACTAATCTGAAACGATATGAGTATGGATTTCTGATTCCTGTCTGCCTTTTTTAAGCTTCTTTATCGCGATTATCAAGGAAACGGCCACGCTTAAAGCTGCCAGGATGTACGCCAGGGAAATACTTATAGACATCGCCATTTTCAATTTTGAAACAAGAAACGGAACTTTGTCATCTGCTATTATCCCTATCAGCGCTTTGTCTCTTAGAACTTTAGGAATTGACAAGGTTTTCATTATCGTATAAAAATATTTCGGATCTATGGAAAGAGAAGACATAATTGTTTCGATCCGTACCTTGTCTGAATGATTAAAAATAGTGGACAGCAAAGCCAACCCAATAGTGGCTCCAAGCTGCCGTGAAGTCTGAGTCAGGCCGGCCGCCTGCCCCCTTAATGTCGCAGGAACCCTGTTAAGAGCATCTGTTTGTGAAGGGCCTATGGCAAAACCTGTACCTACTCCAAGCAGAACCATATACGGAAGAATAAAATATATGCTTTGAAACTGAAGAACAATCGGCGCTACTATGTAACTCAGGACTACCAGACTCAGGCCGAAAACTACTGGTGATCTTGCCCCGACCTTGTCAAAAAGCCTGCCGGAAATATGCACGACTGTCGCTTCTTCGGCTCTTTGAGCATGAACAGCGTCGCTTCACAACCAGGTCTCTCAACTTACAACATCATACCTTCGATACATTCTGCCTCCAACCACCCCATAGAACTCTGCTATTGCTTTTATTCCTTGTAATTTCAGCATAACAGACTTTCCCTGCAAAACTTGGCTAATCAAAGCGTTCATTCATTGCAGCGTTCTGGACTTCACCATGCCCTAGCAGGTTCGTCATTCTATATAGCCGAATCGAGTTCGTTTCCTGCGGACTGTATCTTCGCATCCAGTTGCTCTCCACCTTGCCTCACGACAACGCAGTTACTTTCTGCTTCAGGCTTTAGAGGTCTTCCTCTGGTGGACTTTCACCTCCATGATATAATGTTTTCGTTGACGCACGAGTTTGCCACGCTCTGCATGGAGTCGTCCCTACCTATAAGTTCGGAAAACAAAACGGAACTGGTATAACTGATTGTCAAACTGTTCCAATACTGTAAAAGTTCAAGGCGTTTTCAGTTGTTATTTCCGCAATCTCTTCTATGGATAATCCTTTGAGCCTGGCCACTTCATGAGCCACATATTTAAGATATTTCGGATAATTTGTTTTTCCTCTAAAAGGCTTCGGGGCAAGATATGGTGAATCTGTTTCGATCAGCAATTTGTTGTCAGGTATTCTGACAAGTAACTCTCGGACATTTTCAGCTTTCGGGAAAGTTACAATCCCTGTAATGCCTATATATCCTCCAATATCGAGAAACTTCATCATCCATTCCAGATTGCCGGTGTAACAGTGAATTACGAAAGAACCAATACCATCGGAAACATATTCAGAAAGTATATCATATACCAGATTGTAGGCATCAAAACAATTATCCTTATCACGGCAGTGAACAACAACGGGTTTATGGAGTGAAGCGCTAAGTTTGCAAAAACATTGAAATATCTTAAGCTGGAGTTCTTTTGCGCTATTCTCGTAGTAAAAGTCTAACCCTACTTCTCCTACAGCCTTACATTTCGGGTGGCTAAGGAGTATTTTAAACTTCTCAGCATCCCACTTTTCATTTGCCGCGTAATGCGGATGGACTCCGGCGGTAAAGTAGCAATTCTCGACAGCTTCAGCAAACTTCATTGCTTCAAGAGAAGAATTGTAATCTCCTCCTATGCAGGCAAGGTATTGGACTCCTTCTGCTGCTGCCTCCTTAGCTATAACTTGAGGTGATAAATCCCCCTCATAGTGAAAATGCGTATCAAAAAACTCCATACTTCCTTTTGCTATTTAAATAAATTATCAAGTTGATTTATTATATCTGATATCAACCGCATATTTTATAGCTTTAGTTTCGAGTTTGAGAAATTTTAATATTTCTGTCGCTGTTTTAATTTTATAATTTATGCATGATAGCAACTCAGTTTATTAATAAATTAATCGACCTCTAAAAATCAACTCAAGCTTTCTTATTCCCACTCTATTGTACCTGGAGGCTTGGAGGTCAGATCATAAACCACTCTGTTTACTCCTTTTACTTCACTTACAATTCTTGATGAAATTTTTTCAAGAAGTTCGTAAGGCATTTTTACCCAGTCCGCTGTCATCCCATCGCTGCTTTCAACAATCCTGAGAGCTATAACCTTTTCATAAGTCCTCTCGTCTCCCATTACTCCGACAGTCTTAACAGGCAATAAAACAGCGAAAGACTGCCATACTTTGTAGTAGAGATCTGCTTTTTTCATTTCGTCCATGAGTATCTGGTCAGCTTCCCTTAGGATATCCAGATCATTTTTAGTGACCTCTCCGATAAGCCTTACGGCAAGGCCAGGCCCCGGGAACGGTTGACGAAATACCACATCTTCAGGCATACCAAGTTCCAGACCAAGTTTTCTGACTTCATCTTTGAATAAAGAGCGCAAAGGCTCAAGCAGTTTCAGTTTCATTTTTTCAGGGAGCCCGCCTACATTGTGATGGCTTTTTATCATGGCGCTTGGATTTCCCGCGATAGAAACGCTTTCAATGACATCGGGATAGGTTGTACCCTGAGCAAGAAACTTTACATTACCAATCCCTGAAGCAATCTCATCAAAAATATTTATAAATTCCATTCCGATGATTTTTCTTTTCTGTTCAGGGTCAGATACATGAGCAAGTTTATTTAAAAATCTATCCTCCGCATCTACATATCTTAAATCCAGATCGAAATTTTCGGTATAAAGACTCTGAACTCTTTGGGCTTCGTTTTTCCGCAGAACTCCGTTATTGACGAATACGCATATAAGCTGTCTTCCTATGGCTTTATTTATCAGTACAGCAGAAACAGAAGAATCTACACCGCCGCTCAAGGCAAGAATGACACTATCCTTTCCAACCGTTTCCCTGATGGATTTAATAGCAGTTTCGATATAGGATTTCATCGTCCAGTTCTGTTCTGTATGGCATATTTTCAGGCAGAAATTCCGTAATATAGCAAATCCGTTTTCAGAGTGAGCTACTTCGGGATGAAACTGGATTCCATAAAGATTCTTATCCGTACTCTCAATAGCGGCAAATTCAGTATTCTGCGTGGAGGCTATACTCCTGTACGAATGAGGAAGGGATTCTACTTTATCCCCGTGGCTCATCCATATGTTAAAATCATTTTGTTCTATTCCCTGAAACAGCAAACTGTCATTCTTGATATGAAGAAGAGTTTTGCCATACTCTCTGGAAGGGCTTTTTACAACTTTTCCGCCAAAAACTTTTACCATAAGCTGAAGCCCATAGCAAATCCCCAAAACAGGCAAGCCCAATGAAAATATTTCGTTATTGCATGCTGGAGAATTATGATCTGTTACACTGGCCGGCCCCCCGCTCAGGATAATACCGGAAGGATTTTCTTCCATAATCTGATTTGGAGTTGCAGAAAAAGGAAGGATCTTGCTGTAAATATTAAGTTCGCGTATGCGCCTGGCAATAAGCTGGCTGTACTGTGAACCAAAATCCAGAATTACAATTGATTTTATATTCTCTTTCATTATCAATATCCTTCGACTGAGTAGTTTGGAGCATCTTTTGTTATTTCAATGTCATGGGGGTGAGCCTCTCTGAGCCCGGCTGAAGTTACTTTGATGAACTTTGCCCTTGCCCTAAGTTCTGAAAGAGTTCTGGTTCCGCAATACCCGAGAGAATATTTAAGGCCTCCCGAGTACTGATTTATGACATCCTCCACTTTCCCTCTGTAAAGCACCATTCCTTCAACTCCCTGCGGAACAAGTTTGTCTATGTCTGCATCCTTAACTCCGTATCTTTCCCTGCTGCCCTGGCTGGACTTCATGGCTTCCAAACTGCCCATTCCCCTGTAAATAACATATGTTTTGCCTTTATGGGATATTTTTTCTCCAGGGCTTTCCGTAGTTCCGGCAAGAGCTGAACCCATCATTACCGTATAAGCTCCTGCTGCTATAGCTTTGGAAACATCGCCGGATTGTTTTATACCGCCGTCACCAATAATCGGAATTGCATTTTTGACGCCTTTTGATGCCGTATAAATCGCGCTTATCTGAGGAATTCCTACACCGGCGACAACTCTCGTAGTGCATATCGAGCCGGGTCCAATGCCTACTTTAACGGCATCAGCTCCAGCCTTGAGAAGAGCCGCGGCTCCTTCTTCCGTGCCAATATTACCAGCCACAATATCGATTTCAGGGTGATTTTTCTTGCTCTGCATTACAGTTTCGATCACTCCTTTGGAATGCCCGTGGGCTGTGTCTATAACAATCGCGTCACAGCCTGCTTCTATCAAAGTTTGTATTCTTTCATAATCATAGGGTCCTGCTGCTGCCGCCACCCTTAATCTGTGCTCTTTGTCTCTTGTAAAGAGCGGATTGATATTTTCAATGACTGATTTGACATCTGTCAGGCTGTAAAGACCTACCAGGGTTCCTTTGCTTGTAGTCAAGGGAAGCTTGCCTACCTTGTTTTTTAACATTATATCAAAGGCTTTTGCTATTGGAGTATCTTCAGGAGCTGTAATAAGTTTCCTGCTCATAATAGCTTTCAGCTTTTGTTTAGGATTAGTCACAAACTTCAAATCCCACCCTGATATTATTCCCAAAACAATTCCTTCGTCGTTGACTATCGGAAATCCGGAAAAGCCGTATTTCTTTTCTTCACGCTCCTGTATCAAATGCTCCACAGTATCTTCCTGGGAAAATACAACAGGTTTTTTGATTAGCCCGTTGAGATAATTTTTTACCTTTCTGACTTCTTCTGCCTGTAGCTGAACAGAGAGGTTTTTATGAATCACCCCTATCCCTCCAAGCCTGGCCATGGCTATTGCCATCTGGCTCTCAGTAACAGTGTCCATAGCCGCGCTTACAAAAGGAATATTAAGCTCAATATTCGTTGAAAATTTTGTTTTTATTTCTGTTTCTTCCGGAAGAAAATCAGCATAAGCTGTTATCAGAGAAACGTCATCGAATGTAAGCCCCTCTTTAGCGAAGGATCCCATGAATGCTTCCAATCCTTTATTTTTCATAAGTCGAATACTCCTATATAAATGTCTTTGCAATAGTATCGGATAAAAAACTTTAAGTTAATATCATAGGTAAAATCCATTCTATATTGAATTATATCTAAATCATTAATAAAAAAGAGTTATCATATACGCATCATAACCGTATCACATTTTATCAGCTTTTCGTATTTATACCACGAAATCGTTTTGAGAAAATTTTCTGAAGCAGAAGCAGATTAAAGGATTCGTAAAAAAATCAATCACTCTCTTATTTGGTCGAACTCAGGAAGATTTATAGAATATGAAAGCCGTACGCTTCTGTAGCAATAGAATTCAAGTTTTTAATTAAAGCAGGCATGTTCTCTATTGAAATATTATTTATATTGAATTCGACTTCCCTTTTCTGTTTACTGGAAAAAGGATAAAAATTATCGTAGAAATATTTTAGTTCGTCTCTTCTCTCAGTTTCTATCTTATCTTTGTCCTGAAATATATTTTCTAAAAGCAGTGTTGTGTTGTAAGTGAATATTCTGGCTACAGCCAATACTTTGCTTGCATGCGGCTTCTTGATCGTCCCTGTAATATTAAGAGGCATTGAGACTCCTGAAAGAGTTATTGAGCTCTGTAAATCTATCTGCCCGTCCAATTCGGCTTTTCCCTTCATATAAAAATCGTCAATTGTGCAAGGAGGCTGTCCCTTCATATAGAACATATAAATAGTAAATGTCTTGTTCTCCGAGTAAGATATTTCAGAAATGACCCGGCTGAAGACAGAACTGCCGATATTAGTTAAAAAATCAGACGCGTCAGCTGAAATATCAGAATAAAACAAGGAGGCAAAAGTAGTGCCGACATATGAATTGATATTGGCAAGTATTTCAATCGGAAGCAGCAACATGGTAAAAACAATATTATTTCTAAAAACGGGGATAGTTACATCCTCAATATCGACAGTCATAATGTATTTGATATTAGATGACTGCAAATCATATAAATTTTTGCCGAAAAAAAGGACTCTTCCGTCTTTGAGAATACCGTCTGATGCCGAATATGAATTATCTATGAAAAACCTGTAGAGAGGGAGAAGCTCGATTTGATTTATCTTAGCGCCAAAAATAAAAGGGGTTTCCATAGTTTTGTCTTTATCAGGGAGCATATAAAAATATCCAAAGATGTCAGCTCTGTTATTATCAGAATAAAGAAACTTTATGTTGAACGCAAAAAAATCCAGATAGTTAAATTGATTGAAGTGCTGCTTGTAAACAATAAAGAATTTATTCGTAATGCCTTGATCCATCTTTCCTTTTATAAAAAGATTTGATTCCGCCTCAAGAATTATTTCACCGCTTTTGCCTGTAGAAATATTTTTTCCTGACAAACTAATCTTATTTAACTGCAATTGAGAAGCCCTTTTTGACTCTTCAGAAGTTTTGGAAAGTTCAATATTCACATTATCAAAAACAATTTTTTTAATATCAAATCTGACTTTATCCAAAGAGTTATTCTGTTTTTCCTTAGATGTAAAAAAAGTCACAATTTCTTCTTTAAGCTTCTTATCGTCGACTGATAATCTTATGCGTGTATTTTTAATAAGGACATAATCAAAGGTTATGCTTTTTTTAAGACATTCAAATAACCCTATATCACAGTCAAGAAGTTCTATATCTGCCTCGAATTTGCTTGCAGCATTTCTTATTTTAAGATTGCTCAAATAAAATTCGAATGTAAAAGGAGATATCTCTATGGAGTCAGCAGAAACTTTATAATCCGTATGTGAAGAGATGTAAGGGAAAACAAGAAACTTGATAGTATATCCATTAAATAATCCCAGATAGAGAAGGAAGAGAGCGAATAAAGAATAAAATATAATTCTTACAGTTATTTTTATTGTCTTTGAAACTGACATATTTTATATCACAAATTTTGTCTTGTCCTGATATAGGTAGACAGATAAACAACCTAAAGCCAAGAGAAACATTTATGACAAGAAGTGTAGTTCGTTACAGCGAAGCCTTCAAGTTAAAAGTGGTAAATGAATTGGAAAGCGGAAAATTTTCCGGAACATACAAGCACTGAAAGAGCTATGGGATTAAAGGTACTGGCACAATACAGTACTGGCTTAACAAATATGGAGGAAATAAAATGTTAGCACAAACTAAAAAAATATGTGATAAAGCTATCACTTTACCGCCTCTTGAGAGAATCGAATTAATTGAAACTTTGTTCTTTAGTTTAGATTCAGAAAAAGAAAGATATGAAAACAATTGAATTACTTTCTGCTGCAGAGAATGACTTAACAGAAACAATATCATATTATAATCAGTAACAGGGAAATTTAGGCTATGAGTTTTCAGATGAAGTTAAAAGAGCACTGCTTAGAGTATTAGATTTTCCAAAAGCTTTGCCATTGCAGATTTAAAGATTGGATATTATCTATTTTATAGTGCATTGAAACTAGCAAACTAAAATTAAACTTATAACGAGTCAGTTCTGCTAGCACCTTTAAATTTTGACAATAGCCCTACTATTTGGTAAACTAAATCATATCAAAAAAAGAGTTAAATTAAAGGATAGCTTCAATGATAAGGGAATGTTTTATAGAAGATGCTGCTGAGATATGCCGGATATACAATTATTATGTAGAAAATACTACAATAACTTTTGAGGAGGAGCCATTGGCTCCTTCAGAAATAGAAAAAAGAATAAGTAATATACAATCAAAGGGACATCCCTGGCTTGTATATGAAGAAAATTTGCAGATAATCGGTTACGCTTATGCCAGTGAGTTCAAATCACGATGCGCTTACAAATACACACTAGAGACTTCTTTTTATCTATCGCATGAACATCTCTCAAAAGGAATCGGCACTAAACTGTATACGAAGCTGATAGATGAATGTAGAAAAATAGGAATGCACTCTCTCGTGGGAGTTATAGCTGTTCCAAATATACCGAGCGCGTCAATATGTAAGAAGTTTGGCTTTCAGAAAGCCGGAATTATTAAAGAGGCCGGATTTAAATTTAATAAATGGATAGATATAGAATATTGGCAGCTGATATTATGACAGAAAAATCTTTTCACACAATTTCGTCTGAAGAAACTCTGGAAATCTTAAAGAGTTCAAGTAAAGGACTTTCAACTCAGGAGAGAGAAACCAGATTTAGGAAGTTCGGCAAAAATGAACTGGAAGAAAAAGGTGGCAGAGGGCCTGTAAGGATAATTCTTGACCAGGTTCTAAGCACAATGGTCGTATTGCTTATCATAGCAGGAGCAGTAGCCGGATTGCTTGGCGACAAAAAAGAGATGTTTGCTATTTTTGCTATTGTAGTACTTTTCGTCATCCTCGGTTTTATACAGGAATACCGGGCTGAAAAAGCCATGAAAGCCCTAAAGAAACTCTCTACTCCAAAAGTTAAACTCAAGATAGACGGGCAGCAGCTTGAGATTTCGGCCAATGAAATTGTTCCAGGCGACATAGTAATACTTGAAACCGGAAATATCGTTCCTTCCGATTGCCGTATTATTGAAATCCATAACCTGAAAGTTCAGGAAGCAATGCTGACCGGGGAAAATGAACCCATAGAGAAAAGCCTGGAAGTTATAGCCAAGGAAAATTCCCCGTTGGGAGACAGAAAAAACCTTCTTTATATGGGAACAATTGTTACTTACGGCAGAGGAGAAGCAGTAGTCACAAGCACTGGAATGCTAACCGAACTTGGCAAAATAGCTTCAATGCTTCAGAATATAAAAGAAAGCATGACACCTCTTCAAAAGGAACTCGATAAGGTCGGAAAAAATCTCGCCATAATAGGCGCTCTTTGCGCACTTGTAGTAATGGGAATAGGATATCTTGGGGGTGGAAAATTCAAAGACCTGCTGATGAGCGGAGTAAGCGTAGCTGTAGCTGTAATTCCTGAGGGACTGCCTGCGGTAATAACTATCACTCTGGCTATCGGCGCTCAGAAAATGCTCAGAAGAAAAGCTCTTATAAGAAAACTCTCAGCTGTCGAAACTCTCGGTTCGGTTAATGTGATTTGTTCGGACAAAACAGGTACGCTCACAGAAAACAAAATGACTCTCGTTCATATCTCTTCTGCCGGTATGTCTCTGGATTTAACTCAAAAAATCGACGATGAACTCTCCCCTGAACTAAAGACTCTTCTTCTTTGCGGTGTTCTTTGCAATGACGGCAAGATAATAAATGCAGAAGCATCAGGCGATCCTACAGAAACTGCCATTCTCAACGGCGCAGAGAAACTGGGATTTCGTATAGACAACACTCTTTCTTCATTTCCGAGAATCGATGAAATTCCATTTGATTCTGAAAGGAAAAGGATGACTACTCTTCACAGGGCTGACTCAGATTCCTTTTTTAAATTTACAAAGGGCGACATCGTTTCTTTTACTAAAGGTTCTGTGGACGGTTTGCTTAATGTCTGCGATAGTTTCTTGTCTGCCGAAGGGATTAAACCTCTCACAGACCACGATAAGGCTAAAATCCTAAAAGAAAACAATGCTCTTTCGTCGCATGCAGTCAGAGTGCTTGGGGGCGCTTTCAAGGTTTATGAAAATACAGCTAAACCAACAGAGTCCAACCTGGTTTTCGCCGGGCTTTTCGGAATGATTGATCCGCCAAGAGCTGAAGCAAAAGAAGCTATAAGCAAATGCAAGAGCGCCGGAATACGGGCAATAATGATAACGGGCGATCATCCTTTAACAGCGCAGGCAATTGCCAGAAAAATCGGGATATCCGAAAATCCAAAAGTTCTGATGGGAGAAAGACTTGAATCTCTTCCAGATTCAGTATTGGCAGAAGAAGTATCAGACACTTCCGTATTTGCGAGGGTTTCTCCAAAAGATAAACTAAGGATAGTTGAAACACTACAAGCCAAAGGGTGCATAGTCTCTATGACAGGCGACGGCGTAAACGACTCCCCTGCCCTCAAAAAAGCAGACATCGGCATTGCCATGGGAATAACAGGAAGTGATGTTTCCAAAGAAGCTTCAAAAATGATACTTCTCGACGATAACTTCTCGACTATTGTCAATGCAGTGGAAGAAGGAAGGATTATCTATGACAATATTAAAAGATATATCTGTTTTTCAATTGCCGGAAACCTCGGCAAAGTACTAGTAATGCTTGCCGCTCCCCTTTTTGGAGTGGCAATAGCTTTGTTTCCTATTCAACTTCTCTGGCTTAATCTTCTTACTGACGGACTTCTAGGTGTCGGATTGGGCGTGGAAAAACCTGAATCAGGCGTAATGAAAAAGCCTCCCAGGAAAAGCGGTTCTTCCATATTTGCAGGAGGAGCAATGATACAAACTCTGGTAGTCGGGTTTATAATTGGAATAATTGCTCTAGATGTCGGATACTTGTATCTGATTATCGCGCCGGAAAAATGGGAAAGCATGCTTTTCAATTCAATTGCTATTATCCAGATAGGGCAGTCCCTTGGAGTAAGATCCAATACAGACAGTTTCTTTTCCTACTATTTTAAAGGCAATAAAGCACTTATGTGGCTGATAGTAATAATTATCATCCTTCAGTTTTGCGTGATTTACATTCCTGAAATAAGCGTCTTCTTCAATGTTGTCCCTCTGAATATAATAGACTGGATAGTTTGTTTCGCATGCGGCTTTATAATGATTCTGGTTCTCGAAATAATCAAGAAACTAATTTACGGCGGAAAAGCCTTAACTTTGAATAATGCTACGAAATAGAGTATATTTAAAGCAATTAGAAAGAATTGAATTAGTTTTATGACATTATCACATAAAAATAAACTTATAATGCTTATGTCAGGCATACTGCTTTTTGCGGGAATGGCCACTGATATTTATGTGCCGTCTCTGCCATTCATAGCAAAATCTCTTAAAGCATCAAATATGCTGACAGGGCTCACAATCAGTATTTACATCGTGGCCTTTGCTTTCAGCGGATTGGCCGCGGCATCCTTCAGCGATCATTTCGGGCGAAAGACCTGTTTAAAATATGCTAATATAGTATTTCTCATATCAACGGGCCTGCTCATTTTTGTGCCTAATATCCAGATGTTTATACTTTTAAGAATTGTACAGGGCCTGGCCGGCGGATTCTTCTCAGTTGTTACAAGGCAAATTATCAAAGACCTGTTTGATGAAAAGGAACAAATAAATATAAATGCGATAATCTTCACTTCATTTGTAATATCTCCGGCTGTAGCACCAATCCTTGGAGCGTTTTTGGCTTATCATTTCTCATGGAGATCGTGTTTCATATTTATTTTTATTTTGGAATTCCTTGTTTTTATAGGCATTAATAAAATTCTCAAAGAAACTTTAAAAGAAAAAAAAGAATTTCAGCACCCGATCACAACTATAGGCTCAGTTTTTCTTTTCTTCCTCAATAGGGAATTCAATGCTGTAGTGCTGGTTTCAAGCCTTGCCTATGGAGGCTACTTTGCCTTTATAACTATTTCCAGCTTTATCTTCATCAATCATCTGGGATATTCCCAAATGAGCTATTCCACTATTTTTTTGATATTGGCAGCAGTTTATCTTACATCCAACTTCCTGCTGAGAGTTTTTAACAATATAGATATGGACAAACATAAAATTATCCTTTACGGATGTATCCTTAATTTCGTAGGAGCAGCATTGCTAATCTTCACGCTCTTTAAAATAAGCGACTACATGATAGCAGTACTGATTATTGCAGGCGCCGCTCTCATGCGTTTCGGTTTGGGATTGATTTTGTCATTAGTTCAAGTAGTGGCCATCAATCTTTTTAAAAAGAGCGGAGGCCTGGCACTGGGCACCTTGATGGCGGTACAATGCATATTTGCCGCCGCATGCGCCACATGGGCCACTCACTTCCACAACCCGATAATAGGCTTATTCGTAGTAAGCCTGGTTTTCTGCGGCGGGGCTCTTGTGGCTTTTCTTGTAATTTTCTCTAAAATCCCGTTCCCGCATATTAAGTACAAACTCTACAAAAAAATCCTTCACGAAGAGCATATAAGTAAATTTATCGAGTAAACTAATTCAAACATCTTAAACTTAGGTGAAAAACTATGTGTCTTGCCATACCTATGAAAATTATAGAGCTCACAAATAACAATATGGCTGTAGTTGAATCTGATGGAGCAAAGATAAGTATAAGCGTGGCTCTGATTGACAATCCTCAGCCGGGAGATTTTGTAATAATCCATGCCGGCTATGCCATTGAAAGACTCGACCAGGAAGCAGCAGACAAACAAATTGAGCTCTTCAGAGAGCTTGCAAGCATGAATTTTGCTCCAAACTAATCAGAAAGATGAAATACATTGACGAATACAGAAACAGCGATACTGCGGCTTTCCTTATAAAAGAAATCAGGAAGAATGCTGACATTCTGGCTGATTCCGGAAAGATCATAAATATTATGGAAGTCTGCGGAAGCCATACTATGGCTATTTCGCGTTTCGGCATAAGAGAACTGCTCCCTGAAAATATTTCTCTCATAAGCGGTCCCGGGTGCCCTGTCTGTGTCACTGATGCCGGCTATATTGATGCTTCCATAGAACTTGCTCAAAAGGGTTGTAATATTGGAACATTCGGAGACATGATAAATGTACCAGGTTCAGCCAAAACTCTTTCTAAATGCCGTTCCGAAGGATGCCATATTGAAGTATGCTATTCTCCAATGACCATTCTGGAAAACGCCCGTGCAAATCCTGATAAGGAATTCATTTTCCTTGCAATAGGCTTTGAAACTACCATTGCTCCGATAGTCTGTATGCTGGATTCAGCCATCAAAGAAGGCTTTAAAAATATTTCTATTCTGACAGCATTTAAACTTGTCCCTCCTGCTCTTAATGTCCTTACTTCAGACCCGGAACTTAGAATAGATGCTTTTCTCTGCCCCGCCCATGTAAGCGCTATAATAGGCGCAGATGCTTATGAACCTATCGCCCGGAAATGCAATATCCCATGCGTGATTGCTAGTTTTGAACCTGTCGAAATCCTTCTTGGAGTTAATTCGATACTCAAACAGATTGTTTCAGGCAAAGCATTTGTCGAAAATGATTATGACCGGGTGGTTAAGAAAGAAGGTAATTTAAAAGCTCAGACACTCTTTAGAACCTATCTCAAAGAATGCGATGCTTCATGGAGAGGCATAGGAGTAATTCCTAAAAGCGGGCTTGACTTGAAAGAAGAATTTGCAGCCTATGATGCATCAAAGAAATTTAAAATAGAAGTAAAACCCGGAAAACATGATAAAGGATGCCGGTGCGGAGATGTGCTCAAAGGAAAAATAAAACCTCCCGAATGCATACTTTTTTCAGCAAAATGCAACCCATTGAACCCTGTAGGCCCTTGCATGGTCAGCTCGGAAGGAACATGTTCAGCGTATTATAAATACAACAGAAAAAATTAGTGAAGAAATGACAGAAACTAAATCCAAGCGCTCAGGTTATCTTCTTATTCTTATAGATTTCTTAATCCCAATTTTTCTCTTGCTTATTCTCTCATATGTCTTTATTTCAACTGACCTTGACCTTGTGATATCCTCATTATTCTTCGATAATGGATTTAACAAAGAAGCTGCGCCATGGATTTATTTTTACAATTATGGAATGATTCCTCTTTGGGTTTCGCTTATCATCAGTCTTTTCTATTTTATTAAAAGTTTTATCTGCACAAATTACAGAAGATATAGAAAGACTTCTCTTTTCGTTATTCTTTTTATAGCTTTAGGTCCAGGGCTCATCGTAAATGTAATTCTTAAGGAAAATACAGGACGCCCGAGGCCTGTGCAATGTTCAGTATTCAAAGGCAATTATGAGTTTAAAAATGTATTGACTGCCTGGCAAATCAACACTGATAACAAGTCATTTCCTTCAGGTCATGCCTCCGGAGCCTTTTCAATGATATTTCCCTATTTTCTTTTCAGAAGAAAAAATAATAAATTGGCATATCTTTTATTGGCAGGAGGTACACTTTACGGCACGATTGTAGGTATTGCCAGAATCGCGCAGGGAGGGCATTTTGCCAGTGATGTAATCTGGTCTTTTGGAATAGTCTATCTTGTCGGCTTGGCGCTCTATTACTCAATGAAGCTGTATGACAACAAGCGCCCTTGCCAATAATACAAATTGAAGCTGAAAAAGCCGCTCAGATTGACTAAGCGGCTTTTTAATTAAATGAATCTTAATACCAGAAACTGTTTTAGCATTTGCAGTTATGACAAGCCGATTCCTTATGTTCAGTGACACAGGTTTTGCCGTTCATTTCCACAGCCACTGCAAGAGCTACAGTAGCTCCTACCATGGGATTATTGCCCATACCGATAAGCCCCATCATTTCCACATGAGCCGGAACGGAAGAGGAACCTGCAAACTGCGCATCCCCGTGCATTCTGCCCATTGAGTCTGTAAGACCATATGAAGCAGGTCCTGCAGCCATATTGTCAGGATGAAGGGTTCTGCCAGTGCCACCGCCGGAGGCTACTGAAAAATATTTCTTGCCATTCTCTACAGCCCACTTTTTGTATGTCCCGGCCACTAGGTGCTGGAATCTAGTCGGATTAGTAGAATTTCCGGTAATAGACACATCTACATTCTCGTGAATCATTATGGCCATGCCTTCCAAGGCATCGTCAGCGCCGTAAACAAGCACTTTTGATTTGTCTCCGTCGGAATATGGTTTTTTCTCGACGACTTTTAAAATATCAGTGTAGTAGTCAAACTGAGTTTTGACATAGGTAAAACCATTAACTCTAGCTATAATAAAAGCCGCATCTTTTCCAAGACCGTTGAGAATGACTTTTAGTGGCTGAGTTCTTACTTTATTGGCTGATTTAGCAATACCTATTGCTCCTTCAGCAGCCGCAAAAGACTCGTGCCCTGCAAGAAAGCAGAAGCATCTTGTTTCTTCTCTTAGAAGCATAGCTGCCAGATTTCCATGTCCGATACCGACCTTTCTACTTTCAGCTACTGAACCTGGAATGCAGAAAGCCTGAAGCCCAAGACCAATAGCTTCGGCGGCGTCCGCGGCTTTTGTTATTCCTTTTTTCATGGCTATGGCGCAACCGAGAGTATAAGCCCAGACGGCATTGTCAAAAGCTATCTGCTGAACGCCTTTAACTATTTTGTCGACATCAATATCTTTGGCAGCACAAACAGCTTTTGCGTCCTCGAGACTGGAGAAACCGTATTCTTTCAGAGCCTTTTCTATCTTGTCTATCCTTCTTTCGTAACCTTCAAAATGAATCATAATTTCCTCCTTCCCCTTTACTCGTTTCGCGGATCAATATGTTTGACGCCTTCAGCATAGCGGCCGTAAGTGCCCGTATTCTTCTCAAGCGCTTCCTTGGGATCAACTCCCTTGCGGATGGCTTCAAGCATCTTGCCGATATGAACAAACTTGTATCCTATAACTTCGTCATTGGCATCGAGAGCAAGACTCAAAACATAACCTTCAGCCATTTCAAGATATCTTACGCCTTTGGCTTTTGTTCCGTACATTGTGCCTATCTGCGAACGAAGTCCCTTTCCAAGATCCTCCATCCCTGCTCCGATTGGAAGTCCGCCTTCGGAAAAAGCAGTTTGAGTCCTACCATAAGCAAACTGTTTGAAAATCTCTCTCATTGCTACATTTATTGCATCGCAAACAAGGTCTGTGTTGAGCGCTTCAAGCAATGTCTTTCCCTGAAGGATTTCCGCAGCCATTGCGGCAGAATGGGTCATTCCACTGCAGCCGATTGTTTCAACAAGGGACTCTTCGATTATTCCGTTTTTCACATTGAGTGTTAATTTGCAGGCGCCCTGCTGGGGAGCGCACCAGCCTACTCCATTGGAAAGACCGGAAATATCTTTTATTTCGTAAGCTTTTGTCCATTTCCCTTCCTGGGGGATTGGAGATGGTCCGTGATGCGGGCCTTTGGCCACGCGACACATGCATTCTACTTCGTGACTGAAACTCATCGTTTTAGTTCCTTCTGTTTTGGGTTTTTATTCGTGCTGATTATAGAATAACTTCAATAATTATAAAGGATATGATATTCTTTCTCTATAATAAGTTTATCTAATAGAGCTTGATCAGTTAAAGAAGCTATAAGGTTCCAGCTGTTCAACGGGAACAATCGGAAGAACCCGTCTTTTTTCCAGAATATAAGGAGGGTTAACAATTCCCTTAACAGTTATGGGCGCTCCATCGTAAAGCTGGTTCAATATGCTTTTGTCTTCAATAACAATTATCTGGGTGTCTTCTTTCAGGCCATCTGCTTCTATAGCATATGTATCTGTCGCACGACCCACAAGTTTTACCTGTAAAAGTTTGGCTTTTCCATTATCATTAATATAAACAAAATTAGCTCCTTCCGCAGCATGGATAATTGCAGATGGAGGCACATAAAAACCTGGTTTTACAAGATCGGGAATTACTACGGGAATCTGGTCCTCAGGAAGAAACAACCATTTTGTCCTTGTATAGCAGACATGATCTGCGTCTTTTAATCCCTTATCAGGATACATGCAAATTACATCATCTGCAGAAAGAGAAGATGAGTCAGTCAAGTTTATTATCTTGAGCGCACGGCCAACCTCATAGCTAAACTCTCTGTATAAAATACCCTTTTTAATACGAACCTTCTCAATATCAAAATCAAGACTTATGCCTTTATCCATATCGAAAGCCTTTTGTCCTTTAGCTCTGTAGACAAAATCACTCTGATCATCATGAAATATGGCAGATTCCGGAAGTGCAAGCATATTTTTTTGCTCTTCTGTTAAATTATCAATTACAAAATCCTTTTCTGTTTCAATTTTTGTAAAATACCGTTTATCATAAAAATATTTTACTGGATACAGTCCGTATACTCTTGGAAGCTTCTTTTGTTCTGGCGTAAGATAGGAAAGATCAGGAACTATTTCATTTTCTACAAACGCATAAAGTGAAAATGGATCGACAGGATTAATTTCAATCCAGGCGGCTTTTGGCTGGTCGCTGCCCAAGGGAAAGACTTTTACTACATTGTCCTTACCGATTAACTGCACTATTTCGCTGGCAAACGGGATTTTTACTATCATAGGATTCCTTCTTGCTATCGTGCCAAAACCTTCATTTTATCCTGTTCCAGTTTCATTTTGCTAAAATTTTTGCCTGACTGAAGATGACGCTCGTAGATATCTCTAGCTGCTTCATAAGCTGCAATTTCTTCGTAGTTTACAACTTTCCCTACAACTGAACCTTTTCTGGCAATGGAACCATCAGAATTATAAATATTAGGAAAAACTACATCTCCGACTTGTTTAGTATTTTCAATAATCCCCTTGTCAACAGCAAAAGAAAGGTTGCCGCTTTCGGCAAAAATGACTTTCCCTGTAAAATAAATTTCTTTCGGCGAAATAGTTTTTAAAGCCATAGTGCTTACAGATATTCCCTCCGCGAGCAATACAGTGCTCACAAGGAACGCTCCAAGAGTAAAAAATTCTCTTCCTTTCATAAGTTCCTTTATCTTTAATTGTTATCAAAGCAGCAGCCTGGAACAGCAGTACTAATTCTTTATTTGTTTCCGTGTAATTAACCGATTGATTAGCTAACTCGCAACAAAATGATCAGGATGCGGCCATGCTCCAAACATAAGAAATATCTAATAAACTGCTAATTTATATGGTTATTAAAGCTGGTTTTACCACCATTCCGGAGGCTGTCCTGTAGTAGCAAGAACGCTCAGCCACTCTCTGCTGAAGCGTTCTACTCTCTTTTTGATATTGAGAGCTTCAAGAGGCACATTGGTAAATTCTCCGTGCCAGTAGCCCACCATCATATCCGTCTTGCCGGCCATGGCCGCGTCAACTGCGTATCTAGCCAAGTCAGCACAGAAAATCTTGTCCTGACTATTCGAAGGAACGCTCCTTATCACATAACTAGGGCTGATATAGCGCACATTGATTTCAGTATCAAATTTTTCCTTAAAATGTTTAGCTATGTCATATCTGAGGAATTGCCCTACATCATTAAACTTCTGATTCCCTGAAGCATCAGTTTCTCCGCTAGTACCTATTATATCCTGCCCTGCGCCCTCGGCTACTGCTATTACAGCATGCCCTTTTTCTCCTATAGTTCTTCTAACGCTGTCGTAGAGCCCGCCTTTTTCATATATAGGAATTCTCATCTCAGGAATCAAGCAAAAATCGATATTTCCATTCGCCCTGGTTGCATATGCAGTTATAAATCCCGCATCGCGACCCATGAGTTTGACTATGCCCACTCCATTAGGGGCACAGCTTGCTTCAATTTTTGCGCATTCCAGAACTCCCCGGCAAACTTCTACAGCTGTCTGAAAACCGAAACTGCGTTCCACAAACGGAATGTCATTGTCGATAGTTTTCGGAATACCGATAATCGATATTTCAAGTTGCTGTTTTGCTATTTCTTCAGCAAGAGCATGAGCGCCTTTCAGAGTCCCATCACCGCCTATGCAAAAAACCATATTAATGTTTCTATCAACAAGATTTTTTACCATCTCTTTGACAGCCTGGGAACCTCTGGAACTTCCAAGGATACTGCCGCCTCTTAAATGAATACTTTCAACGACTTCTGGAGTAAGAGGAATAGGCTGGAATTTGGTGTTTGGCACCATACCCGCATAACCGTACTTGAATCCTATAATTCTCCGTACTTTATACCATTGTGAAAGCTCAAGGACAACAGAACGAATAACATCATTGAGTCCAGGGCATATTCCTCCGCATGTAACAATACCTGCTTTTACTTCGTCAGAATCATAAAAAATTTTGGATCTGGGACCGGCTCTCTCGAAACTCCTTACATGAGGGTGATCCTTTACACTTACCTTTGAATCGAGAATAACTCTGTCACCCCTATCGCTCACATAGAAAGAGGTATCTTTTAGATCAAAATGTTTAAGTTCAGAAAGAGGTGAAGGAATCGAAGGAATCCCTACTTTTTTGACGGCAAATTCATATTGAGTTTTCTCTGTTGCGTTTTTTTCTAGAGAGGGTTGCTGAGCTGGTTCTTTCGACAGCTTTTCTTTATCTGACATAACTAAATCTCCTTAGATTTCATTAAAGTAAGTTTAAATAAAAATATTCTATCTTATGACATTCAAATGTCCGCATATTTTTCTCTAATTCTAATAAAACTGTCAATATCCAGCAAAAATAAATTAGTTATCTGGGGATCAAACATTCTTCCTTTCTCTTCATTAAAAAATTTTATAATCTGTTTTATATCCCAGGCGTCCTTGTAAGATCTTTTTGATATAAGAGCGTCAAAAACATCAATAACAGCAACTATTCTTGCTGGTAGCGGAATATTATCTGCTTTAAGACTGTGAGGGTAGCCAGTGCCATCATATCTTTCATGATGATGAAGGGCTATATCATGAGCTGTAATGATTAGATTTGAATTGCCGTTTTCCAGGATTTTACCTCCAAGAAGGGTATGAGTCTTGATTATCGCATACTCATCAGGGGTCAGTTTGCCAGGTTTAAGAAGTATGCTGTCAGGAATCCCTATTTTCCCGACATCATGCAAAATAGCTCCGAGGGAGATAAGTTCTGCGTATTCATCAGGAATATTGCATTTGGACGCAAGAAGTTTAGTGTACAAATACATCCTCTTGAGATGTAAACCGGTAGAATAATCTTTCTCCTCTGCCGCGGATGCCAGTCTGTAAACCATTTCAGTTCTAGACTGGTGAACTTCTTCGGTCTTGTTTCTTACAAGTTCTTCAAGGCTGTCGCTATTGTCTTTGATTTCGCTTAAAAGCTGATTGAATTCACTGTTAAGAAGTCCTATTTCGTCTCTATTTTTGAGAGACAGCGTTTGAGTGTAATCTTTTTTTACTCTGATTTTTTTTGCATATTCAGTTATTTTTATTAAAGGAGAAATAATCATATGCTCTGTGGCAAACGCGATAATCACCAACAGGACAATGCCTGAACAAAGGAAAACAAAAAACATTATATTTGCAATATTCCTTGATTTTATAAACATCTCTCTTGAAACAATTGCCTTTATCTTGAATTCAATATTCCCTTTTATATCAGGATACATAGCGACAACTTCAAAAACCTGATCTGATACAGGAATTACGCTGAAAGTATTTTCATTATCGATCGGCTTATTGGAGATCTGCATCTTATCTTTCTCATCAACAGGGCGGATAGAGAAATCGAGTATAACAATTTTTGCTAAATCTTTAAGTTCTTCATAGTCCATAACTTTTGCCATAACAATCGTGCCTATGGAATCTACAATGCTTTTAGAAGGACAAATAGAAGTAGTTCCCAGTGCCACGATAAAACCATCCATTTTTATCAATCCGCTAAAGCTCTGCTTGCCCAAGTTTCTATGATTAGACAAAGTTCCACTGTAATCTTTTTTGATAACAGAAATTAAATCTTCAATATTCGGGTGAGAATCTTCAGCCTTTGGAGTAATCCCATTTCCCCATACGAGGTTTTCATCCAAATCGAATATTAAAATAAAATCCACATCATTGCTCTCAAAAGTACTTTCAGACAGGTTTTTCTCTATAAATTCCCCATTTCTTAAAGATAGATATTCATATGCGTCATCCCATATGCCATAATCAACAGCCAGCCTCTGCAGATTATCATTCATGAAATTCATTGCCAGTTCCACTCTATGTATATCTTGTATAGATAGAAATTTATCAATCCTTTCATAGCTTGGCACTATAATAAAATACTGAATGCAGTAATTGAGCACTGCAAAAATAATTATTGCAGAAATAAATATGATTGTAAATTTCTTCTTAAGCTTCATAACCTACGCAGTTTAAAAATACTCAAGCTGTTATAGGGTAAAATTGTTTTTTTACAACTATTTTTCTCTAAAGCTAATGTCAAAAGAGTTTATATAGCTTGCCGGGAAGCTGTTTAATGATTTTTCTGGATTCCATCTGCTGTAAAACAGCTAGAAGGCAGCCGATAGGAAGCGCTGTCTCTGCCGCAATAACATCGACTCTTTTTTCTTCCAGTTTCAAGGATTCAAGTATCTTGACTTCATTCTGGGATAAAGAAAGATTGCGAAAATCTTTTTCAGAAGAGGAATCTGTTTTCTGGTTTTTATCAAAAGGCACAAATCCGGGCAGAAATTCAAATTCTTCAAAAATATCATCTATATTCTCTACAAGTTTTGCCCCGTTCTTTATAAGCTTATTGCAGCCTTGTGAAGAAGGATTGTTTATTCTTCCCGGAATCGCGAAAACCTGTCGATTCTGTTCGAGAGCAAAGTCTACTGTAATCAAAGCGCCACTCTGAATCCCTGCTTCAATTACTAGAACTCCCCTGGAAAGTCCTGATATTATCCTGTTTCTCATTGGAAAAGAACGCCTGTTTGGAGAAAATTCCATTGGGAACTCTGTTATTACTCCTCCGCCTGATTCAATCATTTTTCTTGCAAGTTCTACATGTTCCTGAGGGTGAAATCTCGCAAGTCCTCCGCCCAAAACTCCGATTGTAGCTCCTTTTGCATCCAAAACAGCCTGATGAGCAGATCCATCGATTCCCATTGCCAGACCAGAGACAATCGTCCATCCGGCACAGGATAAACCTGACACAATAAAATCGCAAACTTCCCGGCCGTATGAAGTCATTTTTCTTGAACCCACTACAGCTATAGTATTATTAAAATCAGCATTTAACTCTCCTCTGATGTAGAGGCATAGGGGCATATCCTTGATCTCTTTCAACTGGGATGGATAATTCTCGTCAATAAGCGTAGTTATTGTCGCCCCGCTGCGGTTAAGCATTTCAAGCTCTCTATTAAGGTCAATTGAATTTTTCCAATTACTGAGATTTTGAGCAAGCGTATCTCCTATGCCTTCAACAGTGGAAAGACTCTTTGTCGACGCGGCAAGGGCTGATTCTATTGAACCGAACGCGGCAAGCAGGGACTTATATCTGGAAGAACCGAAACCATTAAGCATATTAAGAGCAATTATCGCTTCTCTTTCAGTCATAAATACGCCTCTATTGCCCTTATGACAGCATCCTTTGGAATACCTGAAATAATTCTTATTTTCCCAATATCTCTTTCAGGCACTACAAAATTTATTTTCCCGCTTTTTGTTTTTTTGTCGGCGAACATTGCCTGATAGATATTTTCAGGATCTATATTCATTCCAATTCTTACAGGCAGGTGAAATTCTTTTAAAAGGTTTTCTAGTTCAATTGTTATATCCTTTTTGACAAGCTCAAGATTTACGCCCAGTTCACACGCCATAAGCATTCCCAGAGCAACTGCTTCGCCATGCAAAAAAGTGTTAAAAGATGAAACCATTTCCAGAGAGTGTCCGAATGTATGACCAAAATTCAAAATAGCCCTCAAAGACTCTTCCTTTTCGTCTTCGGAAACAACTGCTGCTTTCAAAAAGCAGCTTCTGCTTATTAATTCAGTAAGCGCTTTTCCCGATTTGTCTTTAATCTTTCCTGCATTTTGTTTGATAAAATAGAAAAAATCTTTGTCCAGAATCATTCCGTATTTTATAACTTCTGCCATTCCTGCTGAGAACTCTCTTTCGGGCAATGAATTAAGTTTGGAAACATCTATTAGGACACTTTTCGGCTGGTGAAAAGCTCCAATCAAATTCTTTCCTTCGGGAATATCTATGGCAGTTTTGCCTCCAACGCTGGAGTCAACCATTGAAAGAAGAGTCGTAGGAAGCTGTATATAGTCTATTCCTCTCATATAAGTGGAAGCAGCAAAACCGGCTATATCGCCGCATACTCCTCCCCCCAAAGCCAGTACAATCGACTTTCTGTCCAATCCCGCATGTACCATGCTCCTGACAAGACATTCAAAAGTATGGAAGTTTTTGCTAGTTTCTCCTGCTTGAAAAATATAATCACCTGAGAAATAAGATACTGATTTAAGATATTCAGAAAAACTCTTTCCGTAAATTTCATATACATTTGAATCTGAAACCAAAAAGACTTTCTTTTCTTTAAGAGCCGGTGCTAATATTTTAGAAAAGAGTCCTTCAGAGTTTTCGGAAATACATATATCGTAAGGATTTTCTTTAAGTTTTACTCTTAGTTTTTTCATGATTTTTTCTGCGTGTAATCTATGTCAGTAAGAATATTTGCCATGCTTTCTTTTGAAATTAGATTTTTTTTATATAAATCATTCAATGCCATATCCATAGTTATCATGCCGTCTTTGGCTCCTGTTTCAATCGTTGTTGGTATCAAATGGATTTTCGCTTCCCTGATAAGAGCCTTAATTGCCGTAGTTCCGAGAAGAACCTCAAACGCCGCAACTCTGAAGCTATTGTCAGCCGAAGGCAGCAGTCTCTGAGATGTAACACAGAGTAACGAACCTGCAAGCTGATTTCTTATCTGATTTTGCTGTTCACTTGGAAACGAATCTATTATCCTGTTAATACTTGAATAGGAACTTCCGGTATGGAGAGTCGAAAGCACCAGATGTCCCAATTCGGCAGCAGTAAGAGCTATTGCTATGGTTTCAGGGTCGCGCATTTCACCAATCATTATTATATCAGGATTCTGTCTCAGAATATATTTAAGCCCATTAGCATAACTTTTTGTATCAGAATAAATTTCTCTCTGTTCTATTATTGCCTCTTTGTTCACATGCACATATTCAATCGGGTCTTCAATGCTGATAATATGGGCTGAACGAGTCTGATTTATCTGGTTTATCAAGCTTGCAAGAGTAGTGCTCTTTCCATGCCCAGTTGGACCGGTAACTAGAATTAAACCGCTTGTCCTATTTATAATATTGACAAGAGCTTTGGGCAGATGAAGCTCTTCAGGAGTTGGTATCCTCTCAGAAACTAACCTTATCGCAGCTGCGATATTTCCTTTCTGATAAAAACCATTGACCCTGAATCGGCTGTTTTTCCGGTTTCCAAACCTCTTGGATTCAATATGTAAACTAAGAGCCAGATCTATTTCCTTATTTTCTTCAAACATAGCTCGCTGGTTTCTTGATAGAATACTGAAAAGCAGCCGTTTTGTATCAATCGACCCGAGTATACCTGATTCAAGATATTTAATAGAACCGTTTATTCTTAAGGAGGGTTTTGCACCTGCAGTAAGTAGCAGGTCGCTGGCATTATTGTAAAGCGCAGTTTTCAGGAGAAGCTTCATATCTACACTGGAATCAAAAGCGCTTTCAGCATCCTTAGAGGCTTTTAAGCTCCTCACTCCTGTTTCCATTCCCTCGATAATGAGATTGAATTCATCTTTGTTTGTCGCAGCCTGGTAAGCTTCTTCAAAAGTTATACTTCCATTATTTTTCATACCTGCCAGATAACGGTCAAATGTTACAGTTATATCTTCTGAAGAAGATCTCATTCCATCTTCAATATCTGAAATAGCTCCATTTGCTATATACTTTGAAATAAGCGGGGTGACATTAAGCAATTCAACAGCAGGAATTTTGCCGCTGCCGTCCTGCTTTTTTACCAGTCTTTGTGCTACAATTCCCCTTAAACACAAAGAAAGATCCAAAAGGATTCTTTGGACTTCAGTGTCAGAAAAACTGCTGCTTATCCTTTGCAGGCACTGTATGACATTGCCCGTGTGCATAGTAGTTATTACCAGATGTCCGCTCATCGCGGCACTTATCGCGATATCAATTGACTCTATGCTCCTCATTTCGCCTACGATAATTACATTCGGGCTGACTCTGAGAACATTGTTTAGCGCGGTTTCAAAATCCAATACATCTGTGCCTATCTCTCTTTGGCTTATTAATGAATTTTTATCTGTATGGACATATTCTATCGGGTCTTCAATAGTTGAAATATGATACTTATAATTTTCGTTGATGTAATCCAGCATTGCTGAAATGGTAACAGTTTTTCCGGCACCTGCAGCGCCACATACTATTATCAGGCCTGAAGGATAATCGCAGAGCGTTTCAAGAGCCTTGGGAAGCCCCAAATCCCTGAAACTGAAATTCCAAATCGGAAGTATTCTGGCAACTAATTCTGATTTTGATTTGGAAATAAAAAAGTTGATTCTGAACTTTACCCTCTTGTCACTCATATAGCTGGCATCCACATTTCCATATCTTGCATAATGTTTCTTTTGTTCCTCAGAGAGAATGGAATTCCTGAAATTGGTTATTTCTTCTTCAGTAACCAAATCCATGTATTTATTTGATTCAAGGCCGGAGTTGAGTTTGAACATAGGCTTCTTGTCAGCCGTGACAAAAAGATCAGAAGCTTTCAGCTCGGGCATTAAATTCAAAAACTCAGTTATACTAAGCATTCGATATTCTCTCTTAAGGTTATCTCAAACAATTTGACCAGTATGTGGAGTTAATTTTATCTTGAATTGCTTCAATGACAATAAGTCAGATAAAAAACATCAAAGACTCTTCTCTGCGGTTATTTATAAAAATAAAAGGTCATTTTCAAGACAGATAAATTTGCTAATTTGTGCTTTCGAACAATTTTATATGGCTTATAATTATAATAGCCATGGGAAGTTATGCAAAAATTATCAGCATTTCTAAAGCCTCAGGCTAACATTACCGACAGGGATGCAGCTTCAGGATTAAAAGCTCTTATTTACGATGGCGTCTGTTTTCAGACAATGCTTGTTCTTACCAGTGGAGCTTTTCTGACAGCGTGCATAATAGGTGTCTACGCTTTGGCAACACTTTCCAAAGTAAGGGAAACTGGTGAAAAACTTGCCAAAGATGTATGTTCAGAACTTATGGTAGAAATAAGCCAGGGAATTAGAACCATGTCAACTGTAATGGGACTCAAATTTCTCTTCAGAGTTCCTTCTCACCCTAAGAAAATCCAGATATATTCACCTCAACAGATGGGAACCATGAATACTTCCAAACAACTTCGCTTATGAACCTCATATTGTTTTTAAATGATGATTTATCCAAAGACGGTTCTCTTGCTGAGATAAGCGGATTGAGGGCAAAACACATAATCGAAGTTCATAAGGCAGAGATTGGCAAAGAGCTTACAGCAGGGCTACTGAATGGAAATATAGGCAAGTGCAAAGTTAATAAGATTGGAACTAATTATGTAAATTTTGAACTTGGAAACTTCAATACACCTCCTCCTCCGGCTCTTCCACTGACTCTCATCATTTCATTGCCAAGACCAAAAACTCTCAAAAAAGTTGTTCATATAGCAAGCTGTATGGGTGTTAAAAAGATATATTTCATCGAATCGTGGAAAGTGGATAAAAGCTACTGGAAAAGTCCGGTTCTTAACAATAATGAACTTACAGAACAATGCATTCTTGGACTGGAACAGGCAAAAGACACTGTTTTACCTGAAATTCTGTTCAGAAGAAGATTCAAGCCCTTCGCTGAAGATGAGCTTAACCAAATCATAACTGGAACTACTCCTCTTGCAGCTCATCCATACAAAGCCCTTCCATGTCCTGAAAGGATTAATTCTCCGGTAACTCTTGCGGTAGGACCGGAAGGAGGTTTTACTGATTATGAAGTTAAAACTTTTAAAGAATTAGGTTTTAGTGTTATAACATTAGGCGAAAGGATTCTAAGAGTAGAATACGCCGTATGTTCGCTTTTAAGCAAAATTTTTAAATAAGACATGAGGGAAAAATAATGAATGAAACAAGACTTATTAAACTCAAAGGCCTCATCAATGAAATAAACGATATTAATATGGCTGCGGCTGTTCTTGGATGGGATCAGGAAACTTATATGCCTGCAGGCGGCATAAACGACAGAGCCGACCAGTTATCAACTCTGAGCAAAATATCCCATGAAAAATTCACTTCAAAAGAAATCGGAGACCTGATTGGAGAGCTTAAAACGGAAATTACAAATATCAATGACGAAACCGACGATGTAAGGCTCATAAAACTGCTCGATAAAATCTACAGCAAATCAATTAAAGTCCCTTCTTCACTTGTTTCAGAAATGTCCAAAGCAGCCTCCCTTGGACAACAAGCATGGGCCGAAGCTAAAAAATCATCCGATTTTTCAAAGTTTAAACCAGGACTAAAAAAGATAGTTGAACTAAAAAAAGAGTACGCGAAAATATTTCTGCCTTATGATAGTATTTATGATCCTCTTCTTGATGATTTTGAACCTGGGCTTAAAACTGCAGATATCAAAGCTATATTTGATGAGCTCAAACCCCAACAAGTAGCACTGATAAGAAAAATCAGCGAAAAAGATGAAATTGACAACTCCTTCCTCTTTAAAGAATATGATGAAACAAAACAGTGGTCTATCGGAGAAAAAGCAATAACCAGCTTCGGTTATGACTGGACAAGGGGAAGACAGGACAAATCAACTCACCCTTTCTCTACCAATTTTGGAATTGACGATGTGAGAATAACCACAAGAGTTATGAAAAACTATCTGCCTGCTGCCCTTTTCGGATCAATGCATGAATCAGGACATGCCATGTATGAACAGGGAATTAATAGATCTTTAAGAAGGACTCCTTTAGCCAGGGGAGCTTCTCTGGCTATTCACGAATCACAGTCACGCCTTTGGGAGAATATCGTCGGCCGTTCCAAAGCCTTCTGGAAGTATTTTTACAGAGAACTTCAGAATACTTTCCCTGAAAACCTATCGGATGTCAGCCTTGAAACATTTTATAAAGGTATAAATAAAGTCAAGCCTTCGCTTATACGCGTCGAAGCCGATGAAGCGACATATAATCTTCATGTAATGCTGAGACTGGAAATCGAAATTGCCTTAATGCAAGGAGCTATTCATGCTGCCGACCTGCCTGAAATATGGAACTCTAAAATGGAAGACTATTTAGGAATCAAACCACAAAAAGACTCCGATGGAGTCCTTCAGGACATTCACTGGTCAATGGGAGCAATAGGATATTTCCCGACCTATGCTCTTGGGAACCTTGTTTCTGCCCAGCTATGGGAATGTGCCCTACGAGATATTACCGATCTGGAACTTCAAATCGAAAAAGGAGAATTCTCAATGCTTTTAAACTGGCTGAGAAAGAATATTCATTCTCACGGCTCCAAATTTGAGCCGCAGGAACTTGTAGAAAAAGTGACAGGCTCTAAAATTAATCCCTCTGCCTATACCGGATATCTGAATAAAAAATACTCAGAAGTATACGGTCTTTAATAACTGTACAGATAGTCATTATAAATTTTATCGAATTCAGGCGGCAGAGTGTCGAAGCGAACTTTCTCTTTCTCTATAAATGCAATAAGTATTGAGCATATTTTTTTATCGTAGCTTACTTTCATGCCGTCTCTCAAGACCTTGATAGCGCTGTCGACGCTTAGTTTCTGCCTGTATGGCCTGTCATTTACGATCGCTTCAAAAGTATCGCAGACGCTAATTATTCTTGCCTCTTCTAAAATTGCATCCCCTTTCAAACCTCTTGGATAACCGGAGCCATCAAGTTTCTCATGATGCTGATATATGATTTCCTTTATAGGCCATCTTGAGTCAAAATCGTTAAAAATCTCATACCCGGTAGTCGGATGCTCCCTTATTATTCGATACTCTTCTGTTGTTAAAGGAGCAGTTTTTTCAAGTATATCATTCGGAATTGCGACCTTTCCAATATCATGTACAAGCGAGGCAATATATAACCCTATCAGACGATCCTTGTCGTATCCCATTTCCATGCCTACCTGAACAGCTAGATTAGCAACCTGCCTTTGGTGATGCCTGGTATAGGGGTCTTTCTTTTCAAGTGCGTTAGACACAGCATTGATACTTTGCATAAAGAGTTTCTTAATAAGTTGTTCTCTTAAAATCTGATCAGTAATATCCATCACCATGCCTATTGAACAAATAGGGTTGCCTTTCTGGTCATAGAAATTTTCGCATCTCTCATGGACAAACTTTAATTTGCCTGTTTCTGTAGTTATTCTATGCTCAATTTCGAAAAGCTTCTTTTCTCTTAGAGAAGAAACATAAGTTTCCTCCAATCTTGCTACATCTTCAGGATGAACAAACCTTAGAAAGTATTCATAAGTAATTCTTGCAGGCCTGTTAATTATTTCAAATATCCGAAATACTTCTTCAGTCCATGAAAGTCGATTGTTTATTACATTAAACTCCCATTGCCCCAGGTTTGCAATTTTATTTGCCTCCTGAAGGTTGCTGCTAAGCTTTTTCAGGTCGTAATGGCTTAGAAAAATCTTATCAAGATTATCCAGAAGTATTATCAGGAAGAAATTTGCGATTGGGAAAAAAATAAGCATTGGCAGAATAAGATTCTCAAAAGATACATCAGGATTTTGCCTGTTTAAAAAAATCATGCCTAGAGCAATAATACCATATAAAATATAGACAAACAAAAGAACACTAGCCGGCTTGATTAAAGCTTCATATTTTTTCCTTAAGAAGAAAAAAACTATTCCAAATATCGCAGCAATGGCAATAACAGAAATATCGCTCCAGACAACTGATGTTTCTATTAGAATTTTATATGTAACACCTATAACGCAAGAGACAATACCACCCCAAAGTCCTCCTATTATACCTGCAGTAGAAACTATTATTGGCATTCCGTCAAAGGTATAAGAGTAATCTTTACAAAATACCCCTGCCATTGGAATTATCATACACATCAGGCCGTATAAGAAACCGGTTGTAATAGAGCGGAGCTTCTCTATGGGAATAATCGACTTGGCTATAAAAGCATAAAGAACAGCCAGTGTAATTATAACGGACAAGCTTCCTATGCTCGATACAATTATGCCAGCCTCGCAATTCATAACAAGATCCTCAAAAGTTATAAATATGAGCAATTATAAAATGACATTACAGTTACATCAATATCCGATACCGGAAAATATCTATAGAATGTGATTTGCCAAACAAAGCGAATCAACCCACTCTTCGAGTTTGTTCATATATTCATCAGGAATATCAAAATCAGGAATTCTTTCACCTATGATATGGCGAAGCAGTAATGCAATTACTCTTCTTCCTCGTCTCTCCTCCTCTGAAGTTGAGAATGACAAAGAGTCACTTAACAAACCATTTTCATGCAGATAAGCAAGCTTTATGTACATAACAGGTGATGCTATACCCTGAATAACTCTCTCCAAATGGTTTGTCAGAGCCGAATAGACAGATTTACAGCTAACTGCGTAATGTATGTTCCTTAGAAGAAAACCAGTAATCGTCAAAAGCTTCACTAACTTATCGGGATAATACGCAAGGCGATCAAAGCCTCTTACATATTCCATCACTAACGGATTAAAAATGTTACTGTTCTTCTCCGCATATTCTACATTAAAAATTCTGAAGAGATCAATCTCAGGGGACTTCTTTTTAGAAATACGCCTCTCGCCTTTTATCAAAAAATCTATTTTCCCATATTCAGGGCTTATTCCTGAAACAATAAGAGAACTTTCCATATAAGGCGTTTTTTTCAATACTATAAAATTTGTAGATAAAATTTTTCTATGCATATTTCAAAAGAAAAGAGGATTACTAATTTTACTCTCCTGAAGTCTAGCTAATGTTCTTTGCATTCACTCATAATTTAACGACCTGCCTCAGGTATGTTTATAATATCTTTAAAAAAGAACTTTGCCAAAAACACTAAAACAGTAAAAACAATATATTCTGGATATAATTTCAATTATGCTTAAATTAAATGTGAATTTATTCTTAAATCACGAAAATACAGATAGTTGAAAAAATCATTCACGACAGCCTTTCCCAGACTCATTTTTTAAAAATAAATTTTTTTTTATTTTTTATGTTGCAATATTTTTTTCGCTCCTTATATCTATTGTTTACGCAATACATAAAATCCAATATAAATCATTAAAGGTTTTCCTGATGCAAATTCCAAAGAATTTACTCTACACAATTGAACATGCCTGGGCGAGAAAAAATGGCAACACAGTAGTAATAGGCATTACTGATAATCTTCAGGAAATGTTAGAATCTATAGAAGAAGTTGAACTACCCCATAAAGGCGATGAGCTTTTTATAGGAGATAACTGTGTTTCAATCCAACACCCTGGCGGATTCTATGATCTTCCTGCTCCGCTAACAGGTAGAGTAACCAGAGTAAATCCTGCTATCAGAACTTCTCCAGAGCTCGTTCAGACATCGCCCTATAAGGAAGGATGGCTCTTCGAAATGGAATTTGACGATTCTGATGAACTGGAAATGCTCCTTGACCAGGCTACTTATATAGAAGAAGCAGAACGAGAGCTATAGTATTACTGCGACACAGGGAAGTATTCACTAAAATTTTTACTTCACATGTCCGTTGAGGCTATTTGTAGAGACGCAATATTTTGCGTCTCCTGCATGAATATGTACGCTTCCATCACCCACACATATTTACAATGTGATACGATCCTTCTACGGGTGCTTTTTCAGGTGTAAATCCAGTTCAGCATGAACTTAGTATACGCCTGCACCGCACCCTACGCCGCAAACAAAAGTTTGAGGTTCTTTACCAGTCTGAGTTTTATATGCCACAGCAATTCGCTTTCTATAATCGTCAGCCATCTCTTTTTTTACCAGATGAATAGATATGCCGCCAAAGCCTCCGCCGCTCAGCCTTGCTCCAATGCATCCGGGAATGCTTCTTGAAACTTCAACCAGGAAATCCAGCTCAGGACAGCTATTCTCAAAATTGACCTTTGAACTTGCGTGAGAGGCATACAAGTATGAACCGAACAGCTTAATATCTCCTTTCCTGAGAGCTTCTATGCCTTTGATGACCAAATCCCCCTCTGAAACAACATGCGCGGCTCTTTTGTAGTCAGTAAAATCAACTGTCCCTCTGCATTCTTCAAGCATTTCAGGAGTCACATCCCTGAGTTTCATTACTTCCGGAAATTTCTTCTGTATTGAGGCGGCAGCCCTTTCACAGCTTTCCCTGCGAAGATTGTAATCTGATTCGACCAGATTGTGCTTTATCATTGAGTTAACTATCACAAATACATAGTCAGAAGGAAATTTTACTTTATCAATTACTTCAATTTTTCTGAAATCACACAAAATCAGGGTGTCTTTCTCTCCGTAAATCGAGCTGAACTGATCCAAAAGCCCGCTCTTTAATCCCATGTAATTATTCTCTACCCTCTGCCCCAGTTTTGCCCACTCTTTCTTGTCCAATTCAATGCCAAAAAGTTTTCCAAACGCAAAACATGAAGAAACCTCCAGGGCGGCAGAACTGCTCATCCCTGCAGACAAAGGCACTTCGCTGTAAATAACAGCTTTAAAAGGGGTCAATTTTCCTAGTCTCCCAAGTTCAAGCAGTACACCTTTTATGTAATTTGACCACTTTCCGGGAATCTTTACTTTCAATGAATCATCAAGTTTCAACTCTTCAGTATTGGCCATGTCAAAAGAGTGAATCTTGGCACTATTGCTCTTGCACTCTTTTACAGCTACATAGGTATAGAGGTCTGTAGCTGAACTGAGCACAAGCCCTTCATTATAGTCAGTATGGTTGCCTAGAATCTCAATCCTTCCCGGCGCGTAAGCCATCACATCAGGATCAACTCCATATAAGCTGTGAAATTTATCCTTCAGGTTGGTTTTAGGTGCTAGAGCCATAACTTCCTCATTTTATTATTTGTTTTAGTTGATAATTTATAGCTTTAATTCTATCAGATTTTCTATCCCAGGCTATTCCTGAACCTATGAATTATGTAAACAATCACACTTGTCCATATAAGAATAAAAGTAATAAGCATACTCTCTGAGAAGCGCTCCTTGTAAAGAAAGACACCAAGCTTTTCCTTCAGAAAAATAAAACTCAAAATAATTACAGCAAGAGGCATGATGAAGTAGCCGAAACTGCAATCTATGACATGATCGTTGTTTATTCCCCAAATATAAATCAGCCAGTTTGCTCCCATGCAAAAAGATCTCAATAGAATCAGAATAAAATTTCTTATAGAGAAAAACAGTGTTTTTAGTTCATAATAGTTTTTTGCAGCCGCTAGAACTATTATCATAAATAATGCGCTGAACACTATACGGTAACAGAGAATATCCATCGATGGGATATCCTTCATTAGTTTCCAGTAGATAAGCAGAATACCCCACATGATATAAGCAAGAAGAGCGTTCAAAAACCCCTTTCTTTTCTCTTTCTTCATAAAATTATAATCAAGTACCATTATCACCGCCTTTTTTAACTATTAATCAATTTTATATGATTTATATAGAATTCTTCTTGTTAAAAAGCCCTCTTTTTACTATTTTTCTTCCTGGACAATTAAAATATAGACTAATTCTAACAAAGGATTCTTTTATGAGTAACACAGGAAACCTCCTTGAACAGCTTTCTGACAGAATGGACAAAGCCGTAGAACACATGAAGCATGAATTTGCCACAATCAGAACAGGCAAAGCTTCACCCTCACTGGTAGAACACATTACTATAGAGTACTACGGCACCACTGTTAAACTCAAAGAAATGGCTGGGATAACTACTCCTGAAGCCAGACTGCTTGTAATCCAGCCCTATGACCCAAGTTCAGTAGGAACAATTGAAAAGGCTATCCGCGCTTCAAATATAGGGATAAACCCGGTTAGTGATGGAAAAATCCTGAGACTCCCTATTCCTGAACTCAGCCAGGAAAGAAGAGCCATCCTCTCTAAACAAGTCTCTTCCAAAGCCGAAGAAACAAGAGTCGGAATAAGAAATGTAAGAAGAGAAGGCAATGAACTTGCCAAGAAAGCTCAGAAAGCCACTGAAATTACTGAAGACGAGCTAGAACAGATGTTAAAGGATATTCAGGAACTTACAGACGCTAGCATAGCTGATGTTGACAAGGTTCTTGCAGCCAAAGAAAAAGAACTCATGCAGATATAGAACTATTTGAACTATATTTTTTGATTGTAGTCTCCAGATAATCAAACTTTTTTAGTGGTGTTGCTACTTGACGCTAAAGGCAAATTTAATGAAAAATAAATATGTAAACTTCATTTCAAACGAGCATTTGCTCAATTGCATTGCCAATCTTCATAAATCATATCTAAAAGCAAAAAACAACATAACTAAAAAGAATTTTTACAACAACAAAATTGATACAATTAAGCTAACTTTTGACTCAGAATTCAACAGTGTAGACGAAGAAAATCTTATACAATCAGAGATCTTACGACAAATTGATAAATCAATTAACAACTCTATAGGTACATTTCACGAACAAATTCTGGGTGGCATTAAAGGCTTTGAAATAGGTAATTTGAGTGGTTTTGATATTAAAGCAAAAGATAACACCTTATTTGCCGATATTAAGAATAAGCATAACACAATGAACAGTAGTGCCGCCGAAGCACTTTTTCAGAAATTGGCTCGTTATGCAGATAGTTACAAAAAAGCAAAATGCTATTGGGTTCAAATTTTAGCCAAAGAAAGTTTTTGCGAGTTGTGGAGTGGTGATATTAATGGTAAAGAATATAGTCACAGCAAAGTTTACAAAATTTCGGGAGACCGATTTTATGCTCTGCTTACTGAACAAGAAGACTCTTTATTCAAATTATACAAAGCTTTACCACTTGCAATCAGAGACTATTTAAACTCGTTTGACAACAGTGAAGAAATAGCTAAAAATTCCGCATTAGATGAAATTAAAGTAGAAATTAATGCCTCAAAAAGAAGTATTTTAGATCAGATTACATTTGAAAATTACAGCTACTATCTAGGCTTCGATAAATTGTAGTATCGATTCAAAAACTTCACAATTGAATAGCCTACTTCTCTGCCTAAATTTACAGGAACTGCATTCCCAATTTGCTTGTATTGTTGAGCAATTGATCCTTGAAATTCCCAATCATCAGGAAAAGTCTGAATTCTCGCATATTCGCGAACAGTAAAAGGACGAGTCTCTTCAGGATGACATCTTTCTGTTTGTTTTTGTGCAGGACTACAAGTTAGTGTTAAACAAGGCTCATCCCAACCAATTCTTCTTGCAATGCCTGTCTTACCACCAGCTAAATAAAAACTACCACCCATAAACTTTTTTTGAATATCCAATGGTAAATCTCGCCAATAACCTTTTTGAGGTATTAAGTCTAATACAACCTTTTTAGTCTGTGGGTATTGTGCACCCTGCGACTTAGGAACATTACAATCATACAATTCGCCTTTCTTCAAAGCATCTTTTAAATTGTATATTTTCTTGTAAGGTTTTGGGTATTGATATTTTAAATCAATGTCTTTTCTAATTCCTACTAAAATTAACCTCTCTCTTTTCTGTGGAACTTTATAGTTAACAGCTTTCAAAACTCTCACAGGAGCGACACTATATCCGATGTCATCCAAAACAGAAATCATTCCTTGTAAAGTTTTACCATTTTCGTGACTTAATAATCCACGAACATTTTCACCAATACAAACAGGAGGATTGACTTCTTTTACAACTCTGGCAAACTCATAAAAAAGCGTTCCTCTTGCATCTGCAAGACCCAGTTTTTTGCCCGCATAACTAAAGGCTTGGCAAGGAAAACCTCCTGTAACCACATCAACCTTATTATAGTATTCCGAAAAGTAAAAAGACCTAATATCACCTTCCAAAACATTCCAATTTGGACGATTTTTTCGTAAAGTTTGACAAGCCCATTTATCAATTTCATTCAAGGCAACACATGCCAAACCAGCCATTTCCATTCCTACAGCTAAACCGCCAGCACCTGCAAATAATTCAAGTATAGAATAATTATTTTCAGGCTCAACAAAGTTGGAATCTGTGTTAGTGTTATCTTGACTAACAAAATCTTCAAATAATGCTGGAGTCTCAGTAAGTGTTAAATATTCATTCATATAAAAAGAGTTTAAAATAATAAAATTCTGATAAATATACAACAAATATCTTAACAAGAAATAAACTTGAGGAAAAAACAACAAACACAGAGTCATTTTTTACCTGTTCTCAAATAAGGGCATTTGTCCGCAAATGGATGTAAGGCTAAAGAATAGCGACACGATTAAAAGGTACAAAAATAATTTTTAGCCTGACAAGCACCTATTCTTTTGAGCGTGGATCTAGAGCATCGCGCAGGCCGTCACCAAGAAAATTGAGGCTAAAAAGAGTAAGAGAAAAAACTAAGCTCGGGAAAAAAAGCATCCATGGGTACTCTTCCATTACCTGAGCTCCATCCTTGATTAGAAGCCCCCAGGAACTCATGGGGGGCTGTATGCCCAGTCCAAGAAAACTCAGAAAAGCTTCTATCATCATTACCCTTGGAATTGTAAGTGTCACATAAACAATAACTATTCCAAGCAGGTTTGGAATAATATGTCTGTAAAGAATCTTCCATCCCGGCAGTCCGATAGCTCTGGCTGCTTCGATGTACTCCTTTTTCTTGATGCAATAGACTTCATTTCTAACAATACGAGCCATAGTCAGCCACTCTATCGCCCCTATGGCTACAAATATCAGAATAAAATTCCTTCCAAGCCAGACCATGAGAACTATCACCAGCATTGTAAAAGGAAGGGCGTACATCACATCTACAAATCTCATCATAACTGAATCCACCCTGCCCCCGAAATATCCGGATAAAGCGCCATATATGACTCCAATGGTAAGTGAGACTAATGTCGCGCATATCCCTACGGCAAGTGAAACTCTTCCTCCATACATCATCCTTACGAGCAAATCCCTTCCAAGCTGATCCGTGCCAAAAAAATGTGTCAAACTGGGTTCACTTGCCCCGAGGGAAAGATTCTGCTGATAATAGTTGAAGGCTACCATATAAGGACCGAATATAGAAAAAAGAACAAGAAAGAGAAGAACGAAAATACCAAATACTGCAAACCTATTCATACAGAGTTTATGCAAAGTAGCCTTCCAAAGAGAATTTCCGGGTTCTTCAAGCTCCATCTGCATATTTTCTAGTTTTTCTTTAATCTTGAACATATCTAATTCAAAACCCAACATTCAAAATTCAACATTATCATCAGCCTTCTGTAAATGATCGTTTAGGATTGATAAGTATCTGTATAACATCGGATATTGTATTGAAAATTAAAATCATAACGGAAAAAAAGAGAACAGTTCCCATAATCATCGTATAGTCACGGTTGAAGGCGGCTAACACAAATAGCCTGCCAAGACCAGGAATCTGAAAAATACTTTCGACTACAAATGAACCTGTTATGACTCCCGCTATGGCAGGGCTGATATATGAAACAACGCCCATCAGCCCTCCTCTGATGGAATGCTTGAGAATAACTTTATATTCCGGCACTCCTTTTGCCCGCGCAGTCCGGATATAGTCCTGAGAAAGAACCTCAAGCATCCCAGCCCTTCCAAGCCTTGCGACATTAGCAGCATATATAGCTCCAAGAGTAATTACTGGAAGAACCGCATCGTGAAAAGTTCCCCATCCGGAAACATTGAACCATTCAAATTTTATTGCAAACACCCAGATAATTATCGGCCCCAGAACAAAAGGAGGTATGCATATGCCTATCATGGCAAAAAACATGCAAACATAGTCCCGCATGCTGTTAGGTTTAGTCGAAGCAGTTACTCCAAGCACAATCCCAATAAATATAGCAAAAACCATAGCCATAATACCTAACTCAAATGAAACAGGAAAAGCATCGGCTATCATCCCTGCTACAGTCCTGTTCGGATACTGGAAAGATGGCCCCAGATCTCCTTTTAGCAATCCCCACATATAGCTGAAATACTGTTCATATAAAGGCTTATCCAGACCATAGTGCTTATTTATGCTCGCTATAGCTTCAGGCGGCATAATTTTGTTTTCGCTGAAAGGCCCTCCAGGAGCCGCCCTTATTAAAAAAAAAGTAATCGTTGCTACAATAAGCAAAACAGGTATGGCATGCAGTATTCTTTTAAGAAGGAAAGCAAACATTTATTGTTATTTCATATTTTGTGCTAAGTTTATGGGAAAAGTATAAAACAAAAAGCTTCCGGCGCCATATTTCAGGACACCGGAAGTCTTGATTTAATTAAAGTAATCTTTACTGCTGTCTGGGAAAATCTTGTTATTTATGTATTATTTTTCCTTTATAGTAAGCGTTATCCGTTATCTGTTTACCGTTAACATGTCTGGGTTTTTCTGTATTCGAAACGGTCAACGGTGAACAGTTAACTGTCAACACTTTTCTTATGCTATAGCTTCAATGAGGTGGTCTATTTCTGTTTTGAAAAGGTCATGTTTATGCAGTTTTGCACTGATCCCTTTTCCAAGGGAGGAAAGGACTTCTTCTGAACCTTTTTTGACTCTTCTTGCAAACGGCAGTGCCAATAGAGTAATAGGCAATATCTCAGCAGTCTGATATGCTCCAATAGTTACAGGGGTTCCTCTCGTCACTCCGCGCTGGTCGGTTGTGATTTTTCCAATAGGTTCAGATTCCTGAGAGGTAGCATAGTTTGTCAACTGATGATATCTCCCATCAATGGAAAGAAAATAATATCCGTCCGGAGTGTTATTAGTATTATATGTCCAGGTTCCGTTGCCTAGCGCAGTCCCTGTTGAAACAGCCATTGTTTCAGTTGTTCCAGGAGAATTAAGAGCAAGTGATCCGAGGCTTCCGTCGTAAGCTGAGGTCTGGTTTTGTAATCCGCCGGTTGGTCCGCCATGTGTATCATGATACCAGCAGTAGTAGGTGTTGACTTCTGTTCCTAAATAATTGTATATATCGCCTCCTTCAGTGGCTACATTATTAATTATTATTGTATTGAGCATATAAAAATATCCGGAATAAAAATAAATCCCGCCACCGCTTCCTGCAGAACTATTCCCGCTCACAGTCGAATTGATGATCGTCATTAGTCCTGAAGCAGAAGAATAAATCCCGCCACCGTCCCCAGCAGAACTATTCTCGCTCACAGTCGAGTTAGTGATCATAGCCGTTTGAACAGAATAAACCCCGCCGCCAGCTCCAGCAGTATTTCCGCTCACTGTCGAATTGGTAATCGTCATTGTTCTCCAAGAAAAAATTCCGCCGCCATAAACTGCCTTTGAACCTGAAACACTGGAAGCGTCTAAATTCAATGTTCCGCTCCAAACATAAATTCCTCCGCCAGCTTCGTTGGGGTGCGGTTTCCCTGAAATATCTCCCCCTTTAATAGTCATCCTGGAGATTGTGATTGTATTACCATCACCTATTTCAACATTGAATACCCTTGAAGCTGTTCCGCCTATTCCCGGAGTTGTCACCTGAACTGTTACTGCCGAAGCCGAACTTCCAGTAAGAGTTTTGCCGGACATATTTGAAGAAATTAAAATCTCGTTGTCAACTTTTGTTGTTCCATCGGCAAAGGTCTTATTGCTGTCGGAAACTCCGAGAGTACAATAGTTCAATGCAAGGATTGTCTGGTCTGTTGAGTCGGCATAATATACAGCTCCTGTCCCTTTGGAAAAAGCGGCTGTGTTTGTCCATGTTCCTGTTCCGATATTTAAGCTTCCGATGTTAAGAATATTATTGTTCAGAGCAAACTCTGTAGCTCCCGTTGCAAGAGTATTTTCTACTGTAACAGTTCCGCCTAATGTCTTTATTCCGCTTCCAGATGTCGTAAGATTATAATATGTATCGGCTAATAATGTCTGGGCACCTGCTCTGTCATACCATACTGTTCCTAAAGCGCTGTCAAGCGTTCCAAGACTTGTTATTGTGCTGCCTCCAAGCCTAAGGTTCCCCGCTCCGGTAAAGTCTATTATCCCTCCTGTGGCATTGAATTTACTATTCGCATCTATGGTTCCTGTTCCTAGTGTAAGGGTACCTATTATATTTGAAGTCCCGTTCACTGTCAGCGTGTTTGCTCCAACCGATAGTGTTGATCCTGCATACACTCCCAGAGCATTGTTTACTGTCACAGTTCCACCCAGTGTCTTGATCCCTCCGTATCTTACTACAAGCGTGCTGTAAGTGTCTGCCAGAATTGTCTGACTCCCTCCTGCACAATACCATACTGCTCCCATTGCACTGTCAAGGTTTCCAAGGCTGGTCACTGTACTTCCTGATAGCAACAGTCTTCCTGCTCCGGTAAAGTCTATCGTCCCTCCAGTAGCGTTGAATGTGCCTTGAGCTCCAAAATCG
>MHBE01000007.1 GCA_001803205.1 Lentisphaerae bacterium GWF2_38_69 | reverse complement strand
AAAGTCCCACTTGTCCCAAGTGTCCGACCTGTCAAAGTCCATCGAAGAAAAAGCAAAAGCACTTGTAGCTCTGGAACTCAAGCTTAAAGAGTCGTCGTTGTCTTCTGAGACCTATAAGTCACAGCTAGCAGAGAAAGACGAACAACTAAACACACTAAAAGCGCGAACAGAAGAGCTATCTAAATCACTTGAAAATAAAGTAAAAGCCATCTCCGAACGCGATGCCCAACTTACTGAATCAGAAGCTAAACTCAAAGACTTAGAAGCACAACTTGCTTCAGCCAGTAAAACTCTTGAAGAAAAGAATACTCTGTTAACCAAATCTACAAATGACCTGAAAGCCTCTAATGACCAGATAAATTCACTGAAAACTGAAAACTCAAAACTCAAAACCGATTTCGATTCCAAACTCTCATCAACACATCAGCAAATCACCACATTATCAAATCAAAATAAAGATGTTCAGCACAAGCTAGACGAAACATCCAAAGCTTCTTTAGCTAAAATCGCTGAACTTTCAAAAGCAATAGAAGAAAAATCCTTGCAAGTTGCCGACCGCGACACTAAACTCAGCCAATCAGCCAAATTAATCGAAGAAAAAAACTACTTTATAGCTGACAAAGATCTCAAATTAGCCCAATTTGCAAAGTCCAACGAAGAAAAAGCAAAAACACTTGCCGCTCTGGAACTCAACCTTAAAGAGTCGGCGTTGTCTTCTGAGTCCTATAAGTCACAACTCGCTGAACTGAAGGCCATCACAGATAAGCAAATCACCGAATCAGCAACAATAATTAAAACCCTCAAGAAACAATTAGCCAATAACGAAAAACAAAAGAATTTGTTAGAATTGGAAGTTGTCAGAACTGAAGCACAAATTGAAATGATCAAACAATTTGTCATCAAAGATTAAACAACACCTGACTAACTATGAAAAAGACTACTACATCTTCCACTGTTAGCAAAAAAAGAAATTCTGTTAAATCTTCAGAGAAGTATATGCCTAAAATTCACGATGTACATCTGGAAAGCCCGATAGATATCTTTGCTTCAACAGAGATTAATCTTAATCAGGAAATTCCTAAAGATGAAAAACTTCTTCTTAATAGAGCTATAACTCTGTGGCAATTTGGGAACTGGAAAGATCTAATCGAAATAAATTTTCAGAATGTAAATACTAAAATAACGAGAAATAAACTGAATCTTCTTATTGCCTCAGCTTATCAGCAAACAGGAGAATTGAATAAAGCAAAAGAACTATACGAACAAGCAATCCAATCAGGAACTGACAAGAATATACTTAATAACCTTATGTTATCAGGGGTTTTCAACACTCTCGGAAAAGCCAGATATATATTAGACTCCAGTAATAGTAAAACTTATAAAAGACACTTTAAGAATTCCATTGCTATTGGAGCTCCAGAACTCGATAGTGAATTATTAGGTTCTATTAGGGCTGAAAGACAACTTTTGGATTTTATAAAAGATGCCTCTGCCAATAGCAATGATCTAATTCATATAATAGAGCTCCAGAACAAAGAATTAAAAGAACTAAGATCGAAGCTAAAAATTGAAAATAATGAAGAATCTAAACAAAAAAAGAATAAAATCAGCAATAGCAAGGACGAAATTCATCACTATTGGAAGTCTCCATGGCATGAAAATAATTTGCCTGATGCATACTCAGAAGCCCCAATCTTAAGATCTCAATTATTAGAAGAACTAATAAAAAAATATGCTAGACCTGAATTTAAAATATTAGAATTTGGATGCAATGTTGGAAGGAATTTGAATTACCTTTTTAACGCCGGATATAAAAATTTGACAGGCATTGAAATCAGTACAAATGCTGTGGAACAGTTAAACAAAAAATACCCTGAGATGGCAAGCCATTCAAAAATATATAATGCTCCTATTGAAAATATTATTAAGACATTCCAAGACAACGAATATGATTTAGTTTTTACAATAGCTGTCTTTGAACATATTCATACAGACAGCGAATGGATTTTTCCTGATGTAGCTAGAATTACTAATAATATATTAATCACAATTGAAGATGAGCAAACAGACTCATGGAGACATTTTACTCGTAATTATAGAAATGTATTTGAGCCATTAGGGATGGAACAACTAGAAACTATTCAATGTAATAAAGTTCTTCATAGTTTAAGCAGTAGTTTTTTTGTTAGAATATTTAAAAAAATATAATCAAATATACTTAAGGAGATTATGCTAAATAATAAGTGTATCTTAGTAACTGGTGGAACAGGTTCGTTCGGTAAAAAATTCATTTTAACTCTCTTAAGAAAGTATGAGCCTAAAAAAGTAATCATATACAGCAGAGACGAACTAAAACAATTCGAAATGGCACACCATCATGACTTTAAACCTTTTGAAAAGAAATTAAGATTTTTTATTGGTGATGTCAGAGAACAGCAAAGACTTACATATGCCATGGAACAAGTGGATTATGTTGTTCATGCCGCCGCACTCAAACAAGTACCTGCTTGTGAATACAATCCTTTTGAAGCTGTAAAGACTAATATAATAGGCGCAAAAAATGTTATAGATGCCTGTTTGCATAATAAAGTAACCAAAGTTGTAGCTCTAAGCACAGATAAAGCGGCTGCGCCGATAAACCTTTATGGCGCTACAAAGCTTGCTTCAGATAAACTTTTTACGGCCGCTAACAATTACTCAGGCGGACACAACATCAAGTTTTCAGTAGTTAGATATGGCAATGTAATGGGAAGTCGCGGTTCTGTAATCCCTTTTTTCAAAAAACTCAAGCATACAGGGGTATTACCAATAACTGATGAGAGAATGACTAGGTTCAACATCACTCTTCAGGAAGGAGTTGACCTTGTAATGTTGGCGTTTGACCAGATGTTTGGAGGAGAATTATTTGTTCCTAAGATACCATCTTATAGAATATTGGATATCGCAAAGGCAATAGCACCTGAATGTGAAGCTAAAATCATTGGAATTCGTCCTGGCGAAAAAGTACATGAAGAAATGATAACTGTTTCAGACTCCCTAAATACTGTAGAAATGAAGAATTACTATATTATTTTACCATCTTCTGAAGAGCATACATTGAAAGACAAATGGCTTGCAAAAGGAGGGAAGATGTGTGAATATGGTTTTGCATATAACAGCGGAAACAATCATCATTTTCTTACAGTAAAAGAACTTGAGAAACTTATAGAAGAACATTGCTGATTATTCATGAATCGTGATTAGTGGTTAGTGAATCGTGTAAAGTAAATAGGCATCAATTTCAAATGAAAAATTTTAAATTTTAAAACGGCTTTTATCTGTGCAATGGATAAGAAGATAATGAATTATAATTTAGAAAAAAGAACTAAAACTTTCGCAATCAACATAATCAAATTCATTAATTCAAATGATCGTAATATTGTTTCTGATGTATTATTAAAACAGTTACTAAGATCAGCAACTAGTATTGGCGCTAACTATCGTGAAGCAAATAGAGCAGAATCTAAAAAAGATTTTATCCACAAAATATCTATAGTATTAAAAGAAACTTCTGAAACTAATTATTGGTTGGAACTCTTATCTGAACTGGATTTACATAAAAATAGCGAATTAAAACTATTATTGAAAGAATCATCTGAATTATTAGCCATATTCACAACTATTCATAAAAAATCAAAATCTCCCATTCCCTAATGATTTATTTTAAACCTTAACACATCAACAATCTCAAAATTCGTTTATTTCAAAATTTAAAATTATATTAATTTAAAATTATTTATTATGATTCCTTACGGTCGTCAAAATATATCTCAATCAGACATTGATGCAGTTATAGAAACATTACAGTCTGATTGGCTTACACAGGGGCCAGCAGTTACTGCTTTTGAAAATGCATTAAAATCACACTGTACCTCTCAATATGCTGTTGCTGTCTGTAATGCTACAGCAGCTCTGCACTTGGCCTACCTATCCCTAGAGATAGGCAAAGGTTCTCTAGTCTGGACTTCTCCTAATACATTCTTATCAACTGCCAATGCTGCTCTTATGTGCGGAGCGGATATAGATTTCGTTGATATCTGTCCGAAGACTTACAACATGTCTGTCGAAGCTCTGATTGAAAAACTTCAAAAAGCTGATAAAGAAGGAAGGTTACCTTCCCTTGTAGTTCCTGTACATTTTGCCGGTCAATCCTGTGATATGGCAGAGATTCATAAGCTTTCTATAAAATACGGATTCAAAATTGTGGAAGATGCTGCTCACGCCATCGGCGGTAAATACCTTGACAAACCCATAGGAAATTGTAAATACTCAGATATTACAATCTTCAGCTTTCACCCTGTAAAAATAATTACTACAGCAGAAGGAGGAGCTCTTCTTACGAATAATAAAGACTTGTTTGACAAGATTTCTTTGCTCAGAACTCATGGTATGACCCGTGATCCTGAAAAAATGAATAAACCTTCAGAGGGTGCTTGGTATTACCAAATGGTAGACCTTGGCTATAATTACAGGATAACTGATATCCAGTGCGCTTTAGGGCTATCACAGATGAAGAGACTGGAAGAATTTGTAAATAAAAGGCATTCTGTCAGAAATCAATATGAATCACTGTTCTCAAACATCGAAGATGTGATAGTACCCTATCAAAGCACTGATTCATATTCTTCTTTGCATTTATATCCTGTACAAGTCGGAAAAGATAAACGCAAAGAAATATTTGATATTCTCAGAGCATCTCAGATAGGAGTGAATGTTCATTATTTTCCAGTTCATCTTCAGCCATATTATCGCAGGCTTGGGTTCTATGAAGGCTACTGTCCTAACGCAGAAAATTATTATCATTCTGCGATCAGCCTTCCCATGTATCCTGACTTGACTCAAAACCAAATCGAATATGTCGCAACTAAACTTAAAGAAGCATTAACTTAAACAATATTAGTGAATTAGAAAACTACAGTTCACCACTTATCTACACTTATGACCACTGATAATAAAAATACTTTTCCGGTAGAAGGTTACAAGAAAGGCATTGTCATCCTTCAAGCTAGAACAAACTCTAGGCGTCTACCTGGGAAAGTCTTATTACCTATTAATGGACTACCGATTGTTGTTTTAGCTGCTAAAAGAGCTGGAAATACTGGAAGAAATGTAATTGTAGCTACTTCGAACGAACAGATGGATGATGGATTATGTTTCACCCTAAGTAATTTTGATATCCCTTTTTTCCGTGGAAATTTAGATAATGTACTTCACAGATTTATTGCCTGCCTTGCTATCTATAATGACAATACAATAGTTGTAAGGGTAACTGCTGATAATGTTTTTCCAGATGGAACCCTTATTGATTTAGTAGAATCTGATTTTATAAAAAGACAACTAGATTACATCTGTTGCATTGGAGAAGAATCTGGTCTTCCGTATGGAACATCGCTAGAGATAACTCGCTTAAAACATTTGCGCGAAGCACATGATAATGCAGTAGATAAGCATGATTACGAACATGTTATGACATACATAGCTAGAAAATATGGCAGGACTTATTTCCAGAAGTATAAACACTTACAAAAATCGAACTATAGGAGTACTATAGATACTTTTGAAGATTATATAAGAATAATCAAGGTTTTTAAAACCGTTATAAATCCTGTTAGTATATCATTTTTAGAACTTATAAATAATTTGGATAGTATTTATCCGATCCCTATATCTCCTGTACAACTTAAAAATTTGATTATAGGAGGAGCTCAGCTAGGTATGAATTATGGTATTACTAATAAAAATGGGTGCGTTAATATTAGCGAAGTAAAACTTATTATTGAAAATGCAATTTGCAATGGAGTTGAGTACATTGACACAGCATCGGCTTATGGTAATAGTGAAAAAATTATAGGTCAAATTCAGGATTCCGATATTGCTTCCAGGTTAAAAATAATAACAAAGCTATCCCCTTTATTTAATCTTCCTTCTGATGCCACTTCAGATACAGTTGAAGCTTTTGTTGATTCTTCGGTATATAAATCATTATTTCTACTAAAAAAGAATGCCTTGGATTGTTTAATGCTCCATAGAATCTCGCATCTAGACTTGTATGACGGTCTTATTTGGCAGAAACTTATTAATTTTAAAAATATCGGATATATATCCAGCCTAGGTGCATCAGTTCAAAATCCAGACGAGCTTGATAGGGTTATTGATAATAAAGATATCAATTATATTCAATTACCTTTTAATATCTTGGATTGGCGATGGGACAAAGCTATAAAAAAACTACAAAAACAAAAAGAAAAACGAAATATATTTGTACATGTCAGAAGTATTTTTCTTCAAGGATTATTGCTAACAGAAGATTCTAATCTTTGGATAAAAGCAAATTCTACTAATTACTTCGAAGTAATTAACTGGCTTAAAGACATGGTTGCTAAAACAAATTCTTTAAGTAAATTAGACTTATGTTTGAGGTATATAAGATCACAATCATGGATTGATGGGATAGTTATTGGCGTGGAAACATTAGCCCAGCTAAATGAAAATATTAAGATGTTTTTAAATATAACTCTTTCTGATGAACAATTGAATGCTATTTTGGCAGGTCGTCCAATTCTAACTGGGGATGCTTTAGACCCAAGCAAATGGAAATGATTATGGTTTTAGGTAGTTTAAATTTATTCTCTTTGAAGTTTAAAAGAGCTCTCATTACAGGAGCCACGGGACATTTAGGAACGGATATGTCGCAAGCTTTGGCTGAAGCAGGAGCTACTGTTATATTAAACGGGCGAAATAAAGATAACTTATTAAAATTGCATAATAAATTAAAAAATAATGGATTAGTGTCTGAAATTTCCTGTTTTGATATTACGAAAGCAACTGAAATTATAGAATTTTGTAATAAAGAACATGAAAAGCCTATCGATATTATTGTGAATAATGCCTATCATGGAGGAGCTGGTACAATTGAATATTCTTCTTTAGCTCAATTTAGAGAATCATATGAGACAGGTATAGTGGCCGTCCAAAATCTTGTACAATCTTTACTCCCAAACTTAAGGCATGCGGTTGTTTTACATGGTGGAGCTTCGGTTATAAACATTGCTTCAATGTATGGCATGGTAAGTCCTGATTTGTCAATTTATGATAACCCAGAAGTATCTAATCCTCCTTTCTATGGTGCAGTAAAAGCTGCGTTAATTCAGTGGACTCGTTATGCTGCCTGTGAGTTTGGTAAAGAAAAAATTAGATTTAACACTATATCTCCAGGTCCTTTTCCAAATAATAGTGCTATAAAAAATACGAAATTCATTCAAAAACTTACTAATAAAGTTCCTATGAAACGCATTGGCAAACCTTATGAATTAGGAGGACCTTTGGTATTTCTTGCTTCTGAAGCTTCTTCATTTGTAAATGGAGCTAACATTGTAGTAGATGGAGGATGGACAATAAAATAAGAGTATAAAGTCATTTTAATATTGGCTTAAATATAATAAATAAACTTAAAAAGGAAATGGTGTTATTATGCAAAAGGAAAGTTGGAGAATTTGGGCAAAAGATGAATCTGTAGAACAAAGAACATACAAAAGAGTGACAGGCGAATTGCCTGAAATGGAATGCACAAAACAACTAGTAGAATTAATTTCAAACATTTATTTGCCTGGTATGAGTATTTTAGATGTCGGTTGCGCAGCTGGACATTACTATAATGGTTTAAAGAGAATAGATCCAGATATAAAATATTCTGGAATTGATGCTACTATCCCATATATTACTTTTGCCAAGAATTATTTTAAAAATAATACTAATACAAGTTTTGCTGTTGAAGATATATTTAATTTACCTGTCTCATATGAGTTAAAGTATGATATAGTATATTGTTGTAATGTAATTTTACATCTCCCATGTTTTCAAACTCCGCTCAAAAATATCATAAAATCTTCAAAGAAATATTGTTTTATTAGAACTTTGATAAGCGACAAAACACATCTGAGTAAATTCCTGTATTCAGATACATTTAATGATAAGGGAGAACCCTTAGATTTTGTATATCAAAACACTTATAGCTTCAGCATTCTAGAGAATTTTATCCACTCATTAGGTAATTACACAGTAGAGTTTTTAGAAGATAAATTTGATAGCGAACAAATCAATTCAGAATACAAGAACTATTCTATGCAACAAGATGCTGTCACAAAGACTTTTAATAATATACAAATCGCTGGAAGTAAAGTATTTGAATGGAGATGGATAAAAATAACAAAATAATTTAACTTTTTCTGCCTCATACTCCAATATGGCTATATTTGTTATTACAGAGGGAAATTCTAAGACAGGCTATGGGCACATAGGAAGATGTTCGGCTCTCTATCAGGCATTTCAGGAAAGGGGCTTTACCCCTCAGTTTATTGTTAATGGGGATGATTCAGCTAAAGATATCCTAAAGGGATACGAAGCATTCTTTTTTGACTGGACTAAAGAGACAAATAAACTGTATGAACAAATAAACAACTCCGATATAGTTATTATTGACTCTTATCTTGCTGACATTGAGATTTATCTCAAAATATCGGAATTAACAAAAAAAGCTGTTTATATTGATGACTACATGAGGCTTGAATATCCAAAGGGATTTGTTGTTAATGGAACTATTTATGCTGAAGAGCTTCCATATCCCAAAAAAGAAGGTGTAGAGTACCTTCTTGGAAGCAAATACATAATACTCCGCAAGGAATTCTGGGAAGTTCCGAAAAAGGAGATAAGAGGTGAGATATCAAAAGTTCTAGTTACTTTTGGCGGAAGCGATATTAGAAACTTAACGCCAAAGGTTTTAGAAATTTTTACTACAACCTATCCTTCATGGGAAAAACATGTAGTCATAGGCAATGCTTTTACTAGCACAGAGGAAATAAAACAAGTCGCTGATAAGAATACAATTTTCAATTCCGCCCCCAACGCTGAAGGAATGAAAAACCTGATGCTGGACTGCGATATTGCTATCTCTGCTGCAGGCCAAACTACCAATGAACTTGCCAGATGTGGAATCCCTTCTATAATCATTCAAGTTGCAGAAAACCAAAAGGAAAACATTAAGGGTTGGAGAAAAGCTGGTTTCATCTCAAAATCTACTGAGTGGCAAAAATTAGATATCCAATCTCAATTAGCGAGTTTATCTGATATTAATCACAGAAGCAAAATAAGCAAAAATGGAACAAAAATGGTAGATGGGAAAGGAGCGGGGTTAATTATCAATAAACTAATTATTAATTACAACAGTTTATCTTTGCGTCTTGCAACAGAATCTGATATGTTAAATTTGTTTGAATTGGCAAATGATCCTGCCGTCAGAAGTAATTCTTTTAATAGTAATGAAATTGAGCTTAACGAACACAAAAAGTGGTTTAATCGCATTTTAGAATCTTCAGAATCACTCTTGTTCATTGTGGAAGATAATGGTATATTCGCTGGCCAAGTAAGATTTGATAATAGAAACAATGAAATCATAATCAGCATTGGCATTCATCACAGTTTCAGAGCAAAAAAATATGGAGCTGAAATATTAAAAAAAGCACTGGTAAACTTAAAAAAACATTGGGGTTCTGTTAATTATGTCAATGCATATATAAGACCTGAAAATATCCCTTCCCAAAAGATATTTGAAAGAGCTGGTTTCAATTGCACCGATAAAAACTCAATCCCATTAAAATTCGTATATACATATAAATGAAATCATTAAGGGAATCATTAAGGGAATCATTAAGGGAATCACAGACGATTGAGTTTAAACAATCCTGGAAAGATGAATATCTCAGACTTTATATAATGTTTCCACAAAAGAGATAAATCAGGCAGTTTCAAATAATCCTAATAAGTTTCCAAATGGCTATGTCATAGAGGTAAATAAAATAACCAAATCCGAACTGGTCAAAAATTTTGACCGGTTTAACTCGCTCAAACATTCTACAGCACAACCTAAAGCTTTTACAGAAAAAGGATTGTATATGTTGGCAACAATTATTAAGAGTGAAGTTGCTACAAAAACTACTATTGATATTATAGAGACATTTTCAAAGATAAGAGAACTGTCCAGAAATGTTAATACCCTCTCTGCAATCACAGATAAGAAAGAACAGCAAAGTCTTATGCAGAAGAGTGGAGAACTGATAACCCAAATATTAGACAATAATTTACAAACAGCTGAAGCAGAAACTACAATAGAACTTAATTTTGCAGTATTGAAATTCAAGCACACTGTTTTGAAGAAAAAATGAATAGAATAGAATTTAAACCACTGATTGACTTACTAATGATCACTGATTATAAAAAAGTAATAAAACTTATAAGTGAAAATTAGAGAAGATTAGTGGTAAACAATGAAGAAGGCCAGTAAACATAATATAGACGGGATTACCAAAATTTGGCCTATTTCTTTGAAAAAATAAAGGGAAGTTTTACATATATAAAATATCAAAAAACTGTCCAACCAAAAGGGCTCACTTTAGATTTGCTAATGCACTATGGGAGATGTGGTGATATGTTGATATAGATGATGTGCTAATTTGGTGATGGGATGATGGGAAAGATGATAAATCGGGATGAAGTAATTAATATAGATTAGCGGTTAACTAGAAATTTTGAATTATGAATGTTGAGGTTCGAATTTAACTCAAAGCTTGAAATTCTTTGCTTATCCACGGATGAACACGGATAGGCATGAATTAAGAACCTATGATTTTTTTGCAATATAAACAATTGCGAATTTAATATAATTACAAAAAAACATAACATAGTAATATGGAGTTTAAAATGTACGCAGTAGAGTTTGAAGCTGATGCAGTAAATGGGATTATAAAAATTCCTGAGAAACATAAAAACTTATATTCTAAACACTTGAAATTGATTGCATTAATAGATGATTTATCTAAAGTAAATTCTTCAACATCTCAAACCGACTGGAAAAATGTAAAAAAACAACTTGGATGGCTTAAACTAGAGAAAGATCCAATTTCTTGGCAAAAAGAAATAAGAAATGAATGGGATTGCAGAAAATGAAGTATGTTATTGACTCTAATATATGGATATATGCAGCAGCTGGAAATGATATTGCAATTAATGCGCTTAATGATATCGTGAAAGCTGAGTTGAAAGCTTATTCTGCCCTGACACGATTAGAAATTTTCAGATATAAAAATCTATCTTCCGATGAGGAGTGCAAATTAAAGAGTCTATTTGACTGTTTTGAAGAGTTAGAAATTTCATCTGATATCATAGATACAGCAATAGAAATTAGAAAACTTCATAACATAAAAATACCTGATGCTATTATTGCTGCTACAGCTATTAATTATAGAGCTGCTTTGATTACGAGGAATGTAGCTGATTTTAAGAATATTACACATCTTAATCTTTTAGATCCATTCTTTGAGAAATAAGAAATCAGTAATAATCTGCAACAATAATAAGGGTTAATTTTAATGAAAATATCTGATTTTGATTTCAATAAAGGGAATAAGGCTTTTATAATTGCTGAGCTGTCAGCGAATCATAACCATGACTTTGAAGTAGCTGCAAAGACTATCAGAGCAGCTAAAGCAGCCGGAGCCGATGCTATAAAACTCCAGACTTATACAGCAGATACAATAACTATTGACTGTGATAATGAATATTTCCAAATCAAACAAGGGACTATTTGGGATGGTATAACTCTGCACAAACTCTATCAGCAGGCATACACTCCATGGGAATGGCAGCCGAAACTTAAAGAGATTGCAGAACAGGAAGAATTAATTTGTTTTTCATCGCCTTTTGATAAAACGGCTGTGGATTTTCTTGAGAAAATGGATGTCCCTGCTTATAAAATAGCAAGTTTTGAAATAACAGATATTCCACTTATTGAATACACAGCCTCAAAAGGCAAACCCATGATTCTCTCAATAGGAATTGCCGAACTCAGCGAAATTCATGATGCCGTAGAAGCTTGTCGAAGAGTCGGGAATAATGATATAGCCTTACTTAAATGCACTTCTGCTTATCCGGCTCCGATAGAAGAAGCAAATCTTCTTACTATTCCTGATATGAAAGAGAGGTTCAGGACTATAGTTGGTTTGTCTGACCATACGATGGGCTCAATTGCTTCTATAACGGCCGTTGCTCTCGGAGCAAGAATCATTGAAAAACACTTTATTCTGGATAGAAACATTGGCGGACCAGATGCATCGTTCTCAATGGAGCCTTCTGAATTTAAGGAAATGGTTGATTCGATCCGTAAGGTAGAAAAATCGCTCGGAAAAGTAACTTATGCTTTGACGGATAAAGTAAAGAAAAACCGACAATTCTCCCGCTCTCTTTTTGCTGTGAAGGACATCAAAAAAGGTGAATTATTTACTGAGGCGAATATTCGTTCAATCCGCCCAGGGTATGGACTGCCGCCAAAGTATTTAAAAAGAATTATCGGCAAATCTTCCCCTTGTGACATCAAAAAAGGAACTCCTTTGCCCAAAAAACTAATCAATAATCACGAAGAATGCGAATAGAACTGGAAGATATTTAATGGAAACAAGTACAATAAATCAAATTATTACCTCAACAGAGGTTTTATCTTGACATCTCTTTTATCAATTATACTTAGAGCAACATACAATATATGCATTATTATGAAGGATTAATACGTGTTGGAAAGGTAGTACTCACTTTTCCCAATTACGAAAAAATTGTTATTAACAAACCTTTGTTTGTTAAAATACAGTCACAGCTTTCCTCTGCTAACTTCACTAAAGACACTCCTGGTATTATTGCTGTCTCAATATTGATTAAGAGTTTAGAGAAATTCAAGCCTAAAATATATCCTATTGGCGATTTTGAAGTATTGTCTTATGGAAATACTATGAACAATCGGAGGGAGTTTAAATTTATTGACGATATTATAACTAATTTGGAAATGCCGCCATTAACTCAACATAATCTTGCAAATTTTACACCAATTATTAGTAAAGAACCTTTGGATCTAGAATCAAATTTGGTTAGACGCATAAAAGATTTATTTTCCACTTACTTCCAAGAAAGAGAACTATTAAAACCTGAACTTTTGTTTCAGGCTATTACATATACACTTCAATATTTAAATTTCTTTCTTTCTTTTAAATCTTTACCAGAATCAAAGAAAATTTTGCTTGGGGTTATGGCTAACGACCATGCACCTACACAAGTTGCCTTTTCAATGACTTTAAAGGAATTAAATATACCTAGATTATATTTACAGCATGCTGAGGTATCAGAGTGTTTCCCCCCATTAGACTTTGAGATTTCAATTTTGCATAATGAGCATTCATTAGATATTTATCGAAAAAATGGATCAATTCAAGGAAAAACCTTTATTTTGCCTAGATTTACAAGTCACTTTAACTTAGAAGGACTAAGAAAAGAAAGAAAGAATCTTGTGACAGTAGGCATCTACTTGAGTTCTACAAACAACAGACAAGTGTTCAATTCAATTATTGAATTATTATCTCGCAATCCTAATGTTAAGAATATTTTTATTAAACCTCACCCTCAACTTGATGATGTAAAAATTAAAGATCTTTGTGGAGATGAAGCTATAAAAATTGAGAAGAATATACCAGAGTATGATCATATTGCCATTGTGCCAAACTCTTCTGTAGTGGTTGAACTTCTACATAAAGGGATTCCTGTTTTTCATTTTTTTGAATTGGGTACTATCAATTGTTTTGATTATTACGGCTTCGTCAGAACTGGAATTGTTAAACATTTAGATTTTAAAGAAATAAATACTGATTTCTGGGAAAATTATAATCTTTTCTTTAACAAAGCATGGCTCAAAAATTATGCGAAAATTAATCCAGCAGTTAAGAGTACAACAGAAACAGCGCAAACAATTAAAGAACTTGTCAATACTATTTCCAAAATACTTTACACAAATAACAAAGCTGAAATTATAAAAAACGAAAAACTAATTAATAAACTTTTATGCATTACTCCGTTAACCTTATTGTCCATAGTTAATAGGATTAATGAAAAGGTAAATTCAAAAATTCTAATTTACGATGAATCTATTGTTCCTCAACTTACAATTCTTTTTAATAATAGAGCTTCAGAAATTCATAAGATTTTAAAAATAGGCACCAACTTTGAAACTAATTCCGCATCTATCTGCTGGATAAAACTTAAAAATAGTGAATGGCCTGGTAATACTCTCATAGATAAAGAAATTGAAGATATTTTCCAATTTATCACAAAATATAATGCTTCTGAAACTATAAAAAAAACTCTTGAATCTATGTTTGCCGATGCATTATTAAAATTGAATAATTTGAATCTATTCTGCGCTTTGTTAGATCAGGCTAAATACATAAAACCTGAAAAATTAAATCTTAAGCAGAAAGAAAAACTAATCAAATTGGTTAAATCTAACAAGTTCCAAAAAGAAGAAGCTATAATATGTCTTTTGGAAAATATTAATTCAAACTTAAATGATTATGATAAATTCAAACTCGAAATACTTTCATCTGATCCTAAGCTGGGTGATCCGTGCAACTGGAATCACAAACTTATTGAAGACAAGTTTAAGAGCCTAATTAGTAGTAAGCTACTCATGGAATACGAAACTATTATAGCCCCATTCTATAACTCAACAAGATCTCAAATGCTGTTTATGGATGTGTGCTATAATATCAAAGAACGCGAAGATTTCTATGATAAAATAAAAATTGCCTTAATAAGTAAAAACCCATTATCCTTTATCCGCTTGGGAGATGGTGAAGCCTATATATTCTCAAATAACTATAGATACTTTTCAAAAGATGATGCTCACAATCGTGAAAGGCATTGGTGGGGCGAAGAATTACAAGACCAACTTAATAAAGAAATTACTTCTGCTTTATTAAATTCAGTTATTAATGCTGATATTTTGGGCATTCCAGCCATATACAGATTTATAAGAGATTGTTCTATAAAAACTACATCATTTTTAAATGGAAATACATTAAGAGGATCCTTAGAAGTTTTGAACTCCTTACCAAGTATTCTTAAACCAGCTACAATACTTACAGACGCTCAAAGTAATCAATTCCTATTTAATCCGTTTCATAAACTCACCACTCTATCTAAATCAGCTTCACGAACTGTTTTAATTAGCAGTTTATCAAACGAAATTATATCTTCATTATTCTCTTCTTTAAATAGCTTTGCATTCATCCAAATTCCAACACATATAAGACAGCAGACTAATTCTAATTATCACACTGGGAATACAACTTTACCTTACACATATAAAACGATTTTAGAAAAAATCAGAGAAGTTGTTAGACCAGGTGATTTAGTATTAGTTGCAGGAGGAGTAATCGGTAAAGCATTTATTAATGAAGCAAAGCAAATGGGAGCTGTATCGCTTGATATTGGAAGCTCTATAGATAATTTAGTCCATAACTTTAAAAATTAGCATTGCCAGGTCAAACATAATAAATAATGAGGTTTCATGATAGTGAACAATAATATTGGCTACTTATGCACGAGAAGACAATGTGAATTGGGATTAGGAGAAAATATTTCATTTAGATGGTTATCTTCTAAAAATCATATTAAAGATTTTTCTTTCTCTGATTTAGACAAGCTTTCAAATCGCTTTGCTAATGCTTTACTCAGTCTAGAAATTCAACCTGGAGAAGTGGTATTTACTTTTCTTCCTAAATGTCCTGAACAGTTTTTCGTTTTTTTAGGAACATTAAAGAATAAATGCATAATTGGAACGCTCTTCACAAGTTTCGGAAATGAAGCTTTACTGGACAGACTTGGAGATTCTAAAGCTACTGCGGTTATTACAACGAAGGCTCATTATCATAAACTGAAAAGCATAATACCAAATCTTCCACATTTAAAATTCATTATCATAATCGATTCGGACACAGATCTTTCAGACAATGTACTAAGCTATTCCAAGCTGATATTAGATGCAAGTGAAGAATACCAAGTACGATATACTCCACCTGAAACTCCTTCTGTATTGCATTATACTTCAGGTTCTACAGGGAAACCCAAAGGAGTCCTCCATTGCCATCGCAGCATTCTGCATCAATCATATACTACGGCTAATATACTCGGATTAGAAGAAGAGGATATTTACTGGTGTACAGCAGACCAGGGATGGGTAACTGGGACATCTTATGGCATTATAGGCCCATGGAGCCTTGGAGTAACTCAAATTCACTATGGCGGAGCTTATAATCCAGAAGAGTGGATGAAATTGCTCGAAACTCAAAAGGTAAATGTCTGGTACACTGCCCCTACGGCTCTTCGTATGCTCATGAGAGAAGATGATACCCTTTACACACAAAGAAATCTTTCTCAGTTACGCTCGATTTTTAGCGTTGGAGAACCGCTTAATCCCGAAATCCTCACATGGAGCAGAAAAGTCTTCAAGAAAGATGTGTATGATACATGGTTTCAAACAGAAACCGGTGGAATTATGATATCCAATTGTCCGAAACTTGAAATAAAGCCTGGCTCTATGGGCAAACCAGTTGAAGGTATAGAGGTTGGTATTTTGAATGACAAGCATGAACAATTGCCGGTAAATCAAAAGGGCAATTTATGCCTTAAGCCAGGATGGACATCTATGTTCACGACCTATCTTAACAATGAAGAAGCTTATAAAAGCAAATTCAAAAATAACTGGTACCATACCGGAGATATGGCCTATCGCGACAAAGATGAGTATATCTGGTTTCTTGGGCGATCTGATGATGTAATAAATACTTCAGGACATCTTATAAGTCCATTTGAAATAGAGAGCTGCCTTTTGGAAATACCCGAAATTCTTGAATCAGGGGTCATAGGAGTCCCTGATCCTCTGCTCTATGAAAAAGTCGTGGCTTTTGTACATCTTAAAGAAGGAATAAGACTTGACACTCACATGGAATTGAAATTAAAAGTACATCTCTCTAAAAATTTATCAACTACCGCTATCCCTCAGGAAATAATAGCTATAGATTCAGTCCCTAAAAACAAAAGCGGAAAAATTATGAGGCGCTATTTGAAAGCAACATATCTCGGACAGGAAGCTGGTGATATATCCACGCTTGATATAAATTAATTTACTTATTTTAGAACTAAAAGGAGTGTAGAATGAAAAGAGGCGAAGTTTTTAATAGAGTTGCTGATATTTTAGTTGATTTATTCTTATGCGATAAAGTTGACATTTCTAACAACACCGTATCCGAGCAAATTCCAGGATGGGACTCTTTGTCACATACAATATTACTCGTAAGCCTGTCAAATGAGTTTGGCATTCAAATCAGCGAAGAGAATAAATTTTCAAATATAGGAGAACTTGTTGCCTTCATATTCAATTCTCTGAATAAAGCAAATAATGAACCAATTGATGATGTATTTGATGAAAACAAAGTAAAAACTCTTCTCAAAATGAAAGAGTTTGAAAAAGCTATCAAATACCTTGAAACAATTTTAATGTCATATCCTGAAAATCTTAAATGTTTACAATATGGCTTTCGTGCTTATATGAATTTACAACAATATGAGCAAGCAGGACGAATAGCAGAAAAAGCTTTATCATTAAACAGTAATAATTTTGTCAATATAATTCATTTAGGGTTATATCATTCTGCTATTGGTAATAGCGAGCAAGCTATACTTCTTTTCAAAAGGGCATTAGAAATTAAACCCAACAATTTAATTGCTCTAACCGAGCTAGCTAAAATTTATTTTAACCTTAAAGACGAAAATTCTGCAACTTCATATTGCAATCAGGCAAAACTAATTGATCCCCATAACCAATTAGTTCACTCTCTTATCGCTCAAGGTCACTCAAAATCAAAAACTGAAATTTCTAACAATAGAACCAATACTGATATCCAAGCAAAGTTACCAAAAAATGAAAACTCAGCCAATAAAGAACGAGTTTTCAATTTCGACCAACTTGAAACTGCTGATATCTGTAATGGGAAAATATGTTTTTTAAAAAAAATCTATAATTCTCAGATAAAATACTGTTTTTATTACAATGATAAATCGAATATTAAAGACAGATTGTTTGTACTTTTTCATGGCAATGTAGATCGTAGCAAGCAAGCAATTCCTACTTTTGCTCGTTGGAACTGGCATAATATTTTGCCAGGCAGAATATTATCAGTATTCGATTCTACTTTATTCCTATATGATAAGGTAAATATGGCTTGGTATTTAGGCTCTCCTTCTTTAAATCTATTATCAGACTTCATGACGATTGTAAAATATATAGCATCTGCCAAAAACATTAATACAAATAATATTATTACTCTTGGTAGTTCTGGCGGTGGGTTTGCTGCAATTAGAGCAGCTTCTATTCTTGGATGTTCTGCCTTAGTAGTAAATCCACAATTAAATATTCTTAATTATCGAGGATTTTCTAAAAAACTTGAAACTGCTTATGGAGATAAGTTAAGTAAGTTATTTCCTATGGAAATGCTAGATGTCTCAGAATCAATATTGAAAGGAAAAATAAATAAGTTAGTTTATGCTCAAAATATTCACGATGACTTACATTATAATAATTATTTTTTACCGTTAAAAGCTCAATTATCATCCGCTCAATCTAATCCTAATATCAAATTATTAACTTATGAGGATAAAAATGGAGGGCACTCGCATATAGCTGGCAATGTTTTTACTAAAATGCTTAAAGGATACTTCCTTATGACTTGAATTCAATGATAAATTATTATTTAATAAGGTTATAAATGCATAATCGAAAAATATCAGTAGTCGGGCTCGGGTATGTTGGACTGCCTGTAGCTGTCGCCTTTGGAAAACAAGAACAAGTAATAGGTTTTGATATCAATCCCCAAAGAATATTAGAACTTATTCAGGGATATGACAAGACATATGAAGTTTCAAAAGAAGAACTAGAATCTACAAATATCCTTTTTACCTGCGATGTCGAGGAGCTTAAGAAAGCTGACTTTCATATTGTAGCAGTTCCTACTCCGGTGGACGAAGCGCATGTCCCGGACTTGACTCCTGTAGAAAAATCATCAGAAACAGTTGGAAAAGCTCTTAAAAAAGGTGACATTGTCGTTTATGAATCAACTGTTTATCCGGGAGTAACAGAAGAGATATGTGTTCCGATTCTAGAGAGAATGTCATCGCTGAGATGTGGAAAAGACTTTACAGTAGGTTATTCGCCTGAGAGGATTAATCCCGGAGACAAAGAACGCTCTTTCACGAACATCTTAAAAATTGTATCAGGCCAAGATCAGAGGACTTTGGATATTGTTTCCGAAGTTTATTCTTCAGTAGTAAAATCCGGAGTTTATAAGGCTGCATCAATAAAAGTAGCCGAAGCGGCTAAAGTTATAGAGAATTCACAACGCGACCTGAATATAGCTTTTATGAATGAGTTATCCATTGTATTTGCCAGAATGGGAATAGACACTCTGGATGTTCTGGAAGCTGCAGGAACAAAGTGGAACTTTCTTCCATTCCGGCCTGGACTCGTTGGCGGACACTGCATTGGAGTTGACCCATATTATCTTACATATAAAGCTGAAAAATTTGGTTATGCTCCTCAGGTTATCCACTCCGGCAGAAGAATTAATGACAATATGGGCAGATATATTGCCAAACAGGGCATAAAGCAACTCCTCAAAAGATCGATAGAAATCAATAAAGTCCATGCAAATGTTCTTGGTTTTACTTTCAAAGAAGACTGCCCTGATGTTCGCAATACAAGAGTTATTGACCTTATAAATGAACTTATAGACTACAATGTGGATGTTACCGTGTGTGACCCTGTAGCTGATGCTACGGACACAGAACATGAATATGGAATCAAATTCAAAGAATTTGATAAACTATCTCCTGCCCCCCTGATGGTTCTTGCCGTAGCTCATAAAGAATTTAAGAATTTAAATCTTGATCGCCTACTATCTAAAGTTCAACCGGGCGGAGTTATTCTGGATGTAAAAGGAATTTTGCCAAGGTCTGAAGTCACTTCCAGAGGCTATGCTCTTTGGAGACTCTGAGCAAAAAACAAAGTGAAAAACTAATAGTGAAAAGTGAATGGGTATCGAATGCTTAATACATTTTAACATGGAGAGATAATGACGCAGGTTAAACAGTTTGATAGCAATCGGTGTAAGGTTTTTTGTGTCAGAAAACCGAACATTGAAAACCTAAAACCCGTTTTACCACGAATTGGATAAATGGAACAAATTAATAGAAAAGATACTTTTAAGAAAATGATAGATTTTAATAGAATAGGAAAAGAGTGTTTTTGGGATCTATTAATCACAGAGAAACAGATTAATGACATTGTTATCCATGGTTCTTCAAGTGAGAAGGCATTTTTATTTGAAAAAATATTATTAAACAGCACGAGATTGTTCGAAGATTTGAGGATATTCCCAAATGATGAATTAAAATATCTTATTGAAAACTATCGTGTTCCTGAATTTAACAATGAATTTGTATTTAGAAGAAAAAATCTGGCCGAAGTATATTTTTTAAGAAAGCCCCTCCTAATAGAGGAATTAAAATGGATAGCATAGATTACAAAAAACTATATCAGCTTCAGGATGAAGTTTTAAGTCTTGTTTTTAATACTGAAAATGAATTTTACCTTACAGGCGGAACATGCCTGAGCCGCTTCTATCATGCCAAAAGATATTCTGATGACTTGGATTTTTTTACAAACTCTTCGGTCAGGTTTAGTTTTGCTGTGAGAAAGATTAGAGTTGCTTTACAGCGTAAATTCACTCTTATTGCGGAATTGGAATCAAAAGACTTTATGAGATTTATAATAAATGAAACTCTTCAGGTCGATTTTATCAATGACACTGGGGTAAGGCATAAAGATATTGTGGTTACAAAAGAAAACTACCTTATAGATAATGTGGAAAATATTTTAAGTAATAAACTAACAGCTGTTATAGGAAGAGATAATCCAAAGGATATTTTTGACATCTATCTGATTTCCAAATATTATTCGTTTTCCTGGTACGACATCCTCAATTCAGCTCATCAAAAGGCTGTATTTAGCAATGAAGATTTGCTAGTGAGATTACAGGAATTTCCAAAAAAACTTTTAACTAAAATTAAGATTATTGATAAGACTTTTCTAGCTGATTTTGACCATGAATTTCCTGAGATAATCAAAGAAATAGATCAAACCTCAAATCATCTGGCTATAAACAATATAACTTCAGATCAACATCCTCCGACTCCGTCGTCAACTGGAATGCATAGATAGAAATGATTTTGGATGGTTATTGGTTCTTAGTTCATGGTTTGTTAAGTCTGATTAATTAGTTGACAAATAAAGTATTATCCACTAATTGTCACTTATTTAAAAAAACAGGAAATATTCTCACACGGTGGCACGGAAAACACAGATGGTGTTTAATCTCTGTGAAAAAATCAGTTTTGCGGAGCAAAACAAGCACGAAGTGCTTCCAATTATTCAGACTGAAATGTCAAAACCGACTTTTTTTGAATATTACAGTGCTGAATAATTAGAGCTGATTTTTCTGTGTCTCTGTGAGAAAAATATTTTAGTTGATGGCTGACCGTTGTTAGTTTATAGTTAGCTCATTAAATTCGGATAATTCCCTGGTCGCCTCCGTCGTCAACGGACAGGCTTTGACAAGATATGAATTTTATCTCCGTGTTCTCTGTGACTCAGTGTGAGTAAGTGTTTTTAATATAAGATGTAATTTAATCAGTGAAAATAAGTGCAGATTAGTGGTGCAAAATCTTGAATCCGTTATACATAATCATAACTGCCTATAAAGCTCAAAATTATATTGAGCTCTGCCTCGACTCTGTCGCAACCCAAATAAAACCCAAGAAGTGCCCTAAAATCAAAGTTTTGATAGGTATAGACGGTTGCAAAGAGACTCTTAGCAAAGTTAAAGAGATAAGAGATAAATACGGCAGCAATTTTGAATTCTACTATTCAGAAGAAAACCACGGCACATACATGATAAAAAATTCTCTCTTAGAAAAAGTTCAAGATAAAAATTCTTTGATATTATTCTTTGATGCGGATGATTTTATGCCACAAAATTTTCTAGATAAATATTATACTCTTTTTACGGAAGTAAAAAAATCAATCCAGGATGAAGATATAATTATCAGAACTAGAAGCTTTAATATAAAAAACGAATATCTGCCTGAAAAATTAGTTTATTACGATAACAATATCTCTCGTCTTTTGACTGATTTAAATAAAAACCGTAAAACAAACATTAAAAGTTTTTTTGAAACCTGCATCCATCTTCTTGGTATGAACCTTAATATTGAAAAAGCCGAAAAAATACTTGAAGCAATGAACCGAGAGCAGCTTCTTGAATGTTTGAGACAAGGCAATTTCTTCGGGCCATTCAACCATCAATATCCAGATTTTCCTTATGGTGTGTTTTTTGTTTTATATCCTACATTGGAGAAATTGTCATTTTTTAATACTGACAGAGTTTCCCAAGATTCTGATTTTCATAACAGAGCCGGATTAATGGGCGTAAAGAATTATGAGTTTATTAATTCCCCTCTCTTTATTAGGCGTATATCAGATACATCTCTTGTAACCTCCAATAATTACGGCTGGAATTCAAACTTGAGAAAACAAATTATCATTAAGAATATTAATAGGCTTAATAATAAGAATATAATAGCAGATCGAAAGGTTACAGAACTGAAAATAGTTGCAAAGTAATCTATTTTTATTACCTTATTAATGTAATAAACTTGGTGCAGAGGTAAATTGTGTTATTCTCAATTTGCGTATTTTTATTAGTAAGAAGGAGAGTTTGAATATGAAATTAAGCAAAGATATGAACTTAAAACCGACTAAGACTTGGATAACAGCTGTTCAAATTGAAGAATATAAACACTCAGCTCTGGAAATTAAGAAACTTGCTAATGAAAATAATAGCTTGCAAAAAGAGAATAAAACATTGGCATTTAATCTTAATTCTCTGCAGGATAATACAATTCAACTCGAAACCAAGCTTAAAGCAATTTCGGATGAAAAGATAAAAACTGATAAGCAGAAATCTGACCTCGAGACAAAACTTAATACTGTTTCCGAAGAAAAGACTAACCTTGAAAAAAAGACTCACACTGAAAACAATAAGTTAAAGAAAGAAAACGATGAACTCCAAAAGGAAAATGAACTCATCATTCTCCAGCTCCATCAGCTTCAGGAGGAATTTGAAAAGAATGTCCTTGATAACAAGAAAAAAGAAACAGATTTAAAAGAACTCGAGAAAAAGCTTACAGACTCTTCAAAAGAACTCACTAAACAAAAAGCATCCTCGGATAAATTTAAATCCGAACTTGAAGCTAAACTTAAAGCTATTTCGGATGAAAAGATAAAAACTGATAAGCAGAAATCTGACCTCGAGACAAAACTTAATACTGTTTCCGAAGAAAAGACTAACCTTGAAAAAAAGACTCACTCTGAAAACAATAAGTTAAAGGAAGAAAACGATGAACTCCAAAAGGAAAACGAACTCATCATTCTCCAGCTTCATCAGCTTCAGGAGGAATTCGAGCTGAAATACTGTAGGATTTCAGATAAATATGATGGGAATGTTTATACCCAAATTAGCGCCCCTATGCTTTTCTCCTTGCTTCCGAAACAAAATCCTTTTAGAAAGACTAAAGTTAAAATTAAACTCATAGATAACAAAATTCATGCTGAATCAAACCTTCCCAACGACAAACATCAGTATTTCTATTGCACAAGAAATTTCCTTCCTGAAGAATTAAATTTTGTTTTTAACAAATCTTTCAAGCTGCTTTACGAAGGGGATTGTGACCTTAGAACCGTCTTTGTGTATCTAAATGAAAAAGGTGAGAAAATTTCACATAATATTCTAGCTGCTACAAAAGAGCAATCTGTTAATATTCCAAAAGGCTGCAAGAGCATCAGAATGGCTTTAAGATTCCAGGGGTCAGGCAAGGCGATAATTCATAAACTCTCTTTATGTAGTGTATAAAATATATTTTTCACATTATTTCCACTAAAAAACAATGCTTTCTCTTTCACATAAACAGAAGTTTGCGCTTAAATATTTATCTAAAAAACTAGACTTCCAGCCTACTATAGCCAATACTGCTCTAAAGGAAAATGGAGAGAAGAAAAAAGTCGTAGTATCTGTTGATATAGAAGCTCTCAAAATAAGAGCAGATAATAATCATTTTGAAAAATTAATTATTGGCAAGTTTGGAGATAGATACCACGGATTTACGAAATTGATGGAGCTCTCTGAAAAACTATGTATGAGATTAAGTTGCTTTTACGACTTCTGCGCATATGAGACATATGGAAAAAGAATTATCGATTTTGCTGAGGAAATAATTCACAGAGGGCACGATCTGCAACTTCATGCTCACCCTGGTGAAATTGACAGATTAGTCTGGAAAAAATATGGATTTCAGAGAGAACCAAATTGCCAAAATTGTACTATGAAAGAAGCTGACATGTTTTTTGAATATCTGCTTAATATTTTTTCTAAAATAAATACAACTGTTTCTCAGCCTGTCTCTTTTAGAGGAAATTCATTTACATTCAACAGAAATATTCTTGAATCTATGCCTAAATATGGGCTTAGAGTTTCATCGAATTATTATCCGAGATCACAATTTCAGCAGCAATTCAATATACTTTGTCCTCAGTTTACATGGCCAAATGGAATAATTGAGTTACCTATTTCAATCGTTCCTTCCTCTTTTTTTTACTATCATTATTTCGATATCTGTCAATTCATAAATACACCTGAGTTCTTGATAAAAATAATAATTGAAAGGTTCTACAGGAAATTTGGAAATAACGCTATTTTAGTTATTGTGCTTCATTCGTGGTCTCTATTAGATATGACGAATTCCGGATACTTTGTCCCTCCTGCCAATAATAAAAGAATATTATTTTTTGAAAAATTCTTTAATATGTTATCTGTGGAGTATGATATAGTGACTATTTCAGACATTATAAAATTGAACTCATTAGGGAATTTATCTTTTTGTAATATAAATTCCGCTAAACTCCTTTAACTATACCCAAAGGGTATTTGAATATTGGTTTTATTTCGCACATATTAACTTGTTTTGTGTAAATATTTTTCGAAAATCATTTCGCTTTAAGTATTTTTTAATAAACTCATTCAATGATAGATAATAACTCATATGATAGTATTTTATCAAATATATTCAACTCTGAGTATTTGAAGAAAAAGATTGATTCACTTGCACTACATGGCAATGAAAAATCAGCTGAATTACTTTTATTTCACAATAAACTTAAAATTTTACATTTTCCGGGAATTTGCATTGAAAACGAAATAGAGTGGGATTCCGATCCTTTTAAAGATAGAGCTTGGCAGTTTGCGCTCAACAGATTTTCTTTTCTAAAGGATATCATGCATTTTGATCTAAAAAAACAAACAGATTTAAACCCAGTATTTAAACTTATTCTTGACTGGATAAATAAATACCTTAGCACCAATCCATATTCCAGGGCATATTCGTTCATATGGCATGATCACGGTACTGCTTTAAGGGCTGAAAACCTTGTGTATTTTTTAAGTTATATTTTCTGCTACAGACAAGATTGGGCTAAGAACAACATTACCGCGATAGAAGAAATAATTAACTCAATTATTGTACATTCTAAAATCCTATCATCAGACAAATTTTATTCTAAACACACTAACCATGGTTTAGAACAATCAAGAGTGCTATTGCTACTATCGGATGTATTAAAAAATGATGAGTTAAAAAAATTAGCAATTGAGAGAATAGCCGATGAATTTGAGTTTAGTTTTACTGATGAAGGAGTGCATGTGGAAAACAGCCCATCATACCATTATCAAATTTTTAATATATTTTTAAACATATTTTACGGAGAGCACATAGAAGATTTTTTACATTTGAAAGAGATATTTACAAACACATTCAAAAAGACTCTCATTTTTCTAACTCATATACTAACACCGGAAAGTAAAATACCTATTATTGGAGACAGCACCAATCACTCAATAAGTGATGTATATTCCAGATATTTCTCAGAAACAACAGAGTATTCCAATTTCCTTTATGCACTTTCAGGAGGGAAAAAAGGTCTTCCTCCTAGCGCTCCAATCGCTATTTACCCTAAATCAGGGTATGTGATTATCCGAGATAAATGGAGTAAAAACCCAGAATTTAAGAAAGATTTTCAACTAATATCTAAGGTTAGTGCTTTAAGTTCATATCATTACCATCAGGATGAAGGCAGCTTAATCATCAATTACCTTGGTGAATCATGGCTTGTGGATTCAGGATTGTATAACCATAATCTTTCTTCTCCTATTAGAAACTATATGCGCTCAAGGTTTGCTCACAATATAGTGCATTTTGGCAATAATAACGATGGAAGCTCACATAGCTATCGAAAAGTAAAAAAAACCTCTATTGTCCAGAGTGTATTAACTGAATATGTAGACAAGCAAGATTCGATATTTATAAACTTAAAATTCTGCAATTACCCAAAAGCCATTATTACGAGAAGCGTGAAATTTGATAAAGAAAAGAAAATAGTAACTGTCACAGATGATATTAACGCAAGCAGATGGAAATATAAAAAAGCCTACATTTTATGGCACTTTGATTCAAATAAAACAATATCTGCAATAGATTACAATAAGATTTTAGCAACATCATCAGATACAGGTAATATTTGTCAAATAAGGATTGAATCCAAAAACGATTTAAAGACGAATGTAAAATTTGGCAAAAATGGTAGTGAGATATTTAGTTTGATTTCAAAAATAAAAGACAAATTTGAGCAAAATACACTGCTCGAAACATGTATCACTTTAATAAAAGGAAAAGCTACTATTACTTCAACTTTCTCCTTTAAAGAAGCTGTAAAAGAAAATGGATGTAATTAAAATAAAGTTAACAAGGATTAATAATTAGATAGATGCCACTGAATTTAATTAAGCATATAATCAATAAGAAAAAGCATTTTTCGACTTTTATAACTCATCTTCATAAGCCAAATGGAAAGTTTAAAGATTTAAAAATAGCGCTTATTGCAGACCACTTCACTTTTGAATGTCTTTCTGCCGAATGCATGATAAAAGATGTTTTGCCCTGGAATTATAAATCCCTATTAAAGTCCTGGAAGCCTGACATTTTACTTGTAGAGTCAGCCTTTCATGCAGGACACGATGCATGGCAGCATAGAATTGCAGACCATCCCAAAAAAGGAATTAATAATACGATACTTAAAAATGTTGTCAATACTGCAAAGTCTCTTTCTATACCTACTGTGTTCTGGAACAAAGATGACGGAGCTCACTTTGAAAGGTTTATAAACAGCGCTTCCCTCTTTGATCATATTTTCACAAGTGATATTAATACTCTTCCCAGATATCGAGCGATTGTCAATTCAGATATTACAGTTAAGCCTTTGATGATACCGTTTCAGCCAGCTTTTCATAACTTTACAGGCTTTAATTTTAAATTTCTGAAAGCCAGTTTTGCAGGAACCTACTATATCCATAAATATGAAAGAAGAAAAATGTGGCAGCATATGATATTTGAGGCCTGCAAAAAATCCGAGCTTCCTATTGTTGTATATGATAGAAACGCTTATAAGAACATTAAGAACTTTAAATTCCCTCGTGAATTTGATCTGGATATCAAATCCTCTATCTCCCATCACCAAACGGCAAATCTTTATAAGGATTATGCCGTTTCAATCAATGTAAATACAATTGAAGATTCTGAGACAATGTATTCAAGAAGGCTGGTGGAAATATTAGCATGTGGTGGAATACTTGTTACAACGCCAAGCAAAGCTGTTGACAAAAATTTTAAAGATTTCTGTCATATAGTTAATACCCTTGAAGGAGCTGTCGAACTTTTCTCCAGGCTAAAACATGGCCCTGACAAAACGGACTTGGAAAGGGCTGCAGCAGGAGCCGAATATGTAGCAAAACATCATACATGGACCAATGCCATTGACACAATACTTAAATTCATTCACTAATAGGATAACGCGTTGACTTCCAAATTTAAAAAGCTGAAAATAGGCCTTATGGTAGATCGTATTACATCAGCATGCATAGCTGCTGAATGCGATACACGGGAAATTACTCCAGATAACTTTAAAGATATTATCTATTCATGGAAGCCTGATCTGATTTTTTCAGAAACTTCATGGAGTGCGTCGCATGGAGCATGGAGAAATAAATTACCGTTGCCTTATTATGTAATATGGAAAAAAATAGATAAAACTCTTTTTAATATTTTATCAATTGCCAAAGATAGAAAAATACCAACTTTTTTTTGGCAAAAAGACAGTGATGTATGGTTCACTTTCTATATCCATATCACAAAGCTTTTTGATCACATTTTGACTACAGACAGCAATATAATACCCCGACTAAGAGCAAATCTTCCCTCTTCAACAACAATAGATACAATGCTGTTTCCTTGCCAACAGGCCTTTCACTCATTTAATGGATTTAACTTTAAATATAATCAGGCTAACTTCGTTGGAGGATATAGAAAAGATGGCATTCACATAAATAGAGCCAAATGGCTGAATATGATCATTGAATCCTGCCAAAAAACAGAAATGAAATTGGATGTTTTCGATAGGAACTTTGCAAAAAGGGATAAGAACTTCCATTTTCCTGGAATCGGGACTTACTCTCATTTCCATCCTATACAAAACAGTAAGACGGCATCAATATACAAAGATTATCTTATATCTTTTAATGCCAACACAATTACTAATTCACCTACTATGTATTCAAGAAGACTGGTAGAAATTCTCGCCTGTGGAGGAATGGTTCTGACTAATAAGGCAATATCTGTGGAAAAACTATTTAAAGATTACTGTTATATCGTTGAAAATCCAGAACAAACTAACGAAATCCTTAGCAGACTTAAAAACGGCCCTTCAACAAAGGATATGGAGAGAGCCAGAGCTGGCGCTGAGTATATTAGCAAAAACCACACCTGGACGCATAGAATAGATGATATTTGCAAAATAGCAGGAATTTGAAGTTCTATTTTAGGTTCACTATTTTATCGGACAGCCTATAAGGTAAATATCTGACTAAATAGCTCCAAACCTTCCAGAATAAGGAAAAAGTTATATAAGCTTTTTCAGAGATAAGACCTTTTTTTATGATGAGGGCTGCCTTATCTGCAGAAATCATAAATGGTTTTTCATAAGGGAATTCGTCGCTCATCCTAGTTTCTACAAAACCAGGGCATACGATAGAAACCTTGATATTGTATGGTGACAATATACATCTCAAAGCTTCCCCATATACTTTAACAGCTGATTTGGAAGCGCAATACACAGGACATACAGGAAGACCTCTGAACGCAGCGACTGAGCTTAAAATAACTATGTGCCCTTTCCTTCTTTTTTTCATCGATTCAATGACAGGATTTATAGTATTTAAAACTCCAAAAAAATTTACTTCCATTAACTTACGAGCTGTGTCCATCGACTCCAGCTGATAGTCAGCCTTTAAAACGAAATCTATTCCTGCATTGGCAATAAGCATATCTATAGGATATCTGACATCAAAACACTCTAGATATTCTTTCATTTTTAAATGATCAGTTATATCAATCGAAGCTTTTATTGCTTCTGCCCCTTTAGTTCGGCAGTTAACTGCTGTTTTCTCAAGCTCAGAGTCCACTCTTCCCAATAATCCCAGAATTACACCAGGAGCAGAATATATTTCAGCTAAGGCTCTTCCTATACCTGAACTTGCCCCTGTTAATACTATATTTCTTATATTACTCATAAAGATTAAGGCTATTTCTATCCAAAGGTTTATTTATCAGATTATTTTCAATCCTATAGACAGCTTCTTTTACCGCTGCAGCAAGTCCTTCTTTAGAGTAATAGGAACCTCTAAGATGAACACATGAAGCAAGAGCTCTTATAAAATTATCTCTTAATTTCTTGTCCGGTTTAAAGTTATCTACCCAGAAATCTTCAAGTGTTCCCTTAAAAGTCAATCCAGATATATCATATACGGCCTGCCCCAGCACCTTTACAGGCAAACATTCAATTAATGCTTTTATTCCTACTGTACTATTAATAGTAACAACTCCTGCAGCTCCTTTAAGAAGTTTCTCCAGAGAACCTCCGTCAATGCAAAACAATCTGTCCTTAAGATTATATTGGACACATAGATTTTTACATAATTTCTCCCAATTATAAGCAATAGATTCGAGAGGATGCAGTTTTACAATAAGTTTTGCGTCCTTATACGCATATTTTGCAAAGGACTCAACGACCTCTCTGATTGCCTGACTCATCCCGCTATAACTTGAATACGCGCTAATTTGAAAATCATCCTCTACCTGAAGAGGAAAAACAAAATATTCCCCCTTCTCAAGCAAAAGCCTGTCAATTATTTTTTTAACTTTACCGCGCGCAAAAAATGTTTTTATTATATGCAGATTTGTTCCTATGTACAGCCTTAGATTAGGATTCAGTTTCATTCGAAAATTTGGAAAAGAAAAAGAAAAAATCCAATTTAAAAGAGGATAGATTAATTCGCATACAGACCAATAAAGGCCATTAATCTTGTAAACAGGGTTAAGTGAATAATCGGGCGAGTTATGAGCAAGTAGATGTATTTCTTCAGGGTTTCTTGGAAATAGAGATGACCCCGAAATACCGTTAAATTCAAATATAAGCCAGTCCGGTCTGATATATCCAAACTCACTCACAATAATAGGTATTTTCAATTTATATGCGCACGAGATGGCGATTTTATGATAAGTCCTCTGTTCTCCATATAAAATTATCAGATCAATTTTGTTTTGGAAAAGAAATTCAGAGATAAAGGATTCCCACTTTTCGAGACTTCCCTTATAGTTGATCGAGTTTCCTGCCTTCCAAAAAAAAACATCTCCTGGACAAAGATTTAGTTTCCAGACATTATGGCCACTCTTTGCAAGAGCTTTAGACATCATGCTGAAAAAGGATGAAGGAGGACCTTGTAAAAATAATATTGATTTCAATATGTACCTCGAAAGGAAATTCCTTTATAAATGTTTCTTCAGAGCTGAAACTGTACAATCAAACTGCTCTTCGGTATGATCACTGTTTATAAAAAACCTTAATCTTGCTATGCCTTCTTCTACTGCTGGATATGTCACAGGCAGAACATTGATTTTATATTTATCAAAAAGAAGATTCGATATTTCATAAGCTTTTTTTTCACCTCCAATATAAACGGGGATAACGCCTCTACCGATACTGGTTCCTGTGTTTAATTTAGCCTTTTTGAGTTTATTTAGAAAATATTCTCCATTATTTCTCAGGGAAGCTACTCTTTCGTTATCGCTAAGCATAAGCCTTAGCGAAGAAAGAGCAGCCGCAGTATTAGCAGGAGTCATTGCTGCGCTGTAGAAGAATCCTGTAGCGTTTAAGCGCAAAATCATAATAAGTTCAGAGCTTCCGGCGATATACCCTCCGCAGCTGCACAAACTTTTACTTAAAGTCCCCATCCAGATATCAACTTCTCTGGAATCTATTGAGTAGTGTTCATGAAGCCCCTTCCCTTTATCTCCTAGAATACCAAGAGAATGAGCTTCATCAATCATTAAAAAAGCATCATATTTCTTTTTAATTTCAATCATTTTTGGCAGATCAGGAATATCTCCATCCATTCCAAAAAGCCCTTCTGTGACTATCAGAGCATTATTCCCTTTATCTCTATGCTGTTCCATAAGTACTACAAGGTGATCCATGTCATTGTGCTTGAAAGCATAATATTTTGCTTTGGAAAGCTTTATCCCTTCTGTAATACTGTTATGAGATAAAGCATCATAGAAAATAACATCTTCTGATTCAAAGAGACAACTTATAGTTGAAACATTTGTTGCGTGACCGCTTACAAAAAGAAGGGAATCCTCAGTTCCATATAAATCTTTTGCTATGAGCTTTTCAAGATCCTGATGAATCTTTCTCTCTCCAGATGTCATTCTGCTGGCAGAACATGAAGTGCCGATTTCTTTAATTGTTTCAGAGACAAATTTTAGAGTTTCAGGATGAGCATTAAGATTTAAGTAGTTGTAGCTGGTAAAGTTGATATAATCTTTTTCCTGGAATTTAATACTTGCTCCACCAATACCGTCGTAACAGCGAAAAAAAGGATAGTTTATTTTATATTTCTCAAGAAGAGCTTTCATCTCTTCTATCATTTGATATTTCTCGAACTCTCTGAATGTCGTATTAGAATTAAGGTAAGCATTATTATCTGCATGTAATTCTTCCGGAAGTTTGTATTGCTTCCCTTTTCTTTCTTCAAGAATTTTTTTAAGTATGCCGGATGTTGGAATTTTATATTTCATAATTATAAATACCTATTATTCGGATAATGACGATATTGTGTATTTTTTAATTATCGCCTTTATCCTCTGTAGGATTAAGCTTCAGTAACAACATTTCTGTAACAGCAATAATATTAGGCTGTTGAGGTAAGGCCATATTCGACATTTTAATGCCTGTTCTTTTCTCCAGAGACATTACAAGATCAAATCCCATCAAGGAGTCAAGACCGTAATCTTTAAGAGACTTTTCCTTTTTAAGATCTTCAAGGGATATACCAAGCAAGCTTGCCGCTTCTTCCGCTACAATATTTTGCAGTTCATTCTTAGCTTCCGCGGGAGTCAGGCTATTTATATATTCTTTGAAGTTTCCTACATCTGAGCTTATTTTTGTTTGAGAGTGTAATTTCCTTACAGGATCAAACCTTTCTGTTTTTACCGAAGGCAAGGTATCTGACATTCTTTGAATATCCCAATCCATTGCAACATATCCCGGATGATTACTTGATATGAGACTGTCAAGCGCCATAATCGCCTGTTCTTTAGTCATAGTATTTCCGAGTTTATCGGAGAGCAATTTTTTGAGTTGTTGATTTCTTTGTATATATCCTACATCTCCAATTCCTCCAAGAGCAAGGTAGTTACCAGTTAATCCTGCTTTCCTTCTCAAAAGAATAAGAGATTCCATAAATCCATTCCCTGCTACATAATTAGCTTGACCAATATTTCCAAGAAGAACAGTTACTGATGAAATCAGGATAAAATGATCCAAATCATAATCCCTGGACAACAAATCCAGATGAGATGCCCCTTTTATTTTTGGCATTAGCACATCATAATAATTCTCAGAGGACATATTTTCTATAAGATCATCCTTATAGATCGCAGCCGCATGGAGGATTCCTTTAAGTTCAATTCTCTCTTTTCTTATTTTGTTAAAAATTTCCTCCATCTGTACATATGAAGAAACATTTCCCGAGTAAACTTTCAGTTTTATTTCTTTGTTTTTGAAATAGTCTGAAGATTCGGCATCCAATTTCCCTGAACGGCTAACGAGAATGAGGCTCTTAACTCCTTTTTCAACCAAATATTTTGCTATTTCCAAACCAAAACCACCGGTTCCTCCTGTCAGTAAATATGAACCTCTAAATTTCTTTTGTTCCTTCAAAGATTGATCGGGCGATAAATCGTTTTGGTTTATATTAACAACGACTTTTCCTATAGATTTACCATCCTTCAAAAACTTAAAAGCTTCCTTGATCTGAGTAACAGGAAATGACACATAGGGAAGTGGTTTAAAAATTCCTTTATTAATAAGATCATTGAGTTCTGTAAAAATATGCTGTGCAATATCTTTTTTATATTTAAGAAACAATTCCAAATCGAAATAGAAAAAAGATATACTTTTGCTGAATGATTTCATCTCCAGTCTTTTATTCTCATAGATGTCTCTCTTTCCTATTTCTACAAACCTCCCCATATATTTCAAGACTTTAAAGTTTATGTCTATAGCATCTCCGCTCAATGAGTTAAGGATGACATCCATTCCTTCGCCGTTGGTATCTTCCATTATCTGTTCTGAAAAATATAGTGTTCTTGAGTCATAAACATTTTTAATACCAATTGACTCTAGAAAATCCCTTTTTTCTCCATTTCCAGCGGTTGCATAAACTTCAGCGCCCAGATATTTGGCAATTTGTATAGCAGCAAGCCCTACTCCTCCTGAAGCAGCATGTATAAGGATTTTTTCTCCTTTTTTCAGCTGAGCAAGGTAAACCAATGAATAATAAGCTGTCATATAAGTTATAAAGAAGGTAGCGCCTTCTTCATAAGTCCAGTTATCCGGGAGTTTTAACAAATTTTCCTGGTTAACTGTTATATAGCTAGTAAAAAATGAAGGCGGAGCTCCGGCTATGACTCTCTCCCCTGGTTTAAAACCTTTTACTTTTTTGCCTGTTTCAATCACTATTCCAGAGCCTTCTAGGCCTAAGCATCCTCCGCCAATAGCTCCTGCTTCTACAGCTTCTTCAGGCATAAGGCCCAGGGTGTACATGATATCTCTGAAGTTCAAACCGACAGAAACAGGTTTAATGGCCACCTGGTTATCTTTTAGAACATCTTTGTTTTTTTCTTTCCATTTTATGTAATCAAAAGAACCTTTTTTCTCCAAATTAAGAGCTATTATTTTATCTTTTGAAAGTTTATATGGCTCGGGTTTTTCTTTATAAGGTATAACTCTGATTGCATATACAGCTTTATCAGTCAAAACAAGCTCATTGTTTTTATATTCCATTACATCTGCAATTCTGTTTTGCAAAAGTTCATTCTGCAAGTCAATTAGCCTGAAATTAATATATGAGCTGTACTCTGAATAAACTACACGCATGAGAGCCCAAAGTGACGCATGTTTTGGATTGCGTTCAAATACAAGATTTTTTCTTCCATTGCATAAAGCCCCACCGCTTGTAATAAGATTCAAACAAGGCTTCCTGCTAAAATCATTATTACGAGCTATTCTTCTGATAATTTCCATTATTAACAAATCAAGAGAGGTATCATCAAGGTCAGTATCCTTTTCCGGCAGAATAAATATTTCATCGTATTTGCTGAAATCTGTTTTCTTTTTAAGAGGTGTTTTGTAATTATAAGCTTCAAAAATCTGACACTCAGAAGAGAGAAATCTATTAATGTTTTCATGATCCGCTGAACCATCTGAATAGATAAGCAAAACGGATTTTTGAGACAGATATTCAATTTTGGAAACAACCGTTTTCTTATTTATTTTATTTAAAAACAAGGAAGTAAAGCTTCCAATCGTTTCATTCTGATTGGCATCTTTATAAGTATTGAGGTGATCTAGATTAAAACCTTCAAAATAAGTTCTCCAATAGGTCTCTCCATAAGGATAACAAGAAGATTCAAGTTTTTGTAAAAATGATTTATAATTATAAGGCTTAAGGCCATTCATAAACCATTGTGACAAACATGGCTGACCGTCATGTACTAACAAAATTCCATTCTCAGTTATCAAATCTAAAATTCTTTTGAAGCTTTTCTTTTTCCTGTTAATTAACTGAAGGTCTGTACAAATTATCAAATTAAACTTTAAAGAAGGCTGTAAGTCCTTAAAACTTTCTGTTTCATCTATCAATCTAGCAGTTACATTGAATTTTCTATCGTGGATTCCTTTGTAAGTGTCTTTATTGTAAGTGAGAAGCTGATAGTTAAGATTCTCTAAATTCTCATCTGTCGCAATAGACATTACAGTATTGGCGAATAAACCTTCACCTATCTCAAGAATATTAATTTTCTCATGAGTTTTCAATTTTTCCAAAAGATTAGTTAAGGCACTTTTCAGAGATTCGGAAACTGGCCTAGCGAGAATTGACGATTCAATAAATTTCGTGTACATGCCTCCATCTAAAGTTACAAGTTCATCAGGGGCAATACTTCCTAGAAGAATCTTCTCAAGATTTAGCCCAATCCTTCCAAAATAGAGTATTTCAGGGAAAGCTTCAGAATATCTTTCCAGGAGTAAATTATAAATTTCTTCAGATGGTAAGATTTCCTTGCCTTTGATCCATGAATAGAGAGCATCAGATTTTGCATTCAGGTACCCTTCCTCTTTCAGCAATTCACAGATCAGTTTCACTGAAGCAATCCTGATTTTTCTTCCAAATAAACCTTTCTCAATAACTATGTCAGAAGGAGAAAGTCTTTTCATCGTTTCAACGAGATACGAAATGATCAGCTGTTCAAATATTAAGTTAAGCTGATTATATTTAGGATCATAGACAACTCTGAACTTTTGGAAAGCGCTTATGACCTTATTGTTCAGAGCATTGGTTAATAAAGGAGTATTGTAATTATGCAAAAGATATGGTATGGATTCCCAAAGAGCAGGAATTTTCTTTGATATCAATAAAGATTGAGCTGCGATACATCTTGCCCCATATAAGATGAGAACAAGATTGTTTTCATTATCATAATAGTATATATCTGAATTTGCTGAGAATGGAGAGATGTGGTTAAATTTGTTGACCGCTCTTTTAATTGAGTTTTGTTTGTTAAGAAACACTATACTGTCAACAGATATTGGAAGGTAAGATTTACTTAAAACACTACCTTCAATTTCTTCTTTTTTCCATATAAGGGAAAATATGCTTTGAAAGCCACCGTCTATATATGGCGGCTGATAATTACAATCAGGGAAACTTCCGTTATTATCCTTAAATTCAATAAAAACTGTATCTCCATCTATCAATACTTCTTCAATAGTCTGAAATTTGTTTTTGTAAATCAAGCCTGCTGCACTAGCAAGTTCATAATGTTTTTCAGATGTAATTCTGACCCCAACATGTTGCCTGATTTCATTTGTTTTGCAGTATCTGTCATGAAGTTTTTGAATATTAGAATTTTTAAGTAATCTGCCCTTTGCATGAGTTGTCCAGTCTAGATTTGTTAGTCTCGGTCTGCTCCGCAAAGTGAAATAGCCGTTATCATCCATTTGCAGTTGAAGCAGCAGAGTCACATCTTTATCCAAAGTTATAGGAGCAAGTATCATAAGCTTATCAAATATTCCTATTTGAGCACTATTAGTAATGCTATAAATCCCTATAGCTGCCTCGATGAAACATGCAGCGGGATAAACGATGGCTTCCCCTACTATATGGTCTGCAATATCTCCGCAATTTGTAGCGTCAATATGATTCTCCCAGATATTCTCACTTCCTGTGATTCTCCATCCCAATAAAGGGTGTTCAATTCTATGTGCTACTGGACTCATACATTCTATAGTTGTTACAGGTTTGTAAACTTTCTTGTCCCAGCTATAACAAGGAAGGATTGTTTTTGGGGCTTGTAAAGGAAACCATTTATTCTCATTAAAAGGGACGCCAGAAACAACTAATTTGAAGAGCAGGTCGTGTATATCATGTAACTCATTTGAATCCCGTTTAAGGGAAGGGATAAGGTTCACTATATTTTTCTTGCTTCCCAATGATTGTTCAATGGAGCGTAGGAGAATTGGATGAGTACTTATTTCAATAAAAGTATCAAAACCATCCGAAACAAGACATTCAATTCCAGATTGAAAATTAACTGGTCGTCTCAGGTTATCCCACCAATATTCAGCATTCAATGAGTCTGTAGGAAATTTAACTCCTGATACCGTTGAAATAAAGTCTACATTTCCCTGTTGTTTTCTAGGTAGTAAAAGATTTTCAATATCTTTTATGAATTCGTCTTTTACACGATCCATTATTCTGCTATGAAAAGGATAGTCTATATCTAGGAATTTAAAGTATATTTCTTTACTTTCAGCATAATGCTGAATTTTTCTCAAAGAGGACTCGAGGCCGGAAATAGTTGTCAGTTCAGGGCTATTTATTCCTGACACTTCAAGAAATTTTCCCAATTTCAGACTTTTAATTATAGCCTGAGTTTCCTGATGCCCTTTTCCAAGAACCGCCATTTTTCCGAGTCCTCTGGTTTTTGCCTGTGCCTTACTTCTGAAATAAATCAATTTGACTGCTTCTTCTAAAGTAAGAACCCCAGCGATCCATGCTGCCGGGATTTCTCCGACGCTATGTCCAATGGCTGCATTACATGAAATACCGTATGATTTCAGGTACATTACAATCGAAGCCTGTATCATAAATAGAGCTGACTGTGCAAGCTGAGTATCAGAATAAACCTTATTGTCGTTATTTTTCTTTATCGTCTCAATCAGAGAAAAGTCTGTTAGCTCTTTAAAAATTTCATCTACCTGCCTCATATATTCTGCTATTACCGGAGAGCTTTCAACGAGCATCTTTCCCATGCCAGGCCACTGGCAGCCGTTACCTGCAAATACAAAAGCAATTTTATTTCCTGGATTTAATTTTTTTCCAGTGAAAATCAGTTTATTCTCTACGCCTTTCTGTGAGTAAGTTTCCAGAGTTTGTGCAATATCTTCTCTTGAATCCCCGTATGCTATGCAGTATAAAGGATGCCTTGCTCTGGTATAGAAAGCGTTATATGCAATGTTATAAAAATCATTAGTAGTACTTTTTAGAAATTGCGCATAACTTGATGCCATGTTTCTAAGGGAAGTTTCACTGCTTGCGGTGATGAGCAGTGGAATGTTATCGGGAGTAGTGTTGGGTTTTCCTGAATCATGGGAAGAAGTCTCAACTCTGTATTCGGAAATTATTGCATGGGCATTACTGCCTCCAAAACCAAACGCATTAACTCCGATTATTATATCTTTTTCTTCTCTGCTCAAATCCAGCAGTTCTCTTACTACTTCCAGTTTAAGCTCTTCAAACTTAATATCAGGATTTAGTATCGAACAATTTATTGTAGCTGGAATCTGTCTATGTTTTAAACATAACAGTGCTTTGACTAAACCAGCGAAACCAGCTGCTGCTTCGAGATGTCCTATGTTTGATTTTATAGAACCTATTGGAAGAAATTTTTTTCTTTTCGAAGTTAGAGCTTTTGAAATCGATTCTGTTTCGGTAGGATCACCGATTTTAGTACCTGTGCCATGAGCTTCAATATAAGAAATATCATTACAGTCCAGAGCAATTTCTGAGTAAGCCTTTTTTAAAAGCGCACACTGAGCACTGCTGCTTGGAACGGGAAGGCCATTGGTAGCTCCGTCGCTGTTTGCCGTAGTATTTAATATTACTCCCTTTATTAAATCACCGTCTTTAATAGCTTTTTCGAGGGGTTTCAATATTATAGAGATGCATCCCTCTGATCTTACATATCCTTCGGCATTGTTGCTAAAGCTATTACACCTGCCTTCCTGAGATAACATTTGAGCTTGACTGTTTGCTATAAAAGTAAGAGGAGAAAACAGCACATTTACTGCTCCTACTACCGCCATCTCTGTTTCTCCTGATCTTATGCTCAAACATGCCTGGTGAAGGGCAGTCAGTGCTGATGAACAGGCAGTATCTATTGCCAAACTTGGGCCTTTAAGGTTAAAGAAATATGAAATTCTGTTTGCCGCAATAGAGTTGCTTCCTCCTAGTGATGAGTACATATTCTGAGAACTCATATCAGCGGCGCCTAAAGTAAGAGCATCAGCGCTTCCTATTCCCACATACACACCGCAATTGCTCCCTGATACAGTTGCCGGATTAATGGCACTCTTTTCAAAGGCTTCCCAGGTTGTCATTAGAAGCAGTTTTTGCTGAGGATCCACTTGCGTGACTTCTCTGTTTGGCATTTTAAAAAATGCTGCATCGAAAGCATTTATATCCTCTGATATGACTCCTGCTTTAAATACATAAGATTTCCCACTTTTATTCTTACTTTCATGGAAGAATTTTGATTTGTTAAAACGCTCTTCCGGTATCTCAGTAATTAAGTCTTTTTTATCAATAAGGGCTTTCCATAACTCTTCATCAGTCCCTAAATTTCCAGGCAGGCGAAAGGAATATCCCAAAATAGCTATCTTTTTATCCATTTTATCCATTTTATCCATTTTATCTATTTTATCTATCTTATCTATCTTATCCGTCTCTTAACAAATTTCTATGGATAAGAATGAACAACTTTATGGAGTTATAACTACTCTTGTAGCAATTGCAACCTGATAAATCATCTGAGAAATGGCAGATGCGACAGTCAAGGCCTGAGTAGTAGTTACAGGCAATACCATTATCTGATCTCCGCCAATAATTTTTGGAGGAGTAGACCATGAGCTCCAGCTTAAGTCACATTTCTTTATAGATCCATTCTGCGCTACAACTACAATATTTGATGAATCACCAAGCCGGGTTATCCCTCCTGCTTCATTAATGTAATCCCTTATTGTATAGTCAGCCCTGGTTGTCACTGCTAAAGGATAAAGAACTTCACCGTCAATTCTTATAAGAGAAGTAATAGTAGGGATATTAACCATATCCTGATCTTCCATTTTTATTTCTTTCCATTGCTCAGAAGATGTAATTACGACCTGGCCTTTAGGCTGGGCATTTCTGGCTTTTTTTACAAATTCAGAGATTGTCTTCGCGAAGGTCTGTTGGATAGAAGCTCCATCGGGAGTCAAAGGACCTTTAGTGTAAACTTCCCTTTCGAGTAAGTCCAGTCCAGCCTCTATCGTAGCCTTCTGCTGAAGAGAAAGGCTCTTCCTGTAAAGCTGGGCGCTGGAGGGGTTCGATTCCGGCATCATATTGATATTCATCATTACATCATATAAAGTTGTACCATTGGAAACCACCATCTGACGAGGGCCGTATATCGAACCTGTTATTAATACTCTGACCTTCATCATATTCTGATCTGAAACAAGAGTAACCTTTTCCCCTCCATATACCAGGTGTTCGTTAACTTCTGTAAGAGGGATATACTCCTGTGTAGGCTGTACTCCTCTGTAGTTTTCTACAAGCACATATGTTGCTTCAGGCTTGGCTCCCGACACCTTTAGCATTTCCCTGAGTGGAAAACCTTCAGAAGTCGGTTCATAGCTTGCCGGGCGCAATACTTGCCCCGTTACTTCAACAGTATCCAGAGCAGGCTCTACAAGGATTGTGTCATGCTGCTGAAACTGAATATAAGGAATACTTCCTTTCAGAAGAAAATCATAAAGGTCAATATTTCTCACAACTTTATTATTTCTAAGTATTTTAACTGTTCTAAAACTACCCTGGTTTAAGATAATTCCTCCTGCCTGTGTCAGAAAATAAAGTATTGAGTTTGAAGATAAACCATCATAGAGTCCTGGCCTGATAACATAACCTGAGACATATACTTTAACAGGCTGTGCAGTAAGAAGGTTGGCATAGACAAATATATTATCTTTATAAACGGATTTTACTGCTGCAGAAATTACGCTGTTTAACTCTTTATTCTGCAAATCAGCTACTCGTATGGGACCAATTTTGGGTATAAAAATATTTCCCTGACTGTCAACTGTAAGGTGCTGGGTAAACTCCATTGCACCCCATATATTTATTGAAATCTTATCTCCGATATTTATAACATATTCAGGATTCTGCTGGGGTATCTGAAGGTTAATGGGAGCCATAAAAAGATTCTGCCCGAACACAAACATTCCTGAAGAATTTCTGTTGCCTTCTAGCATCTTTTTCCTTAGCTCAGGAGTAATTTTTGAACCAAACTGATCCCCTATTCCAAAAACATCTTCCTTAGATACATTATTCATATTTGTCGGAGCTTCAGAAGTAGTATCATTAAATGCCTGAGCAGTGGTAACCTCCTCAGTTTGAGTTTTATTTTGTTGATTCGGAAAAAGACTTGTATTCTGATCTATAAGAGCATCGTTCATAGCATTAACTGCAAAAATGACACCTAAACTCAAAAAATAAGAAATAAAAGAAAAAGAAATTTTTAAGGCTTTAGAGTTCATTTTAATATTTATGCTCCTTAATTATAGTTATTATCATCCTTACAATTCCGTATATCATTAGCAAAATAATCAGCGAAGTGACAAGAATATATAAAACTCTTGGATATTTTGCATAGTCAGGTACTACTGGCGAAACTATTTCAACAAGTTGTATCTGATCTTTTGCAAGTTGCACTTTTTCAGCTTCATAATTTTGTAAAGCGAGTTTATAGGCGCCAAGCTCGATTTCCTGTGAAGTTCTGTACCATTCAAATTCAGCTGTAAGATCGTTTAGTTTCTCCTCAGATTCTTTATTATTTACATTTGAAGTACCAAGCAATTCAGAGTATTGAGATTTAAGCTGATCTTTGATGGAGTTAATAATTTTCTTCTGCTCAATTATTTCGGGCGCATTTGGATTCATTTTGTACTCCATATAACGCAAATTATTTTCAGCCTCTACTAATTTAGATCTTAACGAATAGATAATAGCTACTTCAGATTCAACTCCAGATTTAGGATCCATAATTCCTTTCTGATCCTGAAACTCAATTACCTTATACATTGAATTCTTTAGATTTTTTCTTTGTGTGTCTAATTGCTCTTCCAGGAATTTTATTTCCTTATGTATTACCTCTTTATTGAGATTATTCACCCCATCTTGTGCTATCTTAACAATTGAGTTGACAATCTCTTGTGCATCTTCAGGTGTAAATGCCTGGGCTGCAATTGACATAGAACTGGCTTCTGGATTGAACGAAATAGTGCTCATTGATAGATAATAATCGAGAAACTTCTCTTGATTCGGTATAGTAGATAATCTTGAAATAAAATCCCCTCTAGTGCTATATTTCTTCAAAATATCTATATCTTTATTTAACTTATCCAGCATTTTATAAGACCTGATATACTCAATCAGCAAATATGGATTAAGCAAATTTGAAGTAACAGATGAACCAAGTATCATTGACTCTATATTAAACATTGCCTGAGGCTTTCCCGGCTGAAGAATTGTGACCAGAGCTCTAGATTCGTACCTTGGAGAAACTATAAAAAGATAATAAACAGCTATTATTACAAATGGAATATAAACAATAAAAGTAAAGAGATTTTTTCTTGGACGCACTGGTTTGAACTTTTCGACTATTTTATATTTTTCCAAGTTCATTTTTACTGAATTAATAATTGTGTCTTTATTCACTATACTATTTCCTCAATGGTTGATTAACAACTTCTTTCATATACGCATCTATTGCATCATCAATTTTTTCAAATAAAATCACTTTCCCTTGATTGACAAATAAACCCATTTCACAGTTCTGTTTTAAAATAGACATAGAATGTGAAGCAAGAATAGTTGATGATTTCGCCCTTTTCTCTTTGAAAACACTAGCAGCTTTATTTTTAAAAGTTTGGTCTCCTACACTCAGTGTTTCATCTACAAGATAGCGTTCAAAATCAAACGCCATGGATAAACCAAAAGAAATACGGCTTCTCATCCCTGAGCTATAAGTTTTCAAAGGTTGGTCGAAATAATCACCAATTTCTGCAAAATCTTTCACATAGTTGACAATATATTCCATCTCTTTGTCTTTCTTCCCATATATTCTACAAACAAACTTTACATTTTCTCTTGCAGACAAAACCGCTAACAATGCTTGCCCCATCCCTATCGGAAATGACATGTTTTCATCTGTTATTATACTTCCTGAATTTGGAGTTTCTCCTCCAGAAATCAGTCTGAGAAGAGTTGATTTACCTGCTCCGTTGGGTCCCAATAAACCTATATTTCGCTTCGTTGGTAAAACCAAATCCAAATCCTTGAAAACATAATGCTTAAATCCTTTATACTTGTATAATTTAGTAACTTTATCCAATTTAATCATATAAAAACTTCAAAATCAGGCTCTAGGTCGTGCATTTGAGATTAGTTCTTTTCTCATACAAAAATAAATTCCAACGCCCAAAAACAATGTCACAATAATGATTATCCATAAATAATAAAAATTTATATAGCCAGGCAAAGGTGCCTGCAGAAACGAATATCTGAACAACGAAATTATTTGAAGTAAAGGATTCCATGTTAGCCATGGTTTAATATCAGGGGGAAAACTTGATATATCCCAAAAGACGCCAGATGTAAAATATAAAACTCTAATTACATTGGGAAAAATTTTAGTAAAATCAGGAAAAAAATAACCTGGAATTGACACAATCAATGAAACTCCTAATGATAGAAACAGCATCATAAAAAAAGCAAGAAACATGATTAACGGATTATATATAAAATAAGTATAACCGAGATAAGAAAAGACTAAAAGTCCGATTATAAAACCTGAGAAGGTTAAAACTACTGCCACAAGAATTCTTGATACACATGCAGCAAAAATAGTTACCTGTTTGTACGCAAGAAACTCTTTAGTCCCTTCAAAAACAGTTAGATTAGTTAAAACTGATTTACTAAAAAAGAGCCATGGCACAGCTCCGCTTAAAATGAATATAGGCAATTCCATATCAAGGAAAGGTCTTCTTTCCATGAAAGAAAATATTGTCCACCATATTAAAACATGAATAAAAACTTCTCCACAGGCAAATAAATATGACAGATAGCCTTTTTCAAACCTCATTTTGAATTCGCGATTCAAAAGAGCCCAGACTACATTTTTAAAAACAATTATTCCAGATGATTGATTCATGAAAATTTTGTAAGTGTTTATAAAAGACTTTAGAAACTATTCCTTAAATAAATTACTTTCAAGAGAAGTTTAAAAAAATTCACTTTGATAGCAAATCTAACAATGTTCAATAGGAAATAATCTCCCCTGAAACTAGCAATGTTTTTGATATATCACGAGCCTGCCCGTTGCCGGAGTCGGCCAGGGACGCCCATGGTACAAGCTCATAAAAGTTTCATTTTGAAATTTCAGGCTCCTCCGACGGCTGAGCCAAAATCAAAGCAGACTATATGAAGGATAAAGAGTATTGGTAAATTATTTATGGCTGGAAGCTCATATTTTCTTCGCCTGTATCGTCACCGCCCTGACCTACTGTATCATAAGGTCTTTCTGTATTGAGCTGATCTGCTACCTGTTCCTCATTCATGCGGTTATTCATCCACACATAAGAGCCTCTCGCATCGCCAGTGTTATCAGGATCAGCAGGACCATGAAAGACATTGTCATCAACAGCTTTCCAATCATTTGCTATTGATGAATCAGAAGAACATGATGAAAAGATGATAAGAGATATAAAACCTAACAAAGTTAATTTTAAGGATGACATATTATTTCCTTTATTTGATGTTATTACTACAATTAATTGTTTTCTCTTCAAGAGACTTTGCCGCTGCCTGGGATCTGGAGAGTTCAAATCTATCGAGTATATGCTCCTGCACCCACTCCATGTAAAGGTATATTCCCGGGGTAACAAAAAGTGTGATAACCTGAGCAAATATTAACCCTCCTACAATTACAAGCCCCAGAGATTGTCTTGACGAACCATCAGCTCCTACACCAAGAGCAATGGGGAGAGCTCCCATTATAGCCGCAAGTCCGGTCATCAGTATAGGTCGGAATCTGACCAGGCACGCATTATAAATAGCCGACATCATTTTTTCACCCTTCTCTCGATTTTGTTTGGCGAAATCTACCATCATTATACCATTTTTGGCTATAATTCCAAGCAGCATAAAAAGCCCTACATAAGCATATAAATTCAGCTCAGCATGAAAAACGATAAGGGTTCCTATTCCTCCGAAGGCCGCTACGGGAAGAGTCGTAAGCACAGTAAACGGATGAATATAACTTTCGTACAGTATGCCAAGGATCACATACATAAGAAAGACGGCTACCAATATTAAAATAAGCATTGAAGCCATTGCTTCCTGAAATTCTTGAGCTTCGCCCTGGAATTTTCCCGTCATGCCGGGAATTAATATATTAGAAGCAGCTTTTGAAATATTTGCAGTAACTTTACTTAATGGAACATTCGGCCTTACATTAAAAGACAATGTAGCCGAGACCATTTGCTGTGAATGGGATACTTGCTGAGGACCAAGATTAACTTTTATGTCTGCTACATTATCAAAGAGAACATTTTGGCCAGTAGAAGCTGATTTAATGTAGAGTTTTCTGAGATCTGACGGATTCCTCATATATCTGTCTTCGAGCTGCAAATCTACATTATATTGATCTAGGTCAGTAGTAAATTGTGCCACTTTTCCTTTTGAATAAGCAAGCGCAAGAGTGTTTTCTATATCATCTGCGGTAATATTGAAAGTTGATGCCCTGTCCCTGAGCAAGTCTATTTCAAGCTGGGGCATATTGAGTTTCACACTTGTCTGCACTCCCACAAGCTCCGGCATTTTATCCATAGCTTCTTTCAGTTTATCAGCGCAGCTATATACTTCGTCTTCATATGGGCCGGTAATCGTATAGGAATACTTTGATCCCTGAGCAGTGCTTTCTCCTCCTGTACTGATTTTCAAAACAGGCACAGGCTGCATGAAAACAAATCCCAAAGGATAATCTAGATTTGATAAGGTACCCCAGAGCATTCCCAGCACAGCTTCTATAGGCGGCCTGTTTTTCTGTTCTACTAGAGTAGCGACAAGGAATCCTGATGATTGATCTGCTCCATTGCTCATTCCAGTCAAAGTTACAAATGACTCAATGAATGGATTATTCTTCAATGCAGTATCGATGGAGTCCTGAAAATTATGCATCATTTCAGTAGAAGATCCCAGAGGTGAAAGGATTCCTCCCATAGAAACTCCGCTATCTCCGACAGGCATAAACCCCTTTGGAACTATTGAATAAAACCATATTGTTCCTAAAATACAGATTATCCAGACAATCAGCGAAATATACTTGCGTTTTAAAACAAACCTGAGAATCAGCCCATATCCTGTTAAAAGTTTTCTGATCACAAAGTCAACAGTTCTTTTAAGTGAAAATCTTTTAACCTTTTCATTTTCAATAGGCTTTAGAATCCTGGCGCACATCATTGGACTCAAAGTAAGAGAAATAATGCCGGAACAGACAACCGCAAGAATCACTGTGAAAGAAAACTCTCTGAATGTTCTTCCCACTACGCCTCCCATAAAAACCAATGGCACAAAAACCGTCACCAGGGACAAAGTCATAGAAATCACCGTACCGGTTATTTCTTTCGCGCTTATGACAGCCGCATCGAAAGGTGAATGCCCTTCTTCAATCAGTCGTACAGTATTTTCCAACACAACTATCGCATCATCAACAACAAATCCTACAGCCAAGGTCAAAGCCATAAGTGATAAATTATCCAAAGTAAAGCCGATAATTTTCATCACAAGGAATGTAGCCAATATCGATAAAGGTAAAGAAATAGCAGGTATGACTGTATCTGAAACTCTTCCTATGAAAACAAATATTACCAGCACTACCAGTACAAAAGCCAGGAACAGAGTAAATTTTACATCATCTATGGAATTCAGAATAGTTTTAGCTCTGTCATGAAGAACAGTGATATTTACTGAGCCAGGGATTTCTTCCTGCAAAGTATCAAGCAGTTTCTTAATGTTATTTGAAAGTTCAATTGTGTTTGAATCACCCGTCCTTCTTACCATAATGAAAGAAGGCATATTCCTTTCGCCTAATCCTTTTTTGAAATAAACTATTTTTATGTCTTCATTATCAGTACTATTCTTTGCTTCGCCTATGTCTCTTATACGCACTGGAGCTCCGTTAACAAATTTGACTATAAGCTCATTATATTGTTTTTGATCTGTCATCTGCCCATCAGGTTCAACTGAATAAGCCCTTGATTTTCCATCTATGCTGCCACCCGGAATCATAGGCGTGCTATTCTGAAGAGACTGTGATACATCAGTAATTCCGAGGTTATAAGCTGCAAGTTTGACAGGATTTAGTTTTATAACTGCGGCGGTCTTCGCTCCGTAGCAATCGACTTCTGAAACTCCGTTTATCATGCTGATTCTTTGAGCAATCCGTTTATTGGCTATGTCGTAAAGCTCTCCAGAATTCATGGTTTCGGATGTGACCAGTATGTAAATAATAGGCGCGTCGGAAGGATTGAACTTCTTATATGACGGAGGACTTGGAAGCAAGGGCAAATTCGCGCTGGCTCTTGAAATAGCCGCCTGAACATCCGGAGCCACCAGATCGACATTCTTAGCAAGGTTAAATGTAAGGGTTATCTGTGTTGTGCCTTCCGTACTTGTAGAAATTATACTCTCAAGCCCAGGAATCTGCATGCATTGATTTTCAATAGGGGAAGCTACTGCCGAAGCCATCGTATTGGGGCTTGCTCCAGGCAAACTTGCGCTAATTGTTATTACTGGGCTCTGCACCTCGGGCAAATCACTTATGGGAAGAGAAAAATAAGCCGCTGTTCCAAACAGTACTACACATAAAAATACCAGAACTGTCATTATTGGCTTCTTGATAAAAACTCTGGAAATGCTCATGTTTGAATTTTTTTAAATCATTTAAGACATGAAAAACTGCTTTTAATCTTTAGCATTTTCAGTCAATATTTTTTCTATTGAGGGCAGATCAAAAGTATCTTTTCCTACTATATTCACAGGCGTATTGGGAGTTAGCCCCATCTGCCCTACGGTTACCAATTGGTCTCCAGGTTTGATTTTCTCATCTCCAACAACACTATCAATAATAGTATAATCTCCTTCCTTCAATCCTGTTTTTACCCAGATGAGTACGGCCTTGCCATTTTTTATAACATACACAAATTCACCTTTTAATCCCATAGTAACAGCCTGGTTGGGAACAAGGAGTGCATTCTTCTGTATATAGTAGATCAAAGTTATATTGATAAACTGGCCAGGCCAGAGTTCTCTATCTTTATTAGGGATGACAGCTCTTAACCCGATTGTACCGGTCGCTGGATCTATTGAGTTATTAACAAACTGGAGAGTGCCTTCGTAATGCTTAATCTGATTATTGTAATTAGAGTCAAATCCAGATGCGCTTACGATTACATCAAGAGTAGCTTTCTTCATTGAATCTTTTAGAAGAAGAAGGTTTCTCTCAGAAATTGTAAAATCTACAAATAGAGGATCAATGGTTTTAATATTTACCAGTGTCGGACCGCTGTTTGCAGTTATAATATTGCCGGGGTCAACAAGCCTCTTCCCGGTAATACCATCAATAGGCGATGTTATTTTACAGTATTCAATATTAATTTTATTCTGCCATATTGTTGCCTTGTCAGCTTCAACCATTCCTACAGCTTTGTCGTAAGCAACCATGAGTTTAGCGTAATCCTGTGTAGACATAGCCTTAGTTTCAAAAAGCTTCTTATCTTTTCCCACTATCCACTTGGCAATATCCAAATCTGCCTGATTTTGTGAAAGCAGGGCTAATGACTGATTCAAAATCGCCTGATAAGGGTTCGGATCTATTTCAAAAAGGAGATCTCCTTTTTTAACAAACTGGCCTTCGGTAAAATTAGCGCTTATTATTTTCCCCGTTACCTGTGACTGTATGTCCACGCTAAGTTCAGCTGTAAGTGTCCCTATGGCATCTATGTAGACAGGTACATCGTGGTTAATGGCTTCAGATACATGAACAGGTCTAGCCGGAGGCGCCCCATTGTGTTCGTTTTTCTTTGAACATGAAGTCTGAAACAGAAGCAAGGCAGCCACAAATAAACAAATAAAAGGTCTAAGCATATAAAGAAGGAATCCTTATTTTGTTATTATCCGCAAGTAATAATCTAATTCTATCGTAAAATAAAAGATATTTCAACAATCCTGCCTGTAACTTTTCTGAACAAAGAAAGGTAGTTCCTTAAGTTTAAATTCTTTCCATTCTCCGTAGGAATAAAAAACTTCCATAAGAAAGAGCCCTTTAGCTGGAGCAGTATCATAAGCGCAAAGCCTATTTCTCGATTCGAGAATTTCCAGGACTTTCTGCGGCTGAACTTTTTCAATCCCTACTCTGTGCAGAGTTCCCATCAGGCTTCTTACCATTTTATACAAAAAACTTTCCCCTAGAAAAGTAATGCAGATATATTCTCCGAAAGAATCCGTCCTTATATCGAAAATATGCCTTATCGGATTTTTTTTGGTTTTATTTATTTCCACGGCGAATGAAGAAAAATCATGAATCCCTATCAGATACGATGCGGCCTGAAGGACAGCTTCTACATTAAATTTATCTGCTACCTGCCATACCCAGCGATGAGTGAAGGCGTTCGCCTTTCTAGTATTGTGGATTACATATGTATAGGCTTTGCCTTTTGCATCAAATCTGGCATTGAATTCCTGATCCCTGATCTCAATTGAATTTATTCTTATCTCAGCAGGAAGAATACTATTCATAGCCCTTTTGATGGTTTCGGGAGGGATTTGAGGTTTTGCAGGAGGAGTAAAAGAGACAGCCATGCCTAAAGCATGTACGCCTGCATCTGTTCTTCCTGACGAATTAAGGAATATTTTTGAACCAAAAAGGTAGCTGAGTTTTTCCTCCATCACTGATTGAATAGTCGGCCCATGCGGCTGTATTTGCCAGCCAAGATAGCCGGTACCATCGAAAGCAACGCTCATAAGATAAGTAAAGTTCGCTCTTCCAACTTGATTTTGAATTTGAGTTGCCGTCTCTTCAATCATTGCTTTTTATCCGTTTGTACTGCAAGCATCCTGCTTGCTGAAATTTAGCCCTCAAGCTGGAAGCTTGGACTACTTTATGGTTGTTTTACCACCATTCATATAGTATCTTTGGGATTTATTATTTTATAATCTTAACCCTATTGGATGCAGGCGCAAATATGACAGGAAAAGAGTTATTGCAAATTATTTTCAGGAAAGGCGACTTAATTAACAATTTTGAAGTGATAAATAGCGAAGTGCTTGAAGATATCATGTGTATTTCCTATGAAATGATCCATAAAAAAAGTGGAGCAAAACTAATCTATCTTCAGACAAATGACACTGAGAATCTCTTCTCAATAGCTTTCAGGACTTTCCCTGTTGACGATACAGGATTACCTCACATCCTTGAACATACAGTCTTATGCGGTTCAAAACGATACCCTGTGAAAGACCCTTTTGTCGAACTTCTGAAAACCAGCCTTGCCACATTTCTTAATGCCATGACTTATCCTGACAAAACCGTTTATCCCTGCGCCAGCACGAACGAACAGGATTTCCTTAATCTTGTAAGAGTTTATTGCGATGCAGTTTTCAATCCCCTGATAACAAAAGAACACTTCAAACAGGAAGGTCATCACTTCAATATAGCAGAATCTGATGGTGAAGAGAAACTCACTGTAGAGGGAGTTGTCTATAACGAAATGAAAGGCGTTTATTCCGATATGGATGGGATTATAGGCAGAGAAGAGTCAAGAAGCATAATGCCTGAGACCATATACGGCAGAGATTCGGGAGGAAATCCTTCTTCCATCCCGGATTTAACATATGAAAAATTTAAACGATACCACTCCAAATATTACCATCCGTCAAATAGCTACATCATTATCTATGGATCTTTCGAAATTGCAAAAACTTTACAGCTCCTTGATGAAGAATTTCTAAACAGGTTCAATGCGCTTAAACTCAATTTATGCATGCCCAGACAGCCCAGATGGATCAAACCTGTTAGAAAATCAATACCTTACCCTGTATTAGCTGATGAAAAAAACGAAAATAAAACTGCGACCACAATCAATTTTCTTACAAATCCTATTACAGATACTATCACTTCATTGTCTATGGCAGTTCTGGAAATGTACCTGCTTGACAATGCCTCATCACCACTTAAAAAAGCTCTGATGGATTCAAAATTAGGCGAAGCTCTGACTTCTTCAGGTTATGCTGATTACCAGCATGACACTTTTTTCACAGTTGGATTAAAAGGAATTAATCCGAGAGATAATCATAAAATAGAAAAGATTATTTTGGATACCTGCAAAAATGAAGCAATGAAAGGTTTTGACAAAAATAAAGTTGATGCCGCATTCCACAAGTTATTCATTGATTCAAAAGAAATACAGTCCTCATATCCTCTGACTATAATGGAAAGAGTTTACGATTATTGGCTTTATGATTCAGATCCCCTAACACTGCTTAAACTCAACAACTACCTTAAAGAATTAAAATTCATGGTCGATTCGAAATCAAACTTTCTCGAAAACATCCTCCTAAAACAAATCGTCAACAACAAGCACTATTGTACGATATCATTCCTGCCTGATCCTGACTACCAATCCAGGACTGATGAAGAGTTTGAAACTAAAATGAAATCCCTAAAAGCCTCGATGTCAGAAGAGAATCTCCTGAAAATAAAATCTGAGGCCAAAAGACTGGAAGAACTTCAATCAAAACCTAATTCTCCTGAAACTCTTAAGACACTTCCAAGACTTAAACTTTCCGATATAAATAAAGAAGCATATAACTATCCGGTTAAAATCAGAAATGCCTCCACGACAAATATTATAACTAGCGACATATTCTCCAATGGCATAAGCTACCTTGATCTTGCCTTCGATGTGAGTTCTTTGCCTGAAGAACTCTTTAATGCAATGGCTCTCTTCAAAAGCATCTTTCTTAAAATGGGGACAGATAAACATTCCTATACTCAAATGGCAGAACTAGAAGCTTCATACACTGGGGGAATTGCTTCAAGTTTGGTTAGTGACGGCAACTTTGATAACTTTGAGGCATATAACCCATTTGTTACAATATATTCCAAGTGCCTTGAAGAGAATTTTGAAAAAACGCTTTCTATTCTTAACGAAAATATCATCCATTGTGAATTCAAAGATATTAAAAGGCTAAGAGAGCTTGTTCTGCAGAAAAGAACAAACCTCAAGTCCAGCATACTAAGTGCCGGTTCAAGTTACGCGGTAATGTATGCGTCCAAATACCTGACCAAAAACATGTATCTCTCAGAAATTACCAACGGAATTTCTCACTTAAGGTATTTAAACACTTTAGCAGAAAACTTTGATGGGGAAAAAGAAAAGCTGATTGAGAATTTATATAAAATAAAATCATTAATGCTAAACTCAAACTCTCTTACGGCAAGTTTCATCGGAACGAATAAGCATAATCAGATGCTGGACTCATGGACTCCAACTCTCTCGAAAGGAAGTGAAATTAATAATCCGGTATTTAAACTTAATTCAACTTTACCCGGACCAAAGGCCATATTAATGCCAAGCAGCATTTCTTACAACAGCGCAGTCTTAAAGACGGTCGAAGCCTCGCATCCTCATGCTCCTGCCCTATTCCTGCTCTCTCATTTTCTAACCTTTAATTACCTTTGGGAGGAAATAAGGGTTAAGAAGGGCGCATACGGAGCAAGTACAGCCTATTCTATGCTCAATGGAACCCTTTCTTTCAGTACCTACAGAGACCCGTGCATAAAAGAAAGCTATGATACTTTTAGAAAATCTTTGGACTTTATATGTTCAAAACATTTTGCCAATGAAGAACTGGAACTTGCCATAATAGGCAGCCTCAAAAAAATCGATAAACCAGTAAGACCGGAGGATGCCGTGTCCCTCTCTCTTAATAGACATCTTAGAAATTCCACAGAGAATTTAAGAGCCAAATTCAGGACAGATCTTCTCTCCCTTAACGAGGGAAAAATCAAAAAAGCAGCTGAAACAATACTAAAAAACGCAGAGAAAAACTTTTCCTGCTGTACAATTTCAGGGAAAAAACAATTGGAGAAAGCAAATTCAGAACTAAATCCAAAACTTATTATTGAAACGATTTAGACTAAGCAGCCACAGAATTTAGCCAAGTCACTAGCGGAGCATAAAATTTCACAATGAAACTTTTATGAGGTCGTAACGGGCGTCCCTGGCCAACTCCGGCAACGGGCAGTCTCGGCATTGGTTGAGCACGGTCGAGACGCTCGTGATACGATAGCAAAAATACTCTAGTTTCACACTAGAGATTTTTATTTAACGCTAGTGCTATAACGGCAATATGGTATTTATAGCCTGATTTATAAATTTCTGAATCCGGCTTGACTCATTGCCCAAACCTCGGATAAGCGTTCCACAGTAAGGCATCTCTGTTATCGCCGCTTCAATCCCAGTTATATGTGCCATGCTTAAATAATCCCGTACTTTATCCCTGGCAGAATCAAAACCATAGAGAAGAACATTTGCCAGACAATCGTAGTTCTCAAATAATCCTAATTTATAAAGATTTGCCTGTTCCGGCTGAAAAGAACTGTTTTCACGATATATAAGCTTGTCCCCCATAAAAACATTAGTTTTCGAAATGAAATATTTATAATTAAATCTTTCATTGTTATGGTATCTCCCGCTGCTGATAAAATCGGCATAAATAAGTTTAGAATTGGCGTTAGCCAATCTTATATCTGTGCTATTTTTGAAAGCTGAACCTGCAAAAGGAATTATTGGAAGAGGAAAATATTTCAGGGAGGCACTGTCTCCTATTTTAATTGTCGTATTTCTTGAAGCACAGCCCTCGTCCATTTTATGGATTTTCTCATATGATTGAGATAGAAGAGACAAGATACTTCCTTTCTTTATGTCTATATCAATCTGATATTTATCTCCAGCCATAATGCCTGCAGAAGAATTCATAAGGATATATTCGATTCCTCCTGAAGGAAGCCTAAAAAAATTTGTAAGTTTATAAGGTTGGCTGCAGAAAATCTCGGAAGGAATCGTTAATCCATCTTTGGATTCAACCGCCACCTTAAGTTTCGCATCAACTTTTATTTCTTCATTCATAATCCCTGCAAAAGAACATTCTTTTTAATCCAGGAAATAACAGCATCTACATTGTAATTGCTCTTAAGATCGGTAAGGAGAAAGGGCTTATTTCCCCTCATTTTTCTGGAATCCATTTCCATGACTTCAAGGCTTGCTCCGACATAGGGAGCCAGGTCTATTTTATTAATTACCAGTAAATCCGAGCGCGTAATTCCAGGACCTCCCTTTCGAGGAATCTTGTCGCCTTCTGCCACATCAATAACAAAGATTGATGCATCGACAAGTTCAGGGCTGAAAGTTGCAGAAAGATTATCTCCTCCACTTTCGATGAATAAAATTTCAAGCCCAGGCAATCTTTTAACCATTTCAGCAACAGCTTCGAGATTCATTGATGCATCTTCTCTTATGGCCGTATGCGGACAACCGCCTGTTTCTACACCAATAATCCTTTCAGAGGGAAGAACTGAATTTTTTGTTAAAAACTCAGCATCCTCCTTTGTATAAATATCATTGGTTATAACGGCAATGCTGTACTCTCCGGAGAGTTTTCTGGTCAATCTCTCAATTAGCGCAGTTTTTCCTGAACCTACAGGTCCTGCAACTCCTATTTTTACAAAAGACATAGATTCCCTCCTTATTTCGGCGGTCTCGGAGAGACGCGCCATACTTTTTAAGCGGACGCCTGCGGAGAGGCGTCCCTACCATTTATGACATATATAATCTAGAATAAAGTGTTTCGTGCTGAATCGCCCTGAGCTCAAATCCAGGTGAAGAACGACCTAGATCTTCTAATTTTAGAGTTTCCAATTTTCTTAGCGCATTATTAATGAATTCGTAACTTCCATATAAAATACTTTGTCCGTCAGTCTGGCTCAAAGGGATGAGTTTTACACAGTTATTAATCATGCCAGAGACTTGAGAATACGAATATGATATTAACAAAGATTGTTTATCCATTCCTGAAGCTGCGCAAAAAGCTCCGTACAAAAGAGGAAAGAGTCCTTTGCATTTTTCATTTGCAATTAAAATACAGTATTCTTTATAAATACCATTTAGATGCAAAGACAATGAATTAATATTTTTTATAAATCTTGATCCCAACTTTTCGCAAGCCATGCGGATTTCCTTTGGCGCTTTAGAAGCATAAAATATTGAATCCAACTCTTCAAGTTCATTAATATAAACTGCTTCATATGCAAGTTTCACTGCAAACAAATCATTAAACAGAAACGAATTGTTAATATTATTGCCAATATATTCGATGGCAGATTCTTTATCTTTCACAATGCCTTTCTGAACATAAGTCTCAAGCCCGTAGGAATGAGAATACGCTCCCATCGGGAAAAGAGAATCATTAATCTGCAAAAGAAGCAGTGAATTGAAAAACTGTTTATCCATTAATGACTGTGAGCTGCAATATTGCTGCTCAGAGGCCTTGTCAATCTGGATTCCACCTCAGTAACATGGCAAAATTGCTTTTTAAAAAGGTCGAATATTATAGGATCATAAGGTATTAGAAGTTCCCTCTCATTATTTTGAGATATAAAAAGAGGTGCATGTCTATTGCCTGTCTCGTAAGATATTTTTGCCAGTTCAAATGGATTATTCCAGATTATGGATAAACACTTGCAGAGGTTAACTGAAACAGTCAGAATTAGATCATCGCTAACAAAAATTATATCGCCATCTCTTAAATGCCTGCTGTCTAAAGGCAGTTTGATACCAACATCCAAACCATATTGAGAGGTTTTTCTGAGAACTTTTTTCGCAAGCTCATACCACTCAAGAAAAACAGTATCTTTCTTTCTTGAAGAAGAATTATCGTTGATTTCTGTCAGATCAATTATTTTTTCAATAAGCATATCTTTCTCTTCTTTTTACTCAGCAATAACCTTTGAATTGAGATTCCCAATTTCAAGAAGCATCTCTGTAATCCCAATTTTGTTCTTATTTGCAACTTCTTCCAGTGTTATTTTTTCTTTCCCTTGTTTTCCTATCAAAACAACCTCATCTCCAACTTGAATTCTATTCTTCTCATCCTGAGCTGTTATATCAATAACAACCATATTCATGGAAGTTTTTCCAATTATCGGAAATCTCTTGCCTTTTATTAAAACATCTGACTCTGTAGCATAAGCATTTTCATAAGGATAAGCGTTATTATAACCAACCCTGACCGTAGCTGTAGTAGATATTTTATTGGGGCTGGTGTACTCTTCACTATCGTAACCCACAGGTGAATTTTCCGGTATCTTATTTTCTATTATGGCTACATAGGATTTAAAAGATTTAAAAACCGGCTTTAGAATACCTTCAGGGTTTTGACCCTCGACATCTTCACCATAAGTAAGTGAACCTACCCGTACCATATCTTTTCTGGTCCATGGGTACATAGCTGTGGCGCCTGAATTTGCAATGTGTCTTATAACCTTGCCTTCAAGATCAAGTTCTTTTACTACTTCATCGAACTTATTAGTTTGTTCTTTAGTCATCTCTAACCCCTTTTCCATCTCATAGACTTTAGCAAAATGTGTCATTATACCTTTGAGTTTGAGGTTGTTTATTTTCATGACTTTCTTCATATCTTCTATATTTCTCATACCCATTCTGCCCATACCTGTTTCAACATTTATGTGTATCGGGATAATTATATTTTTGCCTGTTTCTTTTGACAATTCATCAGCCAATTCAGAGAGCATTTGAGCTTCCCCAAGGGAACCTACTATTTCCTCTACTCCATAATCGTTAATCTGAGACTCTAAAACTTCTACAAACAGAGGGGGAACTAGCCTTAAAAGAGGTATATTGGCTTTCTTCTTTTTTAATTTATCCGATATGGCTTTGAACTCACTATTATCTATTGCCGCAATATAATCAGGATTTGTTTCGATAGCTGCATCTATTAATTCCCTGATTCCATGTCCGTAAGCATCACCTTTCATTACAATGCAAATTTTTACATCGTTGCCTATAAGCTTTTTGATATATTCTATATTTTTTTTATAAATTGAAGGGCAAATCTCAACAAAAGCTGGGTTACAAATCAACTCTTTATTTTCCTTTTTATCCTTTATTGCCTTATCTATTAAGGCAATTTGCTGATTCGAGAGTCCTGGCAATTCTAATATATTTAGGAAAAAAATGCTTAAAATACCGATTAAAAATAAAAAACTTTTCATTCCGCGCCTCTGTTCGTTTATCTAAAAAAGAAAATATCTTTGTGCTAATGGAAGCTCAGAAGCAGGAGAACAACTAATAAATTCCCCATCTACCTTAACTCTATAAGTTTCAGGATCCACCTCTATATTCGGAGTAGCGCCATTGTGAATGAGATCTTTCTTGCAGATATTCCTGCAATTTTCAACGCCAAGAATTTTTTTCTGCAAACCTAGCTTTTTATGAACACCGGCATGAATGGATGCCTTGGACATAAAGGTTATTCCCGTGCTGTATTTTGCTTTTCCGAAAGCGCCGAACATATTGCGGTAAAAAACCGGCTCAGGTGTCGGAATTGAAGCATTAGGATCTCCCATCAGGCTTGAAACTATAAAACCGCCCTTAATAATCAATTTTGGTTTGACGCCGAAAAACTCTGGCTGCCATAGAACCAGGTCAGCAATTTTTCCTTCTTCAATTGAGCCTACATAGCGGCTTATTCCATGTGTTATCGCTGGATTGATTGTGTATTTGGATATATATCTTTTGACTCTCAGATTGTCATTGGTTTCCTGAGGATGAAGTTTGCCTCTCTGCAGTTTCATTTTTGAAGCAGTCTGCCAAGTTCGAATAATAATCTCCCCTATCCTTCCCATCGCCTGTGAGTCGGAACTTAACATGCTGAAAACTCCCATATCATGAAGAACATCCTCAGCAGCTATTGTTTCAGGGCGAATTCTTGAGTCAGCGAAAGCAACATCTTCTCTGATCCGTTTATCAAGATGATGGCAAACCATCAACATATCAAGATGTTCATCTATTGTATTGATTGTAAAGGGCATTGTCGGGTTTGTGGAAGAAGGAAGAATATTTCTGTAGCCGGCAAGTTTAATTATGTCAGGGGCATGTCCTCCTCCAGCGCCTTCAGTATGATAGGTATGGATAGTTTTGTCGCCTATTGCTTTTATTGTGTCTTCTACAAACCCGCTTTCATTTAAAGTATCTGTATGAATAGCTACCTGAACATCATAATCATCTGCGACTTTTAAACATGTTTTGATTGCCGCAGGAGTCGTACCCCAATCTTCATGTAGCTTAAGCCCAATAGCGCCTGCTTCAATCTGTTCGGCAAGAGGTTTTGGAGTCGAAGCATTTCCCTTGCAAAGAAAGCCAAGATTAACAGGAAAATCATCAGCCGCTTCCAGCATCCTTGCGATATTCCATGCTCCTGGAGTACATGTAGTAGCATTAGTTCCGTCCGCAGGACCTGTCCCTCCGCCGATAAGAGTCGTTATTCCACTAAACAGCGCAGTTTCAATTAGCTGCGGACAAGTAAAATGCACATGAGAATCAATTCCGCCGGCAGTAACAATCAATCCTTCCCCTGCTATTATCTCAGTAGAAGCCCCAATGACCAGATTAGGATTTACGCCTTGCATAATGTCAGGATTTCCAGCTTTTCCTATAGCACAGATCATCCCGTCTTTTATACCAATATCAGCTTTGACGATACCCCAATAGTCCAGAATCAGCGCATTGGTAATAACCGTGTCTGGCACACCGTCTCGTCTCTTTGCCCTGGCTGACTGAGCCATGCCGTCTCGAATAGATTTTCCCCCGCCAAACTTCACCTCGTCTCCATAGTCAGTAAAATCTTTTTCGACTTCAATGAATAGCTCTGTATCAGCAAGTCTTATTTTGTCGCCTTTTGTCGGACCATACATGCTTATATAGTCGCAACCGGAAATCTCATATCCTTTTTTACTCATATTCATGTAATCAATCCAAATAAAAATCGTTATTTTTCAGTTTTGCCATAGCCTTTTCGAGATTTTCAGGATCTGTAGATCCTTCAGAAAGATTGTTGAAGCCAAATACCTGTCCTGCTCCTCTGAATTTGATCAACTCTATTTCTTTCTTCTCGCCAGGTTCAAAACGGACGGCTGTTCCTGAAGGTATATTCAAGCGGCATCCAAACCCCATCTTTCTTGGGTACCTCAGGAAACGATTGACTTCAAAGAAATGAAAGTGAGAACCGACCTGCACTGGACGATCACCAGTATTTATCACTTCAATCGATACAACCTCAGAACTTTTGTTAAGAATAATTGTAGGGTTACCGGAAATTATTTCGCCAGGTTTCATCTGAACTCCTTTAAACTATCGGGTCATGAACAGTAATAAGCTTGGAACCGTCAGGAAAAGTAGCCTCAACTTGAATTTCATGTATCATGTCTGCAATTCCATCCATAACATCATTTTTTGTCAGGATATTTCTTCCGAGCGACATTATTTCAGCTACTGTTTTACCATCCCTTGCAAGCTCAAGAAGATGCGCCGTTATGTAAGCTACTGCCTCAGGGTGGTTCAATTTAAGCCCTCTAGCCTTTCTTTTAGCGGCCAGTTCGCCAGCCGTAAAAATCATTAATTTTTCTATTTCTTTATTTGTCAAACGCATATTTAATCTGCGAGGATAACCCATCGCCCTCCGTTTGCTATGTTAGAGATGATGTATCGCAAAACTTCTCTATGAATTTATTTGTGAAAATGTGTATAAAGAAAAAGAGAACGCAGGCAGCTATCATTGAAATAAATACTATTATCGGACTGATTGATTCAGTTAAAGCGCTTACCTCTCCTCCAATCCAGGCTCCTATACACCATGAAATCAACATATTCAACGCAATCATAGTAGCTGAAAAACCTTTTGGAGAAAATTTTGTAGCAGCAGAAAGCATCACCGGCAAGGTAAGAAGTTCACTGAAAGCAAAAATAGCATAAAAGACAATCAGATAAAGCATGTTTCCTTTATATTGGGCACTATGAGCCAGTTGGATTACAAACGGCATCAAGAACAGACATCCCAACCCCATAAGCAAATAGGCTACGGCCAATTTATAGCTTAAAGTAAAAGCTTTATTCCTTTCCTGAAGCATTTTGTAAATTCTGGCAATCACTGGAGAGAAAATGACTATCAGCAGCCCATAACTTGCGTAATACCAAGCAGTGGGAATAGTCCATCCTAAAAGGTTTCTATTGACATTGTCGTCTGCCCATAAATTCAATAAACCATAGGGAAGTACATAAAAAATATTCCACACTATATTAGAGATGCAAAGCCCTATATATACCCAAAATCTCTTTGTCTCTTCGGTTGTCCATGACTCCTTTACAATTACTTGTCCGTTTTTATCATATGTTTTTGCCTTATTCCCAACATTCTTAAGGCTCAAGCGCGAAGATACTATTGTATTTACAAGGGCAATAGTCATACCCACAGCAGAGGAACCGAAGGCAAAAGAATAGCCAGCTGTTTCTGCCAACAAACCTGAAACAAGAGGGCCAAAGAAACCCCCTATATTTATAGAAGCGTAAAATATGGCAAACCCCGCATCACGGCTGGCATCTTCCGAAGCATCATAAAACTCTCCTACCATAGCAGAAATAGTTGGTTTCAGGAAACCTGTCCCTATAGCAACAAGCGTCAATGCTGAAAATAAATAATAACTTCCATGGTGCATCATGCAAATATACCCGAGAAGCAAAAGTATATTACCAAGGATCAAGCCATTCTTTCGCCCCAGGAACCTGTCTGAAAGCCATCCTCCCACAAGAGGAGTAGCATAAACCACCGCGCTAAAAATTCCGGTCAATCTTAAAGCATCTGCATCCGACCATCCAAGCCCGCCTTTGGTTAAGCTTGCTGCAGCGTACAGCACCAATATTCCCTGAGTGGCATAAAAGCCAAATCTTTCAAAACATTCAATAGAAGATAAAGATATAACACCTTTCGGATAATTTTTTATAAACCCCATAATTGTCCTTATTTTTTAATATTATACAGACTCAGAAAAATATTGTTCATAAGAAGCTGCGCTGTACAAAATTATATTTGTAACCTTCCCCAAGCACATGGACATGTAAGTTTTCTACTGATAAAAGATCGCCTTTTTCAATCCTTGATATATTAGTGTCTTTAAGATGTCCATTATCTACTACCACTACGAGCCCGTTTCCAAAAACTTCAAAAACTTCATCATTATCGATTATTATTCCTGTATCGTCTGAAAGTCCTACTCCAAGAATAGATTCATGAGCGGAAGCTACTTGAAAAAGCCTTCCAAACCTGTTTCTCGTCACAAAATGGGTGTCGATAACAAGATTGCTGATAAAGCCAAGACCAGGCCCCATTGATATTGACCCTTTCACAAGTCCCCAGGCTCCGTTGCCTTCGTAAATCATAAGATCGGAAATCGCGGAAGCTCCTGCGCTAGTACCAGCTACTACGGCACCTTCCAGTAAGCGTCTTTGTATCGTTTCAAGCATAAGTGAATCTTTAAGCACACTGCTTAATCGGAGCTGATCTCCGCCAGTGAAAAATATCAAATCTGCTTCATTCAGTCTTTCTTCATACTTTTTGTCGTCTGCCTGCGATCTGCTGCTTACATCAATATAATCAAATAAGTTGATACCGATTCTTTTAAAAGCTGTTTCATATGTCTCAGACATCCAGCGAGGATAATCACTTGCAGTTGTAATAAGTTCAACCACTGTTTCCTTTCCTTTGGCTTCATCCACGACTCGCCTCAGTACTTTCATTTCATCATTTTTATCTTCATTGCCGCCAATGGCAATAAGTTTACCTTTTATTTCTGTCTTCTTCTTCATGGTTCTCTTAAGTATTGCCATTGATTCTTTTTTGCCAATAGCATTTATTGATTAAAGAATTTTTTTATGCCATTACTATCACACGCGCGTTCCGGCAGTAATAATAGTCTCTTTTCTCTTAGCGAGAATCTGATCAACAAGCTCCTGAACAGCCTCGTCTACCTGGATAACAATAAGATCGTCCTTCTGAACTATTTCAAGCGCGTAATCTATGGCTTCATGGAAATCATTTATCATTTTAAGATTAGACTCTTTGAAACCTGTCCCGAGAATTCCCTGTTTAACAACATCAGCTGTTGCTCCAAGCGGCCTTCCTCTTCTGTCAGGATCAGCTAAAACAAGGTAATCATATGTTTTTGCTACGACTTCGCCAAGTTCAATAAGTGCTTCATCTTTCCTGCTTCCTGTGCCAAATGCAACGCCTATCTTACGATTGCATGGCATTTTTTCTAGCATAACACCTAGAGCTTCAATAGCAGGTTTATTATGTCCATAATCAAGTATAACCTTGAAGGTTCCGAAGTCGAGCATGTTCATTCTTCCCGGATTCTGCTGCACTGACGGGAAGAAAGTTGTTATGCCCAGTTTAATCAAATGCTTCGGCATCTTCAGTCCATAAAGGGCCGCTACAACCGCCAATGTATTTGCCACATTGAAGTCAGCTGCTCCCCCAAATGTAATAGGAACTTCGTGCACAGTTGCAATGATTGTATCTATGTTGTTATCCCCGTTCTTTATTACTATGCGACCATTTGAAACTGTTACTCCGGTCTTTCCATCCTCAAGGTGCTCTTTAAAATATTGATTATTCTCATCAAGAGAGAAAAGTATTACATTTCCTTTAGCTCTTCTGTAGAATTTCATTACCAGTTCGTCCTGGGCATTGAGAACTGCTGTGCCTTCGGGTTTGACTACTTCCAAGACTACTGCCTTTACAAAAGCCAGGTCTTCTACAGTATCAACAAAGTCATTGCCGATATGGTCATCGGCTACATTGAGGAATATTCCGACATCGCATTTCTCATAAGCA
>MHBE01000006.1 GCA_001803205.1 Lentisphaerae bacterium GWF2_38_69 | reverse complement strand
GCTAATGTCAATAGGTTTGTATATTGGTGCCGCTTATACCAAAGGAAAGACGAGGACCGGCTTGGCGGTGGCAGCATCTATTGTTGCCGCGGTAAGTTCCGCCTTTTTAGCTGGGGGAATAGTTGACACTGGATTAAGAGAGGGTCAGTTGATCGGACAGGGCATGGAAGGGAAGGTGTATTACCACATAAATCAAGAAGGAGAGGCGTATGTTCGTAAAACTTTCTTCCTACAAGAGTTGCCAGGAGATACAACCAAAGCAGACGACCAGGTAGCTCTTTTTAATAGTTATTATGACACGAAGGTGAGGAAGCCATTTAAGTCGAACCTCAGAGCTTATCAGAAGAGTGGGTATGCTTTCATGCCGTATATCAGGGGGAGGCCGATTGACTCGGAGAATAGGGCCGAGTTGATTTTGATGAACAAATCAGCACTTAAGGACAGGGAGAAAGGGTGGTGGTATTATGACTTAAGTAGTCAGAATTACATATTGCAGGACGGAGAGCCCTATATTTGTGATTTCGGTAGAATGTCCAGAGGCCCAGTAAGCACTGGCATCAACGACCGGCGAAACATCGAGTTGGCGAATACCCTTGAGTTATTGCAAGATAGTGATAATGGTTTCCCAAGTGACGACGAGACAGTAGTACATATATTGCGACGAGGCAGTTACTGGAGAACGGAGTGATTCACTTTTTGACTGTCGTTGATTAATATTAAGTTTTGCCAAAGTGGACACGGCACTTTTTCCTCTAGTTATTGCTTAAGGTAATGTTACTTTGACCAGGCGCAGAAGTTCCTGGAGGTTTTTTCTGCGAGCATGAAGGGGATAATGATTGAAAACAGAATGTTTTCCTACATTTCCTGCAATTGTCGAGGATAACCAGAGACATCCTACCAGGTTATAGTTTATCTAATCGGAGCTACAGGGACTACGACAGGGCTGCAAATAAAGGCAGACTTAGACAAGCGAAAATATACTGCTGGAATGTAAGCGTCAAATATGACCCATCTCCAATTTTCGGAGGAAGACTAGTCAGCAAAGAGTAATCTTGGCTGACAGATCGAACCCGAGTTTGAATTCAATGAACAGAATAATCTTGCGAGCGCGGCGATGAGACGCCGCGTCACACAGTCCGGCTCCGAGGTATGTGTAAAATTTCATTACATAATCAAGGAGTCGGTCTTTTTTGGATTGGTCGTAGGAACGGGGCGTGACATTCCCTCTATTTTCAGTCGAAGGGAACTGCTCCAAAAGCTGTCTGGCCCGTTTTACGAATCTTCCCAAACATTCACATGAAGGTTTGGGTTTTCTTCCCGGGATAAAGTAATACCCGAGAAAAGAAATCCCTTTTGAGGATTTTCCTACGAAATACTTCTCTTCCCTGTGAATCTTGAGCTGAAGTTTATCGAGGGTTGTATATAAGAGCTTCAAAGCTGTTTTCAGTTTCCATCTCGATTTAGCTAATATAACACAGTCATCCTGGTAGCGCAGGTAAAAGATACTGCCTTTTTTGTAGAGCGCATTCATAGCACTATCAAGTGGAGAAAGATAAAGCGCTCCGAGCAGAGTTGACAGTGCACCCCCCGCGACAATTCCTTTTCCTTTGTTTTCGGTGTCCGGAATTATGACATAATCTCTGATGATCTCTGATAGTTCGGATTTCGGGTGTACCACGGGCGTCCCGCCCGTGGGTTTGATATCCATATTGTTTATCAGCCGAAGAAGTATTTTGTGGTTTATGGAACCGTAAAATGATTTTACATCAAATCTTGCGGCAAATGGGAATTCAATGAGTTTTCTGTGCAGCAGCCTGACAGAACCTTTAATCCCGCCTCGCCCTTTTAGGTGCATGCAATATGGGCTTACCTTCCGCAGCAGTATTTCTCTGAGCTCAAAAAAAGCCAAAGACAATACTTTTTTAGAACTGTCCGACCATTTGGCAAGCTGCAGTCCATCATCATACCATTTTGAATCAAGCCTGAGTACTGTTTGCACTGTTTTTATTTTTTAACCACTGGTCAGGAAGTAATTCGCGAAGGTTTTTGTGAGGATGATTATAGAGTCTTCTAAAAATATCTTCCAGGTATTCCTGCGGATTTATTTTCAGTTCACGGCAAGTCTGAACAAAAGAATATAAAATAGCCATGGCTTTACCAGCATTCACACTTCCGACAAACATCCAATTCTTTTTACCGAGCACCACTTTTCTAATGGCGCGCTCAGCCTCTTATCCTGATATAAGGATAAGAGGCTTTATCCTTATCTTTAGAAAATCCCCAGCTTTTGAAGTCTGCTGCTTAAAAATCCATCATTTTCAATAAAACCTGGGGATTTTATTATAAATTTGATATCTGTAATTACCCTATAACAACAAAGGAGGTAATCACATGTATCAAAACTATAATCAAGCTGTAACCGAAGTAATGGCGTATCTTACCAGGAACAATTACACTTCCAGTATCGTTTATACGCATAAAAGATGTTTTCGGCTTTTTAAAATGTATCTGGTTGAAAAAGATGCAGAATATTCCCATGAATTGGCTATGTCCTGGCTGGAAGATGCAGCTCCTAATCTTTGTCTTGGCACACTTAAAAACTATCTAATGGCTCTTTCCCGTATAAACGATGTATTGGAAAATCGTAAGATAATCAATACAAAGAAAGCATATGAAGCGGTTCAATACTGTAAATATCTGGGTCAACGGAATAAAGAATTATTAAATGTTTTTTTAGATGAACTATCTGTAAAATATAAAGCTGAATATATTCAGAGACTACGAGCTTCAGTCTCCAGGTTTTTAGTATACGCATCCAATCATGGCGCAAATGAAGTATCTGAAATTACACATAAATTGATTTTTAACTATTATCGGGATGATAAACATAAGAACCAGAAAGCCAAAAACCGTCATAACAGAGAAATCCGAATTTTTCTTCGTTGTCTTGCCAGGATGAAGCTTGTAAGAACTTCTATCCCATTAGCTTTGGATAAAATTGTGCTTAGCCGCCTCATTTTTATCGAAGAGGTTCCGGCGAATGATAAAGATTTATATTACAGGCATGGAAAAGCAGCCTGCATAGTGCCGGAAGAGTTTTATTTCCTATCAATACAGTTGAGCAACGATTGTCTGAAGAAACACCGTTATTCATTAACTATAAGAAAAAATTATCGAGAGATATGGGATGAACTGTTTGTCTTTTTGGAGGCCAATGGTCTTGCTTATTCTCAGGAACTTGCATTATACTGGGCGATCCATATGCGATGCTACACAATTCAATGGCGGACTTTCCGTCGGGCAATAAAGATTTTTGAGCAGTATAGAAACAGCGGCGACATCAACCCCGCAATTACATATTCATATAGCAGAGACAGAGCCGATTATCTCCCTGAGTGGTGTCAAAAAGAATACAAAGATTTTATGGCAGAAAGACAAAGAGAAGGATTTGCTTTATCGACATTTCACATGTATCGCAATTCATGCCTGCGTTTCTTAGAATACCTTATTCAAGCTGATATTACCGCATGGGAAGACATATCACCGGAAGTCATAAAACAATTTCATCTTTCTGATCCTCATTCAACCTCGGAAGCTAAGAATGCTTATGCATCAAAAATAAGAACCTTCTTAGAATATCTGGGTGATAAATGTTTTGTTCCATCATCCCTGCATTTGGCGTTATCGAATGAATGTGCCCCCAAGGTGAATATTATAAAAACCCTTAATAGAGATGACCTAAAAGTTATTTATGATTCCCTGGATCATGAACAAAGTAGTATTCAACTGCGTAATGCCGCAATGATAATTCTTGGAGTTCGCATGGGAATACGCGCTTCTGATATAACAAAACTCAGGCTGTCTGATATATATTGGGATAAAGCAGTTATTTCTGTAGAGCAGCAGAAGACGGATAAATTTATAAAACTTCCAATGCCAACCGAGGTCGGGAATTGTCTTTTCAGATACATTATCCGTGGTCGGCCATCTACCACTTCTGAGTATATATTTATTAGGCACAAGGTTCCATACGGTAAACTTTGCTGCGGAGTATGTGCAAGAGCTTTGAAGCAGGTTTTGCCCAACAATCCACATGGATTTCATATTACCCGCAAAACATTTGCATCACGAATGCTTACGAATAGTACAAAAGCGGAAACTATCGCTGAGACTCTTGGGCATAATAATAAATCAACAGTCATGGTTTATCTCTCCACTGATGGCAACTCAATGCGGCAATGTGCCATTTCTCTAGAAGGAATAGAAGTGAAAGGAGGCATGCTCTTATGAATCAGTTGCGTTATCATTATAAAAGTGTATTCGCCACTTACATTGAAGGGCTTATCCTCCAGAAAAAAGCTGATGGATTTATTTATGACTATGAAGCTTATATTCTTAGTTATTTTGACCGGTTCTGTCTTGAAAATGGATATAATGAACCAATTATAACTCGTGATATTACCATGAAATGGGTCATTCAGCGAGAAACGGAAGGAATTAATTACCGCAATCAGAGGGTGTCGATTCTGCGCCAACTTTCCCAGTACATGAATTCAATGGGAATAAATAGCTATATTCCTCGCTGCTTCATGCCATCGGAAGTTATTGCTGTTCCTCATATACTGGAGCGTAATGAACTGGCAGCGTTGTTTGCTATTATTGACACTTATCTCCCGAGTACCCCTCATTGGCATCGCTTTTCCATGGAGTACCAGATACTGTTCCGGATGTATTATTGTTGCGGAATGCGGCTTGCTGAAGGTTGTGGACTTAAAAAGAAAGATGTTGACCTTGAGAATGGTATTATTACAGTCAGGCAGTCAAAAGGGAATAAAGACAGACTTGTGTACATGACAGACGATTTTACGCTCTTATGCCGAAAATATTCCCGGAAAATGGAAAACATGTGCCCTGACTCCGTTTGGTTTTTCCCGGGACTTAATCCGCAGATGCATATCCAGAAAACAAGTGTCGATAAAACATTCAGACAATTATGGGGAATGACGCCTTATGCAGGAAAATGCGATAAGGAGCCTACTGTTCAGGCATTAAGGCATACCTTTGTGGTAAATCGACTGAATCAATGGATGGCAGAGGGTATCTCTCTAGATGCTATGATGCCATATTTAAGTCGATATCTGGGGCATAATGATCCTGAAGAAACCATGTATTATTACCATCAGGTAAGAGATGCATTCCGAGTAATTCGCCAAAAAGACCGAATTTCAGAAAAAGTCATTCCTGAGGTGATGTCTTATGAAGAATAGAGTTATTTATGAAGGCACGCTGTTCTTTTCAATGACATTGGAATTTCTGGATATATATATGCCTAAACAGCTTGGCAGAAGCACTGAAACAATTAAATCATATTGCGATTCACTTACTATTTTCAGGCGTTATTTGTATAATGAAAGGAAAATTCCTATTAGAAAATTTCGGTTTGAGGACTGTAATGCCAGGATTATACAAGACTTTATCATCTTCCTTAAAGAATCCGGTAATAGTCCCGGTACATGTAATCAGCGTCTGACTGCAATTAGAACTTACCTTTGGTTTGCTTCAGATAGGAACATTGCTTTGCAATCAGCAGCGCTTGTTATTTCAAAAATACCGTCGTGCAAAGTACCAAAAAAAGAAAAACCAATTTTATCTGAAGAAGCCTTAAGCTGCATCTTTTGTCAACCTGGGCATACAAAAACTGCTATGCGCGATAGAGTTATCATGATCCTGCTTTATGATTCTGCTATCCGACTGGACGAACTTCTGAGGCTAAATATTCAGGATTTGATGCTGGAAACCAGTAATCCATATATCAGAATCAATGGGAAAGGAAATAAAGAAAGAATTGCCGCAATTACACAAAGAACTGCGGAACACCTTTCTCAGTACCTGAAAATATTTCATCCTCACCCGGACAGAAAAAACTACGTATTCTATACCAAAATAAAAGGACAAACAGGAAAAATGTCAGAAAGCAATGTTGAACGTTTTATTTCCCTGTATTCCTGTCAGGCCAGAGAAAAATGCCAGGATGTACCACAAAAGGTCTATCCCCATATGTTCCGCAGGACAAGAGCAACAAATCTCTATCAGAATGGAGTAGAATTAGCTCTGATTTCTAGAATACTTGGACATTCGTCTATAGAAACTACAAAAATTTATGCAACTCCTTCTATGGAAATGCTCCGTACAGCAATCGAATCAGTAGAAACGCCGGAACAATCAAAAGAAAAACCATTATGGAAAAACTGCAGCGAGGAAGAAATAGCAAAACTCTGTGGTCTTAGATAAAAATAAAATCCCCAGGTTTTATTGAAAATGATGGATTTTTAAGCAGCAGACTTCAAAAGCTGGGGATTTTCTAAAGATAAGGATAAAGCCTCTTATCCAGATATCAGGATAAGAGGCTGAACAGTCAATGCGCAAAGTCGTTCTTGGGAAAAAGAACTGGATGTTCGTAGGAAGTCCGAAAGCTGGAAAGTCTATGGCTGTACTTTATTCTTTTGTTCAGACTTGCAGAGCTTTGAAAATAGATCCCCAGGCTTATCTTGAAGATATTTTCAGAAGGCTTCCAGGACATCCTCATAAAAACCTCAGAGAACTCCTCCCTGATCAATGGGCCAAAGCTAAAACTCGAAACTCAAAAAAATAATTTGTCAAGTCAGATTCCTAATGGGTTAATTTTTACGCTTTCGAATGTTTCAGAATTCAAAGAAGCCAAAGTAAAGCTGGTAAATGCAGAAGAAGTATCAATGCTGCTGGCCGAAAGGGCAATTTCCCCTGACTACAGAAGATTGGAAAAGTCAGTTTACTGAATATTACCTCCCTTAAGGTTAGATTTGGTAAGATCTGATTCTGGTAAATCTGCATTTGAAAGGTCAGCGCCTTCAAGATTTGCTTTTTCTAAATCGGCGTCGCTTAGATCTCCGCCAATGCAATATTGAGTCTTTAACAATTTTTCCAGATCTGATTTATCATACGCATTGAGAAAAGAAAAGAGACAGAATATAGCAATTACAGTCAAAAGTATTTTTCTCATTTTTATTCCTTTGTTAATAAATTGTTACAATATTATTCGATAGTTTTTCTGTACTTAAACACTCCTACAGTAAGAACTATCATAGCGAAAACCGCTATTATCAGAATCCGTATCTTTATATCTGAAAATGTCGCTCCTTTAAGCATTATGCTGCGAACTATAACATTAAAGTGAGTAAGAGGAAGCACATACCCTATGCATTGAGCCCACACAGGCATGGCCTTGAATGGAAACATAAACCCCGAAAGCATTATTGAAGGAAGATAAAAAAAGACTGACATTTGCACTGCCTGCAGTTGATTTCTGGCTAAAGTTGAAAAAACAATTCCTACAGAAAGACAGGCAAAAATAAAGAGAAGCCCTGAACACAGCAGGAGGAAAACGCTGCCAACAATTGGCAAATCAAACATATATTTACTCAAAACAATAATAAATATCATCTGAATGAACCCCATTCCGATATACGGCATAACTTTCCCTATCAGCACCTCAAGAGGAGTAACAGGCATGCATAGAAGGTTTTCCATAGTATCTCTTTCAATTTCCTTGGTCATAGAAAGAGCAGTTATTATTACGAGGGTAAATGTCAATATTACACCAAGGAGCCCCGGAACAGTTGAAAACTGCATCACTCCTTCGGGATTATATCGTTTATGAATTATAAGATTAGCTCCCGGTTGCCCCTGGGTCAGATATCCTAGACTGCCTTTAAAATACTCACCCATTAGATTATTAAAAGACTGCTTGGCTACAGATAAAGCGGCTGTAACAACCTGGGGATCGGTAGCATCAGCATCAATCAATATCTCAGGGCGCTCTCCCCTTACCATTTTGCGATTAAAATCTTCTTCAACAGAAATAATAAAATACACATCGCTTTCTCTTATCGCCTTTTCAGATTTTTCCGTTGAAGCAATACTGGAAATATCAAAGTATTCACTTTTCTGCAAAGAATGAATAAATTTGCTCACAAATGGATCTGAATAATTTCCTGCATCAAGTATCGTAGGAAGATGCTTCGGGTTGTTATTTATAGCAAACCCGAAAAGAATAAGCTGAACAACAGGAATTCCGAAAAGCATTGCCGCTGTAAGCCTGTCTCTTCTTAGTTGAAGAAATTCTTTAAGAAAAACAGCATAGGCTCTTTTTATTGAAAACAATTTCACTTTCTAGCCTTGCTCATTAAATTTATAAATATGTCTTCGAGAGAAGTTGACACAGGATAAAACTCATGATTCTTGTCAATTTTTGTAGGAATAACTCTTTCTACTTCAGATTTATCTCTGGAACTCAAGTGCAGGATATTTCCAAAAGCAAGAACCTGCTCAACTTCTTTGAGTTTTCTTAACTCAATTGCCAAGTTAAGCAGATTTGGTCCTTTTACAATCCATGTATAGAGGCCTTCCCTTGAAATAATATCATCTATTGTTCCCTTTGTAAGCATATCTCCGTATGCAAGATAAGCAAGCCTTTGACATCTTTCAGCTTCGTCCATGTAGTGAGTTGTTACCAAGGCTGTTATCCCTTTCTCCATAGAAAGCTTTTGGATTGTATCCCAAAATTCTCTTCTTGCAAGAGGATCTACTCCGGCAGTAGGTTCGTCAAGAAGCAAGAGCACAGGCTCATGAATCAGGCATGCTCCGAGAGCAAGTTTCTGTTTCCATCCTCCTGATAGATTTTTCGCTATTATCTTATTAAACTGCCCGAGACCATGTTCCTCAATAATTTTATCTATTGCCTGTTTGCGATTCTTTACTCCATAGAGCCTGGCCGTAAAATCTAGATTTTCCCTGACTGTCAGGTCAGTATATAAACTAAATTTTTGCGTCATATAACCAATTTTGTCTTTGATAAGTTTCTGTTCTTTTATTACATCGTGCCCTAAGCAGGTACCTTCCCCAGAGTCTGGGACAAGAAGACCGCAGATCATTCGCAAAAAAGTAGTTTTACCGCTTCCGTTAGGTCCTAAAAAACCGTAGACTGTGCCTTTCTCGACTTGAAGGGAAACTTTATTTACAACAACTCGCTTGCTGAAACTCTTTGTTACATTTCTAACATCGATAGCGTATTTGAAATCATTCATATAAATTAAAATTCTACGCTTACTACTTCGCCAGGATGCGCTTTCAATTTATCTTTAGGATTAATTTTAGCTTCAATTTTGTAAATGAGTTTTTTATCATTTTTAAGGGAGTAAATAAGAGGGTCAGTATATTGGATATTCTGAGAAATGTAATTAACCTGTCCTTCTATAAAATTATTTTTATCTCGGGATAAAAAAACCTTCACTTTTTCGCCAAGTTTAATTGTGTCTATTTTTAACCCGCTAATATAAAATACAACTTTAAGGTTCTCATCAGGCAAAAGCATTATTACAGGTTTTCCAGCTCCAGGCAACTCTCCTTTCCGGTAGAAAATATCAAAAACAATTGCGTCGTATGGAGAAAACTGTACAGCTTCTGTGAATTGATATTTGGTATAAGGAAGCATGCTTTTGACTGCATTATCAGCCATTTCAAATGCATTTATTTTATCTTCTCTTTGTCCCAGCTCAATATATTTTTGATGCGTATCAATAGCTTTTGAAATAGCTATTAAAGCATATTGCATTTGTCTGGTAAACCACCAGTATTGATCGGCCGCTGCTTGTTTCTCTGAAAGGAATCTGAACATTTCTGTTTCAAGTTTCAGAAAAATTATCATTTCCTTTACCGCATAATTAATATACTTCCATTCGTCTATCTGTTCCTGCCTTGCACCTTTTTTCATATCAGTTACAAAACTTTGGAGAGCCATGTCCATAAATTTATTGGCCTCGTGCATCGAAAACGATTTGTGATTATCCATTTCAAAAAGCTTATCACCTGTTTTAATGATCGAACCTTTAACCGCATACATTTCTATGATTTTTTCAGAAGATGGAGCGGATATATAAACATAATCAGCATCAATATATCCTGAAGCTGTTTTGTCGTCAGGCTGTTTTTCACACCCTGTTAATAAAATAATAAGTACCAAAAGAAAACTAAATAAAGATACTTTTCCCATAGATTTTGATTTTGGAGATTTAACAGTGATTTTATGTTTAATTATAAATAGGATTCAAAAAAATCCACCTCAAATTTATTAATTTCTATTTTCCCTGCATGTAAATAAGTTATATTGATGTTATATATTTTGTTATCAGCCTATAAACCAAAAATATAATTTCAAGAAGAGGTAGTATGCATACAGAGTACCACAAATGGTATAGTCCCAATCTCGGAAAAGACATGGAACTCAAAGTCTACGGTTGCTTTGGAAAACCATTCATAGTATTCCCGTGTTCAAGAGGCAGATTTTTTGACTTTGAAGGGCAGGGAATGATTGGAAAAATAAGTTCATGGATTGATGGAGATAAAATAAAACTGTACTCAATCGACAGTGTCGACACAGAATCATGGTATAATTTCAGTGTTGCTCCTGAAGTAAGGAGCGCAAGAAATGATCAGTATTATAAATATATAACAGATGAAGTTGTTCCTTTTATAAGAGAGCATACAAAAGTTGCAGACGAAAGACCAATTGCTACGGGAACCAGCATGGGCGCATATCATGCAGTTAACTTCTTTTTAAAGCACCCGGAAGTTTGCGGTGGTACAATTGCACTAAGCGGCCTTTATCGTCTTGACAGAAATGAATTTCAGATGAACGCAGGTGATATCAAAGATGTTTACTACAATTCACCTATTCATTATATGCCAAACATTACTGATGCCAGCAAACTCGAATGGATGAAAAAGAGCCAAATCATTATCTGTACCGGACAGGGAGCCTGGGAAGATGAAGCAATAGCAGACACAAGAGATTTGGAATACTCTTTGAAGAATAAAGGAATTCCGGCTTGGGTAGATTATTGGGGAAATGATGTAAACCATGATTGGCCATGGTGGTATATACAGATGAATCACTTCCTCTCAAAAATGTTTTAATAAATAAATATTATAAGACTGAGGCATAGTTGCCTCAGTCTTATTTTTTAATCTCTATTTATAATTATGGATCACCTTGATAGTTGTTTACTTTGTGGATGTTCAGCAGGCTCTGCTAAAAAGTATTACAGCCGGGTGGATCATGACTTGGTTCTCTGCCCTAATTGTAAGTTGATTTATGCTAATCCTCAATATACATCACAAGAGTTAGTTGAAATCTATAAGCAACTATATTATAATGAGGATAATACATTTAAAAGAGACAATAGAATAGTTGAACAAAATCATAACTCTATCCTTTATTCTACGACTTTGAGAGATCTTATAAAAAGACACCCTCAATTACGCAATAACCCAAAAACAAGTATAAAAAATCGTGTTCTTGACTATGGATGCGGGCCTGGATATTTCTTAAATGAATGCCGCAAATTCGGATTTGAAGTTATAGGTATAGAATTTTCTGAGTATGCTGCAAAATATGCACAAGAGAAACTTGACCTTGATGTCAGAATTGATCCTGATTCAGCTCTTAATAACCTTCCAGACAATTATTTTCAATTAATTACGGCTTGGTCAGTTCTAGAGCATACGCGCCATCCTAAAGAGGTATTGGCCAAACTGATAGCAAAACTTACTCCTGATGGCATTCTATGTTTAACGGTTCCTAATTTAGCCTGTTGGAGACATTTTCTTGAGCATAATAAGTGGTTTAATATTACTAATCCAACACATCTTGTATTCTTTAACTGGCGAAATCTTAAAGGACTATTAACAGAAATGGAAATGAAACGAATTATTCGACCTAAATTCTGGGGCGGAAGACCTGGATTTAATTTTTTTGCCAATTTGATTCAATATTTTGTTCGTCTAACAGGTTTTGGCAGTGATTTAAGGATTTATTCTCAACGATGTGAAAAATAAGTAAGATACCAATAATATTCATAACTTTTTAACTTTTTTTATTTATCATTTTATGCAAAACGAATCCGTCAATCTATCAAATATAAGAAATATAGGAATAATCGCTCATATAGATGCAGGAAAGACTACTCTTTCAGAAAGATTTCTCTACTATTCAGGTAAAACTTATAAGATTGGCGATATAGACACCGGTACTACCGTCATGGATTACCTTGATGAAGAGAGAGCAAGAGGAATAACAATTGCCGCTGCAGCCGCATCATTTAACTGGAACGATAAACTTTATCATCTGATAGACACTCCTGGACATATTGATTTTACAGCAGAAGTTGAACGCTCTTTAAGGGTAATTGACGGAGCAATAGTTGTTTTCAGCGCAGTAGAAGGAGTCGAAGCTCAAAGCGAAAAAGTCTGGAGACAATCGGATAAATACAAAGTAGCCAAATTGGCCTTCATTAATAAATTAGATCGATTAGGAGCTTCATTTGAAAGGGTCGTAAAAGACATTCAATCAAAATTCAATGAAACTAAATCAATCCCTGTCCAGATGCCAATAGGTTCAGAATCTTCGTTTAACTGCATTATTGACCTTATTTCCATGAAATTGCTGGACTTTCAGGGTGATGACGGATCAAAAGTCATTGCTTCGGAAATACCTGCTCTCCTTAAAGATGAAGCAGAAGCAATGCGTTTAGATTTAATAGCTTCACTTGCTGATCTTTCTGATGAGATAGCAGACTATTTTCTTGAAGAAAAACCTGTTAATGAAGAACTCCTTAAAAAAGTAATAAGAGAATTGGTAATCGACCTTAAACTCTGCCCTATTTTCTGCGGTTCGGCAAAAAGAAATATGGGGATTCAACCTGTTCTTGATGCGATCGGTTTGTATCTTCCAAGCCCTGAAGATTTTCCGATAATTAAAGCATTAAGTACAAAAACTAATGAACAAGTTGAAATCAGTATTCATGATTCAAATTTTTCAGCCCTTGTGTTTAAAGTAATAGCCAGCAATAGCGGAGATCTTCTGTATATAAGGACTTACAGCGGTAACCTCTCTAGTGATACTATGATTCTCAATCCAAGAACGATGGAGAAGTTGAAAGTTAAGAGAATTCTCAGACTCTATGCGAAAAATATTGAACCTGTTGACAATGTAGGACCAGGCGACATAGTTGGTTTAGTGGGTCTGAAAGATACTACTACCGGAGACACATTATGCGCGATAAACAAAGCTGTATCCCTTGAAAGAGTCGTTTTCCCGGAACCTGTTATTTCAATGGCTATAGAACCGCGCTCATTAAAAGACAAGGATAAACTTTCCTATTCTCTTGAAATGCTGTGCAGGGAGGATCCTACCTTAAGCACAACTAAAGATGAATCTACAGGACAGGCAATTATTTCTGGAATGGGAGAACTCCACCTTGAAATCAACACAAATAGACTGAAAAATGAATTCAATCTGGATATCAGGCACGGCGCACCAAAAGTAGTCTATAAGGAAACCCTCCTTAAAGAAAGTTCTTTTTCTGGTTTATTTAACAAAGTTATAGCTGATAATGAGTTTTATGCTGAAGTTTCATTCCGTCTGGAACCGGTACCCCGTCTTCAGGCAGGTCTTGAAGTAAAAGCGGAAATTAAAAATATGAAAACTCTTCCTCACAGCTGGATAAATGCGGCATTAGAAGCATTGAAAAACGGCTTAAAAACAGGTGGGAATTGGGGATATTCTCTTACTTATATTAGAGGGACTATAACAGGGATTACAGGTATAAAGGACAAAACTAATGAAGGTTCAATTACCGGAGCCGTTTTAAATGGGATAAATGCCGCAATCCGCTCTGGGACAATAATTCTTGAGCCTATAACCAAAGTTGAAATTCTAAGTCCGGAAAACACTATAGGAGATATTACTACCTATCTTCAGTCTAAACGCGCAATAATCTATAATGTGCAATCATTGCAAAACATAAAGAAACTTGATTGTGAAGTCCCTCTTGCCGAAATGTTTGGATTCAGTAAAGCTCTTCCTAAACTTTCAGGAGGCAGAGCCTCTTTCAGCATGGAGCCTTGCGGATACCAAGAACTCAGTAAAGAAAATATGAACAGGATTCAAAATGCTTTTTAATGGCCATCTCCTCCATAAGGGCTAATCATATCGGACATATGATACAGCTTACTTTGTTTATCATCGTGCATTGTCTTGATAATATCATTAGGGGTGATCATTCCTATTATTGTATCTCCATCCCAAATAGGAATATTTCTGACTTTGCACATAGTTAAAATATCGGTAACCTGCCTGATATCATCTTCTGGTTTAATAACGAGCAATTGCCTTGTCATAAGTTGCGAGACTTTTTGTTCAAGTACATTGTCATAGCGCCAGGCCTCGCGCATTATCATTCTTTCTGAAATAACTCCTACATAGCTTTTGGGATTATTGTTATCTTCAATGACAAACAGCGCTGAAACTTCATTATCATGCATCATTTTTGAAGCATCTCTTATCGTAGCATCCATATGTATAAATTTAATTAGTTTATTTTTTTTATCTGACAATACCTTTGCTACTTTCATTTTTTCCCTCCAAATTATTGTAATATTATTATTTCCAAATAATTATATTAGATAACCCAGAATTGTAAATATAATTATAATTTCTTTAGGTATAAACTATTTTTTTACCCATTTCCCATTTTTCTGAATGTAATGACCGGTCGTTTCATTTTGCGCTAGTTGAATCGCGCGTTGTTTTCCCACAATCTGCAAGGTAGTACCTGTCTTTTCAGCTATCATTTGATAAACTGTTTTACGGTCAGCATTTTCTGCATCTACAATTGCCTGCCCTTCTTTTGATGATCCGACAAAAGCAAGATAGCCATTCTGATCTTCTCCAATTATTCCTTTATCTTTAAGTGCTATTAGTTGAGAGAGCCTTTGGCTCATTCTATCCTTTATGTCATCAGAATAAGCAGTAACAACTACTGAAAGCATAAGAGACAGAACGGTGAAGAGCTTTAGAATATTACTGTTCATAAAAAATTATTCTCCTATTTTTGTATTATATTGCTATCCGATTCTGTAATTTCTACTTTATCTTTTGCCGAAAGAGTTTCAGCTTTTTTATCAAGATCTCCGAAAAAATCATCAAGCTGTTTTTCTACCTTCACATTCACATCTATTGTTATGTGCATAGGCTTAATTTCAACCGGTTTGACATCGACTTCACTTTTGGTGTAGATGCATCCATTAAAAAGAAATACTTGTGAAACGAGAGAAAAATAAATAAATATCTTTTTCATAATTAAGTTTTGCTATATCATTTTACTGTTTTTTAAAGTAATCCTGGAATTTTTTATTATACCATAAAAGCTTATTAAATGGTAGTCTGATATTAACATCAAGCTTTATCCCCTGAAAAATTGAACCAGGACTGTTCACATCTACCTTTGCAAAACCCCCGATCTCTTTTTTATAAATAAAAGGGAGCGGTTTGGCAGGTTTACCATAAAACTGAAGCTGAATTATCATATCATCATCATCTGAATGAAGATAAAATTTTACCCAATCATAATCGAAATCCTTTAATGCCATTTGGGATAGTTTCAGTTGGTCAAACTGCTGAGTTCCATCAGGGATGCCATAAGTAATTGAATCAATAGATTCGCCCTGAAGGTGAATTTTCCCACTCTCTCCTGGAGTTGAATATAAAAAACCATTCTCAAAGCGCAATGCGTCATCTTTTATAATAATTGGGATAGTCCCATTCAAGGCACCTTCTCCTTCTGCCTTCCCAATATTTAGCTGCCCAAGAAGTTTTGCAAGATTTATTCTGTCACAGGAAAGCACAAAAGAATGATCTTTTATTTCAGGGTTTATTCTGACAGATTGAACAGCAATTGAACCTCCGCACCATTGACCTCTTACTCCTTCAAGGAGGATTGATTTAAAAGCTTCTATTTCAAATAAAGCATAAATATTTTCAAGTGTAACTGAGCCTAAAGAAATCTTTCTAATCTGCAAGGATTGTGAAGGCATGCTCTGAAGTTTTATCAGATCGTTTAACTGAATGTCAAATGAAATTCCTGATGCATTTGCTGAGGCGTTTTTAATTTGATAGTCAATAGTTGATTCGGATATTTTTATTTTTGCTCCTGATCTAACTCCTGCATCATCGACTCTAATAAATCCTTGGGCAGCAAAATCACCACTGTATTTAATCCCTTTTGCTTGTGTGAACCATGCGCCAAGGTCATAGGGAATAGCAAGTGTGTATTTGGGAAGATTAAAATCAATCTGCGTGACAAATAACCCATCTTTGCCTTTCATATAACTTCCATTCAAATTAATCGTCAGCTCCGGAAGAAGCACATCGGAAGCAATAGCTCTAAAAGATGCCGCGTTTTGATTTAAGTTTATTTTTGATTTAAGGGATCCTAAATTGAATTTCTGACTCGTTATATTTCCTATAGTAAAATCACCTTCCAATAGTCCATTATCTTTTGTAAATAGCCAATTGGATGAAAGTTCTTTGAGTTCTACTGATGTTTTTGGCAAATTAATAAAAACCTTATCCGATTTAACACTGGTTTTGAGCGTTCTTCCTTTATAAGCATATAAAAACTCAATGTTACATTTGACGCTGTTTAGATACGAAAAAGCAGGAAAATCAAAAATGAGATCAGTCCCTGATGTAAACTGGGTTTCCCCTATAGATAAAGGAAGCATAAAAGGGTTAATTCTGATAAATTCTTTCCCCTTGTTAAACATCTGAATTTTCCCGATATTTACTTCAATGGATTCTCTTTCGCCCTTAGCGGAAATAGTTAAAAGAGGAATTAGATAAGAATAATATTTTGCTTCTTTTAAATCCGCAGAAGCTTCCAATGATTTGATTTTTAAAGGCGATAAACTCACTTCTCCTTTAATATTTGCAGATAATAGGCCTGACATCTCGCCCCCATTAGGAAAAAACCCATATAAGGCGCGCAGGTCAGCATCTTTTACTTTAAGAGTAAATTTGGCTGTCTTTTTGTCAAAAGAGAAAAACACCACTATTGGCTGATCTCGAACAATACAATTTAGAGTTCCTTCTCCTTCTTTCCAACTGTTTCCGGGATTATATTCCAATTCAAAAGGAATAATAAAAAGATTTTCTTTATAGTTGATTTTCAGCAAAGAATCCCGTATTCGGATTGAAGAAATAATAAAGCTACTTGAATCCTCTTTTACTGACTGTTCTTTTTTAACAAATTTAGAGATGTCAAAGGAAGTAAACGTAAGCGATTTCCCATCATAACTGCAATTAATCTCAGCTCCGCTAATTTGTACAGTGTCAAGCTTTTTATCAAACAAAAGAGACCAAGGAGAATAATCAGCATCTATTGATGAAATAACTATTGATGGGTTATCTTCCTTTCCTAATACTAATGAATAGATTTCAGCATAAAAAAATGACAGCTCTCTAACATCAAGTGCGACTAACCCCAAATGATTTCTTCTAGCAACTTCCTGAACAATTTTTTTAGCGGCATAAGGCAAGATATAATAAATGAAAATAATTATAATAGTGAGGATACACCCACATATTATTAGAAGCATTCTGAATGCATTTCTATCAGACTTTAGTTTTCCCTTCACGATGTTTTTTGAATATAATCATTTAAATATTATCAAAAGAATAAAAACCATATTTCTTAAAAATGCAAAAGGCCAGCAAATGCCGGCCTCTAAAAATATCTGTAATTTGAATTACTGAATTACCCCTGGGGTAGGCCCTATATCGACTTTAACTTTGTCTCCAGGCATGAAAGTATACATCCCTGCATACAGACAGATCGTATCGCCGTCTTTCAGATCGGAAGGACAATCCTGGTTAGAAAGAAGGATCATTCCATCAATATCTTTAATCTTTTCATCTTTAGGTGTGAAAGTAACCATACCTACATAGGAAGGAACACTTATTATTTTTCCGTCGGTATTCACTGCTACTTTTTTAACTTTATTCAGATAATTCATTCCCTTTCCAGCAATTCCGCTCTTCGAATCTTCAACCATCCAAACATAGTAATCGCCATCTTTTCCAAATAAAGAATGCTTAGAAACTATAACGCTGTCTTCATCATATTGATAATTAGTAAAACCTCCCATTTCAATTACAGGACACCATGTATGAAGAACTGGAATTTTCTTACCATTAGCATCTGTAAGCTTAACAGGCGGAGGGAGAGGTTTGTTATTTACAAGGATTAATAAATTACCGCTTTTGTGATCAGCACTTCTTCCCTGAATATAACCTACAGGTTCAGCCCCAATTTTATCTGAAGTAGGATATACTGTTACAGGAGTGTTGTAATTAAATGTCTGCGAAGCGACACTTTCTGTAATAGGAATACTGATATATATAGGATCAAGCTGAGAAACATTGATTGTAGCGGGAAGACCTGAAGCCCAACCTCCTGCAAATTTAACTTCATTCACATACCCATTAAATCTAGCTCTTAGAGTACAGACATTTTCAAGTATTATCTTTGACATTTGTGATGTAGCCTCTGCCTGAAGCATTGAAATTTGATCTGCAACAAGAGCTCTCTTGCTTACTGCTTCACCAGATTTCAAATCTCTTTCATATTGGTCTTTTGCGCTTTTATATGCAAGAGAAGCGGCTTGATACTGTAATTTAGCATAATCAGGATTTATTGTAGCAATAATGTCTCCTTCTCTTACGCAATTTCCTTTGCTGTCATAAACCGGACCGTAAAAAAATGTCCCTGCTGGCATTACATAGTCTATAAATCCTTTATAAAGCTGATCTAACCCATATCCGATATCCATAGTAACCATTGGAACGACTGTGCCGTCTACGGTTTGTTTTGATTCTGCTAAAAGCGTAGCTCCTATAATTGAGCTGGCAGCAATTATTGCCATTGTCTTTTTGTTCATTTTCCATTCCTTTGAAAATTAATAATATTTTGGGAAAACATATGAATTCTAGTTTGTTATCAGAATTTTTTCAATATCAATTTTTCTTTTGGGACAATTTGAGCAATCCATACTTAAAAAAGTGCAATAATTTTTATAAAGATATATACCTCCCTGAATTGATGCAAAATTTCGAAAAACTTTTGTAACATCAGATTTTTCTATAAGCCATCTTTGAGCAGAAATTTTAATGTTAATATTCAACTGAGAAGATGGAAGGGCTCTCCATAAAACCACTACTTTTTCATATAAATTTGATTTGTTATTCAACCTTGAGTATGCCAACATAAAAGGCAGTACAACATTTCCTACAATATCTATAGCTCTCGCCTTACCAATAAGGATATTCTTTTTTTTAAGTCTGGTATTAAAATCAAGATATAGATCAAGACATTCATCTGAAACAGTAAATATCTCAATAAGCTTTTTTATCAAAAGAGGGATATCGGAATTTGAATCAAATAAATGGAGTAATGGATATAATAGATCAAAAGAGTTCCTCTTTAGCAATAAGGTTAATCCTGCAATCCTTCTCCATGGACTGTTAACATACCTGACATTAGCTCGAGTCCAATTAATCTTTTCTTTTTCATAACCTTTTCGGGAATGCCACCAGTTGTCCCATAATATAGAAAAATAACCTCTTATTTTTTCATCAGACAAAGCAATTTTATTTTTGTCAAGAAATCCTGATTCACCCCATAAAACTGCTTCTTTTTCTACAATTGATTTTTTTTGCAGGTCGTGGCTGGTAAATTTTCTAAAAAGCTCAAGGAACTCATCTCTGTTGTTTTTATAACCGCATGCTTCAAAAAGTCCTTTGAGTAAACATTTTTCAGAGCCAAGTAAAAGTATTTCTGATATAAACTTTAAGGACTTATTATACAGTCTGTTATATCCATTATTTATAAAATAATCATTGAGGATATCTGGACTTTTCTCTCTAATATAATTCGAGCATAGGCCAGGATTATATTTTCGGGATGAATTTCTATGCCCAAGTAAAGTTTTTATTTTTATATCTGGAATTACCAATAATGGAATTCCTGAAAGTTTTTCCTTAACTATTTGAGATACATATGGATGAGATACAACATGCAAAATAACATTATCATACTTTTCATTATCAGAATGTCTATGAAGTATCCAATCGTAAGGAATCGTATGGATTTCAACATCTCCGGAAATTACTGAACCGTTGATTCTCAATTTTGCACCGAAAAAGTCCGGACCTTTTTCAACATTCCATTGTCCTGGATATAAAACCTGAAGACGCAATCCATTTTCTAGTAAAAACTCAGCACCCTCATGCAATGAATTCCATGCATACTGAAGTTCAAGTTCTGTGCAATTTGTCCTTTCTTCATTTTTAGCCATAAATAAAGCAAAACAAGAAAGTTTTCTATAGTGACACCTTTTTACTTCCTAGTGGTATCAGAAATTGTTTTTACGGTAATAGGTTGATTGATAGTTAATGGATTTTTAACCTGTACTTCAGATGTTACTTTCAAAGGTTGAGCCAGCTGAACGGCGTCTGAAATCTTAACACCATTTACAATCTTAACAGGCTGAGTCTGTAAAGGTTTCTGAGAAGCAACTTTAACTCCTTTGATATTCCCTTTATATCCAAAAACTTTAGCCCTTACATGTTTATAGAATGGATAGGTATCGACAACTACATAATACCGAGGACATATTATCACATCTGCTTTGTTTTCGGCACATGCCTTATATGCTGCTGCTGCTTTAGCCTCAAGAATTGTATCTCCCCAAAAGGTTTCATTGACGCTTTCTTCGACATATGGGCCGCCATAATTTACTCCATCTGCAAATTTGGTGTCGCTGACTATAAACATATAACAAATTCTATTTACTGTAGCTGTTGCTTCGATTTGTTCGCCAATTTCAATATCAGGTTCCAGGTTGGCAACTGTTTTAACCTCTACAGGAGAACTTGGCTGGCTTAAATAACTTGTAGAACAGCCAACGATTAAAGCACAAAAAATTGCCAAGACGGCTATACCTGAAAATCTGACCATACCTTCCTCTTAAAATATATTTTTTAATTTATTTAATTATTTCTGTGAAGATTCATATACCAAGACATTTGCTTTATTTTTAAGCATAAGATTATAGTTCATCCATGCAATTTGCTCTAGAGCGCCATTATACTGATTTTCAATAGCTTCTTTATTTTTCTCGTAATCCTCCTTAGTCGGCAATGAAATTTTCTCAACATAAACGATTATAGCGCCATCTGAATTATTAGCTACATTAGATAATTGTCCCTGAGGTGTCTTTGTTGTTAGTTCTATAATCTCTTTTGCATTTGGATCGGACATTATTGAGGCAAAACTACTCTGGCTGAATTTGTAATCTTTGTTAAATTCCTTAGCTTCTCCAATATTTTTTTTATCTGATTTTAGCGAATCATCTCTGAATTTAGACGCACTTTGCTGCGCTAATTTGATGGACTGAACTAATTTGTAATCTTCGGTTACTTTCTTTTTAACATCATCCAAAGTAGCTTTAGTTGGGTTACTCCTTTCCGTTAGCAGAGCGACAAAATATGCTTTCTTTCCTTCAATAGCATTGCTTATAGGCTGATCTGGATAAAGAGCTGAAATTTCTTTTACAAGCGCAGGTTCTTTTCCTATATTTTCAACAAGGTCGCTATTATCAGATATCCATGAGGAAGTTTTATATGTTTCAAGCTTATTTTTTATAGCTATATCTTCAAATAGAGTTATTGCATTTGATGCAAGTTGCCCTTTATCTTCAATTGCTTTATATGCGCTTATTGCAAATTCCTGAGCTTTTTGCTTTGCAGCATTAGCGCAGGCCTCATCGATAAGCTGTTCTTTTATCTTTTCTTTAGCCTCTTTTTCGTTCATAGCTCCATAGCTTGCTTTCTTCATTTCATAGAGCTTATTAAGCTGCTCTTCTGTAATATTTTTTTTAGCATCGTTCTCAAAAACTGAAAAATCAAACTTAACAATATAGGCTTTTGATTTTTTTGGAGTCATATATTTTGTTGGATTGGAATCAAAAAATGTCTGAATATCCTTGTCCTTTACAGATACTTTTGAAAGGTAATCTTTAGAATTAAATTCAGCGACTTTCACAGAAAAAGATTGATTCAAATTGTTGTAAAAATCCTGCATTCCGTTCTCAGTGGTAATTACTCCGTCAGAAATCATTCTTTTTAAAATTCCAATTGTAGCATCTTCTCTTAAAGAGGTTTCAATCTGATTCTGACTTATGCCATATCTGCCAAGCGCATAACAGACCATTTTGTATCTGTCATAACTAAATCCATTTGAATCTTGAAACATTGGTAAAGCTTTCATATAAGAAGCTATAGCAGAATCATCCGCGCTTATTTTTAATTTTTCTATTTCATCCATAAGGATTATTCTATCGACAACACCAGGAGTCAACTGCTGATAAATTGATGTGGAATTAAAATCTACAGGCCATCCCTGAGTGCTCATTGAAATCATTAAAGATTTCATAGATTCATCAAATTCTTTCTGGGGGACACGAGTCCCATTTATAGAAATATTACTTTTGGCAGTGCTAAAGGAAAACATATTCAATATTTCTTCAGGAGCCACTGAAAAATAAAGAACAAACGGAACAATAATAAAAAGGGTCAAAAGGCCAAAGGCCAACCTTCCATGTTTATGAAAAAGGCGATTCATTTTTGAGATAAACATTTAGATTCTCCTGAATATTTTATTTTGTAAATTGTTTTATTCTGAATGTATTTGCGTACACATTTCGATATTATGAGAAATTGTACTTAAACTTAGTTCTATTATCAATCCTAAGGGTTTAAAAAATCTATAATAATTTCTGAGTATTCTTCTTTATTTTCTATCATGGGTATATGCCCGCTTCTTTTCATCAGTGCTTTTTTTGAATTAGGAAAATAATTCAGTAATTCTAACGACTCTTCAGGCGTTATCAGCTTATCCTTATCTCCATAAAGGATAAGCGAAGGTATTTGATTTTTATCTTTTACGGTTGTCTTATAATTTGCACAGGCCAAAGCCTGAGCTTCAAAATAATCAGCGCACTGAGCATAAGGATAATGCAAAGAGTATGATATAGCCGATTCATAAGACCTGGGATTATTATTTATAAATTCATCTGTATAAATCCATTGTGAAAACATTCTGTGCCAACACTCAAGATAATCTGCATTTTTTATCAGTTTAATCAGGCACTGAAAAATATCTTTATTCCTGTATGAGCACTTCCTTGAAGTATTGGATAATATTATTTTATCAACTTTATCTGGGTATTTATTTACATATTCCTGGACTATAAATCCTCCCATAGAGTGTCCAAGTAAATTAATTTTATCAAATTCCAGAAGATTTACCAAACTGGCTAAATCTTCAGCCATATTCTGAATTGTAAAGTGTTTGGTTTGGGAAAAACTTCTCCCTGATCCTCTGTTATCTAGACTAACAACTGTAAAATCCTTTGCAAATGCATTTGAAACAAGACTAAATGTATCGCATGTCCCACTTAATCCAGGCACAAGGACAAGAGGAGCTCCTAATCCTTTCAGTTCATAATAGATATTCAAATCATTAAGCTCTAAATAAGGCATTATCGTATATTCCCGATAAATACATTAGTGAAGTTTCTCTTCCATGCGTATTCTCTGATTTTGAACAAAGTTTCCTTAGGGGTAGGTTGGCTTTCTAAATACTTGTAGGTAGGAAAATAAGCAGAAAAATGCAAAGGGATACTTTTATCAAGCTCTCTCTCAACCCAGTCCAGAAAGGCTTTTATCATTTCTTCGCTGTCATTTTTCTCAGGAATTACTAAATTAGTTAACTCTATATGTTTTTTGAGTTGATATAAGTATTTTATTGAATTAAGAACATGTTTAAGTGATCCTTTGCACATAGTTTCATAAAAATTCTCGGAAAAACCTTTCATATCAATATTCGCCGCATCTATCAAAGGATAAAATTCTTCAATCGCTTTTTGAGTTATAAAGCCATTGGATACTAAAACAATTGGAAGATTATTCTTTTTAGCTTCAGTGGCGATGTCAATCGCATATTCAGCCCATACGGTAGGCTCATTGTAAGTAAAAGCAATTGAACGGCATTTAGCGTAAATTGCTTTGCTGATAATCTGAGAAGAAGATATTCTCTCTGTCACAGCAGTATTTATTTCAGGAAAATTTTTTGATAAAGTAAAATTTTGGCAAAAACTGCAATCCAGATTGCATCCGAAAGTGCCAATTGAAAATGTATATGTCTCTGGCATAAACATTGCCAAAGGTTTCTTTTCGATAGGATCTACATGCAAAGCCGCAGGATAACCATAAACCAGTGAATACAAAATCCCATTAATATTTTTACGAACTCCGCAAAAACCAATTTTGCTTTCTCTGATAATACAATTTCTTGGACATAGTCCACAAATTATGGAATCCTGCCCCTTTTTTTCCCAAAATCTCGCCTTTTCAAAGGCTAAATCAGCCATGCGTTCTCTCAAATTTATCCATAAAGTCAACTAATCTTTCGACGCCTTCAAGGGGCATCGCATTGTACATGCTGGCTCTTATTCCTTCGACTGATCGATGTCCTCTTAATCCAAGAAGCCCTTCTTCTTCAGCTTGATGGATAAAAAGTTCACTAAGATCTTTAGTAGGAAGCCTGAATACGATATTTACCCTTGAACGATGCGGAGCCTCAACAAGATTTTTATAATACCCTCCTGACGCATCGATCTTTTCGTAAATGACTTCTGATTTTAGCATGTTAATTTTATCCATAGTTTCAATTCCGCCTTGTTCCAGAAGCCAGTCTGTCACCAGCATCAGCATGTAAACAGAGAAGGTTGGAGGAGTATTATGCATCGATTTTTCATGAATATATGTATTGTAGTCCAACATTGTAGGAAGGTTTTTATTATAAGATCTTTCTGTCAGCTTCTTTTTCATGATTACAAGCGCTAATCCAGTAGGTCCCAAAACTTTCTGTGTGCTTGCATAAACCATGTCAAATTGTTTTATGTCTGTGACTTTTGTCATTATATCTGAAGACATATCAGCCACTAGAGGAACTCCGTATTCCATCTCAGGATATGAATGGTATTGCGTACCTTCAATCGTATTATTTGTTGTAATATGGACATAAGATGAATCTGGATTATTCTTCCACTTTCTTAAATTAGGAATTCTCCTGAAATTGGCATCTCTTGATGATGATGAAACTCTTACATAGCAGCATTTCTGCGCTTCTACTATAGCTTTTTCAGACCAGTAACCTGTATGAATATATTCGCATCCCCACCAGTTAATAAGAAAATTGGCAGGAATCATATAAAACTGCAAACTAGCTCCTCCAGGAATATAACTAATCGAGTATTCTGTAGGAATATTCATAAGTTTTCTGATATTGTTTTCTGTTTTGTCAATAATATCACTAAACTCAATAGTCCTATGAGACAATTCACTTACGCCGATCCCCATTCCGTTGTAGTTTAAAAACTCTTTTTGGGCTTTGTCCATTACCTTATGGGGAATCATTGAAGGTCCGGCTGAGAAGTTAAAAATCTTCATACTTTGCTCCGTTTCAAACATGGTAGTATTATTTTTGAGTAATACACTAACCTAATTTCGATAAAAGAAATTTAAAATCCTATATAGAAAATAGATAAAAAAAAAGGACGGCTACCCCCGTCCTTTTTAAAATTGATTTGCTTCAGATTAATCTTTAAGAGCGTTTTTGTCCCCGCTAAAATATTCTTCGACCTGTTCAAGAGTCTTCCCTTTTGTTTCAGGAAGGAAAAATGTAGCTGTAATAAAGTAAACAATTGTACATATAGCAAAGGTGAAGAACATTGTTCCATATCCGTACTGCCCGACCGTAGGGAGAAATACCGCAGCTATTGCTGTAGATACAGCCTGATTTATTAAGAGCGCAATGCTCATGCCGTTTGAACGGATTCTTGTAGGCATCAATTCAGATAAAGCCAACCATACGCAAACACCCGGCCCCACAGCAAAGAATGCAGTAAATATATATAGGAAAATTGCTACTAGCCAGCCTTTTTCAGCGCTTGGAATAGGAGTAATATTGGCATGTTCGATTTTTAAAGGAGCAGTTCTGGCTTCGTCAAGATTTCCAAAAGGATTTGAGAAAAATGCTACAACTTTGTTTGGTGGAACACAGCTGTCCCTGTCAATACTAATTTTAGCTCCAAGGTCAGTAGAGCGTACTACATTTGTAGAAGCCCTGTAATCTCCATATGAATATATGACATTCATTGTTGTCGGTTTATCTAAAATTGCTTTCCCTGGCTCTCCTTCCTGCGATAGCATGTTATTTGCTATCTGCGCATTGTAAGATATACCAAGTTTCTGTTCAGGCGTAACCATTTTTTGTATAACAGTTCCGCAATCGACACGCATTTTTTCAGTGCTCTTAAATAGGAATCCGACGCATACCAGAGAAACTATAATACCTGCGCTGCCTAAAGAGAGAAGAAATTTTCTTCCTTTCCTGTCAACGAGCATAATAGCAACAATAGTCATAAGAAAGTTGACGAGGGTAAATATTACATATCCCCAGTGAGCAGCTACATCGCTTAATCCTGCCTGAATGAGAATTGTAGCATTGTAACCTATAATAGAGTTAATACCCGTAAGCTGATTGCAGGCTAGAATCACGCAGGCAAGAAGGAACGGAATAACATATTTTTTCTTGAGTAACGATTCTTTGATTTTCTCTCCGGTTGAAGTTTTCTGTTTTTCTGAATCTTCAACTTCATTCATTACTTTGATTTCAGCCTCTGCCTGTTCTTCGCTTCTTGAACGCAGAAGAGCAGTTCTTACAGCTTCGATATTTCCTTTCTTATGTAACCAGCGAGGAGATTCAGCTACGAAAAAAGCCCCTATTACAAACAAAATGCCAGGAGGAAGAGATACCCAGAAAATACTTCTCCATGCAAGGTCTTTGGCAGCAAATATTTTGTCAACATTCCCGGTTGCCTCAATATTTCCGAGCCAAATACTGAAGAAAATCGCTATAAGAGCAGCAGCGCAAATTCCAAAAGTCAGAAGCCACTGAAAAAGGCCTGTTCCTTTTCCACGATTAGCCGCACTTAAGCATTCTGCAAGATAAAGAGGAACTACTACCCCTATGAAACCTGCACTTATCCCTTGAAGAAGCCTTCCAAAAACAAGCGGTCCATACCCATGCGCCAAGGCAATAATCGGTATACTTATAATAAACATTACTCCGCTTATTATCATCAATTTTTTACGCCCCATTAAATCAGCTAATAATCCTGCAAACAATGTTGAGATCACACTGCCGAGAAGCACAGCTGCAACGATTATTGAAAGTTGTCCTGATGTTAACCCTGAGGTAGCCTCCAAGTATGGTAAAGCTCCTGCGATAATTCCTACATCTACTCCATAAAGCAACCCGCCAAGCCCTGCAACTATAAGCAATATAATGTTATAAGTTCTTTTGGCTGGATCAATTTGCTCTTTTACGCAGCATCCTTTGTTTGATTCAATAATCATTTGCGCCATATAATTTTCCCCTTTTTGTTATATTTGTATTTTAGGCAATAATTATTTAAGCCTCATTTTAATCCTTTCTTTCAAATCATCAATATAAATTTTAAAATAAGAGTAGTTGCTTTAATTTATATATAGGTCTGCCTTTTACCTTTTTAGAGGATATTTTAGACTTTTTTTAAATTAAAGCATTTAACTCTTTTAAGTTTATTTTAAAATAAGCAAATTTATTTTACTTCTCCTGGCATTATCTTAAATATTTATTAATACCTTTTAATAAAATTCAGGATTTTAACGGATGAGAATACTTTCAGGAATACAGCCTAGCGGCACACCACACATTGGCAATTATTTCGGTATGATGAAACAAATTGTTGATGATCAATACAATGGAGAAACATTCCTTTTTATTGCCGATTATCACGCTCTTACCGTAACTCCAGATCCTAACTTGCTATCACAAAGAATAATTAATTTAGCTTTGGATTTTTTAGCATGCGGTTTGGATTCAGAGAAAGTTATTTTTTTTAAACAATCCGATATTAAAGAAATAACAGAGCTTTCATGGATTCTATCATGCTGTACTCCCATGGGGCTTTTGGAAAGATGCCACAGCTATAAGGATAAAATATCAAATGGTATTATCCCAAACTGTGGACTTTTCTTCTATCCTGTTCTTATGACTGCAGATATACTCATGTACAAGTCTGATATCGTTCCTGTTGGCAAAGATCAGAAACAGCATGTAGAAGTAGCAAGAGATATAGCAATAAAATTTAATCTCCAATACGGAGAAACCTTTATTGTACCTGAACCTAAAATTAAGGACGAAGTAGCTGTGACCCCCGGAATTGACGGAAGAAAAATGTCAAAGAGCTATGGCAACGCTATCCCCCTCTTCGGAGACCAGAAACAAATAAGAAAGATTTTTATGAAAATTGTTACAGACTCAAAAACTCCGGAAGATCCTAAAAATCCAGATACTTGCAATATTTTTGCCCTATATAAACTTTTTGCGAACAAAGAGCAAACAGAAGCTATGGCTGAAAAATACAAAGCTGGCGGTCTTATGTATGGCAACGCAAAACAGGAGCTTTTTGATCTATATACTGCTCATTTTTCTCCGATGCAAAAGAAGAGAGATGAATTAGCAAAGAACCTTGATTATGTTAAAAATATTCTCAGAAAAGGAGCTGAAAAAGCTTCAGAAGTAGCTAGAAAAACTATTCAGGAAGTAAGAGAGAAAGTAGGACTCAAATAAAGGTACGATTATGATAGGCAAAATAAAAGGCATTTTGGACAAAGTATCTATTTCTGAAGTTATAATAGATTGCAACGGAGTAGGGTATGAAATAATTATACCTCTTAGCACTTATGATAAACTACCAAGAGAAGGAGAGAAATTAGTCCTTTTTTCACATCTTCATGTCAGAGAAGGAGAAATGACACTCTTTGGATTTGCGACACAGGAAGAAAAAGATCTTTTCAGGCTTCTAAATACGATTACCGGAATAGGGCCTAGACTGGCAGTAAAAATTTTAAGCAGCATCTCTGTAACTTCTTTTTGCGAAGCTATTTCTTCAGCCGATATAAAAACTTTAAGCAAAATCAATGGAGTTGGTCCTAAATCCGCACAGAGATTAATAATTGAACTAAAAGACAAAATCAGTATTATTTCTCCCGAATCGGCTTATTCGACAACAGCAGCATCCGCACCTCCGAAGCATACAGAAGAAGCGATACTTGCGCTAGTCTCTCTTGGATTCAAATATGATATGGCAAAAAAAACTGTCCTTAAAATTGTTTCCGAAATTCCTTCTGCCGAACAAAGCAGTGAAAATATCATACGCATTGCGCTTCAAAACCTAAATTCGTAGCAAAAAGGGCGGAACTTTATCCGCCCATATACATCACCAGCCAAGCGATAATTATTTATTCAATTGCAATTGTTCTTGCCTTACTCTTTTCTGTTTCCATTCTAGGCAATGCGACAGTGATTATTCCATCTTTATATGAAGATGTTCTTTTATCAACATTTGCGTCTGAAGGAATTGTTACAACTTGTTGAAATTGACTTGTATAACTTTGATAGTTTTCTGCTCCTTCAGAATCTTTATTATCTTTTTCTATTGACTTTTTGTATGCAATTGTCATTGTCCTGTTTTCAATTTGTATAGATAAATTCTTCTTATCTATTCCTGGCGCAGCTAACTCAAGCACATATTTGTCTTTTTTTGTTATAAAAGATGACTGCGGATAGGAAGAATAGGATGAGTTTATTTTTGCTACAGGAGTCTGAACATAAAACATATCGTTCATCATCTGATCCATCATCCTAGCCTGTCTGGTTGACATCATGTCCATCATATCTGAAATGGAAATATATCCTGGCTGTGCAGAAGGTGGGGAAATAGATTGATTTGAATTAGATGTATTTATTTGAATTTTAGCATCTTTAGAATTACCTTTGTCATTCGAATTATCATTATCTGCGCAAGCCACAAATGTTATGGGCATAACTGCTGAAACACAACTTATTATAAGAGCTTTTTTGTAACGCATAGAAATTCTCTCCTCTTAATCTATGATTTAAAATTTCTTTGGCTGGTCATATTTATAACAGTTTTCGTTGGGTTTAATTACAAAATTATAGAAATACGGGGCGGTTTATTATTACACCGCCCTTCTTCAATGCATTATTCAGTTTTTATTTCAATCTTTTTAGTATTTGCTTTTTCATTTTTCGGGAGGTGAATAGACAAAACCCCCTTAGAAAAAGATGCTTTTATTTTTGATGAATCTATTTCAGGCGGTAGCGTAAAAGATCTTTCAAATGAACCGAATTTTCTTTCAGAAACATGATATTTACCTTTTTTATCGGAAATTTCTTCTTTTTTTTCTCCTGAAATTTTAAGTAAATTTTCCTCTACTGATATTTCAACATCTTTTTCATCCATTCCTGAAAGCTCTGCTTTTATAACATAATCATGTTCTGCTTCCTTAATATCAAAGTTTGGATTGAATCCAAAACCTTTTTTTGAAATTTCAAACCCTCCAAACTCTTTAATCACATCAGCAAAAGCTCTATTTATGGATTGATACATATCAGAGAAAAAATCATCTTCTTTTTTAATCATTTCTCTACCATTTCCTTTGCTATTGAACCATGGCATTAATTCTCTTTTCATAATAATCACCTCCATTGATTTGATTTCTGACAGATAACTAAAGCATATGACATGCCAAAATTTAACATTGCATATATAATTAGCTGTTTACTATGCTGTTAAATTCTTTAAAGAAGAATTACATTAGTTCTTTTGGAAGTGTTCAGCTCTTATAAGTGAGACATTATTTAGCAATCTATGACAGCATATTATGTGTCACTATGTCTCATTTTGGAACAAAAGCTGATATTTTAAATGTATCGTTCTGCCTAACTATATACATTTCAAAAATTATGTCTTCAGGGACTTTAGAGTATTTTGCTTTCCATATCGCAATCGAATAGTCTATTTTATTTATACTACCAAGATACTGTTTGCTTAAAAGTACTCCGAGATTATTGTCAATTGCTTTGCATGCATCATCAAAATTAGCCTTGGTAAAAGCAGATTTTTCCTTTGATGAAAAATCTCTTGTAAATTCTTGATAATTACTGGATTTAAGTCCATCAAGAACACTTGAGATCAATATCTGAGCAGCTTCATCTTCATTCTTACATTTACTTAGATCAGATGGAGGAATAGACGGAATTTCATTATCTCTAAGCGAAGAAGTAGAAGAACAACCTGCAAGAAAAATTAAGACAAATACAAATATGCTTAGTCTTTTAGCATTTATCATTCTACTGTAACGCTTTTTGCAAGATTTCTTGGCTGATCTATTGAGCAGCCTCTTTCTCTGGCCACATAATATGAAAAAAGTTGTAGGGCAATGACTGTCACAATCGGAGTAACATATTCAGAACATCTGGGTAGATAAATTACATCATTAGCTATATTCTGAACTTCTAAATCACCTATCGTAGCAGTGGCAATTATCGGTGATTTTCTTGCTTTGCATTCCTGCATATTGCTCAATATTTTGTCTTTACCTGGAATATCATTGGCAAGAGCTATAACTGGAACTTTTTCTTCTAGAAGCGCAATAGGGCCATGTTTAAGTTCAGCCGCATGATAACCTTCTGCATGGATATAACTAATTTCTTTAAGCTTCAAAGCCCCTTCGAGAGCCACAGGATATAAATAGCCTCTTCCAATATAGAAAGCATTATCAATTCCAGAGTACTTCTTTGCTATTCTCTCTATTTCCGGGGCACTTTTAAGAGTTTCCTTAATAAGCGCAGGAACATTTTGGATTTCTTCCAAAACTTCAATTGCTCTGTTTCTTGCCAATCTTCTTGACCTGCCGAATTTAACTGCCATCATAAGAAGAGTAATGACCTGGCAGGTAAAAGCTTTTGTGGAAGCCACACCTATTTCTGGACCAGCATGAAGATAAATCCCTGAGCCTGTTTCTCTTGCAATTGTTGAACCTACTACATTACAAATGCCTGCAACTAGTGCCCCTTTATTTTTTGATTCTCTCACAGCAGCAAGAGTATCTGCAGTTTCTCCTGATTGACTTACAGCAATAACAAGCGTATCAGGCCTTATAATAGGATTCCTATATCTAAATTCAGCTGCTTGAGCTACTTCTGTTGGGATTCCTGCTAGATCTTCAAAAAAATATTCACCCACTAGTCCTGCATGCATACTTGTGCCGCAAGCTGCTATTATTATATTTGAAATTGATGCAAGTTCTCTTGGATTAAACCCTAATCCGCTCAAAATAGCAGTAGCCTCTTCAATATTTATTCTGCCTCTTATAGTGTTAACTACAGCACTGTCTTGCTCGTAAATTTCTTTGAGCATAAAATGATCAAATCCGCCCTTTTCAGCCGCTCCTGCATCCCAATCCACATGAGCTAGTTCACGATTAACAGGAATAATATCTATATTCCTTATATCAACTTCATTTTTTTTAATAACGGCTATATCGTTATCATCAAGGTAAATCACCTTTCTTGTATAAGATATTAATGCTGAAATGTCGCTTGCGACAATCATTTCCTCATTGCCTACTCCGATTACAATCGGGCTTCCTTTTCTAGCTGCGATTATCATATCAGGATGAAATTTTGAAATAACAGCAATTCCATATGTGCCATTGAGCTGTTTCAACGCCGCAGCTACAGCTTTTAAGAAGTCTCCTTCATATAATTCTGAAATCAAATGAGCTATAACTTCAGTATCGGTATCTGAATTAAATTTGCATCCTTTTGCCATAAGCTGCCCTTTAAGTGCAGCATAATTTTCAATTATGCCGTTATGTACAACCGCAAAATTCCCTTTACTATCAAGATGGGGATGTGAGTTTCTGTGGCTTGGTTCTCCGTGAGTAGCCCATCTTGTATGCGCTATTCCAGTTGCTGAAAATTCAGTATTTTCAATTTCTTGCGAAATTGTTTTAAGCAAAGTAGCAACTTTTCCTACTTCTTTAATTACTCTTATCTCATTATTTTCAATAAAGGCAATTCCTGATGAATCATAGCCCCTGTACTCAAGCCTTTTCAGTCCGTTAATAAGAGTATCTATTAAAGGCCTGTTCCCTACATACCCGACAATACCGCACATAAATTGCCTCCGGATTTTGTTCTTTCCTGATTATACAGTAATTCAAACTTGATATTTGATTAAAGCTAAATTAGCTGTAGAATATGAACTTAAATTGAGAATTACACTAAAGTATGAAATTAAAATTTAAAGGTGAATCATGGGAAAACAGACCAATAAAGTAGAAAAAAGAGCCAGACGCAAGAAAAGAGAAGACAGGCAGAAAGAAAAAGTAAGAAAAGATATAAAATCTGCTGCAAAAGCTAAAAAATAAATTTAGCTTATAATTCCAAAAAATAGAAGCATCAGATAAAAGACAGGCGCATTCATAAGTAAACTGTCAACGAGATCTAAAGATCCTCCGATTCCGGGTATTATATTCCCGGAATCTTTAATCCCAGCAAGTCTCTTCAGAGATGATTCAGCTAAATCTCCAGCAAATCCCCCAATAAATAGAACTATTCCTAGAATTATGCATACAGCTAAATTCATCCCGTAAAAATTGCCAAGCGCTGCTGCTAGGATCACTGATATTATCAAACCTCCGATTGTTCCTTCCCAGGATTTTTTCGGGCTGATAGTCGGAACTATAGGATGATTGCCCCCTTTTCGTTTGGAGCATAGTGTTCCTGTCGCATACGCTCCCATATCTCCTGCCTTTGTAACAAGTACAAGAAATAATAACATATAAACTCCTATATTAGTAATTCCGTAATCTGCAGTAAAGATGAGAGTTACAAAGTTTAAAGGTAAAATTAATATTGTATAAACAGAAGCAAAATTAACTACTTTGGTAAATTCATCAGGCTTGTTTACTGACAACAGAGTTTTTATCCAGCATATAACTATTATTATAGCTGATATCAATACTAACCATTGGAAATCTGGAGCATAAAAACTGCCCAATAAAGTCAGTAAAAAAATAATTACCGCTGAAAATTCAGTAAAATTATTAAATTTGTTTAGTTTGAATTTACATAAAATATCAGAAAGTTCCCGAACTGTAATAATTGAAAGAAACACTCCGACAATTGTAAAGACAGCTAATCCTATTACACCTTTAATAACTATTATCGCAAACAACACGGCAAGTAATACAATACTGCTTATCAGTCTAGGGATAAACATTATACTCCTCCATATCTTCTATTTCTTAAATAATAACTTTCGATTGCTTTTGTAAATTCATTTTCATCAAAATCCGGCCATAGCGTCTCGGTAATGTAAAATTCCGAATATGAAAGCTGCCAGAGAAGAAAATTACTCAATCTGAATTCTCCGCTGGTTCTTATCATCAATTCAGGATCAGGAATATCCGGAGCATATAAATAGTTCCTGAATAATTCTTCATTAATATTCTTTTCTTTGATTTTTCCATTTTTGTAGTCTTCAGCAATTTTTTTTACTCCGTCAATTATTTCTGCTCTTCCTCCATAACTCAACGCTAATATTAATTGTCTCTTAGTATATTGAGAAGTATCATTAATTGATTTATCCAAAACTTGCCTTGTAGAAAAAGGTAGATCGGAAATTCTGCCTATGGCTCTCAGACGAGTTTCTTTCTCGTGAAGGATTTTTGTATTTATTTCCAGAAACTCTTTTAGCAGTCCCATTAAACCTGTTACTTCATTTTTAGGTCTTTTCCAATTTTCTGTGCTAAAAGCATAAAGGGTAATGTATTCAATACTATGTTTATCAGCTGCCTTTAAGACTTTCTCTATTGCTTTGGCTCCTGCTTTGTGCCCTTCTATTCTAGATAATCCTCTTTGTTTCGCCCATCTACCGTTTCCATCCATAATTATGGCTACATGCCTAATGCCATTTTTTATTACTAAATTATTTTCCGCCATAAAAATACTCCTCAAGCATTAGTGCCAAGGTATGATAAATAGGCAGATGGTATTCCTGTATTATGTATGTCTCATTTGCTGGAACTTTGATAGAACATTTTGCCAGAGAAGCGCATTTGCCTCCGCTATTTCCGGTAAGAAGTATAGTATCAACTCCTTTGACATTGGCTACCTGCATAGCTCTTCTTACATTTCTAGCATTTCCTGAGGTAGATATTGCCATGAGTACATCACCTTGTCTGGCCAATACAAAAAGCTGCTGCGCAAAAACCATTTCAGGATTCACATCATTAGAATACGCTGAATACAATGAAGGGTGGCTCATTAAAGAAACTGCTCTTAATCCATTCTGAAGACTGTTGGATAAGATTTTTCCGTCTTCACTATAAAGTGTATCAAATCTAGAAAGAATCTCAGGATCAATAATTTTTCTTGAAAGAACAAAACCTTTCATAAGTTCTGCAACGAGATGTTCTGAATCTGACGCACTTCCTCCATTGCCGCATATAAAAAGTGTTTTTTCATTCAAATAGCACTTTTTAATTATTTCAAATGCATTATTAATGTCGTTTCTGATTGGAGTAATTTCAGGAAATCTTTTAAAGAGTTTCTCTAAATATTTATCAGGCATAATACGCTTTTACAATACTGTTAATAAGTTATTAGAAAACTGTTGATAAAATTTCCTCGGAATTTTATTAACCTTCTGATTACATTTTATAAACAATATATCAACAATATGAATTTTAATATATCTATACCTAAAATGAAACTTTATAAACAATTTTAGTAAGTTATAATACTAGATATTTATTTAGTTTATTTTAGTTTTAATAAATTAAAGCATGTTAACAAATAAAATTTTCGGAGTATTTAAATGAAAATCAAAGTATCAAGAACAGCCTTTTTAGGAGCTCTTCAGAAACTTAACAGTGTTATAGGAACAAGAACAACTTTGCAAATTTTGAGTCATGTTCTTATACAGGCAGCTGAAAATAAAATTATAATGGTAACTACTGATCTTGATATAAGGATAAAATCTGAAATACCTGCAGAAATTATAGAAACTGGTGAAACAACGGTTCCTGCAAAAAAATTATATGAAATAATCAGGGAAATGTTCAGTGATGATGTATATCTTGATTCAGATGCTAATCACCACATGTCTATTCAAGGAGGAAATTCAAAGTTTAAGCTGCTTGGCTTGTCTACTGAAGGTTTTCCCATTCCAATGCCTTCTACAGTTATAAGAAGCTTTTCCATAGTTCAGGGAGAGTTTTCTAGAATGCTTAATCTTATAAACTATGCCGTTAAAGTTGAAGAGGACGGCAATCGAAAAGCCCTTACAGGCATTCTTATTAGTACTTCAGATAATAGCGTTACATGTGTGGCAACTGACGGAAAAAGGTTAGCTTTATGTGAAAAAGGAATTGATAATTTCACAGGAACTGATGGGGAAATAGTAATTCCTCTCAAGAGCGCGCTTGAAGTTAAGTCACTTATAAGCAATAAATCAGGGGTACTTAAAGTTGAAGTGGCATCTAATCTTGTCAATTTTATATTTGATGACGCTACTACTATGACTACAAAAGTAATAGATGAAGTTTATCCAAACTACAGACAGGTTATACCTCCTTCATTTTCCAAACAGATAAAGATAAACAGAGGTCTCTGTTCTTCAGTACTTTCAAGAGTTTCACTTGTCGTGACTGAAAAAAATAATTTTGTTAAGATTAACTTTTTGCCAAATAAACTTGAAATGAGCGCTTCAAGCACTGAAATAGGTGATAGTACTGATTATATGGATATAGAGTATGATGGGAATGAGCTGAATATATGCATCAACCCTATATTTGTAAGAGATCCTATTCAGAGAATGGATTCAGACAATTTTGTAGTAAAGCTCAATGACGGTTACAACCCTATAGCTCTTTCAGATGAAGATGGTTTTCTATATGTCGTAATGCCAATGCGCAATCGTTAATGATAAGAAAGATAACTCTTTCTGATTTTAGAAATTATAGTAATCTTTTTCTTGCATTTAATTCAAAACTGAATCTTATCCTTGGAGAAAACGGACAGGGAAAGACCAATCTTCTTGAAGCAATATACTACCTTGCTTTTCTTAGATCTTTTAGAACAAATCAAACTGATTTAGTTAAAAAAGTAGGTTCTAGCTCTTTTTATGTAGGTGGAGAGATTTCGTACCAGGATTATAAAAAGGAGCTGCAAATATTTTCAGGAGATAAAAAAAAGTTATTAAAAATTGATGGAAATTGCGTAACAAAAGCCAGTGATTTTATTGGATTTATTAAACCTGTAGTGTTTACACATGATGATATCAGGCTAATTACCTGCAGCGCAAGAACAAGAAGAAGATATTTAGATATACTTCTGACATCTATTGATAAAACTTATTTAAATGATCTTCACAATTATTTACTTGCTCTTAAATCGAGGAATTTTATTCTTAAATCCAATAATAAAGAAAACCATCTTATAAGTGCTTATGAGCCTATTCTTGCAAAATACGGGAAAAAAATCATCGATGCAAGATATGCAATTATATCAAATTTGTTGAGAAAAGCAGATTCTTTCCTGAAGAAAATTAAAGGAGATAGTTTTAACCTTGAACTGGAATATCATTCTAGAATTAAGATCAATCATAATACTGAAGAAGACATTTTAAATATTTTAATATCTGAACGAGAAAAAGATAAAGTAAGGACTTATACAAGCATTGGCCCTCATATGGATGATATGTTTATTTGTCTAAATGGGAAAAATTTGAAGAATTACGGTTCAATAGGACAATGCAGGATTGTTGCTTTATGCATAAAAATGGCTGAGGCAGAAATAATAGCCGAAAAAGAAAGTATCTCCAGTATTGCGCTTATAGATGATGTCACTGGAGAGCTTGATACAAAAACAAAAGATGCTTTTTATCAAGTAGCTGACAAATTCAGTCAAGTATTTTATACTTTCACAAGATATTCTGATGAGTCAGTTTTTAATAGTGCTTCAATATTTAATGTATTTGAAGGGGTAATTAAAAGTTAAAAAGGGCTATGAAATTAATATTTAATATAATAACACAAATTATAGTCAAATACCGCTTTGCGATACGGATATCTTTTCAAAAAAAATTAAATTCAAAGAGATTTATTCTTGTATCTAATTTTCCTTCTTTTGCTGTTTTTGTTTTTATAGCTTATGCTTTTAATCGAAAGATAAAGTTTATATTCAGAAAAGATTCCATTCCAGATACATATTTTTACAGAGTTATTTCACGCTTTCTGATTGTTGAAAAACCTTATGAATATAATTCTGAAAAACAAAAGATTTACATAAATAAGATTTCAAAGCTTTTAAACTCAGGCTATTCATTGTGTTTTTTTCCTGAGAAAGCAATCTCAAAAAACAGTTTGATAAATTCATTTTATGATGAATATTCTGATGTGATTTGTCTATATAATGATGTTTCTATTGTTCCCGTCTATGTCGGCCCCTTATGGGGAACTTTCCAAAGTTACAGAAAGTCCTATAACGCAAATAAGAAAAAAATAATCAATGTTTTTTTTGGCAGAGAACTTCCCCTCGAAACTCCGTTATGGAAAATAAGAAACTTAATTTGTGAACTTGCAGCAGATTCTGAAATGATACCAAGACTTGGAGAAATTCCTCTTCATCATAAATTTTTGAGAATGGCCAGAAAAAATCCTTTTAGAGAACTACTTCATGAAATGGAAGGTAAGAGGCTTAAACGCTTTGATATACTTATTAAAAGCGTAATATTGAGTAGAAAAATAAGGAATATCAAACGGAAAAGCCCTTATGTAGGAATACTGCTTCCGAATAGCAATGCATGCGCTATAAGTATTTTGAGCGTTATGTATGCTGATTGTATTCCTGCCATGCTTAACTATTCCCTTTCCAGAGTTACTCTCCAGTCTCTTATTAAGACTTATAATATTGAAGTGATTATAACTAGCCGTAAATTCATAAATAAAATTAACTTTGAGGAAATCAGGGAAATGATTTTTCTCGAAGATATAGCATCAGAAATTAAATCAAAAGACAAACTAAGAGCTTTTATTCTTCTTGCCATAGTTCCTTCTTTTATTAGTATAAGACTAATTTCACCAACTTCTTATAATAATATATATTTTCCTGCCATAGTTATATTTTCAAGCGGTTCTACTGGAGATCCAAATGGCATTGTTCTAACGCATCATAATGTTAATACTGATGCAATATTATGCTGTGAAACTATGGTTTTTGACCTAAAAGTTGACGCTATAACAGGAAATCTTCCACTTTTCCATTCTTATGGGATGATGGTGGAATTCTGGATTCCTATTATGACAGGTGTAAGAGTAACTTATATTAGGAATCCTCTTGATTACGAAATTATTATGAAAGCGGTCAGCGAAGATAAACTTACACTTCTTACAACTACTCAGACTTTTCTTTATGGCTATATTAAAAAGTCAACAATTCAGGACTTTAAATCTTTGAGACTCTTAATCCTTGGTGCTGAAAAATTTAACTATTCTAATGCAGGAAAAATAAGAGAAGCTACTAATATAGAACCTATTGAGGGATATGGATGTACTGAACTTTCTCCTGTTGTTTCTATAAATGTCCCTGATAATGTTGACGAACTTGGAAAAAACTGTGGTAAAGGAGGCAGTATAGGAAAAGCTTTAACAGGTATTGCTGTAAAAATAGTCAATATGGATACTTATGAAGATTGCCTGCCCAATCAGGAAGGACTGCTTCTTGTAAGAGGAGGCACTATAATGAAAGAATACCTCTATAGGCCTGAAAATACACTAAAAGCCTTTATTAAAGGCTGGTATAATACTTGTGATATTGCCCAGATGGACGAAGCTGGAAATATTACAATAAGCGGAAGGATATCAAGGTTCAGTAAAATAGCCGGAGAAATGATCTCTCACGAACTTATTGAGACTCTAATTTGTAATTATTTAGGTTTATTTGAAAAAGCAATTGCGGTAATCAATCTCAAGACGCAGGATGAAAAAGATAAAATAGGAGTTCTATACTCTCTGGATAAATTAAATATTTCCGATGTTCTGCATTATTTATCCAAATTCGGATTATCTAAACTCTGGATTCCAAAACCGAGGGATTTTATAAAAGTTGAAAGCATACCCACATTGGCATCAGGAAAACTTGACCTAAAGAAACTCAGAGATATGGCGATGCATCTTTCAAGGCATTAGAAAACGCATCACACCCTTGTATATTTATTAAAAAGGAATTTTAGAATAATGGATAGAATAGATATAATCAGCGTTTCTTCAGAGCTTAGGACTGCTTATAAAAAGGCTGTTCAGGCTATTGATAAGAACAATGCCGAATACGCAGTAACTATACTCAAAGACATCCTTTCAGCAGAACCGGGTTTTATTCAAGCAAGGGAAAAGCTCAGGATAGCAGAAAAAATAATGCAGGGTAATTCAAATATTTTAAAAAAAGCTATGGATATCTTGAAGGTAAAAAAGATAGTTAAAACTGCCCAAATTGATTTCATGCGTGGAAAATATACTGATGCTATGGCAAAAGCTGAAGAAGCGCTGGCAATTGATGTTAAAAATTGGGAAGCTCTCAACCTTCTGGCAAATTGCGCTGCTGAACTTAAAATAGAGTTTATTGTTACCGAGACATACGAATTTGCGTATAGTTTATATCCAGACAATAAGGAAGTTATAAACACCCTTGCAAGTCATTACAGAAAACTTTCTCGAGGGAAGGATGAATTCAAGCTAAGACAGAAACTGGTTGACATGTTTCCAGACAATCTGGAATACAAACAGGAACTCAGATCTGCCGGAGCTATGGCTACAATGGAAAGAGACGGAGACGAGAAAGTAGGTTCTTATAGAGATAAACTCAAAGATTCAAAAGAAGCTGCTATTTTGGAACAGCAGGAAAAACAGATTCATAATGTTGACGATGTAAAGGATCTTTTAGAATCACTTAAAGACAAGTTAAAAATAAACCCTGATTCTATCCCGATTATAAGAGAACTGGCCTGGGCTTACTACCGTGGAGACTCACTCGAAGAGGCAATAAGATATTTTCATATGCTTGAGGAAAAGCAGGAACATTTTGACCTTGCTTCAAATAAGGCTCTTGAATATTCAATTTTTAGTTTAAACAAGAAAAAAATTGATGATCTGAATAAAGAATCTGAAAAAACTGATGACTTTCAAAAGAAAAATACCATTCAGGCAAAGATAGATTCTATAAATAATTCAAATTCGGAGATGAAGAAAAATTTTGCTTTGACTAGAATTGAAGTTTATCCGAATGATTTGCAGCTCAAATATGAACTTGCTTTGATATATTGGGAAACAAGAGAGTTAGATCATGCAATAGAACAATTCCAACTTGCGCAAAAACATCCTAAATATAATTTTAGTTCAAATGTATTTTTGGGAAAATGTTTTTATGAAAAAGGGCATAATGAACTTGCAATCGATCAACTTGGCAAGGTTATAAAAATGGAAAATTATGAAGATAAAGAGCTTCTTGAATCTATTTACTATCTCGGACTAGCCTTTGAGAAAGCTAATGATAGCTCAAATGCAAAGGAATGCTTCAAAAAAGTTTATTCAGTTAGTTCAAAATATAAGGATATATCTGACAAGATCCAGAAGTATTTTTCCCACAAATAACTCGCTTTACTCTAAAATTTCAAAAAAGATAATTTTTTGAAGCTTGCCTTTAGGGCAACTATGTGTATTTTGTAAATCTTCAATAGTGGTTCCGTAGCTCAGTTGGTTAGAGCAGATGACTCATAATCATCGGGTCACTGGTTCGAGTCCAGTCGGGACCACCATTTTTTTTGCCTCATTAGCCTCAAATTCTCAAATTTCCTTTACTATAAAAGCCTATAAAATACCCACTATGACGAGGCTAAAGTGGATAAAAAGTGGATAAGTCCTCTTGAGGCTGATAATTTTTCCTTATTTTCCTCTAATAACGGACAATAATTCTTTATCCATTTCTGCATTTTCATAAGCTGCTTTTGAAACTTTCTGGCTATAATTCCTTCAAGGACATACCCCCCATACACCATTTGCGGAGAAGTAACCAGGGGGGATGGGAATCATATAAGTAGTGCGTTTACACACAATTTACATAGGAGCTATAACAATATTAAGTTATTGATAGCCATAGAATAAAGGTCGATTTGCTTGTTTTGTTATCTATATGTAGAGACATATAAATAATTTTTATATGGAGGTACGAAAATGATTGCAGTATTCAATGACATGAATGTTATGAAAGATGAAACTATTAACGAATTAGACTTTACAGAAGTAATTGCCTGGATGCACAAGGAACAGAAGCTTAGGATTAATGTTAATTATGATGTAGATGAGGACAAGCTTAACTACTATGATTGCTGTACTAGGCAATACAAACCTATGAGCAGACTGGAGATGGCAGCTATTAACTATATAAAGGGAAGGTGAAGTTATACATCGGCAGTGGAAGGATGAAGAAATAATGATGATGATGTTATTGGATTTCAGGTATAAAGAAGAGAGGTAAGATAACAAATGGATAGAAAAATGAATATAGTTCCATTCGTAATCAGCATAATTATATTGGCATTAGCAG
>MHBE01000005.1 GCA_001803205.1 Lentisphaerae bacterium GWF2_38_69 | reverse complement strand
TTTACAGTTTATTCACTTACCATGATTAAACAATTTTAGTCAGGTAAGGATGCCTGAAATTACTGGAGACAATGCCCAGAAACTGGCTGAAGATGCCAATGGAGTATTTTTCGGAAAATAACTTACAAAGTGTCTGATATAGATTAGCGCGAGAAATCTTTCTCGCGCTTTTTTATGTTTTTATAAAACTAGCTACAGGTTTTATAAACTGTTGGCGAAGGCTCCAGGTATAAGCTCCCTGCATGGGAATCATTAGGATATCTCCCTCTTTTAAATCTTCGCCAAAATAGTTATATCCCCAAACATCGTGCGGCGTGCATAAAGAGCCAAGAATATTAAAACTCTTCTCTTCCAATGATGGTCTTGTCATATTTATTATCGGGAAGTAATCATATTCAAATCGATCCCATCCTATTGTATTTGTCCCCGCATCAGTTATAGCTATGTCCGGCTCTTTTATATCTATGACGGTCATGAATAACTGCATAGAATCATTACATATCCATCTGCCCGGTTCAAAGCATATTTTACAGCTTATTTTCGAAAATATGTTTTGTTTAATGGCATTGCTGATTTCCTGAGCAAAGAATGAAATTGGCTTTGATTCTGTACGGTAGTGAATTTTTCTAGTTGTTTCGCCAAGGCTATCTATAGTTTTTTCAACCATTCCGGCATTAGTTGTTTCGTAGTGAAGCCATTCACCCTGTTCCGGCCAATAGCCTCCTCCAACATCAATGAATTTAATAGCCTTTTTGCACTCTTCCGAACATGAATCCAGCGTCTCTCCAATCTTCCTTATAAATTCGCACTGAACCGATGGATTGAGATTCCAACTGGTATGAAACTGCAATCCTTCGAAATGAACAAACGCGCTTCGTGCGGCTTGAGTATAAAACTCCTCAATCCTTTCCGGCAGAATGCCAAATTTTCTCCACAACATTTTAGGATTTGTCGTGAGCCTGACTCCGATTCGAATATGAACTTTCATAAATTCCGCGAGAGCCGAAAGTCTCTCAAGTTCTCCGAAACTGTCTACAAGTATTTTGACTCTTCCTGCGTTTTGAAGTGCGATGTAGTGTTCGGCTTTGGTTTTTCCAGGTCCGCTGAAAACGATATCTTCACAGCCAAGATTTAGAGCCTGATCTAGTTCAAGACCGCTAGAAACATCAAGTCCGTAATTGTTATTTATCATTTCAAAAGAAATATCCGGATGGTTATTGCACTTCATTGCAAAATAAAACGCAGTTTCAGGCAGCAGATTCTCGAACGCATGTCTAAAATCATCTGCTTTGCTCTTAAGGATAGAAGCTTCAAAGATGTAAGCGGGCAAAGAGTTTAGTTTAAGTTTATCAAGATAGAAATGCCTTTTATCAAGATAGAATGAAACTACTGATTTGATGTCTTTGTTCTGGAAAACGGGGTTTTCTTCATTTAATACAGCTTCAAGCTTTTCATAAATTATTTTCTTTCTGTCAGATTCCATTCTTATAGCCTATTTCAATTTAATTAAGAACATCGAGTTTTGTTCAGAAGAAAGATAGTCCTGAATATCCACTATTCTTGAATATTCTTCTGGAGGAATAATCGCAGACTTTAGTTTATATTCAATGACATCATAGTAAGTCTTGGAATTTTTTCCGGCGGCCATTGAACTGATAAACACTGATCCTGCACTGCCAGGAACCATAAAATTGCAACTTGAAGGTTTAATCAACACGCTTTGCATATTTTCCGGAAAGGTAATAGTATTGGCAAGTTTAAGATTAATCTCTGAATCAATATAATAAGGATAAAATTTCTCTCTTGCTCCAATCGTGAATATTCTTGAGTTGCCTGTATATAAACTGAAGTACATATAATTCCCGTCTTTTACACAGTAATCTGGAATTTTAACCTTAAAAGTTTCTATGCCTGGATATGATTTAAAATTATACTGCAAATCAGAAACACTCACGGCAGACTGCGATATATTTGCAATTAATTCCTTATAAAATCTTGCTCTGTCTTCTGGAGTAAGAAGAGATATTGCTTTGTTATTGTCTCCAAAGTTATTTCCATAGAATTTTTTTGTTATGCTGATTTCTGCGCTTCCATCCGTGGAGATAGAGGTGTTTATAATCATCTCAAGATATGTTTTTTCCTCTTTTAGAGGTTCTATTTTAATTGGTGCTGCATCTCCAAAAAGTATGCCTGCGTCACCTTCATGACTTACAGAACCATATGAGCTGTATTGATCAGTATCGTTCAGGTAAATATAATTGTCATCGGAATTCTTTATCCTTACAAGAATACCTGAAAATAATTCTCTTTGTGGACAAATATAAACAGGAGATAAAAGTTGTTCGAGATATGGCAATCCTGAAGCCAGAACAAACTGAGTTTTAAATCCCGCTGAATTTAGCATCGCTGTATAGAGAAGGGCTCTGTCTGCATTATTCCCATAGCCGTCTTTGAGCGTCACATCAGGTTTAGATACGCACGATAATGGCAAATCTGTAAATGCCGGACCTGAATTATTGATATTTTTTTCAATAAAATCTCTTATGGAGAGTATTTTCTCTTTCTCAGAACTTTTGCTTTCAATAATTTTTTCAGTCAGTTCACTTACCATATTATTATCTTTGAGAAGCTCATTGAATCTTTCTAACAACGCCTCTGTATAATCTTTCCAATTTCCTTCAGAAACAATTACCGTTGGAAGAAATGTCCAGACTGGCGGAAAAGATTCCTCTTCCACCACGGGGCTCTGGTTCAAGGCTGTCCAGCAATAAGAAGTAAACTCATTGTTTTCTGATATTTCTTCAGATATAGCATCAGCATTTTTCTTCTCTATATCTAAAAAATGGAGATTCCTTTCTTTAGATATATTCAATTTCACTTCATATTTTTCTATCGGATATTTGCTTCTAAATACAAAAATACCTGAATAGAAAGGCTTATTTTTAGTTGTCGCCTCATATTCAAGATCTATTGTTGAACCTACTTCTACGCCAGGAAGGCTTATAACCATTATTTTTTCTGCTGGATAACGGGGAGCAGAAGCTGTCCATGAAGAATCCATTATATTTACTTCGGAAGTGTCTATTTTTTGAATCTTTCCTGAAGCTGATATTACTCGAGCATTTAAAATTTTAACATTTTCCCATATTGGATTATAAGTAATTTTTATCTCTGAATTGTCTTTTTTACCGTTATAAGTAAGGATTTTGGTTTTAACTTTATGTTTTTCAAGTGTTGAGCCGTCATTATTAAGAGTTACATCTACATTCTGTAAAAGGATTTTTGCATCGGACTCTTTTTCCTGGGGAATGGCTGTTTTTGAGACTGCCTTTTTATCTTCCGACACAGATGCCAGGAGCCTCATTTTGTCGTTAACCTCAATTGTTTGTAAATCTTTCTTAAGCGTAAGATACTGCAAAGGAGAAAACTCCACAGATTTGATAAGGAATTCCGATGAAGCATCAATTTTCCTGTCGCTGTTTTTGATCGTGCGTTCATATACGAGAGTCTCAGATTCTATATTCTTGAATTCCGGGATCGAATCTAATTTAATTTCTTCGGGAAGAATCAAGTTTATTTTTTCCCTGTATCCGCATGCTATTTCTGTAACTAAAGGATACTTTCTTTCAGTAAGCCCCGTCTGGCCAACAATGTAATTGACTATGCCTATACAATTCCCCAACCAGGGTAAACTTAATGATTTTATGCCTTCTCCATTAACAATTGAATTTTTTGCCGTATATCTCATTTTGACAGACAAAGGTTTGGACATATCAAAAAGATTTTCTGGAGAAATAGAATAATAAAAGAGTTCTGCGCTGGGAATATCTTTCCTCAAAACTTTTTCAAAAAATATTCTTTTCTCTTCTGATGAGAGCCTGGTAAAATGTCCTCTGTACATTGAATCATTGATACCCTCAAATTTGATATAACTTTCAGCATCAATTACCCCATTATCATTAATAGTACCGTCTGTAGATATTTCTACAAGATTTTCAGTTGCAGGGACAATTGGAGTTGTCCGCAAGGTAACTCCATCGGGCTTTGCTATCAGATAACTTCTGTTACAAAGATAGCTTGGGAATATATCTTTTGAAGACTCATTGGTCGAATCCATGAATATAACCTTTCCATTGGACAATTCGACGCATGAGACTGCATGATTGAAGTAAGGAACGGGTACCTCATTATCCAATTTTGACCCTACCATTATCAGAACAGGATATGCCTTATATCCGGCAATTCTAAGCATAGCCACCAGCAAAGCCGCTTTGTCACGACACACTCCATATCGGTTATTAAAAGTAAGGCTCACATCATGAGGCTCAAAACCCGGTGCATCTTTCTCTGTGGTTACTCCCATATATCTTATTTCCTGGGCAACGAAATAATAAATAGCCTTAATTTTATCAATATCATCGGCTTTGCCATGGATAAGTTCCTTCACTTTCTTTTCCATTTCAGGAGTTGTAGCATTAATATGAGAGCTACAGAGATTCCAATACCATTTAGACACATCCTCCCATGAATTAATTGTACTTGTTAGAACTCGCTGAACGACTGATTGTATTGGAGGCATATTGGGTTCAGGGAACATTCTGGGTACATCCTTTACTTCCCAAACATACCTGATATTATCGCCGTCTTTATCAACATAGGAAGATACTGTATCACTTACCTTATCTAGAACAGCCATCTTGACAATAGGCTTCTCTTTTGGTGCTATTATTTCGTATTTGAAATGAACAACCGGTGAAGTAGATTCAAGCAGTTCTCGATCAAAAAATTCATCAGGGATGATTGGTTTTAACATTTTTTCACATGTTAGGTAGCGTATGCAATCGGTTGTTTCCAAATCAGGGATAGTAACTTTCAGAATTTTATCATTTGGGTTATAAATATTGGCGAACATCTGGGAATCATCAATCATCTCTTTGGCATTGGTTTTGATATCCACAGGTATTATTCTGCCGTCGGCTTTGATTACTTCAAGTTTCTTTATCTCCACTCTGGAATACGGCAACACATAGTAAAATCCAAGCACTTTGTAGTCTTCCCTTCCCTTATCTGTCAGTATTTTTATTACTGTGTCATCCAATATCTCTCCTGTTCCATCTGTCAGATATGTTGTTCTTATATAATCATCAACAAGAACTTCATCGGAATTTGGATAAGTTTCTAAAGAGCATTTTTCTGCTTTTTTCAATACCTCTCTTATATTAAGAAGTCCGGAGTTGGAATCCTGAGCATTTAGTAAAAGCGAAATACATAAAACACCTGAAACTATATGGAAAAATTTTAAGTAACGCATCTCTGTCCTTTATTTATTCAATGTTAAGTAAATTTCATTAGATATTTGTGAATATACTTCTGCCGGAGGAAGGTTTATCTTTTCGGCAATTTTTAAAATATCGTCAAACTCTGGTTTAAATTTATATGTCCCATCTTCTTTCAGGCCGGAAATTTTGACTTTGATATCTCCAAACGATGTATTAATTATTTTGCTTTCCCTATTTAAAATTTTCCGGTTTTCGAATCTATGCCTAACACCTATAGTTGTCGTATTTTTCAGCAAATATGAGGAAATCTCTTCTGTAAGTTCAGGTTTGCAGATAACTTGTATGATATGCCCTGGTCTGGCTTTCTTCATCGTTACCGGAATAACCGCGTAATCTAGAACTCCTGGTTTAAGCAGCCCCTGTCCAATATACCCAAGGAATTCGCCTGTCATATCATCTATATTTGACTCAATTACTGCAACTCTGTCAGAAGAACATTGAATATTCTCTTCCTCGAAAAGAGAAACTCTTAGAATATTTGCCTGATTAGGATATGATCTGGAACCTGCACCGTATCCAACGGCTTTTAACAATCCTTCTTCTGGACATGTCCATTTTGTAACAAGTTCTGTAAGAATAGCAGCGCCGGTGGGCGTAGTTAATTCTCCATTTATATTAGTCGGGGTAAAAGGAACCCCTTTAAGCATTTCAGCTGTAGCCGGAGCAGGAACTGGAAGAATTCCGTGCATTGTGTTAATTGTGCCCGTTCCTAATGCAGGTGGAGAAGAGATTATTTGATCTATTTTCAGTTCAGTTATAAGAAGAGATGCAAAAACTATATCTACAATAGAATCAACTGCTCCAACTTCATGAAAATGTACATGATCTGTTTCCATGTCATGAATTTTGCTTTCAGCCTTTGCAAGTCGGGAAAAAATTCGTTTTGAAAGTTCCTTGGCTTGAATTGATATTTCTTCCGCGCTGTTAATTATTGAAAATATTTCGTTAAGTGTGCAGCCGTGCGTGTGATTACTATATGGTTCTTTGTCTATAACAACATCGAATTTCGTTGCAGCAATACCATTTTTATTAACTTTATTTAAAGACAATTTAAATTTGGGATGAGTCTGAAGAGACATAACCTTTTCAAATATCCCTTCACGCTCCTTAATGAGGTCTAGAAGTGCTCCTACAAACATATCTCCTGATATTCCTGAAAACGGCTCAATATAAAGAATTTTTTTCATCCTGGAATCACCTCATGTAAATTAATAAATTCTTGACAACTATTTCTGATAAATTATAACTTTTTAATTTTATTGAATAGAGCCTTAATAAAATATGTCATCAAATTTTGTTCTTGATATATATTAAGGCACCCTTCCAAAAGAGGAAACTTAGCCAATATCAACCAGAATAATAATCTTAAAAACATCAAATTGATGCTTTAAACAACTAAAGCCCATAATATATTCTTCGTTTCACATTACATGAAAGGGTATTATTGTAAACAAATAAGGAGGAGAGAGTATTATGGCAACGGATACGGAACATTGTGGAGTAGAAAACCCATCAAAACCATTTTCGCTAATATTTTTCATCGAATTCTGGGAACGATGGGGATTCTATGGAATGCAGGCAGTAATGGTTTACTTCATGATCACCAACCTTAATTTCGATGACACAAAAGCGAATATGACATGGGGCGCCATGACTGCCCTTTGCTACGCATTCATAAGCGTGGGCGGATTCGTTGGAGATAAAGTTTTAGGAACAAAGAGAACTATGCTTATCGGAGCAATTGTCTTAGCAATTGGCTACCTATTCCTTACGATCCATCCTGAAAAATTTATTTACATTGGAATGGGTACAATTGTCGCTGGAAATATGATGTTCAAAGCAAATCCTTCGAGCCTTGTATCAAAACTTTACAAACCGGGCGACCACAGAATCGACAGCGCATTCACAATGTATTATATGTCTATTAACTTAGGGTCTTTCTTCTCAATGATCCTTTGTCCTATGGCTCAAGAATATTGGGGCTATTCTTCGGCTTTTCTGATCTGCGTTATCGGTTTGTCTCTTGCAATAGCGGGTTATTTGTTTTTCAGCAAGCTCCTTGCAGGAGTAGGGTCACAACCCGACTTTGAAAAAGTGGCTATTGGGAAACTTTTCGCAGTAATCGTATTGATAGTTGTTGTAGCAATAATCAGCTCTCTGCTACTTAAATATCTTACCGTTGCACAAATAATACTTTATATCGCTATTATCTGTATATTCCTGATAATGATTAAGCTTACTATTCGAGCTGAAGACAGCAAACAAAGAATGAGCTATGTAGTTTGTATGGTGCTTATCGTCGAAGCTGTGGTATTCTATATTCTTTATAATCAAATGCCGACTTCTCTTAACCTCTTTGCCATCAGAAACACCAACCACGACCTGTTTGGACTTACAATCAATCCGCTTCAGTATCAAACCCTTAATCCATTCTGGATAATCATTGGAAGTCCAATTCTAGCTCTGATATATAATGCACTTGGAAAACACGGTAGAGACTTTACTATCGCAACAAAATTCGCTTTCGGAATGCTTCTTTGTTCCCTCGGTTTTCTTGCGCTTCCTTTAGCAGGAAAATTTTTTGCGGATAGCAATGGAATTATATCAGGAAACTGGATGGTAGTTACTTACGGCTTTCAGAGCATCGGGGAACTTCTTATCGCCGGACTTGGTCTTTCAATGGTAACAAAACTTGTTCCTCAAAAAGTAGTTGGCTTTGTCATGGGCGCGTGGTTTCTTGCTACAGCCATTTCAGGTATTTTCGGGGGCATGGTAGCTTCTCTTGCAAGCGTGCCAAAAGTGGATGCTGGAAACACAATATTGTCTTTGAAGCTCTACAGCAATCTCTTCCTTCAACTAGGCATATCTACATTCATAATCTGCATAATCATGTTCATATTCGTACCTAAACTCAATAAATTTATCAAGCAATAACTTTTAAAGTGAATCTTAATACATATCAAAGCCCTCTCTCCTGCCGCTATGCCAGTAAGGAGATGAGTTATAATTGGTCGCCGCAAAGAAAACACACTTTGTGGCGTAAACTCTGGCTGGAACTGGCAAGAGCAGAAAAAGAGCTGGGCTTGGATATAACTAACGAGCAGATTGCGGAACTAGAAGCCCATCAAAATGATATTGACTTCAAAAGAGTTTCCGAAATAGAAAATAAACTCCGTCATGATGTAATGAGCCACATTCACCATTTCGGAGAACTATGTCCTAAAGCTATGCCGATAATACATCTTGGAGCCACAAGCTGTTTTGTCACGGATAATTCTGAGCTCATACAGATAAAAGAGGGAATGCTTATTATTCGCAAAAAACTTCTAAATTTAATCAAAAGATTTTCTGACAGAGCTGAAGAGTTAGCAACGCTTCCTACACTTGCCTTTACGCACTTTCAACCGGCTCAGCCCACAACAGTAGGAAAGAGATTGAGCCTTTACCTCCAGGATTTGTTGCTTGATTTTAACCGCCTTGAATTTGAGCTAGACAATTTTCAATTCAGGGGAGTTAAAGGTACTACCGGGACTCAGGCAAGTTTTATGTCTCTCTTCAAAGGCGATTCAAAGAAAGTTGCTGAACTTGATTTATTGGTTACAAAAAGAATGGGGTTTTCGAGGTCTCTATCTGTAAGTTCGCAAACATATACCAGAAAAATTGACTATTATATCCTTACTGTCCTTTCGGGAATAGCTCAAAGCGCATATAAATTTGCCTGTGATTTGCGAATGCTCTCACATTTGGGTGAAATTGAAGAACCATGGGAGAAATCTCAAATTGGCTCAAGCGCAATGGCATACAAAAAGAATCCCATGCGCAGCGAAAGAATATGCAGTCTAGCAAGGTTTGTTATGTCTCTCATGGACAATCCGGCACAGACTCACGCTAATCAATGGTTTGAAAGAACTCTTGATGATTCGGCAAACCGCAGAATAGTCCTTCCTGAAGCTTTTCTCAGCATAGATGTGATCCTTTCCACTCTTTATAATATTATTAACGGACTGCAGGTCTGGCCTAAAATTATTGAGAGGAACCTTCAGAGAGAAATTCCATTCATGGCTACAGAAAATATAATGATGGCTGCAGTTAAAGCCGGCGGAAACAGACAAGAACTCCACGAAGCAATCAGGCAGCATTCTCACTCAACTATAAGAGAAATAAAAGAACTTGGAATGAATAATACTCTTCTGGATAAAATTAAAAATGACATGTTATTCTCAGCTATTGCAGGGGACATTGACAAAATCGTGAATCCTTCAGACTTTATAGGCAGAGCTCCTGATCAGGTCAGAGAGTTTATAAAAAATGACATTACTCCTCTTCTTGAAAAATACGCTCCCTTGCTTAATGATAATGCCTTTGATGAAATTTCAGTTTAATATTCTTAGGATAATACTAATATGAGAAATGCAGTTATAGCGCGAAAAACAAAAGAAACAGATATAAATTTGACTTTGAATATCGACGGCTCAGGCGAATCAAACATCCATACAGGAATGCCTTTCTTTGACCATATGCTTGAACTTTTTTCCAAACATGGGTTCTTTGATCTTGATATAAGCGTCAAAGGTGACCTGGAAGTCGATTGCCACCATTCAATTGAAGATATCGGACTTGTACTCGGTGAAGCAATTGCAAAAGCCTTGGGCGACAAAACAGGTATAAGAAGATACGGCTTCTTTATCCTTCCTATGGATGATACTCTTGTTACTGTCTCTCTTGACCTTTCCGGAAGGCCTTATCTAATGTATAATTTAACACCCAAAAAAGACATAATTTCTAACATAGACACAAGGCTTTTTCATGAATTTTTCCAGGCTCTTTCTGTAAAAGCCGGCATAAATTTACATATAATACATCACACCGGAGAGGATGTTCATCATCAATTTGAGGCTGTTTTCAAAGCATTTGCAAAAGCACTCGATATAGCCTCGTCGTCAGAAAACCGACTTAAAGGCAAAGTTCTGTCAACAAAAGGCAGTCTATAGTTAATGCTTATTTATTACGAATTTAATAAACATTCAAAGTTTATCATCCTCATCTGCCTACTAACGACTTACTTCTTGCTTATATCATGATTGCACTAATTGATTATGGAATGGGAAATTTATCAAGTGTGCGCAAAGCCTTCATTGCAGCAGGCGCCAGAAATATTGAAATTGTTTCCTCTCCTAATGAAATATATCGTGCTGAGGCCATAGTTCTTCCTGGAGTTGGCAATTTCGGAGATGGTGCAAAAAATCTTAATTTCTTAGGACTTAGCGATAGTATCAGGAATTTTATATCCTCTGGCAAACCTTTTCTCGGCATCTGCCTTGGGATGCAGCTTCTTATGGAAACAAGCGAAGAGGCTCCCGGAATCAAGGGACTTGGAATAATCAATGGAAAAACAATCAAATTCGATAATTCTTTGAACCTTAAAGTTCCTCAGATTGGATGGAATAGCGTTTCAAAAATCAACAAGCATAGTTGTTTTAATGGATTAAAAGATAATGAATATTTCTATTTTGTTCACAGTTACTATGTCGTTCCTGAAAATACTTCTTACATTGCAGGATTAACCGAATATGGAATTAAATTCTGTTCCTGTATTTGTAAAGAGAATATTACAGCAACACAGTTCCACCCCGAAAAAAGCCAGGATGCCGGAATACAAATTATTAAAAATTTCATAAACTCAATATAAAAGGTCAATTCAGATGATTATTATCCCTGCAATAGATATTGTTTCAGGAAAATGCGTCAGGTTATACCAAGGAGATTATAATAAGCAGACGATCTATTCTGACTCTCCCGAAATAGCAGCCAAAGAATGGCAAATAAAAGGTGCGCCACTTCTGCACATTGTCGACCTTGACGGAGCAAAAACCGGAAGAATCGTAAATATTGATTCGATTAAAAGAATCTGCTCATCCATAAGTATTCCTTGTGAACTTGGTGGAGGAATCAGAACTCCTGAAGAAGCTCAGATTGCATTTGATTCAGGTATCTCTAGAGTGATTATAGGAACTTCTGCAATTAAAAACCCTAAGCTTATTCCAATTCTATTAGACAAATTCGGCAAAGAAAAAATCATACTGGGGCTAGATGCAAGAGAAGGAAAAGTAGCAGTTGACGGATGGATGCAAACAACTGGAATCTTAGCCATTGATCTGGCAAAACAATTTGCTTCAATGGGTGTTCAGCGATTTATCTATACTGATATATCAAAAGATGGAGCTCTAAGCGGCACTAATATGGATATGATTTCTTTATTCTGCAGTGAACTTCCCAAATGCTCTATAATCGCTTCAGGAGGCGTTGGATCTATAAAAGATCTACAGTCTCTTCTTGATTTGTCGAAAATTAATCCGAATCTCGAAGGTATCATTGTAGGCAAAGCTTTATACGAGAAAAAGATTTCTTTGAAAAAATATATTTATTCATTCGAATCTACTATTGTTGTTTGACCTTATTTATTTATACTTAAAATTAGAAAAACATAAATAGAAAATTTTCAAAAGGTATATTTAATGCAGAAAAAAATTTTAATGACAGGCATAACAGGTTTAGTGGGAAGCGCTTACGCCGTTAAACTGCTAAAAAAGAATGATAATATTCAAATTGTAGCATTGACTAGAGGGGGGAAAGGCAATAAGAGCGCCAAGGAAAAGGTCGCAGAAGCAATTAAAGAACAATGCACATTTGATGCCATCCCTGGTTTTGCATACAAAGCACTCAAGAGAATAGATGTTATTGACAGAGATGTTTCTTCTACAATAAAAGACACTGCCATTGAAAAACTTACTGAGATTGACAGTATATTTCACTGTGCTGCAAATGTAAACCTGGGTAAAGACCCTTATAACAATGTTTATATTGGCAACTATACAGGCGCTAAAAATATGATAGACCTAGCCAAGAAGTTTAATGTTGATTCATATCATCATGTAAGTACGTCTTATGTAGCAGGAAGAACCAGCGGGCTAGTGAAAGAAGACGGGCTCGTACCAAACACTACTTTCAACAACTCATACGAGAAAAGTAAATACAACGCTGAAATGTTAGTCAGAAGTTCCGGATTGAATTATTCGATCTACAGACCAGCAATAATAGTAGGCAGGCTTAAGGATGGTAAAATCAGAAAACCTTTGGCTTTCTATAGAATTCTTGAATTTTTTGGTATGCTGAAAAAACAGTATTGCGCGAAAACCGGTACTATGCCTGACGAACCAATGGATATACCGCACCTGAGAATGGAAACTAGGACTTCTGATAAGATTTATTTTGTACCCATTGATTATGTAGCTGATACTATTTACGATCTATCTTTGCTGCCATGCGAGAATAAGACTTTCCATATAACAGGAAAGGGACCTGCAAAAATGGTTGATATTGTTACAGCTACATGCAAAATTCTTAAGATAAGAAATGGTATTTCCTGTCACGAAAAAGTAGATAAGCCAACTTTGAGAGAAAGGATGATTTCCAAATTCCTTGGAGATCTTTTACCGTATTTTGCGTCTGATATAACTTTTGATGTAAGTAATGTCGTCGAAGCTCTTGGAGAAAAAAACCTTCATTGGAAGATGGACGAGGGAAGGCTTTTGACTATCGTAAAAGAATTTTATCTGAATGCTTTCCCTGAAATGATTTCGTAAGAGCTAAGCATTGCCTAAATGCTAAAGAGAGATTCTCCTTGGCATGAATATATTCAATAAAGATTTTCGCTTTATTATAACCGAATCAGTTGAAAGCTATATTAATCATCTTGCCTCTATCTGTCATGATGATTTCTTTTATATTGCTGAATTGAGGTCTCTCCTTGGTAAGCTTATTCGCGAATCTGACTGGTCTTATATCCTCTTTGATTCTCCCAAAAAAAGTTTTGCCGGTAAAATAAAGATTCTTAATAGCTCTTCATCTGAATTTCCAAGAAAAAGCCAATGGAAGTTGTTTCAAAATGGAATATTGAAAAAAATATCGCTCTTCTCTTCTCAAAAAACTAACCTAATGGAACTTCTACTTGAGATTCAGACTAAATCGGAAAATGTTTTTGCGCTCTATTTGAACTGCAATGAATTTCTAGAGATAGAAGCAGAACATGCAGCTAGTTCAACACTTAAAAAGTTAGGAGCAATTGCCTCAAGCCAATCTTTCAGAAAAAGAACAATGCCCTCAATACTAATGCTGGATTCTGTTTCGTTCTGTAAAGAAAATAATCTGAACAATCCCGGATTATCTGTAAAACTTGAAAAAATTATCAATACCCTTATCGTTGAAGCTTATGGATTGAGCCCTGAATTTATTAAGTTTTCAAAAGCTCAAATTGATCAAAATATTGTCCCTGAAGCAAATAGAATTAAACTTGAAATAGGGAGAGAATCAATATCGTTTCTATCAGAAGTGCTTACTGAATACACTCAATTGATTGAATCAAATTCTTCAGCCGATCAGGATTTGGTAAAGATTGAAAAGATAAAACGGTTAGTTGATATCTTCTCTAAGGGTATAAAGTAAAATAAACTATAGCATGTTCAATGCATCAATATCAGCATAAATTGAAACATCATTTTTCTTGTCTTGATTGCATATTAGTTCTCTTATCAAATTTCTATGTGAAGATTTTATACTTCCCCGTAACATAACAAGATATCTGAATTTATTTTTAGCTCTTGGTACAGGAGCCGGTACAAGAGGAGAAACAGTCAGTCCATCAACCTTAAAACTTTTAATCGCGACATAAAATTTTTCTGCCTGCTCGAGAAGTTTAGCTTCATTTTCAGAACTAAATCTGATTATTGCCAGCCTTCCTTTAGGCGGATAACGAAGCTCTTCTCTGATAGGAAGTTCATATTCATAAAATTTCTCGTAATCATGCTCTACAGCAAACAAAATAGATGGGTGTGTCGGAGTATATGTCTGAATAAAAACTTCTCCTGAAACCTCTCCTCTTCCTGCTCTTCCTGCTACTTGAGTTAATAACTGAAATGTCCTTTCCGATGCTCTGAAGTCGGGGATGTGCAACCCCATGTCAGCATTGATTATTCCTACAAGTGTTACATTGGGAAAATCCAGTCCTTTCGCCAACATTTGAGTTCCTATAAGAATATCAATCTTTCCTTTTTTAAATTCACTCAAAACAGTTTCGTAAGACTTTTTATGGGTCATTGTATCGGAATCCATCCTGGCTATCCGCGCAAGTGGAAAAATCCTGGCAGCAACTTCTTCTATCTTTTCAGTTCCAAAGCCGGAATATTTGATATTCGGAGCTTTACATTCGGGACAATTTTTATAGGCTTCAATTACATCCCCGCATATATGGCAGGAAAGATAATCTTTTGACTTGTGATAAGTATAATCAACAGAGCAATTCTGACATTTTGCAGAATATCCGCAAATGGGACACATCATATGAGTGGCAAAACCTCTGCGGTTAAGAAAAATTATTGTTTGCTCATTTCTCGACAATCTATCATAAACAGCTTCCACTAGAACCTTGGAAAACATCGTATTGGTTCCGCTGCCTGAATCGCCTCTCATATCTACTGTAATGACTTTCGGCATCAACCTTGAGTCTATTCTTTTTTCGAGTCTAAGCAGTTTATATTTTCCGGACTCTGCATTGTAATATGATTCCATGGAAGGCGTGGCAGAACCAAGTATTGCTATGGCTCCTTCTTTATGCGCTCTCATAACCGCCACATCTCTTGCGTGATAGCGGGGAGCTTCGTCCTGTTTGTAAGAGTTTTCATGTTCCTCGTCTACAATAATCAATCCAAGATTTCTAAAAGGGGCAAAAAGAGCGCTTCTGGCGCCGACTACGATTTTTACTTTATCTTCATATATTTTCATCCATTCATCATATCTTTCCCCATCGCTCAAGGCGCTATGAAGAACGGAAACCATATTTCCAAACCTGGCTCTAAATCTTTCTGTCGTCTGTGGAGTCAAAGCTATTTCAGGCACCAGTACTATTGAATCTTTTCCCCTATCAAGAGCTTCTTTTATACTTCTGAGATAAACTTCAGTCTTACCGCTTCCTGTAACTCCAAAAAGCAATGCTGTTACGGCTTCAATTTTCTTATCCTGCATATCTGTAATTACACTGACAGCTTTTGATTGTTCGTCAGTAAGAACAGGAATTTCCACATCCGGAGTTATAGGGACAGAAAAAGGGTCTCTGCCAACATATCTCTTTTCCTTACCTATAAGCTTCTTATCTATTAATGATTTAATGGCCGAATCAGATACTAAAGTCATTTTCTTCAGATTTGACAAGAGCATATCTGGTCTTTGGATCAGAGCCTTAAGAATCGCTTTCTGATGTTCGGATTTGGTCTTATCACGAAATAAAAACTCAGCTGCCTTATCCCTGTCACTAATGTAAATATGGATAGCTTCTTTTTTTGAAATCTTCCCGCTTCTTACCGCGCCTGGCAACAATGCTCTCAGGGATTGCTCTTTTGAGCAGCAGTAGTAAGAACCAATCCAATCTCCAAGAGAAAGCAAGTTTTGCGGAATGACTGGTGACTTATAACATAATGAGCTTATTTCTTTAAGTTTATCTGAAAAGAAAGTCTGTTCGGAAAATGAAACAATATGCCCTTCAATATGTCTGTTTCTGAATGGAACAATGACCTTTGAACCAACTTTTACATCATTTGAAAGAGAATCAGGAACTAAATATTCATAATGTTTATTTAAGGAAAGATTAACAAGGACTCTAGCTATCTTGGGCATTATATTAATTACTTATCTTCATTGTAGATTGTTTGCTTTTGGGAGTCCACATAATCTCTTCTGGTACAACAGGATATTTTGGAAAAAGCCTTACATTTTCATATCTTGCATTTATACCAAGAAGTTCGTCAGGACAAAAAAGGAATGTATAAGGTTGCTCTTCATGAAGAATTTTATGTATGTAATGGCATATCTCCACACGCCTGTTTTGATCAAAACAGTCTCTTAATTCATCAAGAAGCTTATCAATTTCTTTACTTTTAAAGCTTATATGATTACTTGAACTTTCTATATCAGCTCCTGAGCTATGAAATACCTGGGTTGGGTCAGGATCCAAAGGAAGAGCCCATGCAAGAGACACCACATCATAATTTTTCTTATCCAGTCTTTGAAGAAAAACAGACCACTCAATTTTATTAACATTCATTGCAATTCCAACCTTCTTCATATCTTCGTCTATTATCGGAAACATTTTTTCCTGAATGGTGCTTTGAGCCACTGAAAGAACAGTGAATTCAAACTTCTTTCCATCTTTATCGAGTGTTCCGTCTCCATCATGGTCTTCCCAACCGGCTTCTTTTAACAATAATCTTGCTTTCTCAGGTGAAAATTCATAAGGTTTTACAGCCTGGTCATAGTAAGGGCTGTCAATAAAAAAAGGCCCCGAAACAATTCTTCCCAAACCATTGTAGGCAACTTTGAGTATTTTCTCCCTGTCAACTAGATAAGTCATGGCCTGACGAACTCTTTTATCCTGAAAAAGAGGGTTTTTCTCGTTATAAGCTATATAAGTATATGTTCTGGAAGGAAAGTTCATTTTTCTGATTTTGAAGTTGCTGCTTTCAGAATCAAATTCCGGAATATCAGTTTTACTTACCCATTGGTCGGGCGTTAAATCCATTTTATCTATGTCATTTGAGAGCAATGCCTGAAATTGGGTATTGGGATGATTTATTATTTCAAAAACAACTGTTTCCAATGGCGGGGCTATCCCATATTTTGATCCGAAATATTTCTCCCATCTTTTTAGAATTATTCTCTGTCCTGGATCAAATCTGACAAACCTGTATGGACCGCAGCCTATAACAAGTTTATTTCTTGCATAATCGTTATTGAATTTTTTACCGTCAAAAGACACTTCGTAGTCCTTATAGAAATGCTTTGGCAGCGGGCTTAACCCCAAAGTCCAAGCCTCAGATAGAAAATATTTCTTCTTCCAGTAAACTTTAAAACGATATCTGGAAAGCACTTCAATCCTGTCCAAGTCCTGAAAATAAACTCTCAAAGGGGCACAGTCTACGCTTTCATCTTTAATTACATCAACATAGAATTTAAAATCTTCAGCAGTTACTTCTATATTTTTCCATTCTTTTCCCGACACAGGGTCTTTAAAGTCATGCCATAAAATTCCAGGCTTAATCGTTATGTCGTAAACAAGTTTGTCCTCTGATAAATCCCATTTCTCAGCCATAAGAGGTTCAATCAGATCCGGATCAGAATAGTCTCTTGAAGTTAAAGAACTGTTTGTGTATGACCAGATATCGCTAACAAACTTCTCGTTGCTCAATATGTTATTCATATTTTCGCTTGCTGTCCTCTCGCAGTTAATTATCGTTCCTCCAAAATCAGCATCAGGATCAAAATATGATAAGTTGGCAATATTACGGGATCTTGACTCTTCATAATCACTCTGCCCTCTTGAGGACTTGGAGTTTTTAAGATTCATTTCGATGTCGTTAAGCTTCCTTTCAATATGGCTTATCGAATTTTTCAGTTCCTCTGTTTTAAATCTTGAATAGTCAATAGCTTTTACTATTACTATTCCTATAGTTATAACTAAAGCTACAAGAATAATTAGCAGTATATTAGTCAAAAATTTTCTGTCTTTTGCCATATAAATAAAAAATCCTACTTTGCTTAGAGGTTTGATAAATAAGTTGAGTATAGCAGAGTCATTTTGTATTGTCGATGTTATTCTTTGCATTAAAAGAACCCAAAAATATACATTTATCTTGTAAAAAGCCTTTTTTTTATTATAATTTTCCCTTTGTTTGACACTTAACTTCTAAATATCATTTTAGGCGGGTAAACTTATGGCTGACGAAAAAAACCTCGGGAAAAAAACTGATGACAAAACTTCAAAAGATAAAAATCTAGCTCTTGTCATTAATCAGATTGAAAAAGAATACGGCAAAGGTTCGATAATGTTCCTTGGCGATGACTCTTTTCACAATGACATAGCTACAATTAGTACAGGCTCCCTTGCCCTTGACATAGCTCTGGGGGTAGGAGGATTGCCAAGAGGCAGAGTTGTAGAAATATACGGTCCGGAATCTTCAGGCAAAACAACAGTATGCCTTCATGTCATTGCCAATGCACAAAAAGCTGGTGGCATTTGTGCCATAATTGACGCTGAAAATGCTTTAGACGCTTCTTATGCAGAAAAGATTGGAGTAAAAGTTGCTGACTTGCTGGTTTCCCAGCCTGACAGCGGAGAAGATGCTCTCAATATCGCTGAAACCCTTATACGAAGCAATTCAATAGATGTTCTGGTTATCGACTCTGTAGCAGCCCTGGTACCTAGAGCTGAGATTGAAGGTTCCATGGGAGATTCACATATGGGTCTTCAGGCGCGCCTCATGTCTCAAGCCCTCAGAAAGATGACAGGAGCAATCAATAAAAGCAGGACTTGCGTTATTTTTACCAATCAGATCCGTTCCAAAATCGGAATAGTTTTTGGGAATCCGGAGACAACTACAGGAGGCAATGCCCTGAAATTCTACAGTTCCATCCGCCTAGATATAAGAAGATCATCTCCAATAAAAGACGCAAAAGGTGAACAGATTGGAAGTAGAACAAAAGTTAAAGTAGTTAAAAACAAACTAGCTCCACCATTTAGAGAAGCTGAATTTGATATAGAATTCAGCGAAGGCATCTCTAGAGCCGGTTCTATTCTTGATGTTGGAATTGATACGGGAATAATCGAAAAGAAAGGAGCATGGCTTTCTTTTGGCGGAGAACAATTAGGCCAGGGAAGAGACATGGTAAAAGAACTTATCAAACAGAATCCAGAACTTGAAAATAAATTATTAACTTCTATCAGGGAAAAAGTTAAGCAGCTTAATGCAGCTAAATTGTCAAATCCTCAGACAACAATCTCAGTTTCATAAATTTCCATTCTCTCTTGAATGTTTTACCCTATTAAATCAATGGCAGGAAAAACAGGAATATTTTTGTTCTTGGTCTTATTTTTTCTGCCATTTTTTTTGTATTCAACTTCTCTTCAATACCAGAAAAGACTGCTGGGCGACAAAGCCTTTGACAGCGGCCTTTATGATGTTGCAATGAATTATTACGAAAACTACCTCAAAGACGCTGTTGGAGATTCTCCCGCAATAAGAGATGCTTATTTCTGCTTGATTGCGACTTGCTTGAGAGCTAACAACATAGATGAGGCCAAGAGGCTTTATAGTGAACTTTCAACAAAATTCGCACAATATTTCCCAACTCACCCTGAAGACCAGAGAATTCTTGCTTACTGGAAGGCAGAAATTTTTCTTTATGAGGAAAAATTAGATGAAGCTTCCTCAACTTTTAACGAAATCCTGACCAACTCTGCATCCACAAATGATGCAATTTACCTCAATTCTCTTTTTGGCAAAGCGTTAAGCGTGCTTAGAATGGGAGATCTTAATTCCTCTTACAAACTTTTCACAGAACTCAGAGAAAAAGCCATAGCTCAAAAATCCGAAGATCTAGCCAGTATGGCTTCACAGGAAATGATAATGATTACTCTGGCAACAAATAATTTTGATGAAGCCAGGAAAATTATTAGTTCAGAATCTGAGGCTACAAAAAAATCAAACAACTTGAAAAATGAATTGATAAATATCTATATTTTTTGCATGCAGAATAATCTTAAATCAGCAAAAAATCTCTATGAACAAATCAGACCTCAAGCTATTGGCCCTGATTATCTATGGTTCTTTGTAGCCTACAGCCTCTCTTCTTCATTGATAAAATCTGATCAATACAGCGAAGCTCTTTCAGTTATAGACGATGCTTTTTATCTTGCTCCTGACATGTACAGCAAAGAACTCTCCGTAATTCTCAAAATCAATACCTGTCTTAAATTGAATAATTTAGATCAAGCTATTCGGACAGCTAAAATGTTCCTTGAAGCATTCCCAAAAGCTGGCATAAATGGCAAAGTCCTGTTAACTCTTTCCGAAGCTTTGATGAGAGAAAAACATGAAGAAGATCTTGCTGATTTATCAAAAAAATACTTTTTCTTTGACCTTTCTCCTGATCTCGATACGGTTAAACTAGCTCTTCTTTTTGGCAGAAACGACCTGGCTTTGAAAAATTATCAACTTGCCGACAAATACTTCGACTATGTCATTTCTAAAAGCAAAGATTCTGAGTCAGTCAGCCATGCAAAATATTTAAAAGCTGAAGTTCTATTTGCAAAAAACGATTACCGTTCTGCTTTAAAAGAATTTATATCGATTAGAAACGAATATCCCGCTTACGCAGAACTATGCCTGAATAAAGAGTCACAGGTTTATATGAACCTAAATGAATTTGATTCAGCAGAAGAAACTATTAAACTTCTCATAAATAAATTTCCTGACTCGCTAATAAAACCCTCTCCCTATTTTATGTATGCGTTATGTCTTGAAAAGCTCAATAATTTTACTCAGGCCATAGAAAAATTTTCTGAGTTTGTTCAGAATAATCCTGAATCCGAATTAGCTCCTGAAGCATTATTTGAAGCGGGATCTTTATCACTTGTAATTCAGAAAAATGACAATGCCGCTTTTTATTTTCACCAACTTCTAGATAACTATAAAGACTCTCCATTAAGAGAAATAACTCTATATAAACTCATATATTCAGATATCTCTTTGAAAAATTTTGACGCTGTCTCGAAATACTCTCAGATCTTTCTATCGTCTTACCCTGATTCACAATATTCTGTTCAGGTAGTATTTTGGCTTGTAGAATATTATCAACAGGATAAACAGTTTGATAAAGCTCTGGACATGATAGACTTTTTAATTAAAAATAATAATGACAATATTGAAGTAGCAGCTAAATGTTTTTATCAGGAAGCTTTTATATATTCAATCATCGAAGATAATAAGAAGGCTCTTGATGCAATATCTCAAATTGAAGAGAACTTTCCTACTACTGCAATATATCCATGGGCTCTTTACCTGAAGGGAGACATTCTGTCATCTGATGGGAAATATTCTGATGCTATTCAAGCTTATAAGTCAGCATATGATGTTTCCAATAATCAAGAAATCGCGATTGCTTCACTTGGCAGAATTGGTGATTGTTTCTTTGCGGAAATCAACTTTAGTGAGGATAAAAACAGCTTGATTCAAAGCGCAATTCAGAATTATAATAAGATTCTCGATTATCCTCAAATATCAATCTTTATAAAGACTCAGACACTGTATAAGCTAGGCAAGTGTTATGAAATCATTTCAGAAAAACAAAAAGCAATAGAAGCGTATCACGATGCTTTTTACTCAAACATCATTGAGCTTGAATCAGGACATAATCCTTCAAAAATATGGCTTGTCAAAAGCGCCATAGCGCTTACAAGGCTTCTTATGGAAGAAAATTCTTCGGAAAAGGCTTTTGCGGCAATTAGTGTACTGAAAGAACTGGTTAAACACAAGATAGCTCCCGTAAGCGATTTTGAACAAAGAATAGATGAAATCAGAAATTTATATAAATTCAAGGAGTAAAATCAATAATGATTCTAGTCACTTTTATGGAATATGGGGGCTCAATAATGTGGATAATTTCATTCTGCAGTTTTATTGCCCTGGTTATAGTTCTGGAACGATGGTTTCACATTCATAGAGCACAAATAAATACTGGAGAGCTTCTGAATGGAATTATTAATGTCTTGAAAAAAGGAAACACTATTGAGGCTATTAGTATTTGTGAGGAAACTCCAGGACCTGTAGCACATGTTTTAAGAGCAGTGATATTAAGGTATGCCCAAAATGATACAGATTTAAAACAGGTTGCTATAAATGCCTCTTTAGACGAAATCCCGAGAATGGAAAGAAAAATGAATATTTTAGCCACAATTGCTTATATAACTCCTCTCTTGGGACTGCTTGGAACAGTTCTTGGCATGATAGAAGCTTTCCAGATAATACAATTAAAAGGTGCCTTTGTAAACGCCGTAGGACTGTCAGAAGCAATCTGGAAAGCACTCCTTACTACTGCTGCAGGATTATGCGTATCAATCCCTTGTACTGTTGCCTATAATTATCTGGTATCAAGAATCCAGAATATTGTTACTGAAATAGACAAAGCTTCCTCGGAAATAATATACTTTTTCAGCTCATCCAAAATGCCTAAAGCCGATTCAAGTAAAGCTCAAAAATAACAAGCTTATATAAACTTAAAAAAATGAAGATAAAAACTAAACTTAACATAATCAATAACCCCTTCAATTACTTCGTTCCTTTTATCAACATTGCCTTTCTTCTTTTTATATTTATGACTCTTTCCAGTTCATTTGTTCAGTTGTCGGCCATCAGCATTGAACTGCCTCACGCTATCGGACAGCCTATTAATGCTGAGAAAATTGTAATAACCATTGATAAAAATCAAAATTTTTATTTCAATGATCAGGTGATGGATTTCAAAAGCATTGCGAAACAACTTGCCGATATCTCATCCAGATATGAAATTGACAGCATTATTATACGGGCTGACAAAAATACGCCGCAGGGAGCAGTCACTGAGATTTTGTCACTGGCTAATAATCTTAATCTGAATGTCTATCTGGCTGTAGAAGCAATCAAGAGCACAACTTTTCAGGTACCATTGGATAAAACAAACTAAATCTGATGTCAACATTCCCTTTAAAAGAAAAATATAATCTGATAATCAAACCATGGTTCTTTGCTCTGGGAGTATGCTTGCTTGCGCATCTTCTATTTTTTATACTATTTTCACCTATTGATACCGTCAAAAAAGAAATATCTTCAAGTCGCTCAGGCATTGTAATGCTTCCATTAGACAACAAAAATATTCCTTCTTCTCTTAAGGAGATAATAAGCTGGATGAAAGATGAAAATCCAACATTAATAGTTCTTCCTAATTTAAATTTTGGTTACAGTGAACTCCTTTTATCAAAGGAAACTTTTCGTCTTCAACAGCCTGTTTTCTCTATTCTCGATTATAGAAAATTCATACCAGCCACAGATAATACACAGCAAGAAACAACTATAAGGAATATTCCGGTTAATAGTTTAACTTTTTCCGATTATATGCCGAAACTTACATGGTTTGACACCGCCCGCCCCCCGGCAATTGCAAAAGCCCCTCTGCTCTCCCAAAAAGTTTCATATCCTTATGTCACAGATTTCTATACTGGCATGCCTATAGATATTAAGTTTTTCGACTTAGTTGATAAAAAAGACAAAATAATAAAGTTCAACCCACATGGCCCTACCGTCATTGAACTTTACATCCCGCAAAATCCTTCACTCATTCTATCAGGAAGAATAATTGAAAGTTCCAATTCTTCTGAACTTGACGAAATAGCTTTAAGGAATCTGTCTGTATGTAAATGGCCCGATGAAATATATGATAAGTTCAAAAATAATTTAATTTTTGCAAGGGTAGAATGGCTTCCGGTATATAGCAATAATAATAATAAAGAACAGGAGAAATAATATGTTTCAAGCTTCTTACGCTACTGTCTTTTTTATATATCTTCTTCTATGGATAGTGTACCTTATAATTCTATGGGTCAGAGAATCATGGAGGAATGATATCCGTAATTGGTCTCTTTCTGAAGGAAAACTCTGCATATGTAATGAATGTCGCTATGCCTTTCTTGTTAATCCTAGAGAAAATACCACAATCTGTCCAAAATGCGGACAATTTATACTCATAAAAAATCATAAAACCAAGAAAAACTATCATCAAGGATGAAGTCAGACAATTTGGTTTGAGATTGTAATCCCAATAGAAATATTAGTGTCTATGCATGGGACAGCATGCACCGCAACTATGGCCTGCTGGTTCACACACAGCTTTTGCAGGACAAGAAGAAGTTTTACCTGCAGTCATTCCAGAAGAGAAACGGGATAAAATTTTTTCTGTCTCCATTGAGTTGCATTTGGGGCATTGATGAATTCCCTGAAGCTGCCCTGATACAAGCTTCTCAAAAATATTATTACATTTCTTACAATGATATTCAAAAATAGGCATACTGATAAATCCCTATAATTATTTTTGCTCAAAAGGTCCAAACATATTACCATATTTCTTGGCATTAAGAGCTTCAATATAAGCATTTATTTTAGTATATGTACTGCAGGGATCTACGCTTGGATCCATACAGTCTCCATCTAAAACAAGAAGAGGTACCAGCTTTTTTGAAAGTTCCTGCCTGAGATGTTTAATTAATGAAGCATCTGACATAGAACATCTTCCAAACATATGATTATAAATTATACAACCATTGATTTTTCCCGTCGGAACATATTCAGCAATCTTTGAAACTCGTAAATGCGGATCAAGAAAGCCTACAGTTAGAAGTTTTCTCGCAAGCGCCCTGTATGGGTCATTAACATCAAGGACATCCCAACCACAAAAATTAACTTCTTCAAAGACAATTGGCGCATTGCAGGTAATTTCGATATAATCAAGAAGTTTGCTGTCATAAAATGGAGGTAAATGTAGCCATAAAATTCTATGAGTATCTTCTATGGAAATCTTCCCTTCAAGCTCATTTCTTCTTTGTAGAAGATCTTCATAAAACTGCTGCTGAATTTCAACGAGTTCTTTCTTTCCCCATAATTGAGAAAACATGGCGGCAAAATAGATTGCAGTACTTCCTCTAATCAGCGGTGGGGAATTCGTTCTCAGATAATTGCATTTATTGGAAACTTCACGAGCCTGATTTGAGAATTCGCAAGCTTCTCTAAGCTTGTTTGGATCAAGTTTTCTGCCAAGCGCTTTCTCTAGAAGGCTTACTGCTTTTTCCAAATCACAAGCCATATGCTCTACTGCGTTTTCGTCAAATTTGACAGGTGTATGTAATGAGAAAAATGAATCTTCCTTTCCATAATCACGAACAAGATCCCTGAATATTCTTTCTCCCTGCAAACAGGGCTGTGATGTCGAAACTCCAAATAAAGGCTCCGGAAGTTCAATACCTTCAAGCGTTCTTAAAAACGAACAGGTTTCAGCCCCGGAAAAACCTTTATATGATGCTACATCAAAGGCTTGTTTTACTTTCTTTCTATTTCGTGCAAAAAGTGCGGCATAAGTTTCAAGAGTAATGATATTTGCGTCCATTGCATTTAGAATTTCGACAGGGAAGAAAAGATTGCGCCATACCGGCTTTTCTTTTCGAGACCCTAGAAATTCTCTTCTTGTACTCTTAATCCTTAGAGAGATTGATTTAAGTGGAACATCTGAAAAAATATCCTTCGAATTAACCAGTTTTGGCTTGATATCAATAAATTTCCTGCCAATGCAGGCGGCTCCTAAAGCTCCCATTACATTGTGATATTTTGGAACAATAATTTTATTGCCTGTTATTTCTTCCAAGTAGTGTTTTACAGCTCCGTTCGCAGCTACACCTCCCTGAAAAACAATATCTCCCTTGTAGTTAAAAAACAGATCCCCTACCCCTGACATTATTGTCCTTGCCTGAGCTTTGCATGCTCCTCCTATAATAAGTCCAAGAGGATATCTGTTCTTATATTTATTTATTGAAGTAGCACTCAAAACAGCGCATACTGATGAAAATTCCAGTTCTGAAGAGTAGTCAGCAAGTTTTTCCATTTCTTCTACTGGCACTCCTAATTTTGTTGCAACGCTATCTAGAAAAGCCCCTGTCCCTGCCGCGCATATCCCACTCATTTTTGAGGTCCACATCTGCATTTCCTCATTATAGATCATCGCCTTGCTGTCCTGACCCCCTACATCTAAAATGGCCCGACATTGCGAATAAAATCTATTTGCTCCCTCGACATGAGCGGAAACTTCGCTTACCTTGAAGTTAAAACTAATGAAATTTTGTGTTTCTTCTACTATCTGGCTTCCAGTAACAACTGTACAGGCAATCTGGTTCTGAGCAAGATTTTTATGCCAGAGAAAATCATCAATAGTGTTTTTTACTGCTCCCATATTACAGGAACCGCATGTCCCGCATCTACCTGAACAGGAAACAGGTTTTCCTTTTACAGGTTTCGTCCTTTCGTATAGTGTATTATGTATATTAAAATCCTGATCTATCAGAACAGCTTTTAAGGTAGTAGAACCTATGTCTATGCCTAGAAAATATTTTGTCATTATTGCACTTGGTTAATAGTTTGGACAAATCTAGAGCCATTATTAACCATTTTAAACTAAAATTTAATTATTTCTTATAAAAAATACTATTTATGTGTCAATTAAAAGATTAGCTATATCTCTTTTTTTGGATACGAAAACAGATATTTATCGCGATTACATAAATTTACAAATAAATGATTTCCTGAAAATCTTTTAAGCTGATTTTTCTATTTCCCGATACAGAATCGACTGAATATAGTTTCATAAATATCTATCGAAGCGTCTTCTCCTGTTATAGACCCCAGATAGTTAATAATGCTTTTAAATCCAATTGAAGCAAGTTCCCAATTTTCACTCTTTAAGTTGGAAATAGCATCAGGCAGAGCATTTAAAGACTGCAATATATATTCTGCGTGTCTTTGAGAAACAGGAACCTCATTATTCTGAAGTTTTGTATGATGACTCCAGACTTTTGTTTCTATCGCATCTAGAAGGTTATTGATTCCCAATTCATTCTTTACTGATATTTCAACTACTTCAAAAGGAGCTGATGGAAGAATTTTATTATCCTTAATCAAATCGGTTTTATTCCACACTGCTATGGCATTATCAGCTGAATTAAGATATTGAGTCATCGCTGCAAGTTCATCTCTTATATCAGATGATGCGTCAAGAAGCCAAATTATTACTTGAGATGACTCAATCGAGTCAAGAGTTTTCTGTATTCCCATGGATTCTATTATATCATCTGAATCGCGTAGGCCTGCTGTATCTATTAATTTGACAGGTATTCCTCTGATATTCACAAACTCTTCAAGTGTATCTCTTGTAGTTCCCGGTATATCGGTGGTTATTGCTCTCTCATAACCCAAGAGCAAATTCATCAGCGACGATTTCCCTGCATTGGGCCTGCCAGCTATAACGGCTCTTACGCCATCTCTGATAACTTTACCTTCGTATTTGGTTTCATATAATTTCCGAAGTTCTTTTTCTATTGATTCGATTACTTTCAAATGCTCTTGAATCGGAATAAAGTCAAGCTCATCTTCAGGAAAGTCTACTCTTGCTTCGCATTCGGCAAGAATATTCATAACTTTCTCTCTAACAGCTTTTATTTTCTTCCCCAGAACCCCATCCATCTGTCTTTCCGCCAGGTGAAGAGCATTATCATTATGAGCGCTTATGAAATCGCAGACCGCTTCTGCCTGAGTCAGATCTATTTTCCCATTAATAAACGCTCTGTAGGTAAACTCCCCTGCTTCTGCTTGCCTTGCGCCAGCGTTGATTGCAGCCCTCAGCAGTCTTCTTGAATTTGTCGCGCCTCCATGCGCATGAATTTCTAAAACATCTTCCCCTGTAAAAGTATCAGGACCTTTCATGTAAACAGCAAAAGCAACCTCTCCGGAAGTATCTGCAGATGGAAGAATTCTTCCTAACAGAAATTTTCGTGAACTTTCAATATTCAAGGAATGCTTGGACTTCCATATCTGTCTGCCTATCTCAAGAGCTTTATAGCCGGAAATCCTTATAATAGCAATTGAACTGCCCACTCCGGAACATATAGCTGCAATTGTATCTGAATCATTCATCGGTGTTTAATCTGAGTTTATTCCTTTTCTATAAAATCGCTATTTTTCTTCTTGCAGCTCATTTTACATAGTTTAGACATAATCGGCTCCATTAATATGCAGTTTATAAAAGTAAATAGATTTTAGCGCTCTTTATCCTATTTCGCTCTATCTTTTTCATATTGATTTGTTATAATAGCATTATCAGCGTAATTTTTGAGGTCTTTATGAGGAGAAAATGTATGAAGAACTGTTTTTCAAATGATTTTTGGAACCAGGATAAGGCCGAATTAGTAAAAAACGCAATTTCTGCGCTGGATAAAACATATGAAGATGAGAAAGGCATCAATCACCTTTCTGGATCAAATCTTCCTAGTAAAAATGAAATCTACCAGATTATTGACGATATAGAAGAAATCATTTTCCCGGGATATGCCCACGAAAAAATATTAGATCTTAAGAATATTAATTATTTTGTTGGGAACATGATTTCAAAACTCTATGTCGAGCTTTTCAGTCAGGTTTCCAGAGCCTTCAGATATCAGTGCTCAAATAAAGAACTGTGTAAATCTTGCGATATTGAACAGCTTACAGAAGAGGCTGTTTCGCATTTCATAAAAAGTCTTGCCGAACTTAGAAATAAAATGAAACTGGATGTAGAGGCAGCCTATGAAGGAGATCCTGCGGCAAAAAGCCTCGAGGAAATAATAATCAGCTATCCCGGGCTTTATGCTATAATGGTTTATAGAATTGCTCATGAACTTCATATTAAAGATGTTCCGCTTATACCACGAATAATGACAGAGTACGCTCACAGCAAAGTAGGAATTGACATCCATCCTGGAGCTAAAATAGGTTTGAGTTTCTTTATTGACCACGGAACAGGCGTTGTAATCGGAGAAACTTCCATTCTGGGAAATCATTGCAAAATCTTCCAGGGCGTCACTCTGGGAGCTTTATCATTTCCTAAAACTCCCGATGGAAAAATTATTCGAGACAGAAAACGCCACCCTACACTGGAAGATAATGTCACAATTTATTCCGGCGCTACAGTACTGGGAGATATTGTCATAGGCAAAAGCTCGGTAATTGGAGGAAATGTATGGTTAACTGAATGTATTCCCCCAAATACCCTCGTAACTATTTCGAAAAACGAGCTTTCAATAAAAACCAAAAAGTAATCCATTTGAATGTGCAGGCTTCCTTAAATACTCCTTCAAAAATAAATCTATTCCTGAAAGTTCTTGGAAAAAGAACTGACGGTTATCATAATCTCGATACTATTTTCTTACCGCTGAAAGATCTTTGTGATATTATTACTTTAAATGCAAAAAACGGCAATGAAATTTTAATTAGCTGCTCCAATTCTGAAATCCCATGCGATGCCAGAAACCTTTGCTATAAAGCGGCAAAGCTCTATATGGAAAAGGCATCATTGAAAGCTTCTCTCAAAATAAGTATAGAAAAAAATATTCCGATAACTGCCGGAATGGGTGGGGGTAGTTCTGATGCTGCTGCTACGCTTCTTCTTCTGCAGAAATTATTCAGTGCATTAAAACCCGAAGAACTGTCTGAAATAGCTCTAAAAGTAGGAGCTGATGTTCCGTTCTTTCTCAACCCTAAGCCGTCTGCAGGAGGTGGAATCGGTGAAATTTTAGCTCCTGTCAATGTAATTTTGGATTTTACAGTAGTTATTTGTGCTCCACTATTTCCTGTTAGCGCAGCGTGGGCTTACAAGAACATTGTTACCCCAGGTATATGTGAGAACCTTTGCATAGAAACTCTAATTAAATACATTAATGACGGCAATTATGTTCAGATTTTACCCTTTATCAAAAATGACCTTGCCGTGTCTCTGTACAATAAATTCCCCTTCTTAGAATCGATTAAGTCAGATTTAATTAGTTTTGGACTTGATGCTTCTGAAATAACAGGAAGCGGACCAACTCTTTTTGGCATAACAAAAGACAAGAAGACTGCGTCCAAAACCATTTTAAAAATGAAAAATAAATATGGGCCTTCCGTTTATCTGACTCAATCTTCAATACTTAAGACTCCATACGAAATTAAATATGCCTAGAAAAAAGCTCAAAATTTGTCATCTCATTACCCGGATGATCATCGGAGGAGCGCAGGAAAACACCCTTCTTTCAGCTATCGGACAAGCGGAAAAAGGTCATGAGGTAGTTTTAGTTACAGGCCCGACTACTGGACCTGAAGGAAAGCTTCTTGAAAACCGCAATGTTGGGAAAGTCAAAATTGTCGAATGTCCTGAACTTGTAAGAGAACTTTCTCCCATCAAGGATATAAAAGCCTATTTAAGACTAAAGAGATATTTTATAAAAGAAAAATTCGATGTCGTTCACACGCACAGCTCAAAGGCCGGAATAGTAGGAAGATATGCCGCATGGAATGCAAAAATTCCTTTGGTTGTTCACACAATACATGGCCAGGCTTTTCACAGAAATGAAAAACCATGGAAAAACAAATTATACATTTTTCTGGAAAGACTTGCTGAAAAGAAATGTCATAAAATATTCGCTGTAGCTCAGGCAATGATAAACCAAAGCGTAGAAAACCATATCGGCCACAAAGATAAATACAGAGTTGTTTATAGCGGGATGGAAATTAATTCATTCTTGAAAGCAGGGCATGATATAGAACTTAAGAAAAAACTTGGAATTCCGGAAGATGCTCTGATAGTTGGGACTCTTGCAAGACTATTTCACCTCAAAGGCTATGATCATATAGTGGAAATAGCAAGAAAAGTCATTGCCTCTGTTCCAAACACATATTTTCTTCTCATAGGAGACGGGATACTTAAAAATAAAATCCAACAGGATGCTGCAAACGCCGGACTAAGCAGAAATTTCATATTTGCCGGCCTGCTTAAACCCGAATTTATCCCGCAATATCTGAGCATAATAGATGTTCTTCTTCACCTCTCTCTCAGAGAAGGACTTCCCCGTTCGGTAGTACAAGCGCTTGCCTGCGCTAAACCCGCAATAGCGTTCAACCTCGATGGGACACCGGAAGTACTAATAAATGGAAAGACAGGTTTTATAATTGAAACTGATGAAATCGATAAAGTTATTGAAAATACAATAACTCTGCTTAAAAATAAAAATCTGCGTGAAGAATTAGGCAGAAACGGCCAGAATCTAGTCGCAAAAAACTTTGATTGGCGTTTTATGGTTGATGAACTCGAAAACGAGTACTATACCGAACTGGAAAAACTCGCCAAAACTTAAGTATTTTCTATCTCTGCTTGACTTTTTCATATGGATTGCTATTTTTTAGACTTCTTCGTTGCCCGGTGGTGTAACGGTAGCACAAGTGCCTCTGGAGCATTTTGTCGAGGTTCAAATCCTTGCCGGGCAGCCATTATCCTCTTCTTACACATATACGGAGAGGCTATTCAATTAAGCGCATAATTTTCTGACTCTCAACCGATAAAAATTCAGTTAGGCAATACACTGATGATTTGCTTAAAGTTATCCAGGGCTGATTCGATATTATCGATAATATCCAGAGCCAAAACATCAGGTTCAGGAAGATTATCCAGATCGGCAAGGCTTTCATCTTTGAGCCAGAAAATATCAAGGCTGGTTTTATCTCTTGCAAGGATATCTTCGTATTTGTATTTTCTCCATCTTCCTTGTGGATTCTCTTCAGACCAGGTTTCTTGCCTGAGATTTATATTTTTCGGATTATAACATTCTATAAAATCCTTCAGGTTTTCGAATTTGAGAGGGTTCTTTTTCTGCGTATGGTGAATATTCGTTCTATAATCGTAAAACCATACTTCTTTAGTCCATGAATTTTTTGAAGCAGGCCTGTTATCAAAGAATATCACATTGGCCTTAACTCCGTTCGCATAAAATATACCGGTAGGCAGCCTGAGTATTGTGTGAAGATTGGTATTGTCCAGAAGCTTCTTTCTTACTGTTTCCCCTGCGCCTCCTTCAAACAGAACATTATCGGGGACTACAACGGCGGCTTTTCCGTCAGCCTTGAGTATCGTTCGTATATGCTGAACAAAGTTTAACTGTTTGTTTGATGTAGAAGCCCAGAAATCCTGTCTGTTGTAAGTTAGTTCCTGCTTTTCCTGTTCCCCTTCATCGTTAGTAAACGACATACTGCTTTTCTTCCCGAATGGAGGATTTGTAAGGACATAATCAAACCGTTCTCCATTATCAGCCACAAGAGAGTCATTTGAAGAGATCATTGCAGCAGTGTCTAAGGCTCCAATATTATGAAGAAAGAGGTTCATCAAAGCCAGCCTTCTTGTATTGGGAACTATTTCATTGCCGGAAAAGGTTTTAAATCTCAGGAACTCTTTTTGGTTTTTATCCAATTTAAAAAATCTGTTGTTAGTCAGATAGTCATAAGATGCCAGGAAAAAGCCTCCTGTTCCACATGCAGGGTCGGCGATAGTCTTCATAGGTTCAGGCTTTAAACACTCCACCATAGCCCTGATTAAAGGCCTTGGCGTGAAATACTGACCAGCACCGCTTTTCACATCCTCGGCATTCTTCTCAAGTAAACCTTCATATATATCGCCTTTGACATCAGTGCCCATTATTACCCAATCTTCTTCATTAATCATTTGAACAAGTCGGCTAAGTTTGGCGGGGTCTTGAATCTTATTTTGGGACTTTGTAAAAATCTGTCCCAATATGCCTTTCTTCTTCCCAAGTTCCTGCAGAAGCATGATGTAATGGGTTTCCAGTTCAGCGCCCTTTTTGGAAGTAAGAGATAACCAGTTATATTCCTGCGGTATTCCTGTTTCCCTGTTATAAGGCGGTTTGGAATATTCATCAGCCATCTTTAAAAATAGCAGATAGGTAAGCTGTTCCAAATAATCACCATAGCTTACGCCGTCGTCTCTAAGTGTATTACAAAAACTCCAAACTTTTGAAACTATTGTCTGTGCGTTCATTTAGAATCCTTTTTTACAGAATTTAAAAATATTTCTGACTCCTGAACCCAATTCATCAGCCCTTCCAATTTCCTTGAACTCGACAGAGAGTCCTTCTCCCTGTCTATTAATTTCTTGTATATATTCGATTCTCATAAATCGTAAATTCCATGCAAGCATGTGCATTTTTTGCACAAGCTGACTTTTTCATATTATTTCAATGATTTAGAAGTACTGAACAGCGTCTAGCGAATCGCTAAATTTGAGTTTAATCCATTTGAGCAGAACAAGATTTCTAATTGTATTGCTGATAGCATCTTTTTTATCAGCCCAATGACTTTTCCAGCTATTAAGAATGAAGTCAAGCACTTCTGATTCTTCTATATCTCTATAAGGAAAATCTTTTTTTAGTTTGTGAACAGAATAAATGACAGTTGCAATTTCTTCAGCCTGGTCGGTATTCCTTATCCGGCAGAAAAGATCGACAGTCCTGAGAATATTCTTTTCATTTTTGATGATGATATCGTTATACTTATCTCTGATATTCTTATAATCCTCAGTAACACGGATCGCATTCATTTTTCCAAGCTGGACTTCAGATATAAGGTTTGCATTGGCAAGAATGTTTATCATTTCTTTTATATCTGCAGAAAACGGCCCATAACTGTGCTGAACAAAATTCAAATCCGTCTTTAAACCCAACAAAGTAAGTATATAGCAGAGTTTCTGAAAAATCACTCTTCCTACGGGATTGGCATAAGTTTGTCTCTGGAGTCTGTACATAACTTCAAGAAGAACATACCATTCCGGCAAAATTGATGATTGATGCTTTCCTTTAATTTCAGATACATCAATCTCCACTTTTGCTGATAGAAAATCCTCTTTTATTTGAGACGGTGGAGTTCCAAAAGGAGCATATATTGAAACTGGAACATCAAGATTTGATAATTTCTGGTACATTATTCTGCCTACCATCTCCCATTCGAGACCGCCATTTCCGCATCCCAGAGGGGGAAAAGCCACAGACTTAACTCCCCAGTCTTGATATTTCTCAAGAAAGATATCCAATCCTTTAACTACGAATTCAAGATGCGAAGAAGAGCGCCAGTGATCTTTTGTCGGAAAATTTATTATGCTGCCGCCAAGCAGATTACTGTAAATATAAGGAACACCTGGCTTAACCAAGCTTTTGTCACACTTGTCCTTATATTCATTGAACATTTCAGGAAAGCGTTTCTTAAACTCAAGAGCAATGCCCTTGCCCATTACGCCGACACAGTTCACTGTATTAACTATTGTCTGGGCTTTGCTGTCAAAAATATTTCCAATTAGTATCTTTATCATAGTATTACCTTCTTACATAAAGAATATATCAGGATTAATCTCAATCGGCAACGGCCAGGACAAACCTCTTAGCTTATACTCTGCAAGTTTAGTTGCAGCAAAAGCGCTTTTGATGTATTCAAAACCAATTTTGTCCGGCACTAGAACTTCAGCACATTTTATCCGTTTTCTTCTGTAGTATTCAAATGTATCAGGATATGTCCAATCTCTGGCAAATACCTTATCAAAACAAATTGCTGATAAACCTTCTTCAACGCTGAAAAATCTGTTATACCCGCTCGAAGCATTGCCATCAGTTAAAACAACTCCCGAAAACTTCATAACTTCTGTTGATACACATAGCACGCATATTTCATTAAACTCTTCTTTTCTTCTGTACATCATTGGGTTTCTGGCATCAAAATAGAGGTTTGCGTAGTTGTGTAAAGGTTTTCCTCCTGGGATATGAACGCTATCTCTTCTATTCTGAACAGTATTATCGGCAATTGAACTATGCTGAATCCGGCAAGCCAAAGCATTAGATAGTATTCCATGCCTGATAACTGATGAGATGTTAATCATTGGCATTATGTTGTATAAATATTTAATCCTACTATCCATAAATCAATTCTTTTTTATTTTGCTTAACAGCGCTTCGGCGGAGTTTTCACCGCTTATCAGTTCAGGGTTTTCCTGACGCCACTTCTCTGTCAACTTCCCTTCAAAAGCCTTTTTCAACATTGACTGTCTCAGCTTCTCCGCCTTTTTCAAACTCTCTTCAACCGTCTTCTCCATCTCGTCACAAACAGAAAGCCGAGTTTCAATTTCCTGAACGATCTGAAGTTGTTCTAACTTTGAAAATAACAGATAATGTATGTTCTGAATCCTTTCCTTATTTAATGCTTTTTGATTATTTCCAGACCCTATATTCCTTGTCTTCTCATATACAAAAATAAAATAATAGTAAAGCAAATTAGATAGAAAATACTTAGGATTTACTTCAAGTGCTGCTGTATTTTGATTATGTGCCGCTTCTGCCTTTAATATAGAAACTTGCCCTCTTGTTTTGCCTTCTCCTATCATAGCAAGCATAACTGTATCTATCGGATGCAATAAAGTAGATGAATTTTTTAATCCCAAATCAGTTATTTTTTCCTTAGTAGAATAGATATTCTTAAAGTTGACTTCTCCGCTACTAACCCAGTTTATTTTACCATTCCAATACTCTGCTATTTTTCTACTTGGAGTTGCCCCTATAAAAACATCAAATATGTTACCTATTTTTACCCACAGCCATTCTTTTGGTAGTTTTGGCAATGTAGAAAGCTCTTGCTCGGTAATAGATTTTACCGGTTTAAGCTTTTTGCCTTGCTTTCTCGCTGTTTCTTCCCGTTCTTTCCTTATTTTCTCAAGAAGGAGTTCTGGCGGTTCTAACTTCTCTTTGTTTCGCTCTCTCCATTTTTCCGTCAGCTTTCCTTCAAAGGCATTTTTCAGAACGGACTGACGATAGACTTTGAGCTGTTCTTTTGCCTTCTTCAGACTCTCAACTCCCTTGTCCAGCTCAGAAAACAACTCCTCAATGGCCTCAACAATCTTCTGCTGTTCGTGAAGAGGGGGTAAGATCAAGTTTGTGTTTTTTAATATTTCTCCTGAAATAGCCTTAAAAGTTGTTCCGGTTCCTTGTTTTTCCAGTTCATTTTTTATATGTCTAAGATAGTAAAACAAAAACAAATGGCAAGGGTAGCGTATTGCTGCTAGACCTCTACCAATACAACATCTTTGGCTAGCAATATTAGTTGTTCCGACTGGAGCACGAACAGAAAGTAAAATATCATTAGGTTCAGCAATTTTATTAGGCTCACTACACCATTTCTCTACTATTGGATGTAGTTCAGTAAATTCAGCTTTACCTTGAAAAAAAGGGAGACCTATATTTCTTGAGTTGTAAGTAGAAGATGGAGGAGATTGCCCCATAATAATATTGCAAATATTTCCAAGTCTTTTAGCGGTCCATTCTTTTGGTGTATTATTAATCTGGGACATATTAATTCCAGTGAAATTTTTGTTGAAAACTCTTTTTAAAAAAGATGTTTAACTTCGACATCTATAAATTGTTTTGCATATTCTATAAGTTCATCTTTTTTCATTAGTTCTTCATCTATTTTGCTTTGTAAGTTAGGTTCCCATAGCGCCGAAGGGAACAAATGCCATTTGTCATGCATTAAATGCCCTGATGGAAGGCCATAGGAAATATATTCTGATTCAAATCCATAAGAAGTTCTCGTTCTTTTATGTACTTTCAATATGGATTCAAGTTCCTCTCTTATATTGAGGAAACTGTTTGAGATTTTTAACCAGCCTGCAAGTAATAAAATGTATCCCAATATAGTATCCTTAGTATGAGTACAGTTATTTTTTCCTGAAATTTCTAATATATTGCAAAGAATCTCTTTGAAGTCTCTAATAAGATTTTCTACTAATTCAGCACAGTTTTTATCTCTATAGGCTAGAGAAATAGCTGGAATTGATATTAAGGTATTCATTTCGCTGTCAAGCAAATGATTACTATTCTTTTTAGTTCCCTCCTCGAATAAGATTATAAACCTCTTAAACAATTTAGAATATTTTTCTACTAATGCACTAACCCACTCATCTTTAAAATATTCCATTTTTATTGTTGCTTTTAGGTCTATATAAACAAGAGAAACTATAGTTTGAACAAAATTACCATAAATTGAAGATGATTGTACAATTGGTGATACGGCTAGACTAATATACAAATCGTGAATTAGAAGCAAGTTAAGTCTTATTTCAAATAAGTTTTCTTGTAAATGTCTTTCTTCTATTGATTGCAAGGATTCTAGAATACTCTTAAAAGTATTGCCATTTAAAGTTTCATTAAGGCTATATTCATATGCTACAGGAAGAGTATGAGGGTTTAATAATGGGTGGATAACAGGGGGGATAATTTCTGAAAACGGGTTATAAAAGAAACTATCTTGGAAATTTTTCAATTTCTCAGTCAAAATGATATGATAAGCTTCAAACCAATAACTCTTTAAAAAATAACAATTAGAAGTATGGAACTGGGTAGGCAATGTTTCAAAATATGCCTTCAATATTTTATTTAAGGCAGTAAAACAATTGGAAACCATGCAGTAATGGTAGTACCACTTTGATTTTGCGAATAATAAGCCTAACTGTTTTAATGTTTCTATTTCTCTTATTGCTTTATTCTCATCCGCTAAATCTTTACAAGCTATGTCTCCTAGGACAGTAATCACACTCCCAGTAAAAATTGAATTCTCAAGATTTGCAGTAATAATAGCACTGTTTTTGATTAATTCACACCACCCATAAATTAAGCTATTTGAGCTCATCCCAATTTTTTTATATTTACATGTAGATAATCCAATAGTTTCTATTGGCTTAAGAAATAATTCAAGAAATTTTTCCCTCTCTTTGTTGGCACAGTTTTCTATAATTAATTTAAACTCATTAGTAATGTATAAATTGACCTCATCAGAAGTGTCACTATAATTTTGACGACAATAGTAATATTCTTTTGCGTATTCAGTTAATTCGCTAAGGCAAATACTTGTATCGGCTAAATACCCATCTCTTATAAAATTCTTTACTATACTAAAAAAAATATCTAATGTGCTTTTGGCAGTTTCGTAGCATTCTTTCTGTGGTGTTAATGGATGGGCTATTCTATTAAGTGTCATAGGAATAATGCCAATAATATAAGAACTATAAATTCTATACCATAGCGCCCCTTTTATAGGACAATCTGGGATATCCTTTATAAATAAGTTTCTCAGTTTTTTTGTTTCTTTCTCCCTAAAATAACCTAATGAAATATGAAGTTTGGATATCTCAAACATTACTCCTATAAAAATCAATGCAGACACAAATGAAACCCCAGTCAATGTTATTTGAAATGTTTGCTCTAAATGAAATTTCATTTGCAAAAAAGGAGCTAAAAAAGATAAGGAGAAAATTATGATTTGTACAGCGCAAGCAAAGAAAAACTCTCTTCCATAGCAAATGTCTACAATTTTAACAGGTAGAATTTTTGAGAGCCTACTTTTTGAATATGTGACTCCTGCAAAAATAAATGGAATAAATGTACTCAGGAGTGTTAGAGCCAAGGTATTACCTGTTTCTAGCTTTAAGCAAGAAAACCGGATAAAGCCATCAACCAAATAGATGTAAAAAAATAGTATTATGGTAAAACTGAAAATAGTTATAATCCAAAAATAGTTATATGGATTTTTGCTAAATTGAGCTTTGATTCTTTTTATGGAATTAATTATCCATACTATTCCTCGAAGAATTCTTATAGTACAAGTCTGTCTTAATTTTGGTGTATTGAACAAAAACAGTGCAAGAAACAGTAAAATAGCTGTTAACCAGATTTTATGACCCTTAAATATATCAAGCGTATAGCAAAATATTACAATAATTTCTAGAGATGCTAAAATAGCCAAAGTGAATAGAAATGTTGGTATAATAGCAGTTGTATTACAATCAGTTCTAAATATCTTCATCTTTTCCTTGCCTTTTGCTTCTTTATAAGGATGCTACCTCGGAACAATCTATAAAGAAGTTTTATAACCTCAATTGAACTGGCGATGATAAAAAACAGAATTATAAGTAACTTGAAATATTCAAATAAATTAGTTTGTTCCAGGCTTATATAGGAAAAATTAAAGATCTTATTAATTTGAATGCCAAAGAGAAATGAAATGAATTTATTGCAGAAAAATGCAATACAACATGTAATTGATAATATAAAAATATGTAAGATAAAAAATGTGATATTATTTTTTAAGAATTTTATATAACTATAAGAATTATCGACTTTATTCATACTTGTTTCTTTGAAGTGTATTATTGGATAAACAAAACTTGTTATCACACATATTAAATAAATTCATTCACCCCACCAGTTCTGCGTTGAGTTCGTCGATAGTTGAATATAGTTCTTTGCCGAAAGATTTGTATGCGCGGCCAAGCATTCCCTGTTCGATATGTTCAAAGTCTCCGGCTTCAAATCTCATTGAAGTAATTACATGATCACGGATCATTCGCAAGAAACTCATCTGCTCTTCGGTAAACTGTTTATGCCCCGCATTCTTTTTAAATATCCAGTTTTTGAAGTTAGCGTTTACAGTAGTTTCAAAGGGAACAAGTTCCCTATCAACACGAACGATATTTCGAATCAGCGAAACCAATACGGTGAGTTCATTTTTGGGAGAAGTATTCTTTTTAACCTTATCGAGATTTTCGTAAGCCCGCCAAACATTGTGAGGAGCCAGAGCGGGTTTTCTTGTTTTGATGAGATCAAGAACCTCTTTCATCATGGAATAGGTTATTTCCTTGAGTTTTGAAGGCTGATTGTAGAAGATGCTCAGGGCAGTTATTTCGTCTTTGTTCTGTTCTATAAATTCTCTGAAACTCTCTATCAGGAGTTCATTCTTATTGGCTGAATCCTTGTCCCATCCGGCAAAAGTCGTTTCATCAATATTGATGGTATCGATTATCTGTTCGTTGGCTTTCCTGGTGTCTTCAATGAAGTTAAATAGAGTTCCGGTCAGAGAAGTAGAAGCCCTTTTGATAAGCTCATTTTGAATTTCTTTCTGCTGTGCTTCGGTTATGGGCGAACTATCCGGAATCTTGAATTTCTCTCTTGCTCTATCTTCAATCTTATCGGGGTTAAAAGCATTAAGAAGGTTATGGATCACATCAGGAAGAGTCGTCCCTTTGGCAAGTTCTTTGAATTTTTCTCTTTGAGTTTCGCTCATTTCCTTATTAATTCTTGCCAGTCTTCCGCCCAGGGAAAGAAAGATATCTTCCTCATTCAAACCCATCATAACGCCGTAGAATAAATCCTTTAATGAAACCTTTGGTTTCCTCTCAAGAGGTCGGCTGTCAGTTTTAAGAGATTTTGTAACGCCTACGGCATCAACAATAATAAAATGAGTCTTATTTGTAATAACCGATGGAGTAACTTTTTTGAGGTCGTCGTAACCCAGAGTTCTTGTTCCGCGCCCTTTCATCTGTTCAAAATAGTTCCTGGACTTAACATCCCGCATAAAGAGAAGGCACTCGAGCGGTTTTACATCTGTTCCTGTAGCAATCATATCAACCGTAACGGCTATTCTGGGGTTATACTCATTTCGGAAGGAGACCAGAATTGATTTCGGATCTTCTTCAGACTGATAGGTAATCTTTTTGCAGAACTCATTCCCTTCGTCAAATTCCTCTCTGGCAATCTTTATTATGTCTTCAGCGTGGCTGTCTGTCTTGGCGAATATGAGAGTTTTGGGGATTTCGCTGCGGCCTGGGAATATTTCGGAAAGTTTGTGCCTGAAAGTTTTGATTATATTTCTTATCTGGCTGAAATTGACTATATCCTTATCAAGCTGCCTGGAACTGTACTCGATATCTTCGTCAAGCTGTTTCCATTTCTTTGCTCTGGTAAGCTTCTCTCTTACATCCACATATTCATTCATCGGCAGAAAACCGCCTGACTGAGAGACCTTTGTTTCAATCAGATAGACTTCATATCCCACATTTACTCCGTCGGCTACAGCGTCTTCATGCGAATATTCGCTAACAATATTTTCATTGAAGAAACCGAAAGTCCTGGAGTCGGGAGTAGCAGTCAAACCAATCAGGAAGGCATCGAAGTAATCAAGAATTTGTTTCCACAAATTGTAAATGGAGCGGTGGCACTCGTCTATAACTATAAAATCAAAGAATTCGGGAGGAACTTTTGGATTGTATTCAACATCTCTTGGTATTTCTATAGGTTTGATTTCGTTCGGATTAATAGTTTCTGCCGACTCATCGAGTTCTTCTCCTCTCAGGATAGAGTACATTCTCTGAATTGTGCTTATGCAAACCTGGCTATCAGGCGCGACATAGGAAGAACTGAGCCGCTGAACATTATATAGCTCGGCGAATTTGCGGTTGTCATCATTCGGAGTAAACGACATAAACTCCTGTTCGGCCTGCTCTCCAAGATTCTTTGTATCAACAAGAAAAAGAATTCTTTTGGCTTTTGAGAATCTCAGTAAACGGTAAATAGCTGTAATTGCAGTATAGGTTTTCCCGCTTCCGGTAGCCATCTGGATAAGCGCTCTGGGCTTATTCTCCTTGAAAGAAACATCGAGGTTGGTAATCGCTCTATACTGGCAATCTCGCAATCCTTCTTTGTGCAGCTCAGGAAGATCGAGAAATCTACTTCTCAAAGCCTTGTCCTGATTCATCCATTCTAAAAGCGTCTCAGGTTTGTGAAATGAAAAGAGTTGCCTGAATCTTGGTTTTGAATCTCTTCTGTCGGCAAATACAGTAATTATTCCTGTGCTTTCATAGACAAATGTAAGCGGGCTTTTCGCAATATATTTGAGTTTGCTGTCAGCATAATCCCCGGCCTGTCTTTCATGCACAGTCATCCGAAAAGCTTCTTCTTCCTTCTTGGCTTCAACTACGCCGCAGGCTTTGCCATCAACAAAAAGCGCATAGTCAACAGGGCCAATTTCAGTCTGATACTCTCTGACTGCCACGCCGAGCCCGGCATTCAAATCTATACTGTTCTTGTCCTGTACTGACCACCCGGCAAGATTAAGCTGCTTATCAATATTGTCTCTTGCTTTCTGTTCAGAACTCTGGTTTTTATCAGGCATATTTTCAAAACATTAAAGGTTCTTTCAAACAATCCCGATAGTCATTATACGGCAATATGTCCTTATCTTCCTGCCAGTTACTAAATTAAATTCAGACTTGATTTACAATAATGCATTAGCATTAGAGCTCACTTTACAGTCATAGTTTCCTTTATCCTGAAGAGAATTTTCTTCCCTCCCCCTCATCTTTTTCTACGATAGGATACTTTTTATTGCTTTGGCGGCATTATCAGATGCATTGGAGTTATCATAGGATAACTGATTGGCTCTTAATTTATTCAGCTCTGCAATAACATAATCTCTTCTGTTTCCGCCAGGCAAAATCCTTTCCACTGCTGAAGCAAGGATTTCCGGTTTCCCTTCATTCTGTAAGAATTCCTCATAAATAGCGTTGTTTGCTATGATATTGGGCATAACAAAAGAATTCCTGAAAAGCTTTCTTATGAGTATGTGTTTTGCGAGGAAAAAAGTAATAGGGTTTAGTCTGTAGTAAACCACAAGAGGCAACCCTATAATTGCCGCTTCCATTGTTACAGTTCCTGATTTTGCAAGGCCTGTTGAGCATTGCTGCATAAGCTGAAGGTTATTACCCGATTCTATTTCAAAGGGGATTTGGACTTTTCTATCTATCATGAACTGCTCTGTAATCAAGCGTATTTTCTTCTCAACAGCGGGCCTTGCAGAGGAAATAATAAGTTTTATACTGGGGTGCTTTTGTTTAATAATAAGAGCAGCTTCAAGAAAAGGAACCAGAATTCTTTCTATCTCGCTAAGCCTGCTTCCCGGTATGATAAGAAGTTTGTCCTGATCGCGCTTGATGGAAGAATCAATTTTCCCTTTTACAATATCCAGAAGCGGATGTCCTACAAATTCGACATCCAAGTTTGTCTTAGCTTTATAATAGTCAACTTCAAAGGGGAAAATCACCAGCATTTTATTGCAATATCTGGCTAACTTGTAAATCCTTTTTTTGCCCCAAACCCATATATGTGGGCTTATGTACCAGATGACCTTGATATTCATTCTGTGCATCTTTTTAGCCAATCTGAGATTAAACCCGGGATAGTTTATAAGGATAACAGCATCAGGCCTCTGAGTTTTTGCCTTTTTTACAAACATCCTGAAAAGCCTAGCCAACTTAGCAGCGCTTTTAAGAACTTCCACAAAACCAATAATGCCAAGTTCAGTAGAATCAATAAAGATGTCCACGCCTGAATCTTTCATGGCATTTCCACCCATTCCGGAAATAGTTAGATCGTCAGGATATAATTTCTTTAAGGATTCAGCTAATGCTGCCCCGTAAAGATCTCCGGAAGTTTCGCCGGCAACAATCCAGATATTTCTCTTATTGCCTGACATACTGATTTTATCTATACAGATAATAAAAATTCCCGGGCTGAGTCACGCTGTTTCTGCTTATACCAGGGATTTCCAGGTTCATTTTGAAATTGTTCATCATCAATCTGCCAAGAATTTGAGAAAAAGATAATTTCTCTTCATACATGACAATTTGTACATCATCCTTGTGCAGTTTTGCAAGAGATAAGGCTTTGTTCAATGCATCTGAGTAATATCCTATCTGATCTACCAACCCCAGCTGTAAAGCTTCCTGTCCTGAAAAAACTCTCCCGTCGCCGATTTCAGAAGTTTTTATATATTCAGGTGTAAGTTTTATATTTTTCGAGATTCTTCCTTTCGATACAATATCGACAAAGATATTGTAAGATTCGCCAATCATGTTCTTCAGAAGTTCTTTTTCGCCCAGTGTAGTAGGTCTGCCACCGTTTAACAAATCCTTGAATTCTCCTGTCTTATAAACCTCGTCCTGAACTCCGACTTTACTAAGAAGATCGTAATATTTAATACTGTCGATTATTACACCTATGCTTCCTGTTATAGAAAGCCTTCCGCTCACAATCCAATCGGTTTGCGCTGCGATATAGTAACCTCCACTTGCTGCCATAGAATCAAAAAGCGCTATAACAGGCCGTTTTGTCTTCCTGAAGTTTTGTATGAAATTATAAATTTTATCTGCTGCTGAAACTTCTCCGCCAGGAGAGTTAATTTCAAGAATAATAGCCTTTACTTCAGGATCAGACTGAGCAGCATAAATCTGAGAAGCAATAGAATCTGCGTTTACCATTTCGTCCCAACTGTTAACTCCGCTGAAAATTACACCATTGACTTTAATCAAAGCTATTTTGTTTACAGACTTGTGGTTTCCTGAAACATATATCTGCTCTATTTTTCCGCCTGTATAAATATCAATATCCTTCGGTTGTTCTCCGAAAATCGAACCTATAATTACAAGAATAATAAAAAGAACAACGACACCTATAATGCCATTAACTAAACAGCCCATTTTTTTTCTGGGCTTTGGCTGGGGTTGAAACTGGTTGGGATTATTGGCAGGATTCTGCATGTTAATTGTATCCATTTTTAACCTCATTATTCTTTTTGAAATTTTCTCTTTTTATTGTAATCATATCTCATCTTAAGAAATTCTACCATGAGAGCAAACCCCATAGGCAGATATATGTATTCTCTTGGCAATGATTTATGTATTCCTTCCATAAAAATAGTTACACCTATTGTAACAAGAAAAGCGAGCGCAAGGATTTTTATTGAAGTATGTCTGATAATAAATTCTCCAATCGGCCCCGCGAAATAAAGGATTGCGATAAATGAGAGGATTACAGCAGTTACAATAATCCAAGTATTATTTGTCAGCCCTATTGCAGTAATAACTGAATCAATGGAAAAAACTATATCTAAAATGACAATCTGTGAAATTACTGAAGCAAACTTTGATGAGAGATTATAGGATTGCGCTTCATGATCTTTTTCTTCTTTAAGCTCTACTGTAGAGTGTATTTCAGCTACTGCTTTATAAAGGAGGAACAGTCCCCCTGCAATAAGAATCATGTCTCTAATCGACAAACCGAAAGCAATAGGATGCCTGAAATCAGCCAGCTTTATCAGGACACATATAAAAACTATTCTCGCAATAAGAGCAAACAGCAGACCGAAAAATCTTGCCTTCTTTCTCTGCTCAGGACTTAGTTTGCTTATAAAAATTGCAATTACGAGAATATTATCTACTCCAAGAACTATTTCCAAACCGAAGAGAAGAAGTAAAAGACCGATAGCATCAAGCATTTAAAATTCCTATATTTATAGATATTTGCTATTTTTGAAATTTACTATAACATAAATAGAATAAAAATACTCTTCAAAATAACACTTTTCTCTTTTATGGAATACATAGTAAAAGTTAATGACAAGGAATATGGACCTATTGAAGATGATATTCTTATCCGTTGGGTTGAGGACGGACGAGTCCTGCCTGATTCTGAAGTCAGAAACTCCAAACTCGCCTTATGGAAAAAGGCTGACGATTTTTCTTTTTTAAAGGATGCGTTTAAAGCTCAGGAAGCCAAATTCAGAAAAGTCCGGCATACACCTGATGAAAAAACAGAACATAATTTTACTAAAATATTACATGTATCTTCTGTGGAACAGCAAAAGAAGAACTCAACAGATTTTAAAAATACATTTCTCCCTGATAAGGCCGGAATCTATATAAGAATGAAAGCTGGAATTGTCGACCTTATAGTCGTGCTATGCATTTTCTGTATATCTATTTATTTAACTGACTTTCTAATGACAGCGCTTGGAATCTCTGATCTTAAAAATCAAGGTTTAACGATTGTTATACTTAGCTTATTCCTGATTCTATTGTATCTTGGCTCATCATTAGGAATTTTTGCCCAGACAATTGGAATGTGGTACTATGGACTGATCCTGGTAAGAGAAGGAGATAATGCAGATGAAGTATATCTTCTCAGAGCCTTTATCTTTGCAGTATTTATCTGCGTATTCTGGATTATTTCGCCCGTTTTTAATTATATATTAGGACGCAAGAAATCTATTCACGATTTAATCACTAATACACAGATAGTCTTGATTTCCGCAAGAAGAACCTAATACAACCGCACAAAAAGCAAGATTTCTCTCTTATTGGTTTGCAAGTTATTCTAATAGCTTTATATTTTTCGGCTCTGTTGTTTATGAAAACTATATTATCATTTTATATATATCAAGGAGACACAAATGCATGCTGTAATTCTTACAGGCGGAAAACAATATAGAGTTCAAGTTGATGACATCATTGACATTGAGCTAATTGAAGGTAACGACGGCGAGAAAGTTGAATTTAATGATGTATTGTCCGTTGGAGACGGAAAAGATGTTAAATTTGGCAGCCCTACAGTCAGCGGAGCCAAAGTTGAAGGCGAGATAGTAAACCATTTTCGTGGCGACAAGCTTATCGCTTTTAAATTCAAAAAACGCAAAGGTTATCATAAAACCAAAGGTCACAGACAGAATTTGGTTAAAGTAAAGATTTCAAAAATATCAGCTTAATTTCTCCAATTTGCTGAGGCGCAAGAAATTGCGCCTTTTTTTTATTTGTATGTTATTCAATTCAGACACTCCTTTAAAATATAAAGAACCCCTCTTCAGGCCACCATCAGAGGCAGACAGCCTCGTCTTACAGATTTCTTACGGATGCCCGCACAATAAATGTCTTTTTTGTCCTATGTATAAAGGCGTAAGGCATGAAATACGCCCATTAACTGACATTTTGTCAGAGATAGATAAAGTTTCTCTAAAGCGCATCGAAACATCAAGAATTTTCCTTGCGGACGCAGATGTCATGGATATTGAGTTCTCCTATTTAAAAAGTGTTTTTGAAAAGCTTAATTCATGCTTTCCCAACCTTTCAAGAATCTCAATGTATGCAAATGGCTCTTCTATAAACAACAAGAGTGCCGAGGAACTAACTGTATTGAAGAATTTGAAACTACACACTCTGTATATGGGGCTTGAAAGCGGAGATGAAAAACTTCTGCAATTAGTTAAAAAAGATGAAACTGCCGATAACATGATCAAAGCTGTCATTAAGACCCAGCATTCAGGAATAAGAATGTGTGTATTTGCGCTTCTGGGTTTAGGCGGAAAAAAATATTCGGAGCAGCATGCAATAAATACTGCGATAGCTGTAAATAAAATGAACCCGAAATTCTTTGCTGTTTTACGCTTCATAAAGGTTCCCGGACTAAGAATGTATGAAGGGTACGAAACAATTACAGAATATGATTCAATTCAGGAACTATATAGAATTATTGAGCATCTGGAATTATCATCGACTGTTTTTCGCGCTGATCACACTTCAATTCCAATCCCAATCTCTGCGAGATTCCCGAAAGATAAACAAACGCTGCTTACTTATTTGTCTACGCTCTTGAAAAGTTCTTCTTTGGATAAAAAATCAGCAGGCATTCTTCCGGATTCTCTTTGATAACTAAAAATCTGTCAATAGATTATTAACATTTATTAACTATTATTTTGTTATGCTATGGACGCAGATTTTCAATTGACTTTTGATTTCATGTCTGAAACATCCGAAAATACTTCTCAGGAATATGAAAGGAAGCCTCATTACGAGAATAATATTAACGATAAAGATCTTAGACGATCAGTTATAGGATGGCTTCTTAAATCCACCCCTTCGGGCATTGGTTATGATGTTCCTACAAGACTAGTAAAAATCAGGGGAAATATAGCAGCTTTCTGGTCAAAAACAGAAATAAGAAAAAAGAAAAAATACCTCGTTCCTTGCAGAACAGCTATTGTTGAAGTGCGTTCAAACAGAGAAGACTGTATCTCCGATTGCGGCAAAAATTCAGAATTGAAAGAGATTCTTTCCCAGGAGAAAAGGAATAAATTGTATTTTGAAGCTTCAATAAGAGAGAAAGAACCCGAACTAAAACTGAGCGATAATCTTTTCAGCGATATTGAATCATGGGATTACAAGAAGACAAAAAATAAAGATTATCATAAATGCTGTTCCCTAATTGAAAGACTTGAACGCTCAATAAACAAAGGAAGCACATTCGAAAAAATCAAAAGCGCTCTTTTAGCTGATTCATTATACCTTGCAGTTCCGAGAGGTTTAATCAAAAAAGACGAACTTACTGAAGGATGGGGACTGCTATATATAAATAACGACATGTCTGTAGACCTGATAGTCCAGACTGAAAGCTGTGGTTGCCCTATAGAAAACAAATTGCACTTAGTCCAAAATATAGCAAAATCAAATATCAGTTCACTTTGTTTTGCTAATGGAATAAACCTGGACAAGAATAACTCGCCCAGATTTGTAAGGATACCGAGGAAAAGAAGAAGTTAAAACTTCTTTCTCTTACCAGATTTTGCCGTTATCCAGCGATTCTCCATTGTATGTGCCAAATGCTGTCACAGTATCGAGAAGTCGGCGAAGAGGACTTACTGTAACATTGACTCTTAATGTATTTCCTGTATCGTCCGCAATCGTCACTGCATAGATTCCTTCAGTCTTTGTTACCGAAAGCGCCACTATCTTACCAGTAACCTGAACTCTTCTATTTATGTATTTTGTTCCTGAATTTTTGATATCGCTTATAGTAGTTTTATTAACTATACCGTCACCGCTTGCAATGGAATTGACATTATCAACAGTATTTGCTACATTTGAAAGCCAGTCGCTTCCGGCAAAAGCAAAAGTTGTTCCAGTTAAGATAACTGCTGCCAATAAAAACTTTCTCATTTTCATTAATGACTCCTTTTTAAATTAAATTTTAAAATTTCCGAACTTAAAATAGGTTTTCTGATAAGCCCATAGCTAACTGCGCTTATTATTGCCAGAATACCGCAAACAATAAATACAAAATTATAGTTTCCTCCTGAAATTGCAAGGATATATCCTGTCCCTATAGGCGCTAGTGTGCCGCCTATAAAATTGGCAAAATTTTGTATGCCTCCAAAAGTTCCTACAGCCTCTTTTGGCGTAATATCTCCTACAAGAGCCCAAAGAACACCCACTCTCATGGCTATAGCGAAGAAACTAATACTAACAAGCACCATAGCTATAAAAGTACTGTCAATATAATTAACCGGTAAAACGGCCAACCCTGAAATGAAACACCCTCCTACAGTAGGAATCAATCTTGCTTTAATAACATCCATTCCTCTTTTTATAAGCTTATCTGAAATCCACCCTCCTGCCGGAACTGCTAAAATTCCAGCTATAAAAGGAATCGCTGTAAGCCAGGCTGTATTGGCCAGACTGACATGTTTTCCCTGAATCAAATAAGTCGGAAGCCAGGTGAAATAAAACCAGAAGATATAGGAGGATGAGACATTGCCGATATTGAAAAACCAACTTGACTGATGATTGAAAAGTTTCCAACAGCTGATATTTTTGGAATGGGCTCTTTCCCTCTGCCTGGCTGTCTCCTGAAGTTCAGCTCTATCGTCTTCCTTTCTATAAAATTTCATCCATAACAAAGCTACCAGGAAACCTACTAACCCCAGAGATATGAACATCCATCTCCAGCCTAAATAAATAAGCATTAATGTCAACAGCGGGGGAGCAAACCCCTGCGCTATCTTAGGCCCGAGGTTTATTACTGACGCGGCTATGCCTCTTTCCTTTTCATCAAAGTATTTTTGTGTAATCTTTCCTCCGATAATAAAAAATGGAGCTTCCGCTATCCCAAGCACCATTCTCGACAAATACAAAGTAGCAAAGCCGACGGCCAATCCTCCGCCTATCGTGGCAAGAGACCATAAAATTATTCCGAATATAAAGATTTTGTTAATGCCGAATCTATCTATAAACCATCCTGCCGGAAGATTGGCTATAGCATATGGCCACATAAAAGCTGAAAGCATGAGTCCCATCTGAATTGTATTTAAATTAAATTCAGAACTTATAGTTGTATTAGCTATGCTCATATTTGCCCGGTCCAGATAATTGACGATGGAACCCAAAAGCATCATATAAACAAGAAACCATCGGTAGTCAATTCCAAAAATCTTATTGTTTTTTATCCCTGCCATTACACCCTCTTGTATATGTAGATATATTTTAATATGATACATTATTTTAACGATAAGCTGTGAAAAATCTGTTCTCCATGAAAAATAAATTATGATTTCCATAATAGTCTTATTCCTGGTTTTTGTGCTCATTGCAGTAAGGCAGATAGGGAAAATCAAACTTCAAATCTGGCAAATAATGCTTTTGGGAGCAATAACTGTTCTTATAACAGGCAGAATCCCAATCAACAATGCATTTAAATCTATAAATCTGGATGTAATGCTTTTCCTTTTTGGAATGTTTGTAATCGGAAAAGCTATGGAATCGAGCGGTTACCTTTCACACCTTACTTATCGGTTCTTTAAAAAGACAAAAACAGATAACGCGCTTCTAATAGCTATTCTTTTCGGTTTTGGATTTCTCTCCGCTCTTCTTATGAATGACACTCTGTCAATAGTAGGCGCGCCAGTTATGTTGCTGCTCGCAAAAAAACATAATATTCATGCAAAAGTTTTGCTGCTGGCTTTGGCTTTTTCAGTCACCATAGGAAGCGTAATGAGCCCAATAGGGAATCCACAGAATCTTCTTATTGCTATTCACGGCAATATCAGCAATCCTTTCGTTTTATTTTTAAAATATCTTTTTATTCCAACCATTATTAATCTTTTTTCGGTTTATTTCCTGCTTAAACTCTTCTATAAAGAACATTTCAGAGGCAGAATCATTGACCATTCGCAGGAACCGATCAGGAATCGCAATCTGGCTTTCCTTTCTAAAATTTCATTAATGCTGGTTTTAATTCTGATAATTCTAAAAATAGTTTTTGTTTTCTTCGTTCCTGTTTTCCAGTTTCAGCTTACTTACATAGCTTTAATAGGGATGCTCCCCATTATTATTTTCAGTAAAAAAAGAATAGAAATCGTCAGGCATATTGACTGGTATACACTGATTTTTTTCGCATCGATGTTTATCCTTATGGAGAGTGTCTGGATATCCGGAGTTTTTCAGGCAATATTAAAGGAGATGAATTTTGAAATTACATCACTGCCTTCAATCCTTATGATGAGTATCATTCTAAGCCAGCTTATCTCAAATGTTCCAATGGTGGCTTTGTATATGCCTCTGCTGATAAAAGCCGGAGCTTCGTCCAAAGCCCTTATAGCTTTAGCTGCTGGAAGCACAATAGCGGGAAATCTGCTTATTTTAGGAGCAGCAAGTAATATAATAATTATTCAAAATGCTGAAATGAGAAGCAAAGAAACTATCACATTCCTAGATTTCGCAAAAATAGGGATTCCTTTGACAATCATAAATGCATTTGTCTATTACATTTTTCTTGTGATAATTCCATAATATATTCTCATTTGAAATTTTCTTTAGATATCGAATAATCTTTCATTTTTCCGTAGAAGCCGCGCGGATGAACGCCTGCTATTTTTGCAGCTTCGCCGACTCTTCCTTTTGTTTTAGTCAAAACTGACTGGATATATAGTTTTTCTATCTCTGAAATAGCTTCAGTTATTACTTCCGGCATTGTTTTATTATCCCATGAGGAAGGCGCAGTTTTCGCATGAAGAGCATTAGACAGCATTGACTGATTATCGCTGAAGTTCCTTGGAAGCTGATCAAGTGTTATTGTCTGCCCTTTTGAAAGAATCACTAATCTTTCGATTACATTCATCAACTCTCTAACATTTCCAGGCCAATCGTAGGAAGATAAAGCCTTCATGGCGTTATCTGAAATCGAAACTGAGCGCTTTGAGTATTTCTTCCTGTAAAGTTCAACAAAATTCTTAGCTATCTGCGGAATATCTTCAGGCCGTTCTCTTAATGGTGGAACAGTGAGGGTAACAACATTGAGTCTGTAAAAAAGGTCTTTCCTGAAAGTCCCTTTATTTACTTCTTCTTCAACTATTCTATTTGTCGCTGCTATTACTCTTACATTAACCCATATTGACTTCTCGCCCCCAACAGGCTTGAGTTCATAGTCCTGAAGGACTCGGAGCAATTTTGCCTGAAGATGTAATGGCATCTCTCCAATTTCATCCAGAAAAATCGTTCCATTATGAGCTAGTTCAAACGCGCCGCGCCTGGATCTTATAGCTCCTGTAAAAGCACCCTGTTCGTGACCAAAAAGTTCACTCTCTAGTAACTGTTCTGGTAATCCGGCTATATTAACAGGAATGAATGGGCCTCTGGATCTAGGACTTTCCGCGTGTATTATTTTTGCCAGGTGTTCTTTCCCTACTCCAGTTTCCCCCAAGATTAGAAGCGGAGTGTCATTTGGTATAATCTGCTGCACCTCATCCATGAACATCCTCATCTTCTGATTTAAGGAGTTAAAGTCGGTTAACTTTGGGGAAGTTTTAAGCTTGTAATCACTTATTCTGTTTTGGGAATAAAATTTCCTTCTTGATTCTATCGACGCATATATGGCTTCAGCTATGCTCACATCCTGAATTCCCACAAAAAGCACAGTGTCTGCTCCTGACGCCAGTAATTTGGCATTTTCTTCGGATGAATCTCTATTATGAAGAAGAATTGTTGTAGGAGTCTCAGGAAGAGAATTGAGCAGAGCAATATTTGCTTCAAGAGAAATAGGTATATGCTCTTCACTTATAACTATTATATCTCCGCAGCTTCTTACGAGTTTCTGCCAGGCAGATTTTAACTGACCGAGGCATTTGACCTCTATATCAGGCATTGAAAAATAGTCTTCCAGATATTTTTCTAGTTTTCTGTCTTTAACAGCTAAAAGCAATCTGATTTTCATTGATGTCTCCTCTTCATTCAATTATATATCATATAGGTATTTTATTACCGTATTATTAAAATTATTTAAGTATTATAATACCTATATTTACTATCACCATGCTTTAACCTTTAATAGATAAAAGAAAATAAGATTATATAGATAAGCTATTATCCCTATATTTCATAAATTAGGTTTGCTTAAAGAGTATTTTTAACTATTTTACGAACTTTTAATTGATTTGGCATAATATTTGCTAAAATGTTTTTATCAAGTTTAGCTGATAATATTCGGTAAAATAATACATAATGGAGGTAGCCTTTATAAAATGTATACATTGAAGGCGGTTGAAGATATCGAAGAGTGCGCGTGTATATGGAAAAAATACATTGAGGCGTCAAGCATTTTTGACTTATGGGATATAAGAAAATGTTTTTCAGACTCATTTCAAAGGAATAACGATTTCCTGATTCTTGAAAATGACGGAGAGGTACAAGGAATACTGCCGTTAAGCTGGATAGAGGAGTCAGGCTTTTATTCGTTTTTCCCTGGTGAATCATGGAGCGGGAAAACATGGCTGGAGCAGAATAAAGCCTATGCCTGCGATAACAACGCCTTCCAAATCCTTATTGATAATGCCCCTGGTCCAATCCATATCCGTTATATGTGCGCTAACAGCCTCTATTTTAACGAATCATTAACTGTTGATGAAATAAATTACCATCTTTACCCTGGGGAATATAACTACTCTTTTGACCAGTACATGCAGAAATTCTCCGGAAAGTCGCGCAAGAATCTCTCAAAAGAAATCGACAAATTCTATGCTCAGGGAGCTCTTATAAGATATAATAAGCTCGAAGATATTGATACTCTTTTTGAAATGAACCTCTCTGCATTTGGAGAACATTCATACTTCACAGACAATAGGTTTTTCAATTCTTTTGAATCCCTTATAAAATACCTGTGGGACAAAAATATGCTTCGGATAACGACAGTTACTGTCGGAGAAAAAACAGCGGCAGTAGATATTGGCACTGTTTATAATAAAGAATATGTTGTTCTTGCTGGCGGCACAAATCCTGAATTTACCGGCATAGCCAAACTGATAAATTTCCATCATATCGAATGGGCTTCAAATAATAAATTTGACAAAATAGACTTCCTGTGCGGTGATTTCGGCTGGAAAGAACGCTTCCATCTCTCTTCCAAACCTCTATATGAAATAAAACTCCATACAGCCAAAGAAATACCTCTAGAGCATGTTAAGGACAGAACAGGAACATATGGATGCTAAAGTTCTGATAGTCGGGACTACTCCTGACTATATTAACGCTATCGACTCATTTGCCGGCAGCAGAGTATTATTTTTAACAGATATAAAACTCAGGAAAAATGCAATAGAACCTGTTCCTGATTTACCGAAAGAAGTCTGTTCTGATTTATCTAATGCTAATCAGGCCATTTCTGATTTAATAGACCATTTAAATAGATACTCATTATCAATAAACGGTATAGCCTGCTATGACTGTGAATCTTTGGAACTTGCCTCATTAATAGGCAAACATTTTAATGTCTTCTTTCAATCCTCAGAAACAATTAGAAGTTCAAGAAATAAATTCCTCTCAAAAGAAGCATGGAAAAAAGCCGGGCTCAAAACGCCTCGATACTCTCTTCTTTATTCGAAAGAAGACGCTATTTTATTTTTTGAAACTTTAGAAAGTCCCTGTGTTCTAAAGCCATTATCCGGAGCCGGCAGCGAACTTGTTTATCTGTGCCGGACATCAGAAGATATTATAAAAAGATTCGAACAAATCATTGCCGGCCTCAAAGCAAGACAGGATAACAGACTCTTTAAAACAGATAAGCTAGTAATATTGGCTGAAGAATTTATAGAAGGCATAGAATACAGCTGCGATTTCATGATTGAAAATAATTCTGTTCAAATCATACGACTTACCCAAAAGATAAAATCATCATGCTCTCTACCTTTTGGAATAATAGCCGGATACAAGCTTATTAATACAATTCCCGAAGTTACACATGAAAATTTAATTGCTACATTGAATAAAGCAGGAACTTCCTTAGGTATAAATAAATCCATATGCATGATTGATTTTATAGTAAAGAACAATGAAATCTTTCTTATTGAAATTGCGCCAAGACCTGGAGGAGACTGTTTGCCATCCTTACTTTTTGCAGCCACGGAACAGAATATTATTGAAATGGCAATCAATTACGCTTCCGGCTGCAAAATTATGCCAAAAGATTATAGATCCATTCTGAATATGATTGCTTTCAGGATATTCGCCGATAAAGAAGGAGTGCTTAAAAACATAGATGCTTCAGCGCTGATCAAAGATAAAAAAGTACTGGCGTTAAACCTGACATCTTATCCTGGAAAAATAATTAAGCTTCCACCTGATGACTATGACAGCTGGGTTCTGGGAAACTTTATTGTTCATCCGTTAAATAATGAAACTGATATTGTCGATTTATATTCAAAATCCATTAGGGATATTCAATTAAAGATAGATGCCTTCTAGATTGTTTCTTAATATCCTGTCCTAAAAATCCTTATTATTGCTTATCCATGCTTGTTTAAATGATTCCCAAAGCTAGAATGCTGCATAAGTTCTTTTACAATTACACCGAATGGGAGCTGATATTTTTCGGCTGAGAGGAGATGGGTTCTAGTCTCGACCATAAAACCTGATCTGGGTAATGCCAGCGTAGGAATATATTAAACCTTCCCTTTCGACGGAAGGTTTTTTTTTGCAATATAATCTTAGAAAGGAACAGAATATGAAAAATCTTATAAGAACAATCTCAATCATATGTATTCTTTTAATAGCATCATGCTCAAAAAATCAGGATGTTCTGACTGTTTATATGCCCAGTGAATACATTTGGCTTTTTAAAAGCGGATTAATTTCTAAGTTTGAAGCTGACAATGATGTAAAAGTCAAAGGTATTTATTTTGAAGGATCTTCAAAAATTGTAGTCAGGCTTTCTCTTGAGAAAGAATATCCCAAGGCAGATATTGTCATGGGGTTAAATCAGGTTTCGTTTCTGGAGGCCGATAAATTAAATCTCCTTGAACCTTACAGGCCTGCAACCTATACCAAAATTAAAGCTCCAGGTAATACCATCTCCCCTGAATTCAAAGCAACAATGTTTGATTTCGGCGGCCTTGCCTTCATCTATGACCCTGAGAAAATTAAAATTCCGCTGAAAAGTTTTGAAGATATTACAAAACTTAAAAAATCAATTGTTATGCCTGATCCGAGAACTTCCACAACTGGACAGGATTTCCTTTTCTGGACAATAGCTGTTTATGGAAATAACTGGCTTGATTACTGGAAACGCCTGAAGGGAGCAATAATAACAATTACTCCCGACTGGAATTCATGTTTTGCCAAATTTGAAACAGGCGAAGCAGCAATGATGGTAAGCTATGCTTCAGATGAAGCCTTTTCCATATACACATATAAAAGTGACAAGTATAAAGTTTTTATACCAGAAGAAGGCGGTTATATGGAAATTGAAGCTAACGCCCTCGTAAGAAAAAAAGATATAAACGATAAAGCTAGAAAGTTTATAGATTTCTGCCTGACAGATGAAGTTCAGCAGGCTATACCGCTTAACAACTGGATGATGCCAGTTACAGATGTAAAATTGCCCGAGGTTTTCAAGTATTACAGGAATCCTGAAAAGTACAAACACATTCCCAATGAAGAACTAGCAGCTGATTTACAAATCTGGATGAACAAGTGGACAGAATTAATGACTTATTGATACTGCCGCGTGAGAAAATTTACTTTAAATTTCTTTTTCCTACTAATATGGTTGGTGCCATTCGGAGTATTTTGTTTTTATAATCTTGGAGCGGGAGTCCTTCAAAGCCTTTTCACCTCATATACATTCAAAGTAGCACAATTTACTTTTTTTCAGGCTTTTCTGTCAACTTTTATAGCCTTGGCAGTGGCATTAATTCCATCAAATTATATTTCCAAATCAAACTCTTATATCAGCTTTTTTGCTGAAAGCACGATTTTTATCCCATTTTTTTTTCCTGCTGTTTCCACTGTTGTGGCTTTTTCCATAATAGGAAATTTTCCTTTTTTGAAACCGTTTAATCTTCTCTATACTCTCGGAATAATCGTTGTTGCGAATGTCTTCTATAACTCTCCCATCTTTGTTAAATATATCGGAGAAGCATTACGAAACATTCCTGTCTCCATAATAGAAAATGCCTGCCTTGAAGGAGCAGGAAGCATAAGAATATTTTTCAGAATAAAACTTCCAATGGTGATGCCTTCACTTCTAAAGGCTTTTTTCCTCTGTTTTGCATTCTGTTTTACAAATTTTGCAATTGTATTAGGACTGGGAGGAATCAAGTTTTCTACTCTTGAAGTGGAGATTGCTACTACTCTGAGCAGCAGCATGAACCTTTCAAAAGCTCTTGGTTACGGAATAATTCAGTTTATAATTCTGTCATTTATAAGTTTTCTTCCTGGTCTAGCTTCCTCTTATGAAAGCGATCATTCAGAAAGAAAACCTTTCAAATCATCAAGATTTTCAATGCTCTTTACAGCTCTTTATGTGTTTTTTGAATTTTTTATAGTAACCTCCGGACTTATTTTTGCTTTCTATAACTTTTACACCGGCAGATTTGATTTTTCTGGTATAATAACTTTATTCTCCGCTGGGCTCAACGCATATTATCCTGTTTTAAAGAGCCTTATAGACTCTTTTATTTTAAGTACACTCACAGCTCTGGCTGTTGTTGTTCTTGTTTACTTATTGCTTAAAAGCTATTCAAGATTTACCGATTGGATAGTTTTATCTGCATGCGGCATATCGAATGCGTTTCTTGGGATTGTACTTGTTTATATGAATATAAGATATTCAATACCTTATGTAATGCTTGTGCTGTGCGGGTATCTTATTATATCAGCTCCCATCGCCTACAGCTTCATGTATCAGCATATCAGAGGATTTCCTTCAGAAATAATTGAAGCTTCAAAAGTGGACGGGGCTTCGGTTTTTCAGATATTTAAATTAATTGAATTGCCAATTCTCATGCCGGTATTTATAACTGTTTTTATCCAGATTTTTGCTATAGTTTTCGGAGAATTCACAATAGCTTACACTATGCAGCTGATAAATTACTTTCCAACTGTTCCGGTAGTTGACTACGCAATGCTGAGCGATAGAAGAATAATAGAAAGCTCAATACTTAATGGGATTAGTGTCTTGGTGATAATAACGCTCTTCCTCTTATCGGAAATGATTAGGAAGAGATACAGAAACAAAATTTAATCAAAAAAAACTTTCTTTAATAAGCGAATTACTCTCGTAGGACTTATTGCCTTTTATATAAGTAGCTTTGATTATGCGCTTATCTGCAAGCATCTGCAGGCAGAAGAGCTTGTTCTCAATGGTCTCAGCTGCTTTTAATCTATCTTCAAGAAATGGTGTAGCGTGAGGATTGATCACCAGGAAATCGCCATCTTTCCCCTTCACTAGATTTCCTACTTTATCATCTATGCTCAGGGCTCTGGCATTGCCCAAAGTTGTCTGATAAAACGAAGCAAGAGGACTCATATTATAGTTTTGAACAGCTCCTACTTTATATGCCTCATCCATTACCTGAAGCATAAAAATATGATTGCCTCCTCCGACATCTGACCCCAGAGAAAGGCGGATGCCAAATTCCCTTGCTTTATTAATGTTGAATAAACCGCTTCCCAGGAAAAAATTAGAACAAGGGCACCAGGCTATGGAAGAATTGGATTCCTTGATAATATCAAACTCTCTGTCATTGAGATGAGCGCAATGAGCAAAAATACTTCTCTTTCCCAGTAATTCATATTTTTCATATACATCAGTGTAATCCCTGCTCCAGGGGAAGATATCCTGAACCCATTTTACTTCATTTTTATTTTCTGAAAGGTGAGTCTGAAGATAAACGCTTTCATGTTTTTTCTTAAGAGCCGAAACCGCTTGCAGCTGTGCTTCGCTGGAGGTAGGAGCAAATCTTGGAGTTATGGCATATCTCAATCTGTTTTTATTATGCCATTTGTTAATCAAACAATCAGTTTCTTCATATGCTTTCTCAGGCGTATCCAGCAGGTATGCTGGAGCATTTCTGTCCATTAGGACTTTACCTCCTATCATTAGCATATTAAGTTCATCTGCTTTGTCAAAAAAAGCTTCAGTAGATTCCTTGTGAACTGTAGTAAAAACCAGGGCGGAAGTTGTTCCGTTTTTTAAAAGAGCCTTGAAAAAAATATCAGCTTTGAGCTTAGCGTATTCATAATCCTTATATTTAGCTTCAGTAGCAAAAACACATCTTTCAAGCCATTCAAGCAATTGGCCACCACTATAGGAAGCTATCATTTCCAATTGAGGATAATGTATGTGCGAATCCACAAATCCAGGAATAATTATATATTCGGAATAATCTATATAATCAACACAAGGATCCATCAGATATTTCTTCAAATCTCTGAATTCGCCTACATCAATTATGACACCTTCATCATTTAGCAACATCAGCCCGTCTTCAATCAACTGATGTGACGAATCAGGATTGGTTTCAGGATTGTCAAGAAAATGTATGAATGTCCCTCTGAAAGCCCTCATAATATATCCCCCCGCTGCCCCTTATTATTTTCTTTAACTTAAACTAGAAAATCCTTAAATTGCCACTCAATATCGCCGTTTTGCTTTGAATTGTCATCTGATTCAAAATCATAATTTCTGAAAAATTCTTTCCTGTCTTTCATCGGAGTCCAGTCAGATTGAAGGGAAACGACCGGGCCTAAATATGGTCTGGCATAACCAAGGATTTCTTCATACGGCAGTTCATCCGGGACATGGAATCCTTCAGAAGGGTTTTTTATCATCCAGAGTACCGCGGCAAGAACTGAAGCTGCTACCTGAAGAGTAGTTGCGTTCTGATGAGGAAGCAGACTCCTTGCATCGTTAATGTCAAGAAGACTTCCACACCACCAGGATTTAAAATCATGGCCCATTAAAAGCACACCCAATTCATCTTTTCCGCTTATTATTTCATCTGTCATTATTCTTAGTTTCGGCTGAAGATTGAAATTTCTCATCTCAAGCTCATGAAGCGAAGCAATAGTCGAATCAGAACAACAGTAGGCATAATGAACCGTTGGCCGATAAACTGCTTTGTTCTCTTCCCAGACAGTTAGATAGTCCGATATTGTAAAAGCCTCTCCATGCCTAACCATAAAGCCAATTATTTCTCCTGCAGGAACCCATGAGTGCACTTTTGTTCTTATCCCGCATTGTTCAAGGCATATCTGGTTCATCGGACCTTCGTTATGTAAAAAAACATTGTTTGGCAGTTCCATTTCATGAGTTCCCCATCCCATTTCCGCGGGAGCAATGCCCTCTTCATACAATCCTTCTATGCTCCAGGTATTGACAAATTCATTAGTTTCTTTGGGTTTATTTGTAATCTGCATATCGCGTTCACTAATATGGATAACTTTCGTTCCGGAAAGTTTAGCTATATTTGGATAGTCGCCTTTTGAAATGAGGTCAGGAAGTATTTTTGATCGCTCATCGTCAGGTTTTTCTGTAATTATTTTTTCCGCAATATCTTTCAATGCCATTTTTGTAAAATGAGAAACCAACCCTGGATTAGCACCATGTTCGACTATCATGCTAGGGCCTTTGACATGCCAGGAAGCGGTCATCTTGCGAATAGCCATGTGTCTGGCATAAAGAGTTTTCGATTGGGGCGTTTTATATTTTTTATTGTCGTAGGGATTCCATACTTCCACTGAAGTATTGACATACTTTACATCATGATTATGGCACCATTGCATTATTTCGCAGCAGTCAATATTCCATGCCAAATCAACAATCATATCGCCTGAAGAAGTGTATTTACTTAGGACTGAGTGCATATTTTCAGGAGTTATTTTAACAATATCGTAATTTACCCCTGTCTGGATTGAATCAGATATGTACTCACGACAGTCAGCAAAATCTATGACAGTTATTTTTTTGGGATTAATATCAATGTGTTTCAGCAGAAGAGGCAAAGTGCATCGTGATACAGAACCGCACCCGATGACTAAAATTTTCCCGCTAAATTTAGTTTTCTTCATTTTCATCCTCCTTTGTCTTCGAGCTGTATCTGACAGGAATTGCCCTTTATTGTTCTCTAAGCAAATTTTTTAATACTTCGTCAGGACCTCTATGAAAAACACCGCCTGTCCACTCTTTTTCAGTTCCTGAATATATTTCAACAAAGCCATTGCTGGTAAATTCAGCTCTGACTTTTGGGTACTCGTCTTTAAGAATTCCTGAAAGAACGAGACAGCCTGCTGGGCTGACCCATGACATCAGTTTTTCCTTATTCGCGATTAAAATTCCGGATATGATATTTGCCATTACTAAATCGAATTTCCTGTCCGGTTCATAGCATGCTATATCAGATGTATTTAATTTAATTGTCTGAGCAATCTTATTCCTTTGTATGTTTTCAAGTGTAGATTCAACTGATTCTTCATCATAATCAAAGGCATATACTACATCAAAGCCAAACATCACAGCACCTATGGCAAGAATACCTGAACCGCATCCTGCATCAAGAAAACTTCTGTACCCATGTCCGGATAATTTTTCAATTGCTTTTAGACAAAATTGAGTCGTTTCATGACTGCCAGTCCCAAAACTCATTCCAGGATCAATTTCTATTACCTTTTCATCACCTTTTCTGTGGTAGTCAAGCCAGCTGGCTTTTATAACAAAGTTTGATGTTATGTGCTGTATCTTGAAGTGCTTTTTCCAGACTTCCTGCCAGTCTTCATTCTTGATAGAACCAAATGCTACTTCAGAAGAATTAACACCGATATCGCGCCATTGAGCAATATTGTCACCCAACACTTTAAAAAGTTCTCTGCCTTCAGCTTCAGACTCGTAATATAGTCTGTAAGAAGTAATTTTACTTTCAAGGTCATCGCTGATGCAGCTTTGATACGGCAGAGCCCCAAGAAGCTCTCCGATTACGCCGGAAAAATCAATGTCGCTTGTAAACTCACAAAATTTTAAATAATCATTCATTCTAGTTAAAAACCTGATAAAGTTTGACGCAAAACCTGAATAATACTATTTAGTACGCAGTTTGGCAACCAATTGCCCTTCAATTGTTGCATAAAAAGCGCTGAGAAAAATTATAACCCCTCCAATAAGGGTGTTCATCGTAGGTTTTTCTCCAAGCAGAATTATTGCAAGTATCACTCCATATATTGGTTCCAGAGTAAGTATAATCATAGCTTTTGTAGCAGTAACTTTCTTAAAGGAACTAATAAAAAGAGTGTTGGCAAAACCCGTAAAAATCACGCCAAGAATTATTATAAGCATAAGATTTTTTGCATCAACTGAAGGATGCTGTACTGCAAAGAAAGGCAGCCCAAGCACTGCAACTGTCCCATACTGATAGAATGTCAGCTTGACACTTGAATATTTTGTTATGAGTTTCTTAGTCATTACGCAAAAAATCGAAGAAAAAAAAGCTGCCAAAAGACCAAGAATAACTCCCTGCGTAATATTGTCCGAAAGATTAAAATCAGGCACGACCAGACAAACACCTATAAAAGCCACAAAAGCCAGGATTATATCTGTTCTTCTTATTTTTTTACGGAAATATAAAGGTTCTATAAAAGTAGTAAAAATTGCTACGGTAGCGTAGGTGATGAGGCCAACAGAAACTGTAGAAACTTTTATTGACTGGAAAAAGAAAAACCATACAAGCCCAATTATGACTCCCGTGAAAAGGACTGTCAGAAAATCTTTTTTTGATTTAAAAAAGAAATTTTCTTTCATTGCTACTATGCAAAAGAAAAGAAAGATAACTGCGAAAAAGCATCTTCCAAAAGTTATCATGGTAGAAGAGAGCGTAACAAATTTACCGAAAAGACCAGTTATGCCAAACATTAAAACAGAAAAATGGAGCCTGAACATTACTTAAATCTCCATGAAAGATTTTCTACTAAGGGTTTTATTATTTGATTAATATCCCCGGCTCCCAGCAGCATTAAAAGAGTTTTCTCTTCAGGTTTAATAAATGAACTGAGCTCAAATGCCGAGTTATTCCAGTCATAAGATATATTTCTGCTTTTGCTCCCAATTGCTTTTTTGAGCTCTTCTTCAAGCTTTTTTCCTGTATTTTCCCAAGCACCGAACACTGGTAAAATAAATACAAAATCAGCTTTTGAGAGTTCTTTGACAAAAGCTTCAAAGCAGAACTGGAGGCGTTTTTCCCTGTGTGGCTGAAAGAGAACTATAAGTTTCCTGTCAGAGTATTTTGTTTTTACCTGAGAAATAACAGCATTTATTTCTGAGGGGTGATGAGCGTAGTCTTCTAGTACTATCAGAGTTTCAGAGTCAAATATCCTGGACATTCTTCTCTCTACACCGGGAAAAGTTTTAAGAATATCTAATGTCCTTTGAGAAGTAATGCCAAAATATCCAGCTACAGTAACAACTGTACTTAAATTGTTGTATTCTGCGGAATTGAGACTCTCTCCTGTCTGCATATTCTCTCTTTCTAAAAATTCTATTCCATTGGTTTTGAGTTCCTCAAGAAATCCTTCAGGAAAGTTTTCTGAACCATTTAAAAATATTCTTGAATCGAAAACGTATTTTTTGAAACCTTCATGAAGTTTATCAAGCCCGCCCACATTCCACGCATGGTCATTGTCCAGGTTCAATGCAATACCTACTGTCGGACATAAGAAATTTAATGATAAATCACTCTCGTCAGCTTCTGCCACAAGTGTTTTACCGTTTCCGCATGAAGCATTCTTTTCCCACCCCCTGGGAAACCCGCCAATGTAGTAGCCTGGCTTTAAGCCGGCTTTAAGTAAAACATAAGTTATCATTGATGTGACGGTCGTCTTTCCATGCGAACCTGCCACTGAAATAACTGTTTCAAATGATTTAGCTAGAATTCCTAAAAACTCACCTCTCTTATAGCAAATGTAATTTAGTTCCCGCGCTCTTAAGAGTTCAGGATTATCCAGTTTAACAGCAGAAGAGTAAATGATTATACAAGGTTCATTCTGTGATGGAATATTTAAAGCTTCGTGTTTTCCTATTACGACTCTTGCTCCTAAAGATTTGAGGAGTTTTGTATTCTTGCTTTCCTCAATATCAGATCCGCTTACAATTGCGCCTTTTTCGAGCACCATCAGGGCAAGGCCAAGCATGCCAATGCCTCCGCAACCAATAAAATGTATTTTTATATTTTGTAAATTCATTTTTACCACACAAATCTTACAAAGAAAGCATTACTCTTTCTCTTCTCCGCTAAAAACAAGTTTGCCATCAATCCAGAATTGCGCGTTCGCCCCTTTCGACCAGAAAACAGTATTATCATCGCTTGTATAGCGTACGCCAGAAGCTGCCATTGCGCGGGGAAGTTCATATTGCCTCCCGTCAGGCATAGTAACTCTAACCGACTCATTTTTATTATTATAAACAACATCAAGGCTTTCAACTGTATTTGACTTATATGTTATTTTTACATCATGTTCTTTTTCTTGAGAAGCAAACTCACAGGCACTTAGTTTATCGCTTATCTTCTCTTTATTAAGAGTCGTACATCCGGATATAATTGAGATTGCTGCAGCCAAACACGGAACAAAATATTTTTTACCCATAAATCTCACTCAGTTTAAGTATTTAAATTCTCATCATTACCTTATGGTTATATATATTTTTTTCCATCGTTTCAATTGAATTAGTTCTCTTGTGAGTTTATCTTTCCGGTTCGGTTAATTAAAAATAATTATTATAGATATATATGGATTGGCTTTCTTTAAATGCGCTTATTGCGAAACTGTCAAGAGAAACGGTTAGACAGGCTGAAGCTGCTCTCGAAGAATGCTCTATCATTTTCAGCGTGGCGTCAGGAGATGATGCTGTATATCTTTTCAAATCTTCAAAATCTAATCTTATATGTTCTTATGGCATTAAAGAAATCAATACAAGACTCTCTAAGAATCCTACCGATATTACTTTCGAAGAACTTTCATGCCTGATGCACTATCATAAATTCCATGTATCTGTAGAAGTTCAGAAAGAATCCAAACCCGCACTTAAAAAACCTAATGTTGCAGCTTTAGAAGAAAATCGTAAAGATAAACTGTTACCAAAGCAGACCCCTAAACAACCTTCTGCTGAAATTTTTATTCATTCAAAAAATGGATTCCCGAACGCTTCCAGCGTCTGGGAAAAATGGAATATAAATCTGAAAATTTTTTTCAAAGGAAAAGAATACATTGGTAATACAAATAAATTAAGACAGCTAAGATTTGAATCAGAAGGTCTTTCTACAGATCTTTCAATCCATGATTTTGACTCGCAGTCAAGGCAGATAATTAGGTTTATCACTCAGTATGCTGAACCTGACGGTAATGGATTCTCTCTCAAGTCTGATCTAGGAGCAGATTTCTTTCACTCTCTGATTGGTTTTAAAAACATCTATTTCAATGAACAAAAAATAATTATCCATGGAGAACGAGCCTCTATTACAGCTATTCCTATCCCTAAAAATCCGACTTATTACAAAAGCGCTTTAATGATTGGAACTAGAGTATTATCTCTGGTTAACCCTTTAATGCTTCTTGGTAAATCAGGACTATGGGTAGGAGAGAAAGGCGAATATTGGTGGATAAATGCCTATTGTGATCTTGTTTGGCTTAGATCCTTTATTCTGTCTGAGAAGCACAGCCTTGAATCCATCAGGCATCATCTCGACCTATCTACGTGGAAAAAAGAGCAATCAGCTATTACTAAAGAATATAAGTGCAAAGTCCAATATAAAATTGACTTCTTTCCGAATAATAAAAAAGGACTTGTTTTCCATGTTTCCTTTAAATACGGCTCCTATGTTTTCGGAGAATCTGACACAAAAATAGAAGCCGCTGGAAGCACATATATAAAACGAGACAAGGAGTTTGAACAGAACGCCATTAAATCTCTTCTCTCATACGGAATAATACGCATTTCTGAAGACAGCGGGAATTCATATTTTTCTCTATGTGATACCGAAGGAATAGGACTCTTTGTTCAATACAAAATTATTGATTTGCTGTCACTCAGCAGCGAAATTCTAATTACTCCGTCCGCCGCAAAACTTATTTACTCATCCCCGGATTACATAAACTTCAGTATTTTGTCTTCTGGTGAAGAAAAAGACTCAGTAAAGGCAAAATTCAAACTCTACTCAGGTGAACATTTTTTCAAATGGAAAGAACTTATCAAAGCATCAAGAGAAAACAGAACTTTCGTGCTTAAAGATGGAAAGCTTTTTAAACTTGACCATAAACTTGGAGAATTCCTTGAAAAAGCCGACGAAATAGCGCTAATAACAGCAAATGAACTGACAATAGCAATAAACAGCGTAATCTATTGGGTTGAAATAGCTAAAGACATTGCCGATGCCATACCTGCGCAATGGCTTCAATTATCCAGATCAATTACTGCGGCACCTAATCCAAAAAAAGACGAAATAAACCTTTCGTCTTTTAAAGGAACTCTTCGCTATTATCAGATAGATGCTGTCATGTGGATGAAAAAAATGATTCTCAATAACTGCAATGTCATTCTTGCTGATGAAATGGGCTTGGGAAAAACTCTTCAGACTTTGGCTCTTATCCAGCTAATAGTTAATGAAAACCCTGTTTCAAAACCTTTTATGGTTGTCTGCCCAACGAGCTTGATATACAACTGGGAAGCGGAAGCAAAGAAGTTTGTGCCTGACCTGAAAATATTGCTTATCGGCGGCGGAGATCGCGAACAGCTTATAAGCGATATTTCCAACTATAAATTAATCATAACTTCTTATGCTGTCATTAAGCGTGATATTGACCTTTATAAGGATACTGATTTTGAACTTCTGATCCTTGACGAAGCTCAGCATATAAAGAACTCTGATACGCTCAATGCCAGGGTATGCAAACAGATAAATGCAAAACATAAAATTGTCCTGACCGGTACTCCGCTTGAAAACAGCCCCGAAGATATCTGGTCAATTTTCGATTTTCTTAATAGCGGCACGCTGGGTTCAAGGGAAAATTTCAAACAGCATTACTTCAAAATTGAAAATGATATCGAGAAACAGGCGGAACTTGCTTCCAGAATCAAACCATTCATTCTAAGAAGGAAAAAAATTGATGTAGAACAACTTCCTGAAAAGACAGAACAGATACTTTTCTGTGAGATGAATAGTAATCAAAGGAAGGTGTATAACGAAATTCTATACAAGGGAAGAATTGAATGTGACTCCTTCCTTCAGGGAAAATCAACCCGTTTCAATGTCCTTAGCTCTCTTCTCAGATTGCGCCAACTCTGCTGCCATCCCCTTCTGTTGCCTGATTTTACTAACCAGTCAAAAATTGAGTCGGCAAAAACCGATCTTCTTAATGAAATTATCTGCCAGATAATCGACAGCGGTCATAGAACTCTTGTTTTCAGCCAGTTCACTTCTCTTCTAAGCATTATCAAAAAATGGTGCAGCGAACAGAAAATTCCTTTCGAATATCTTGACGGTAATACAAAAGACAGAATTGAGAGAGTAAATCATTTCAATAAAGATAAAAATATTAATCTCTTTCTTTTAAGTTTGAAAGCAGGCGGTATAGGATTGAATCTGACAGGCGCCGATACTGTTATTATTTACGACCCCTGGTGGAACCCAAGTGTTGAAGCACAGGCTACCGATAGAACGCATAGAATCGGCCAGGTTAAACCCATTACTACAATCAAACTGGTTGTTAAAGATTCTATTGAGGAAAAAATTCTCGACCTGCAAAAAAGAAAACAGAATCTCTTTAACGGCATAGTGGAAAGTCCATCATCCTTCAGCCGCCTTACCGATAAAGACATACAATTCCTCCTGGAATAACTTAAGACCAACATCCAGCACTTCACAAAAAGAATTTTTCTAGAATAATAATCAATCATTATTAATTATTTAACTAATTGATATTGAAATCATTTTTTTTCTAAGCATAATCCACCTTAAAGGAGAAAAACTATGAAACGGATCATTATTTCAATATTTGCTGTTATGGCCTTAAGCAGCACCAATTTATTTGCAGGGTTTCAGGGACCTGGAACTAGAAAAGACCTGAATACAACGACTGTTGCAGAAGCTAGAAATTCACCTGAAGACACTAAAGTTATCATTAAAGGGAATATTACAGAAAGCATAAAAGATGAACTATATGTCTTCAAAGATAAAACAGGCGAAATTAATGTGAAAATTGATAATGATAAATTGAAAAACATTACTGTTACCCCGGAAATAAGCATAACTATCTATGGCGAAGTAGATAATGATTCTGACTTGGGCGGCATAGGAATTGATGTTGACAAAATCCAGCTTGACAGCACACCTGTTGCTGCTTCTGTCAAATCAACCGCTTCTATCCAGCCTCCGTCGGGCGCTGAAGAAGTTGTCACAGGCACAGACAGAGGATGCACATACACCCGTTATTCCATAACACAGTCGCCTAGAGATGTAGTTAATTATTTTGATAAACAGTTTAAGTCTGAAGGATGGAAAGTCACAAATAAAGGCGGCGGCGGCAGTTCTTACGGAGGAGGCGCTGGACTTCGAGCAGAAAAGAACGGGACATACTCAAAAGTTGATGCAGGAGGAGAGAATGGATCTGATACTTATTTCAATGTATGGTTCGGGTCTAATAAGAACGACATAGACCACTGCGATATCAGAGACTAACTCAAACTATCAAAACCAACTTTAAACTTAGACTTTGCTTTAAGAAATATTTATTTTAACTTGAGCAAACCCTCAGGTTTTTCTACTAAAAAGGAAACTCCGGCTTCAGAAAGTTCTTTTCTCGAACCGTAACCCCAAAGGACGCCGCAGGATTCCATATTATTGACTTTAGCGCCTATGATATCATGCTTTCTATCTCCGATCATAAGACATTCAGAGACATTTAATTTTTCTATTTTTAGTAAATGAGCTATCAAATCAGCTTTATTCATAAAACGCCCGTCAAATTCCGAGCCATAAACTCCTGTAAAAAGATGTTTTAACTCGAAGAGTTCAAGTATCTGAAGAGCAAAGATTCCAGGTTTGGAGGTGGCCAAAAACAGTTTTGAAGATGTTGAAAGTTCTGTCAGAATATCCTTAATACCATCGTAAAGGAAGCACTGGAAAATACCTTTCTTTGAGAAGTACTCTCTGTAATATTCAACACATTTTTGCGCTAATTCTTTGTCTTCTTTTCCAAAAAGTTTAGGAAAACTGTGCACTAGCGACGGGCCAATACCCCATGTAAGTTCATCGGAAGAAGGAATTTTCTCAGCTCCAAGTTTCTTTAATGCGTATTGGATAGATGTTGTAATCCCTTCCTTCGGGTCAATAATTGTACCGTCAAGATCAAAAAGCAGGTTTTTGTATTTCTCAGGCATCAAGCTGCTCTTTAAGAAGTTTAATTACGGACTGAGGGTTAGCCTTGCCTCTTGAGAGCTTCATAACCTGTCCGACAAAATACTGCAGAACAGCAGACTTGCCGGCCTTGTATTCTGTTACCTGGCTGGGATTATCAGCAATTGCTTTCTTTACAAATTCAACTATTGCTGATTCGTCTGTTACCTGTGCTAAAACTTTCTCTTTAACAATTGTCTCAGGGTCTTTCCCTGTAGCATACATTTCCTCAAAAACTATTTTCCCTATCTTGCCGGAAATAATATTATCAGAAATCATACTCGCCAATCTAGCAAGGTTTTTGAATGGGATCTGTTCAAATATACTAAATTCACTATCATCGCGCAATCTTAACATTTCATTAATGATCCAGTTTGCCAATAGTTTAGGTGATTTTGTTTCTTTAGCTCCAGCATCAAAATATGTAGATATTTCCTTTTCAGAAGTCAAAACCTGAGCATCATAAGCAGTTAGTTCATAATCACGAACAAATCTTTCTGCCATTTGTGCCGGAAGCTCAGGCAGTTCTTTTCTTAGCATCTCTATTTCTTCTTTAGAAAAACAAATAGGAGTTAAATCAGGTTCAGGAAAATATCTGTAATCATGGGCGCTTTCCTTGATGCGCATTAAGTAAGTTGCTCCTCTGTCATCGTTCCAGCCTCTTGTTTCCTGCTGCAGAGCAACGCCCTGGTCTAGAAGTTCAGCTTGTCTGGATATCTCGTGGTTTATGCCGCGATGGACCGATCTGAAACTATTGAGATTTTTAAGTTCAATCTTAGTTCCAAATTCTTTTCTTCCTTTTGGCTTCAGAGAAATATTCACATCACATCTCATCTGCCCTTTTTCCATGTCGCAGTCGCTTATTGCGCCATACTGCATAATGAGCTTCAGGCTTGTAAGATATGCATAAGCTTCATCGGCGCTTGTCATATCAGGTTCACTTACAATTTCCATCAGAGGAACACCTGCCCTATTGTAATCAATCCCGGAGAATGAAGCGTAATGAGTGGATTTCGCCACATCTTCTTCAAGGTGAATTCTTGTTATGCCTATATCTTTATCAGGTAATGCTTCTCCAGAAAAACCTTTTCCGGAAATACGAATTTTCCCCAACTTGCAGAATGGCAGATCATACTGTGAAATCTGATAATTCTTCGGCATGTCTGGATAAAAATAACTCTTCCTGTCAAACTTGCTTAGTTCCGAAATTTCGCATTCACACATCATTCCCGCCATGATAGTCTTTCTTATTGCTTCATAGTTAGGCACTGGCATTACGCCAGGATAGCCTGTACAAACAGGACAAATTGTAGTATTCGGCTCTGCTCCGTACTGATTTGCGCATGAACAGAACATTTTGGATTTTGTTCTTAATTGAACATGAACTTCCAAACCTATTACAACATCGTATTCCATAGTTTTATTTTCCTTATCTTATAGGTTGGGAACAAAGTTTTTGACGGCTCTGTGATCCTCAAATACCTTTGCTGTTTTCAGAATAACATCTTCTCCTCTGGCAGGGCCAATAAACTGCACTCCTAGAGGAACATTCATTGAACTTATTATTGAAGATGGCACGCTTATTGCGCAGATTCCTGCAAGATTAATAGAAATAGTAAAAATATCGGCAAGGTACATCTGAAGAGGGTCTGTTATTTCTCCAACTTTGAACGGCGGATAAGGTGATGCCGGAGAGAGAATCACATCGCATACGGCAAAAGCCTTATTGAAGTCCTCTTTTATAAGTGTGCGAATCTTCTGAGCCTTAAGATAATACGCATCATAGTAACCGCTGCTCAGCACAAATGTTCCGAGAAGAATTCTTCTTTTAACCTCAGTTCCGAAACCTTCCCTTCTTGAATTCAGGTATAGATCCATCAGATTAGAACTTTCTGACGACCTGAAACCATAACGAATTCCATCAAACCTTGCCAGATTGGCGCTGGCCTCAGCAGTAGCTATAATGTAATATGATGAAATTGCATATTTTGAATATGGCAGAGAAATATCAACTATGTCTGCTCCCAGATCTTTCAGAAGCGCTATTGCTTCCGTAGCATCGTTTCTAACAACCTCGCTTAATCCTTCTCCAAAATACTCTTTAGGTATGCCAACTTTTAAACCTTTAAGATTGCCAGAAACATTTTTTACTACATTGGCATATGAAAGTTCCGGACTGCTTAACGATGTCGAATCTTTAGGATCATGTCCTGTTATCAAATCATATAAAAGAGCCGAATCATAGACATCTTTGGTTATCGGCCCTATCTGATCCAATGAAGAAGCATAAGCCACTAGACCAAATCTGGAAACTGTTCCATAAGTCGGCTTCAGCCCTACAACTCCACAAAAAGCAGCAGGCTGCCTGACAGAACCTCCGGTATCAGACCCGAGCGAGGCTAGAACTTCAGAAGATGCAACCGCAGCAGCAGAACCGCCGCTGGAACCGCCGGGGACTCTTTCTAAATCCCACGGATTCTTAGTAGGATAATATGAGCTGTTCTCACATGTTGATCCCATTGCAAACTCATCCATATTATTTCTACCAAATAGCACCGCCCCTTTTTCTCTTAGTTTTGAAACTACTGTGGCATCATATGGAGAAGTCATACCTCTCAAAATTTTTGAACCGCATGTGCACTGTTCGCCCTTGACAGCTATCAGGTCTTTAACAGCCACAGGGATTCCGTCAAAAGAGCTAAGGGTTGTTCCATTTTTTCTTCTCACATCAGATACTTCCGCTTGTTTGAGAATTTTATTTTTATCAATATGTACAAATGCTTTAACTTTCTCTTCTATCTCTTCTATTCTTTTAAGATAGAGTGAACAAAGCTCAACTGATGTTAAAATTCCCGATTCGAGAAGTTCAGAAGCCTTCGCAATAGTAATAGTTTTTATGTCAGTCATCATATGCCTTCTCCTGGAATAACCTGCGGAACTTTGATGAGTTCGTGATCTACATGAGCAGGAGCATTGGCGATTATTTGCTCTTTTAAATTCTCAGTTATTACGCAAATATCTTCTCTCCATACATTTTTGAGATCAATAGCATGCATTGTAGGCTGTACATCAGTGACATCAACCTCAGAAAGCATATTTATATATTCTACGATTTCGTTCATATCTTTTTGCAAAGAAGGTTTTTCTTCTTCTTCTATTCTGAGCCTTGCCAGGGCGGCTGCATAAGATACATCAATATTCAGGCATTGTTTTTCATTCATAACAAGTTCCAAATTCTTTTTTTAATTTTAAAGATAGTAATATAACCCTGAATCAAATAATAGGAAAACTAACAAATCAAATGAACATGTGACTATTACAAGAAATTCAGTTCATTTTACTTACAGAAATACAGATTTTAGAAGCATTCTTACTCTCATTTAAATTTAAAAAATCATTGGAATTAATAATTTTCATAATTTTCTATTTGAAATAATAAACCCGTTTTCAGAAATATGATTTTTTTTTATTTTTGCCTAGTGCTTTTTTCTTTCTGTTTGTTAGACTTTTAATTAAATGTGGTATCTTGCAATTTCAATTAATCAATAATATAAAGGAAACCATAAGGTTATGAAGATGAAATTACTCAAGGCCTCTGCAATCGCTCTCGCATGTATAGCGCTTGGAGCATGTTCAACATCGAAGATTTATAATGATCAGGCAAGAAAACAACTCGAAGCAAAAGGTGTCGCCTTTACTCCTTCCAGCTTTATCGATTCTGCCAGCAAAGGAAATCTTGCTGACGTAAAACTTTTCATTAATGCAGGAATGGATGTCAATGTGTATTACAGCAGCACAGCTCTATCAGCCGCATCAGCCCATGATAAACTTGATGTCGTAAAATACCTTCTAGAACAAGGCGCTGACCCGAATATAGAAACATTCTATGGTTCAGCATTGACCGTGGCCGCAAAAAATGGACATCTGGATGTTGTACAAACATTACTGGCCGCTGGAGCTGATCCTAATGTTGATTCTTCTGATGGTCACTCTACTTTATCAGTTGCATCATTTGACGGCAATCCTCAAGTTATAGCTGATTTGGTAAATGCCGGCGCCGAAGTAGACTATGTCCATCCTGTGACAGGAGCAACTCCTCTTGTAACTGCCTCATACTATGGCAAGAAAGATGCGGTTTTAGCTCTTATTAAAGCCGGTGCAAATATTAATTATGTTGATATCAGAGGAATGTCAGTACTTGATTGGTCCCAGGTTGGATCAAATGATGAAATTACAAAATTGCTCATCGAAAACGGCGCTAACATAGAAAACGATAAACACGGCGGTGTTGGAAAAGTCATCATATTCGCTCTTTCCCACCAGGATACTGATATGGTTAAATATCTTGTCCAGAAAGGAATTGATCCCAATGGCCGCGCTTTTGGCTCAATGCCGCTTTTGGTTTGGTGCGCTAAAAACGGTTTACAGCAATCAGGTATAACATTAATTGGTCTTGGCGCAAAGATAAGCGCAGTAGATCCTGTTTCAGGTTCAAGCGCATTAGACTATGCCATAATGAATGGAGAAGTTGATCTTGCAAAAGCAATAGATCCATCCATTAATACCAAACTTGTTGCAGCTAATTCTGCTACTGACCTAAACCTAAGAACTCAGCAGCAGGTAGTACAGGACTATGTTAATGATCAATATTATCAAACCGATGCAACGGGACCTGCTGTAAATTATCAGTCTGCCCTTAATGACACAGGTTATTCCAAAGATGAAAAAACTCCAACTAAACTTATGCCTCTCTATTCAGATCAAGGAGATCTTAAGGACAGTCTTAATCCGTCGAATGCTTCGGGAGCAGATACTCAGGATGTTCCAGCTGTACAGAATCTCGAAAATGTACTAACAACACAGCTTGCATCTGACACTCAGATGATGCATGACCTGAGAAGCGACCCGGTTTTCCAGGGAAATGAATCTATGACAAGTGATACTAAAACTAATACTGTTCCAGGTCTTGATGATGCAAATGTTGTATCTGACAATAATGCTTCATTCCAGGATTTTGATAAGCAAATATCTCAGGACATGAACTCGATAGATCAATCTGTCAATACACAGTCCACCCCTCCTCCTGCTGATCAAAAATAATAAAATAGTTCTGCTTTACCATAAAGCCATCCTTAAAAGGGTGGCTTTTTTATTCTCATTTCTTTAAAAGATTGAAGTGAAAAGAGGTTATGCTATTTTCTAGAATCTCTTTTTTTAAATTTAAAGCAAACATAAATCGGAACACTATATGAATAAGATTTTATTTAAAAAACAGCTTTCTCAGAGTGTCTTCCAAATGGAATTAGAGACACCTCTTATATCAAGAGAATGTAAGGCTGGCCAATTTATAATTCTTTCTTTGGATAATGATTTTGCTGAAAGGATTCCTCTCACCATTGCTGATTCAAATCCTGAAAAAGGCTCAATTACAATTATTTTTCAGGTAGTAGGAAAAACAACTTTGCTACTCTCTGATCTTAATGTAGGAAATAATATCGCAAACCTTCTCGGTCCCCTAGGCAAACCAACCCATATAGAAAGATTTGGGAAGGTCGTATGCGTTGGTGGAGGCATAGGAGTAGCTCCTTCACACCCTATAGCAAAAGCTATGAAAAAAGCAAGCAATGAACTTAAGATAATAATCGGAGCAAGGTCAAAGGAGCTTATAATATTTGAAAATGAAATGAAGAAGCTGGCTGATGAATTAATAATATGCACCGATGATGGCTCCTACGGAAGAAAAGCTATCGTTACAGAACCTCTCAGAGAGATCTGTGAAAATTGGAAACCAGATTTAGTTGTTGCCATAGGGCCTGCAATAATGATGAAATTCTGTGCCGAAACTACCAGATCTTTCAAAATTCCCACACTAGTTTCCCTGAATACAATAATGATTGACGGAACAGGAATGTGCGGTGGCTGTAGGGTTACAGTTGGAAATGAAACAAAATTTGTATGCGTTGATGGCCCTGAATTTGACGGACATAAAGTTGACTTTGACAATATGATGTCAAGGCTGCGTGCATATAAGGATCAGGAAACTGAAGCTTTCCATAAATGCAAACTTGACTCATCCATAAAAGCCAAATAAAGCTCGGGAAGGAGAATCATTATGAATAATAAACATCAGACTGTCCAAGAACTTGATACAATCGCCAAGCAGGTTTTATTAAAAATCGAATCGACCCCTGGAAAATTGTCTCCAAAGCACAGAATGTCTATACTGGTACAGGAAATGCCTTCTCAGGATCCTCTGATAAGAAGGAACAATACTGATGAAGTAGCAACTGGTTACACTGAAAGCCAGACCAAAGCAGAAGCTTTAAGATGCCTTCAATGTAAAAATGCCCCCTGTATAAAAGGATGCCCTGTTCAAATCGATATTCCTGGATTTATTCAGAAAATAGTGGACTCTGACTTTCAGGGAGCAGTAGATGTAATTAAAAAAACAAGCCTTCTGCCTTCAATATGCGGCAGAGTCTGTCCTCAGGAAGTCCAATGTCAAATGCACTGCACTATAGGAAAAGGGCTCAAAGATGTTCTAAAATCCGTAGCAGTTGGAAGACTGGAAAGATTTGTAGCAGACTGGGAGAGAGAGAAAGGAAATATCATGTCTCCGCAGGTTAAGCCAAATACCTCAAAGAAAGTAGCTGTTGTAGGAAGCGGCCCTGCCGGTTTGGTAGTTGCAGCTGATGTTAGAAGAGAAGGCCATAGCGTGACTATATTTGAGGCCTTCCACAAAACAGGCGGAGTTATGACTTACGGTATACCGGAGTTCCGTCTACCAAAATCGATAGTTCAACTCGAAATTGAAACGCTCAAATCAATGGGAGTTGAGATAAAAACTAATTTTGTGGTAGGTAAAACAAGGAAAATAACAGACCTAATCGAAAAAGATGGTTACGATGCTGTATTTATCGGAACCGGCGCAGGTCTTCCAAAATTCATGAATATTGAAGGGGAAAATATGGTTGGCGTTTATTCAGCAAATGAATTCCTGACCAGAGCCAACCTGATGAAAGCCTATGTCCGCAATATGGCAGCTACCCCGATAGCTATATCAAAGAAAGTGGCGGTTGTCGGCGGCGGAAATGTAGCTATGGATGCAGCCAGAACAGCAGTAAGACTGGGGGCAAAAGAAGTATACATTATCTACAGAAGAACAGAAAAGGAAATGCCTGCAAGAGTAGAAGAAATTGCACATGCGAAAGAAGAAGGAATTATTTTCCATACTCTTGTAAGTCCAAAAAGAATTATAGGTTCGGATAAGGCCACTCACATAGAATGCCTCAGATATGAACTTGGCGAACCTGATGAATCAGGAAGGCGTAGGCCTGTCGAACTCAAGGGAAGCGAATTTCTTATGGAAATTGAAACAGTGATAATTGCTATTGGCAATGATTCAAATCCCCTGATTTCCCAAACAACACCGGGACTTAAATGCAATAAATGGGGCAACATTATAGTCGATGAAAACTGTAAATCCTCTATTGACAGAATTTTTGCCGGCGGCGATATAGTTCTCGGAGCTGCCACAGTAATTTTGGCTATGGGGCAAGGAAGAATTGCCGCTTCATCAATCAATAAGCTTTTAGCTCAAAAGTAAGCATTCAGGAATGATTCCTTCCTCTTATAAAATTCGCCATGCTCGTCCTGAAGATATTTCTTCAATTATTAACTTTAATAAAGCTATGGCTCTGGAGACAGAACATAAAATTCTTGATAATGCAACGCTACCTTCAGGAGTTCAGGCAGTAATTGACGGCAAAGCCGAATCCTTTTATCTGGTAGCAGTTGATTATGAAAATAAAGCCATAGCCTGCCTCCTTATAACAAAGGAATGGTCCGACTGGAGAAATGCATTTATCTGCTGGATTAAAAGTGTCTATGTCCTGCCCCAGTTCAGACGACAAGGTATTTTCACTGATCTTTATAAATATCTTAAAGAACTATCAAAAGAGCAAAATTGCTGTGGATTGAGGCTCTATGTTGAACGAAACAATCATAAAGCGCAAACCACTTATTTATCTTTGGGAATGACCAAATCTCATTATATTATTTTTGAGGATATGCCGGATGAAAAATGAATCTCTCCTGTTAAATGGTGAAGTGCGATTGGATGATTCAAGAAAAGAACGCTGTGGGTTTCCTGAATTTATTTTTGGCGCCAATAAAACAGAAGCTCAACTGCTTGATATATCGAATTGTCTATTCAATAAAAATAAAGTTATTCTCATAACCAGAGTTGACGAAAAAACTTATAAAAAAATCGCTTCAAAGCTTCCACCTGAGTTAACTTTTGATAAAAATGCAAAAGCTATTTACTATTTCTCAAAATCCAGACTGGAAAAACTAAACTCGCAAAAACCCAAAATCGGGATTCTCACGGCGGGGTCAAGTGATATGGGAGTGGCAATTGAAGCTAAATTGACTGCTGAAGCTTGCGGTTTTAAATCTGAGCTTATAATGGATGTCGGGGTAGCAGGAATCCATAGGCTTTTTAATCAAATCGATAAAATCAGAAAATACAAAGTTATTATAGTAATCGCAGGAATGGAAGGAGCTCTTCCCAGCGTAGTAGGAGGACTTGTTTCCTGTCCTGTCATTGCCGTACCGACAAGTGTGGGTTACGGAGCTTCGTTTAATGGAATAACAGCTTTGCTTGCAATGCTTAACAGTTGCGCAAACGGAATAACAGTTGTTAATATAGATAACGGATTCGGAGCCGGATGCGCGGCTGTGAGATGTTTAGGCTCTTCGTCAAAGAATGGGGTGGTAGAGGGGACTCGAACCCCCGACCTCTTGGGCCACAACCAAGCGCTCTAACCAACTGAGCTACGACCACCATTGAAGCGTTAAAATATAATGACACTATTGCAATTCAAGCTCTTTTAAAAACAAAATACAGAAGATTCCAACCTGATTTGCTGTATAATTAAACCAGAAATACTAATCTGAACTGTTTTATGAAAAGTGAAAATATTCTTAATCTTTCGGTTAAAGGGATAGCCTTCTGCGAAACCGAAGGGAATCTGGATGATTATCTTGATTTTTCTCTCAAGGATCAGAGCCTTAGAAATACAGTCTCTTCTGTTCTTTTTACTTATTTTAGAAAGAAAACTCTGATTGATCATATTCTAAAAAACTTGATTAACAAACGGCCTTCTGCTTTTCTCCGGAGAGCTTTATCCGTAGCTTTTGTCCAGATTCTCTATCATACTGGAATTGAAAAATTTAAAGTTACTGATGTGACAGTCTCTTATGTTAAAATCAAAGAAGGTAAATTCAGCGCAAATTTTGTCAATGCTGTTCTCAGGAATTTTATAAGACAACTAGAAGAGAAAGATACGGTTGAGCAATTAACAGCGGCTGTAAGAAGCGTTCCTGATTTCTTATACGAAAGATGGGTAAATAATTATTCTAAGGATGATGCAGATAAAATAGTAAATGCCATAGATAGCAGGCCTGAATTTACATTTAGATCAACTGTTGAAATAGATCAGAATGATTTTGAAAACCTGAAGATCAGAAAAATATCTTTCCCATGGACTGATGAATTTTATATAGCTGATGAACCTACTGAGATCCTTAATTCCCATTTATTAAAAGAAGGTTCGATTTATATTCAGGATCCTGCGGCATCTTTTTTCAGCAGCCTTGTAAAAGATATACAACCTAATAAAATTCTTGACTATTGTTCTGCACCAGGAGGAAAAGCCATTATCCTTAGTTCTCTATTTCCAGATTCAAAAATAACAGCTACGGATCGTTCTCAGGTGCGCCTTGAAAGAACTCGACAAAATTTTTGCAGAATGAAAATCAAAAATGCTGAAGCAATAAACATGGAAGAATTTGAAAAAAGATGTCACAAAGAATCATTTGATTTTCTTCTTCTCGATGTTCCATGTTCAAATACAGGCGTAATAAGGCATAGGCCTGACATAATGTGGAAATTCAACAAAGAAACCCTTAAAAACAATGCTTCTCTTCAGAAAGAAATACTTCAGAAAGCTGTTAATTATTTAGCAAAGAGCGGCTATCTTCTCTACAGTACTTGCAGCATTGAATTAGAAGAAAACGAAATACAAATAGAAAATTTCCTCTCAGACAATCCAGGATTCTCACTTTTAAAGAAAAAGATATTGCTACCGTCTGTAACTCATGATGGAGCATTTGCAGCTTTGCTTACAAATGGAAACATCTTAAAGTAAGCGTATCATTTGCAGCATATTTCAAATATTTTTATTATAATATAATTTTGGATTCTTGTTTTTGTTTTCAGAAGAGCTAGTTTTATATGTATTAACCTTCCAATCGATTCGTCGACGGCAAGATGGAGAGAAAAGATTGGAGCATGATAAATCGTTATGGAGAATTTATGCCGAGTACACTTTATGTAGGGAACCTTCCTTACGCAGTAGACGGGGATGCTTTGAATCAGATGTTCGTAGCATTCGGAACAGTTGTGTCAGCAAAAGTAATCACAGACTCACGAACCGGAAGATCAAAAGGTTTCGGATTCGTTGACATGGAAAAAGTTGAAGATGCTGAAAAGGCTATCAAAGAACTTGATGGAAATGAATCAGGCGGCAGAAAAGTTGTTGTGAACTTTGCTAAACCAAAAGAAGACAAGCCACGCAGAGAAGGCGGTTTCCGCAGAGAGGGCGGACGCAGGGAAGGCGGCTTCAATCGTAGAGGTTAATTATTTCTGACTACAGGAAGCAGTGTGAACTAAAGTTTGCACTGCTTTTTTCATTAAAATTCATGAACAAAGACAAAATTCTTTCACTAATTTCACTGCTTGATGACGAAAATGAAAATACTTCTTCATTTGCAATAAAAGAATTGCTATCTGAAGGCAAAAAAGCTTTAGGAGCTTTAAGTGAATTTCAAGAAAGTGTAAATCCTATTATCCGCAAAAGAGTGCATCAGATTCAGGCAATACATCTCATTAGAAAGTCACGGGATATACTTGTTCGCAGATTAACCAATCGTCATAGCGGTTTATGGAACGGTCTTCTGGAAATACATCTTGCATGGTTTGACAGAGATACTAAGGAAAACATTAACGCTCTTTTTGCAGAACTACTTAATGAATTTTCAAAACTGGAAAATTTAAACTCAAAAAGTCTGGCAAATTTCATGAGAATGATGGGGTTTGTTATGCCTATCGAAGGCGATATAGACCCGGAGTACTACTGTGTTGGATCAGTACTTGAATCAAAAATTGGCTCTGATTCCGTTCTTTCTGCTATTGCTTATAAACTTCTTATAGAATCAGGTAAAGAGGCTAAGCTCATCAGGTACAAAAATATCACCTGCTTAATCATGGATGGAGACATTATCAATCCTGAATCGTGGAAAACCGAATCTGAAAAATCAGCAGAGTACGAAACTCTCGATCCAGGGCAAGTTATGAGATATACTATGCTTAAACTTTTTCTTGCAACAATTTGTTCGGAAAGTTACAGATACACATATACTATTGGGAAATGCCTGAAGAAAAGTGAAACTGCTGCGCCATTACCTATAAAAAAGAACGAAAACCTAAAAGCTGATTGAACTATATTTTCCTTCTTCAATTCCTATTAATTTATCCTCGCATACAGCCTTTTCATTTATCTTAATTCCAAGTTCCCCTTTATTTTCCCTTGAGATATTTATACTGTTTCCTTCATAATAAAAATTTAAGGCATCAGGATTCTCACTCAATTCAATTTTAATGTGGTTTGTGTCACAATATGCCTTGATTCTCTCAATATTTTTTAATTTCCTCAATCCTTCCATAAATACAACACTATTGGTCTTTCCCCTGTATAGCTCAAGGAGTTTAAGGGCATCGCCTTCAGTGTTACTGTCTGATTCAGTAACAATAAATTTGCTTATTGAATTCATTCCTTTATTTCGTAAGATATTTTGAATGTGATAAACAGAACCCCTAGGAGCATTTACAACGACAGCAGATAAATCATAGTTTGAAGTAATAATTATATTTGTCTTCTTTGTGTTAATAATAATATTGTCGTTCTGAAAGTAAGGCTGAAATGTAAAAAACAAAATAATCGCAGACAACGCCGCAGAAGCAATGTAAATCAATTTCTTTCGTTCGAAAAAAATCAGAATCGCAATTAAAGATAAATAAAATAAAGCAATGAGAAACCATGGAGGCCTTGGAATATAAAAACTCAAATTCAAATCATTACCCCAGCTTACAATTGAAAATATCATTTTAACTATTTCACAAATTATCAGATTCAAGAAATCCATGCCAAATATGTCAGGCGTCCAATAAACAATAATCATTTTAAGAAAGGAAAAGAAGAATAAGGGAAACATCAAAGGCAAAACCAACAAACTTACCAGAGGAACAACAGGTGTAAATAGCCCATTAAATATCAGCTGGAGCGGCACTCCGGCAAAGCCGGCAATTAGAGTTGAAGCAACTCCCAGCACAATCCATTCATTCAGTTTTCGCTTATGCAAAATAGTGTAGCCATGCTTCTCTTTTGCTCGCCAGAATTCTTTTTCTGAACAGGAACTTTTTAATTCAGAAGCAACCTTCCAGCCAAGCAATAGAAAAAATACTATCACATAGGAAAACAAAAAACCCGGATTAAGAACGGAGAATGGATTGAATAATAGCATGATAGAACAAGTAAAAAAGAGTATATTATAAGGGTTGGATACTCTGAGAAATGCTTTTAAAAGCATAAAAATTGAAACCATGAGAAATGCTCTGACTGCCGATTGAAGATACCCTATGGCAATTATATAGATAAGCAGAGTAATTGGAACAAGTACATACCTGCTTCTGACCGGCAAAGGTTTAAAGAGAAACATAAATAGCAAAGCAAGAATTCCAATGTGGGTGCCGCTTATAGCTATTATGTGAATAGTCCCGGTCTGAAGAAATTTATTTTTGAGTTCATTGTCCAGTCCTTGCCTGAATCCAAATAATATTCCCGCAAGAAAATCCTTAATTGAAATTTGAGTTATTCCAGAAGCGCATCTTTCCAAAAGCCAATTTCGAAAATGAATAATATTTATTGCGCAATGAGCCCATATAGTTTTTTCTGAACTTATTTCTTTAATGTTTTCCGGATAAAAAAGGTATTTTACTCCCATACTTTTAAGGTAATTTGAATAACTTCCCGGCATGCTTTTATCAGCAGGAATAATAATTCCTGATCCGATATAACTATTTCCAAATTTGATGGGCTCACTTTTTATATTCTTCATATACATTTTACAATCCAGATTTTGCCATTTGCCTGAATCTGCGTATGAATAAGAATAGACTGTTATATAAACATCTTTAGGCTGAGGCAGCCATAGTTTTTTATCTCCGCTTAGACTATTGTCAAAAGCTGAAAATTTTACCTGTGCATATAGTCCTTTTTTTAACAATAAATTTTCACTTCCGTCTTCATAAAGAAATGAGTTAAGCTGAAACGCAGCAAACCCGATACAAATCCATATCACATAATTTAAACAAGCCATTCTCGAAACAAACATCAGAAAAACCACACTCAGAAAACAAGCAGTAAGGATTATATAAACTGGCGATAAATTCAAAGTTAAAGGAATAATCGAAGATAAAATTCCAGCAAGTACAATTCCTGAAGGAGATAGCTTATAATATTTCTCAAAGTTGATTTTGTTAGTCAGCTTTATCATCATATTTTATTCATTGAATTAGTAATCTTTCACAACAGGATATTAAGATTTTTAACAACTTACAAGAGCGTTAGAGATGATTTTTGGAATAGGTATAGACATAGTAAGCATAAAAAGGATAAGAAGAGCTGAAAAAATTCATGGAGACAAGTTTATAAAAAGAGTATATACCGACAGTGAAATCGACGAAAGCAAAAAACTCAGTAATGCCTCTCACTATTTCGCAGGGCGTTGGGCAGCAAAGGAGGCCGTATCAAAGGCTCTGAAAACTGGAATAACTTCAGACTGCGGATGGAAAGATATTGAAATTTATAATGAAAAAAACGGATCACCTTCCTGCCGTCTTTCAGGAAAAGCTCTGAACACTGCTAAGAAACTTGGGATGACAAATATCCTCGTCTCTATCAGTCATGAGAGGAAAAATATCTGCGCCCTTGCAGTTCTCGAAATTAATAATAAAAAATAAAGTGGCGGAGAGAGCAGGATTCGAACCCGCGGTACCCGGAGGTACAACAGTTTTCAAGACTGCCGCTTTCGACCGCTCAGCCATCTCTCCGCATATGAAAAGAAACGAAATTTAATATTCTTTCTATCTAATTCAAGAGAGAAGAAGATATAAACAAGCTTAAAACACAAAAATGCTTGTAAACTTCTACCTGAATCAATAATATTCTTAAGCTTTAAGCTTTATTCTTTCCCTGTAATGAATTAGAATATATAACTTTAATACAGAAACTTGAAAATATAGGTGAATAATGAGCAAAGGTTATAATGTAGCTGTCGTAGGCGCGACCGGCGCCGTAGGCATAGAAATGATGGAAACTCTTGAAAAAAGGAATTTTCCGGTCAGCAATTTAAGACTTCTGGCCTCCACAAGATCTGTCGGCAAGAGTTTAAAGTTCAGAGGTGAAGATATAAAAGTCGAAGAACTAAAAACTGATTCTTTCAAAGGGATAGAAATAGGACTCTTCAGCGCCGGAGCATCAAGATCAAAGGAATTCGCTCCTTACGCTGTAAAAGCCGGAACAGTCGTTATAGATAACTCAAGCGCATTCAGAATGGACGATGATGTGCCTCTAGTCGTGCCTGAAGTAAACCCGGAAGACATCAAAAAACACAAGGGAATAATAGCAAACCCTAACTGTTCGACAATTATAATGGTTGTCCCAGTCTTCCCTCTTCATAAAGCTAAAGGGCTTAAAAGGCTTATTGCTTCTACTTATCAGGCTGCAAGCGGAGCGGGCGCCCAAGCCATAGAAGAACTTAAAAACCAAAGCAAGGATATTCTAGAAGGGAAAAAACCTCAAGTGAACATACTTCCCCAGCAGATTGGATTTAATATATTCCCTCATATTGATGTGTTCCTGGAAAATGATTTCACTAAAGAAGAAATGAAAATGCTTTTCGAAGGCCAAAAAATAATGCACCACCCTAAACTTAAGGTAAACTGCACTTGCGTAAGAATTCCTGTAATGAGAGCTCACTGCGAATCTCTTCTTCTTGAATTTGAAAATGAAATCACTCCTGAAGAAGCCAGAAAAATCCTTGCAAAAGCCCCTGGCGTTACGCTTGTGGACGATGTTAAAAACAAGAGGTATCCTATGCCAATCGACGCTTCAGGGAAATATGATATACTTGCAGGTAGAATCAGACAAGATATTTCTAGAGATGACAAGAAAGGTTTAACAATGTTTATCTCCGGCGACCAGCTTCTAAAAGGCGCCGCATTAAATGCCGTACAAATTGCTGAACTTTTATAAAAATCAATAAACGAAGAGGCTTATATGAACAGGGAAATTTCTCCGCTCCAAGCTGCCAGATTAGACTACAAACCCAAATTGCCAACATGCTTAAAAATGGGGGCTAATGTAGAGCTCTCAGAAGGATTAAAAACTCAGTCTATAGCTGATCAGGATAAAATAAAAGCACTCTTCCCTAATACATATGGCTTGCCCATAATCCAGTTTAAGAATCAGCTTTCAGCTGTTTCTAAACTCATCAATATTGGATTGGTTCTCTCTGGAGGACAGGCTCCGGGCGGGCATAATGTCGTAGCGGGCATTTTCGATGGAATTAAATCTATCAGCAAAGACAACAAACTTTATGGTTTTCTTGGAGGCCCGGGAGGCCTGGTTGATAATAAATATATTGAAATCACAGCTGACTTTCTCCAAAATTATAGAAATACTGGCGGTTTCGATATTATTGGTTCGGGCAGAACAAAATTAGAAAAACCCGAACAGTTTGATATTGCGGCAAAAAATTGCCAGGCACTCGGGATTAATGCGATCGTGATAGTTGGAGGTGACGACTCCAATACAAATGCTTGTCTCCTAGCAGAATACTATCTTGCTAAACATATTCCTATTCAGGTTGTAGGTTGCCCGAAAACCATTGATGGAGACCTTAAGAACGAGCAGATAGAAACTTCCTTTGGTTTCGATACTGCGTGCAGAGTTTACTCTGAACTTATTGGGAACCTCATGAGAGACACCAGTTCAGCTAAAAAATACTGGCATTTCGTAAAACTCATGGGAAGATCTGCTTCTCATATTACACTTGAATGCGCACTTCAGACTCATCCCAATATCACCTTAATCGGAGAAGAAGTTCTCTCCAGAAATCTAAAGCTTATGGATATTGTAAATGATATAGCCGGTGTAATTGCAAAGCGCGCGGCTAATAAAATGGATTACGGAGTAGTTCTGATTCCGGAAGGGCTAATCGAGTTTATTCCTGAAATCAAGAGCCTAATTGCCGAACTCAATGATATTATGGCTAACTATAGTTCAGCTATTGACGGGATTGAAAATCTGAGTGAAAAATTTGATTATATTACTCAAAAACTTACTCCTAACTCAGCCAAAGTTTATCTTACACTGCCTCATGGCATAAGGCAACAGCTAATTATGGATAGAGACCCGCATGGCAATGTCCAGGTTTCAAGAATCGACACAGAAAAACTTCTGATTGAGATGTTGGAAATAAGACTCAAGGCATGGAAAGCTGAAGGCAAATATAAAGGTAAGTTCAGTGCGCTTAATCATTTCTTTGGTTATGAAGGAAGATGTGCTGCTCCGTCAAATTTTGATGCTGATTACTGCTATGGACTGGGATTTACTGCGTCAGCTCTTGTTGGATCTGGGAAATCCGGTTATATGTCATCGGTCAGGAATCTGACAAAAAATTCAGAGACATGGACTGCTGGAGGAATCCCGATTACAATGATGATGAATGTTGAAAGAAGGCATGGAGAAGATAAACCTGTTATCCAGAAAGCCCTTGTAAGACTAGATAAAGCTCCATTTATTGAATTGATGAAAAATAGAGAGAAATGGGCTATTGAGAATCATTATCTATACCCGGGCCCTATTCAATATTTCGGACCATCTGAGGTTTGTGACCTAGTAACGCATACCTTAAAACTAGAGCAGCAAGGTAAGTAGTGTAAAACCGAAGTGGATGCATATAAGCTCATCCACTTATTTTTATGCTCTAAATCTAAGCTTTAGCTAAGCATCAGCCACAAGTTATCAAAAAGTAATTGTTTTGATTTTATCAGCAGTATCTCGCTGTACAGTTCTGAAATATTTTACTGCAGGAACACCAAACATCATAATATATTCTATATTGTGATTTTCAGGTATCCCGAATTCAGATTTCATTTCTGGTAAAACACTTGTCAATGCCCACTTTGCAAGTCCGCACCAAACAGTTCCTAATGATTCAGATGCAGCAAGCAGTTCAAAATATGAAAGAGCAATAATGCAGTCTTCATGAGGTGTATGAGCTACAGTTCCGTCAGCAGTGGCAAGAAGCATATGAGGAGCTTTTCTGAAAATATTATCATGTCCATTTTCCTGCCATGATTTAAGAAATTCTTTAAAAAATTCCATTCCTATGGGCAAGGAATTCTTCTGAACACATTGAGATATTTTGTTATAGACTTTTACCCTGATTTTCTGCATTGTTTCCTTATCATCCACAACAAAGAAATTAACTTGCATGGAGTTTACCCCTGTAGGAGCATGAAGAGCATCTGACAATAATCTTGTAATAAGTTTTTTATCAACATTTTCATCTTGGAACCTCCTGACAGACCTTCGTCCTTCCACAAGAAGTTCAAGCTCTGAAAGCTTTGGAATCTGTTTACTTCTCAAATCGGAGCTATTTTTCGGATCTTTTCCTAGAATTGAAACAGCTCTTTTTGGGCACACAGCTAGACAGTGCTGGCATTCGATGCATTCTTCTTCCTGGTCTTTTTTGATAAAAGGAAACCCCGTTTCGCCCAAACCGATAATGTGCACCGGACAATCCTTTACGCATTGAAAACATCTTATGCAATTGCTGTTTACTTTGAAGTCAATCATATTTTTACCTTTTATTCAATTGAAGCTTTTCTGTATTTAATATCAAACTCATTCAGAATTTTCTGTTCATAAATATAGTTAGTCACAAAATTATGCCACCTTCTGTTTGCTGCTGATGTCCATGCTACTTCCGAAAAAGCGGTCATTTTTGGGAAAGCCATATATTGCACAGGAGAAGCAATAAAATTAGCTGGCAGTATATCAGCATTCACTACTCTTGGTTTTACCAGTGAGTCGCCCCAAAGACAACCTTCTACTCCAACTATGTTTTTCTTGATGTTATCGCTGCTTGAAGTTGGAATAGGTTCGTATGAATAAATAGTTTTCGGGTTTACATAACCTGCCCAATAATAACCTGGTTCTTTTACATCGTTGCTATACGATAGATCAAAATAAAGGTATTGAGCTGGCGCCATAATAACAGGAAAACCTTTTTCTGCAGCCTTAAATCCTGCTTCTTCTCCTTGCCATGACATTACAAGAATATCTTTGGATGGAAATTCTCCACCACCTACTACTTCTTCCCAACCGGCAACATTGTAACCGTATTTAGCTACAATATCTTTAACTTTTGTCACAAAATAATGCTGAAGCTCCTGAGTTTTTTCAAGTTTCTTTTCTTTCATAATTTCTTTACAGGAAGGAGATCCAAGCCAAGCGCCCGATGGAACTTCATCCGATCCTATATGAACATAGTTGGAATAAGGCATTTTAAGCTCTTTCTGAACTGCAAAAAGAGGCAGAACTTCACTGAAAATTCCATCGAGAATTTCATAAGTTGATTTAAGTCCGGGATTAAGAGCATCATCATGAAAATTCTGCGGTGTTGTATAATCGGATTTGTCGTCTTTTTCAACTAAAGGATTTTCGCCATTTTTATAATTGTTGAAACTAACAATCAAAGCTCTGGCATGGCCTGGAATGTCAATTTCCGGAATTATCGTGATATTTAGATCATTGGCAAATCTGATAATATTTTCTATGTCTTTTTGAGTGTAGAAACCACCAGTTTTCTTGTATGAAGAACCATTAAAAGGAGGGATGAGTTCGTTATAGCCGCGCCACGCGCCTATATTAGTAAGATTAGGATATTTGTTAATCTGTATTCTCCATCCCTCATCATCTGTCAGATGCCAATGAAATACATTGAGTTTATATAGAGCCATCATCCTCAGGTAATCTTTAACTTCTGAAACAGATTTGAAGTTCCTTGCTACATCAAGCAATGATCCCCTATACGCAAATCTTGGTGCGTCTGTAATATTCATGCAGGGAATATTATTATCGTAAGCGCTGGCAAGCTTGAACAGAGAAATTAATCCATACAAATAGCCGCCTTTTGAGTTAGACTGAATCTCTGCGCCATTCTTAGTAATTTTCAATATATAAGAATCTTTTGAGAGCTCTTTATTGTTTGTAATTGATATAAATTCATTTTTATTGTCTTTTTTATTTCTTATAGCAAAAGATTTATTTATAAGTTTTTTATAATTTTTAAGAAAATCTTTTACTGTCTTTTTAACATCCTCAGTTTTCGTTGAATCTACAATTTGTTTGACTTTGGCAAAATCAAGAGTCCCATTGGTCTTTTGAACATCAGAAGGGGCAGGTATTAATCTTATAGGGTTTTGAAAGGAGTTATCTATGGGCTGAAGATTAGACTCATATTTAGGCGGTTGGTAACCTCCAAGATCAGTAGATCCAGCAACACTTTTTATATTTTTCCCATCGATGACAAGAAAATAAATTGATGGAGTATCGGTGTATTTTTTTATAAACCATTTCCCGACAATACTGAAAGTCAGGCTTTCTTTTGAAGCGATAGGGCATAATCCTTTTATTTCGCAATACTCACCAATGACTTTGGTCAATTCTACTTTCTCAGCACTTTTTTTATCAATCTCAAAAGGTCTTACAAAGTCCAAACAGAGTTTCCAATCATTGATTTCTTTTGCTGAACTATTAGTAAGTGTAATTTCCGCATTAAAGAAATTGCCCGACGGATCGTTGCCAAGGAACTTAAAAAGCACTTCGTAACTGGGCTTTTCTTCTGCCTGAGAAATAGTACATACCAGTGCGATGAAAAGCGTAATTACTGTTGTGATAAATCGTTTCATCATAATGCTCTCCTATGAAGATCTTTGAATATATATCTTTCTGATTTATCTGAGTTTAACCTGAAGGGAATTAATTGTCAATGAATCGGAAAGATAAGAGTAAATGTGCTTCCTTCTCCAAGCACACTTTTAAGAGAAATACTGCCATTATGAATTTTTACGATCTGCTTAACTATGGAAAGTCCAAGACCGGTTCCACCAAGATTTCTGCTCTTCACTTTATCAACTCTATAAAATCTCTCAAAAACCTTTATATGATCTTTTTCATCAATCCCGATACCTGTGTCCTGAACGCTTATAAGGATACTCCCTGATAGCCTTTCAGCCTTTACCCATATTCTCCCTTGTTCATTAGTATACTTGAAGGCATTGTCAATCAGATTAATGAGAGCCTGTTCAATAAGAACTTTTGTTCCTTTTAACTTCAGGCCTTCAGGGCACGAGGCCTCGATGAATATTTTTTTGTCTTTTGCTATGTACTCAAATACTTTTGCGGAATTAAAAATTAATTCCTTCAGATCTATATCAGTAAAGTCTGAATTTACTTCTTTAAATTCCTGGTTGAGTTTTCCCAAACTTAAGAGATCGTTTATCAGCATATTAAGCCTTTCAGAGTGCTTCTTTATTATCTCTACAAAATGAGACGCCTCATCATAATTCTTAATAGCTCCATCCTGCAAAGTCTCTACAGCGCCAAAAATTAATGTGAGCGGGGTTCTTAGTTCATGAGAAACACTGGCTACAAACCCTTCAGTCATTTCCTTATATTTCTTCCCCAGTGAATCTTTCTTGATTGTAATTAGATAACCGAGTCGGGCATTTGCCTCATTAACAAGATTTTTTTTAAAAACCCTCAATGAGTATTTCTTATCTCTTGGGCTAAAAGTAATCGTATCTTCATCATGACCGTTCATCACAAAGCTGCAGATAAATGACTTAATTTCTTCATCATCAATTATTATATATATTTTGGATCCTATCAGATTTTCCTTTGCACTAATCCTTAGGAATTTAACGGCTGGAGGATTTATATTTATCACATTCCCGTTGAGATCTAAAAACAGAGTCCCATTCCTCATATTAGATAGCAATGTTTCAAGTTGAAATTTCTCAGGAATATAGATAAAATCAGACGGATTTTCCATAGGAATCATGCAATGCCTTCGGTATCAAACTTATAACCTACACTTCTGATCGATTTTATCTGCTTGCCATATGCTTTGAGTTTTCTTCTGAGTTCAACAATATGCACATCAATAGCTCTTTCAGTAACAGGATAATCTTCGCCTTTGATTTTCACTATTATCTCTTTTCTTGAAAAAACTGTATCAGGATACCTAAGGAATAAGGCAAGAATTTGAAATCTTGAAAAGGTAAGCTCAAGCTTTTCGTCATTTAAAAATACCTCGCGGGAATTAAGATTAATTTTTATTCCGCCTATTTTTAGAATTTCGTTATCTTCAATCTTTCTATTTCTTCTGAATAAGGCGTTTACTCTTGCTATAAGAACTTTAATGCTAAAAGGTTTTGTGACATAATCATCAGCTCCAATATTAAGTCCGTCAACAATATTTTTTTCAGTACTCTTGGCTGTTAGCATCATTATCGGAATACTTTTATACCTTTCATCGCTTTTTAAATATTGGCAAAGCTTTATGCCGCTCATTTTGGGCATTACCACATCAAGTATGGCAAGATTTGGCTCAATTTCTTTAAACAGCTTTAATCCCTCTTCCCCATCTTTTGCAGTAAATACCTGAAAACCTTCTTTTGCCAAATTATATTTAAGCAAATCAAGGAGATCCTCTTCATCATCTACAACCAAAATTTTTAAATTTTTATTTTCCATGTTTAAGAAATTTTTGCTTTTTTACTCGAAATTCTATGCTTTGGAACAACAAGCACGGGGCAATTAACATTTTTGATTATCGTAGAATAAATACCTCCATCCTTAGACTTAAAACGATAACCGTGCCCCTGAGAGCCCATTATTATCAAATCAGGTTTATATTCGGATGCCTCTCCAAGTATAGACTCCTCCCTTTTTCCTTCAAAAATATAAGCCTCTACATTCAAATGTTCTGCAAAAAGTTTCCTCTTGATATCGAGAATCTTCTTATGAATAGATTTCAGGTTTCTGGCCATTTCATTTCTTAGGTCTTCATAAGTATTTGAACCGATAAGCTTGCCTACCATATCTCCCATGGTTGAAACACTATTTACTTCCAGTCTATTTCGTATTTCGTATGGAAGAGGAGGAACTATATTAATTATTCTGATCTCTGAATTAAAGGCTTTTGCTATGTTTTTGGCATTCTCAATTATAGAATCATGTTCGCACGAAAAATCAATTGGAACGAGTATTTTCTTCATGAAGCTGCTACTCCTTTCTCTTTAGAATATTATTCTTAAGTGTAGGTATAACATACTTGAGCGATATATCAAAAATGCTACAACAAACTTGAATCCATAATTTCAACTTTTATAACTGACGGGTCAATAAACTTAAGAGTTACTCCCGTATCCATTATCCAACAATCTACATTTACTTCATAAGTCCCGGGAGCTGTCACTTTTGATAAATCGGCAAAAGCCTTTATCTGATCAGGTTGGAGCTTTGATAAATGACTGTTAAGTCCTCCAAGCGTCACATTTACTTTATCTGTTAAAAGTTTGATTTTATAGTATTTTATAGGAGGATGGTTAATAAGAAGACTGACAGGAATATCCTGAAACAGTCTGGTGTCCTTTGATTTATATACATCTACAGAAACCTCTACTACCTTGGGGCTTATAAGCATTTTCTTATCTCCAATCTGGAAAGTTCGTTCTACAGAAAAACTATCAACAGTACTCTTGTCGAGTATAATAGGTTTCGTCGTAAGATAGTCTATTTGATCAATGATTGAACCTGGACCTGTAACTGATACTGTTTTAGGCATTACATTTATTTGACCTATCGAATAATCTTCGGGAAGGGAACCTTGAAACAAAACTTCAACCGGAAATTCTTTTGTCTGCAGATGATCAATTCTAATAGATATTTCAGATGGAAATATTTCGAGCACGCTTATTCCATTGGGTGTTTTAACATCGCTTGGAGATATCGTGTAATTTATTGTTTTTGATGTTACAGCCGAAGATTCCGTGTTCTCAAGCACTATCCCGTCCACAGGGATTTCAATTCTGATATCAGAATTTGAAAGGAGTTTTAGTTTATTTCTCGATCCTTGAACTGTCACTTCCACACTTTCGGGTTTGTATGCCAGAACTTCAATATTACCTTTTTTAATAATAGTTACAGGCACTTCCTGAAAAGTTTTATCTTCTGCCAATTCATTTGACACCTTGGCATAAACAAGTACCGCAAAAAAGATTGCAATAACTTTTCTTCCGAAATTGCGGCTTATAAAATCCGGAACATAGGAATTAATTTTTTTCAGTAGACTCATAATTTCATAAAGCTAAGAGCCCAGGCTTTGATTTTCGTCATTTTCATTTTTTTCATCTTCCAGAATATCTTTGAATGTAAATGGTTTGGTCTCATCTACGAGCCAGTCCAAATATCTCCTTGCTTTGTCAGAAGAAATACCTCTCTTGATATTGCCCTTATAAGCAATAGAAATAATACCCGTTTCTTCTGAAACCACGATAACAAGGGCATCTGTTTCTTCCGTTATTCCTAAAGCTGCTCTATGTCTTGTACCCATCCCTGCTGTAAGTTCATCATTTGAAGAAAGAGGTAATATGCATCCGGCCGCCTTCAATCTGCCTTTACGAACGATCACAGCTCCATCGTGAAGTTGTGTATTCGGCATAAATACAGTTTCGAGCAGTTCGTGAGTTAAAGTCGCATCAATTTTGACATAGTCGCTGCAAAATCCTCTTAAAGCAAAATTTTGCTCTATTGCAATCAAAGCTCCATGCTTTTTAGCGGATAGATTAGCAACGGCCGTAGATATTTCGCTTATTGCTTCTTCTCTCTTTATCGCACTTGTAAAGGGATTTGACAGTTGGGTGAAAACCCTACGGATTTCAGGCTGGAAAACAACGACTATTGCTATAGGTAAAAAAGTCCATATGCTGTTTAAAATCCATTCAATAACTTCCAAGCTCAAAATATCTGCCAGTATTGTAACTACTATTAGTGAGAAAATAGCTATTCCGAGGATAGAAGAGCTTCGTGTCCCCTTAAGATAATTAAGTGTCAGATAGAAAACTACTGCAAGTAAAACAATTTCAATAACCGGAATAAGGAGGTATGAAAGATATTTAATAAGTGGAAAATGCGAGATTACAAAATTACTCATTCCCTGACAATATAAAAAATTGCTTTTATACAACTATAGCTTAATATATCAATTCAAACAAGTATAACCGCAAAATCTTAATATCCTTCGCTATTCAATAAAAACGATGCTCCCGTAATAGCGGCTGTTTCTACTCTCATAACATATGACCCGAACTTTATAGGCTTAACTTCCTTCGATATCATATATTCAATTTCCTTTTGAGAAAACCCACCTTCCGGACCTACAAACCATGCAATATCCTTAAAAATTTTCTTGCTTCTGTGTTGCGATAATCCATCAACAGCCCCGAAATATGAATTATAACCAAGTTCAAATACCTGATTTACAGCCTCATTAATTTTGAGAGACTCTTTTATAATTGGAAGATAAGGATTATGTGACTGTTTACACGATTCAACAAGTTTTATTTTCCATCTTTCATTTTCAGAGCTCTTACCGGGTATAGATACAGATCTTTCTGAAATAATAGGTGTAATACTCCAAATTCCTATTTCCGCGCTCTGCTCTATTATCTGATCCATCTGCTGTCGCCTTGGCTGTGCTACATATAAATGCAATTTTATCTCAGGTTCGGGATATTTATCTATATTTAAAATCTCAAAACAATCTCCTTTCATTATTCTTGCTTTTGCTATTCTTCCTCTCCCATCAATAAACAATATCTCTTCATTGAATCTGAATCTATTAACTGAAAAAATGTGCCTTTTTTCTGAAGGACTTAATTCTATCTTACTTTCAGACAAGCTCTCACTATAAAAACATCTCATTCTTGATTCACCCTAAGAAAATTCTTTCCAAAAAAAAAGGTTCGGAATCCCGAACCTTTTCATTTAATTTCAGATAAAAACTTATTCTTTTACCCCTGTTGCGGCATCAAGTGCAGCTCTCTGAGTAGCTACATTTATTACATCTGTAACATAAGCTAGTTCAGCCTGTACAAGATATAATTGTGCTTGGTTAAGCGTGGCAATATCTATGCTTCCTGCATTGTACTGGTCAACATAGAGGTCTCTGGATTCTTTCGACATTGAAAGTGTAGCGCCGTCAATTTTTCTCTGAGCTATGTTAGAACCAAGATTTACATAAGCAGTTCTTACGCTTTGAGCCACAGCTATCCATGTTGCTGTAAGAGCTTCCTGAGCTACATCATAGGCAGCCTGATTGTATTGTACATAAGTTATTCTGTTGCCTGTAGCGTAACCTGCAGCTCCACCTAGTCCGCCCCCGTCCCATAGCGTCCAGTTCACGCTGGCACCGTAATTCCAAGATGTGCGATTGACTGTAGCAGGGAAGAAATTTCCTGCGTCAGTAGCTCCCCACCCTCCTCCAATGCTCATAGTGGGAGAGAATGTGCCCCATGCGCTGTATAGATTATACTTTGCGGCTTTCAGCAATTCTTTGCTAGACTGGAGGTCAGGACGCTGGTTAATTGCCATATCAAGATAAAATTCAACTGGGAGCGCATAGCCTTTATCGTCAAGCACATCCAGTGTAGGGAAATTAGTATTAGCTGGAATATCAGCTGTTGTTAAGCCCATATATGTAGCAAGTACAAATCTGTCGACATAATACTGAGCCGTATATTGTATTACTGCTTTTTGAGCATTATTTCTTTGCACTTTGAAGTTAAGCAAGTCGGCGAGAGATTTAGCGCCGGCATCGAACTGTAGCTGTGTATCCTGAACCATCTGTTCCTGAAATGCTTCATTAGCTAGCTGTATCTGTACATTAGCTTTATCAAGAAGAACCTGGTAATACTGAGACTTAACCTGAAATACTAATAGACGACGTGAGTTCCTTTCCTGCTCTTCTGAGCTTTTTGCGCTTGCCAGGTTAGCAAGAGTTCCCATCACATTTTGTAATCCATTAAATACTGTGTAGTTCGCACTTAAGCCATTAGTAAACCCATTAGCATGGCCGCCCCATCCATTGTTGGCATAGTCCCAACTATATCCCACTCCTGGAGTGAAATTATTTAAAATTCCCCCATAGTATGTGGCGTATGCCTGAATCACGGCCAGTCTAACTTGTTTGTACGAAGGATTATTGGCAAGAGCTATATTTACAGAATCTTCAACTGTAAGAATATCATAATCCGGAGGCAGCGTCCTATGCTGCTGTATGCTTTCTCCTGTGTAGTTGCTTGCATGAATAATATCCGGTGGTGGCTTATAAGATACACAACCTGCTGCAACCGCAAACAATATTGCCCCAACTGTATAAGCTGAGTACTTTAGAAATTTCACAATAGCTCTCCTTCAATAATTGATTGTTTATTAAATTTTGATGAAAATATATGTCCGTTCTCCAGTTCATTTTATGGAAGCGACAATATTTGTCAACAATTATGAAACAACAATATTTAAAAATTTCGTCTTTTTTTGTTAACTTTAATGAATATGACGAACTTAGTCTGTCTATTATTCTTAACTCAAAAGCAACAAACCTTATCAACTGAAAATGAATCAACAAGAAATTTCCTATAATACTGTCATCTGTCGATATAACGAAATAGCACTAAAAGGTAAAAATAGATGGAAGTTCGAACAATTCCTTATTGGCAGAATAAGTAAACTTCTGGCTAATTCAAACCTCATGGCATCTAAAATCCGAGGTAGAATATTAATCCATCATCAGGATTATTCACCATTCAGCACTGATAATTTGGCACTTGTTAAAAAATCACTCGGCTATGTTTTTGGACTGGATTCATATTCTTTTGCGATAAGAACAGAATCAAAAATAGATTCAATTCTTGCAATAACATTTCCTGCCGTAAAATGCCTCATTAATGAACTGCAAAAAAATAAAACAACTATTACTTTCCGTGTAAGAGTAAAGAGAACAGATAAAACATCTTTTGAATCCAAAAAAAGCCTGGAAAATGAACTTGCATCTGCAGTAATACAACAACACCCTTTCCTTAAAGTTAATCTGACGAATGCTGACATCTCTCTCTTCTCTGAAATCCACAAGGAACACACCTTCATATATTTTTCTATAGAACCAGGACAGAAAGGACTACCTTCAGGAAGCAATCCTCCAGTGCTTGCTTTGCTTTCCGGAGGTTTTGACTCTCCTGTTGCTTCATATATGATGATGAGAAGAGGAGTATATGTTGATTTTCTTTCGTTTCATAGTGCCCCTTTTACACCTCCTGAAACAACTGACAAAATTAAAAGAATTGCTAAAGAATTAAATAAATTCCAAGGCAAAAGACAGCTTTTCCTGTGCAATTTCCTTGAAGTGCAAAAGGAAATATGTACAAAAGTTTATGAAACTTTCCGGACAATCCACTATCGCAGAATTATGTTCAAACTTGCCCAGAGAATTGCTCTTGAAAATGGGAACAAAGCTTTGGTAACCGGTGAATCTGTAGGACAGGTAGCAAGCCAGACTATAGTTAATCTCTCTAACATTGAATCAGCCATAGAAATGCTAGTCCTGCGGCCGCTTGTAGCAATGGACAAACATGATACTATGGAAATAGCAAGAAAAATCGGAACTCATAATATCTCTGCTGAACAAGTTCCTGATAGCTGTACTGTTTTCTCTCCTTCCAATCCATCAACTTCAGCTTCAAGAGGCATGATACTTGCAGGTGAATCAAAAATGAACATTCAGGAATTGGTGGATCTGGCATATGCAAATACAGTCCTGATTGATACTGAGACAGGAAAAGAGACGCCATTATCTGAAGTTTTCAAAACTCAATAATTCCACTTCCTTGCATTTTAGAATTTAGAAATTAAGTTTTAGGACTTTGCTGCAAAATGGGGCATTAGCTCAGTTGGCTAGAGCGTTTGACTGGCAGTCAAAAGGTCACCGGTTCGACCCCGGTATGCTCCACCATTTTTTATCCACCCTGAATTAGCCTAATATTTATTCTCTAAATGAATAGAGAGTAAGGGATATAAAAATCTTTAATAGAAAACTTCTTTAACACTATTTATTTCTATAATGGATAATATAATATCTACTATACTTTATAATGAATAATAAAAGATAATATATGAGCGATAATATAAATATCTATTTGCCAGTTGAAGTAAAGAAGAAGATTGGAGAGAGAGCAAAATCACTACGATTGCAGCTTGGTTATAAGCGAACTACTCTAGCTACAAAATCAGGGGTTCCGGCTCCAACTCTAAAAAGGTTTGAGGAATCGGGCGATATATCGCTTTCAAGTCTGTTAAAAATAGCCAATGCTCTAGGCTGTCTGGACGGTTTTCTCAACTTGTTTCCTTCTGTTACTACTCTGACCATTTCGGAGCTTGAGCAAAAAGAAGATAACTACAAGCGAAAAAGAGGAAGAATATGAGAAAACTTAATGTCTATCTAAAAGAGAATCCTCTGAAAGCTATCCATGTAGGGACATTGGCTGAAACGAAAGCAGGAAAAGTTTATTTTGAGTATGATTCAAGTTATTTAAAAACTGGTTTTAATATTTCTCCGTTTAAACTGAATTTTACTTCCGGGATTCAAGAAAATAAAGATTCATATCCTCGTGAGTCTTTCGGGGTTTTTAATGACTCTCTCCCTGACGGATGGGGTATGCTACTTATGGATAGATTTTTCAGGAAGCACAATAAAGCACTTAAAGACATAACGATCATAGATAGATTAGCATATATAGGCGAAAGAGGCATGGGAGCCCTAACCTATGAACCTGCTTCAGAAATAGATATTGTTCAGGATAATCTTTTGGATTTACATAAATTGTCAGAAAATTCTATTGAAGTTCTTCAAGGAAAAACAGATGAAATACTCCCGGTAATGGCAAAAGCTGGCGGCTCTCCGGGTGGAGCAAGACCTAAAATACTTGTAGGCTTTAACGGAACTGAACTTATTTCAGGAGAATCAGAACTTCCAGATGGGTATGAACACTGGCTTATTAAATTCCGTAATCCTAATGACTTTACAGATGCCGCAAAACTGGAATATGTCTATGCTCAGATGGCAAAACTTGCGCATTTGAATATTCCTGAAGTCAGATTGTTTTCTGACAAGCATGGAAATAGTTATTTTGGAATCAAAAGATTTGATCGGAAAATAGGTAATACAAGAAAGCATGTCTTGACCCTTGGGAATATGATACATGCAGATTTTAGGATGCCTTCAATAGATTATGAAACTCTATTGAGAGTTACTTTAAATCTTACGAAAAATTATGAAGATGCAATAACAGCTTTTAGAATGATGGTATTTAATATTGCCGCGCATAATAGGGATGATCATAGCAAGAATTTTGCTTTTATAATGAATAGTGCCGGAACTTGGTCTCTTGCTCCTTCCTATGATTTAACATTTTCCCTTGGCCCTGGTGGAGAGCATACTACTTCTGTCTCAGGAAATGGCAGGAATCCTTCATCGAAAGAAATATTAAAGCTTGCCTCTCTGATTGATTTAAAGGTTGAAAAAGCGAAGGAAATAATTTCTGAAACTTGTGAGGCTGTCAAGCAGTTTACCAGATTGGCTAAAGACATTGGAATCACAAGAAATACGACAAATGAAATTTATTCTAATATCTCAGCTCTTGAGCTTATGAAAGAGTAAAAAGGCGTTGATAGAAACTTTGAACATCCTGCAAAGGTTTTTCAAAGAGATATTCAAAAGTCTGGGCTGAATGGAAAAATAAACTCCTCAGAATTCTGTTTCCTGAATTAGAAGGAGTCTTAGTTTATTAGCTTTAATGAAAATAAATTACAAGATAATAGCTATTATTTATGTCAGTGCTTTAATAAAAGAAAGCAATGACTTAAATGCGGGATATCTTCCATATTATAAGGATAGCAAATATTTCTAATAAATAAAAGGAACATAAAATTAGCATGAATATACTCTGTAAGCATAATTTGTTAGTAACAGTATTTTTCTATATTATATTTATTTTTTTTATCCAATTAAATGCAAATGAGAGTTCTGATACTGATACTTCGGTAATAGTTAATAAAACAAATGTTCTAGCTATCAAAAACTTACCAAATAAAGAAGATCTGATAACAAAAAATATTGCTAAAGATAAAGAAATCTCGACTATCTTGTCTGATAAAGACATCGCAGATAAGATAAATCAAATTAATAACAGGATCGAGATAGATGAAAATATTTTGGCTAATGTATTGAGTGCTATTTCTGCCCAGTTTGCTACGGCCTCTTATGTGCTAGGAATTGTTGGACTTATATTCGTTATCCTTTCAATATTTTTGGGCATATATATTAATTATATATCTAAAAAGATAGCATTAATGAGAGATGAATCTAAAGACCTTTTATCAGCTAGTAATAAAATAAAGAATGACATTAAGGATTTAAATGACTTGATTAATAGCAACTTAGATAAGGTGTTCTCTTGATTTAAGAGAAAAAGAAACAGAGCATATTATCGACAGATTAACCAAGGTACCACAAGACATTGGGAATCTTTGTCAATCTCTTTTATCGAGAGAGTTAAAACCTGAATTTTATAGCAATATAAAAACGGCTTATCAAAAATTAAAGAAAGTTCCTGTAAGCTCCCGTAATCAATTAGAAAGTTATAAAGAAAATTATTATATATTATTTTTTCAATATTTTTTGGGCAATGCCTTAATAGACGATGAAATCAGAAAAGATATTTTAAGCTTTATTCCAAATGCTATACAATGCTCTTTTGATATTGACATAATAAAAACAACTAATGATTTTATTATTACTGTTTTAAATAATGGAATGTTTAATTACAAAGAAGATATTAATAAATATTTTGAAGGTCTTTCTCAAAGTTTTCCTACTTATGATGATGTGTATATAAAAATTTATAAGTTACTTCAGTCTAGAGAAAATAATATAACCTTTTTTAATTTAATTGAATCCAACCCTTTAACTATAAAAGCAAAAATTAAATATGGAGAAATTATATTTAATAATCTGAAAGAAGCTGATTTTACTGAAATCGAAAAGATTGCCAACAAAGAGCTACAATTATTAAAGAATCCGACAATGGGAAAAGCTAATTCTGAAATGAACAAGGCTCAAACTATTAACACTTGATATTAAAGTAGCAAAAATCTATTTTAGATTTTTAATATATTCTAAAATATCTTCCAATTCTCTAGTTGTCATGCTTTGTAATTGATTTCTAATATTTTGAATAAGAGCATTACTTCCAATATTAGAATGGCTCATTAAACTGGATGAAAAGAGATCATCAAAGGTATTTTTGATAACTTTGTCGTCAATATTGATATAATACTTTTCAAGAGTTTTGGTATCATCGGCAAGGACTTGAGCAAGCATAGTTATGTTGTAACCGTTTGATGCCATGATGCTGGCAAAAGAATGCCTGAAAGAATGAAATCCATATCTGCAAATATTCTTCTGCCTTTGAAGGTTTCCTTTATCCTCAGAGGTTTCTAGCCCTGAAAATTTAAAAACTTTCATTGTATCAACTCGGATGCCGTCAGGATTTCTATTATAGCGTTCGGCTATTTTGGGAAGTGCATACTCATCAGATTGCCATTTAAGAGCTGATTCGAGCTGTTCCTTGGTTTTTGCATTCAAAAATGGCAAGTAATCAGTTTTGATCTTCTCTATTGCTTCAGCTTCAGTAGTAACTTTGAGAGATACATCTTTAAGCTTGCCTTTTATCATATAACGATAATAATAAATCTTCCCTCTCCTATGCAAATGTCCGGATCCATTTGATTGCCGTTTAGCCATTATTCAATTATTTTCCAAACTGCCACAATACCTCTCCCTTCACAAGACACAATATTATCTTTTTTTAGGTCTTTAAGCACTTTCCTTAACATTTCACGACTGATGCCGGGACATTTAAATTCCAACTCCCTAATTGAAAAAGATTTATTAAAGGATTTAATGGCTTTTATGACCGAATCAGTTTTAGTTCCTTTTGCCGACTTTAAATTTATAAATTTGCTTTCAAAGGATTTATAAAGTTCTTTCAAAATAAACAAAACATAATTTATGTATGGCCAGGGATCATGATTTGACTCGTGCCAACCCTTTGATGAGATTTCCAAAGTTTCATAATACTGCTCTTTGGTTTCTTCAATAATTTTTTCCAAACTTACAAATCTCCCTGCCTCAATTCCAAATCGGTACAATTCTTCTAATAATAAAAGTCTTGATATTCTTCCGTTGCCATCCCTGAAAGGATGTATACATAGAAAATCAAGATTAAATGAAGCCAGCCCTATAAGATCCGGTATTTTTCTATCAAGAATTGAGCTGTTATAGTCAAATATTAAATTATTTAGATATTCTAATGTCTTTTCTACACTTACGGTTTTAAACCGAACTCTCTGTTCTCCATTTGGAAAAGTCTCAATAATATCTGAATTTCTATCTTTTATCTGACCTGCATCCCAAATATCTCCCCTCATTATTTTGTGCATTTTTAAAATTAAGTCTGTCGACAACTTAAGTTTCTCTGCCTCAGAATGTATTAAATTTAGTACTTCCCTGTAACCTCTGATTTCTTCTTCATTTCTATCTTTCAAATGCTGCCTACCGAAAATAACTGTTCCGATTCGTTTATTATCGATTTCAACCCCCTCAATTCTGTTCGAGGAAACAGAACTCTCGATAATGGCATGTTCTTTGAGCACTTTCAGTGTATGTGGAGACTGATTTGTATAAAGTTTCTGCCTGCCTTTCATCTCTGCAATATCATTAAGCAGCCATGTAGTAGCCAGTGGAATTTCTTTTAAACCCTGATTAAATTTTTTAAATGTATTCATATAATCCATTTGTTCCGATTAAGTTTATAAAAAACAAAATAAAGCTATAATATTCTTTAATTCAACATACTTTCTGTCAAAAACCCGGGATATTACCCTTATTATTACCCTTATATAAAAATATTACCTTTATATGATAACCTTTACCCATTTAATATTAAACTGTGAAACATTTACATATCCTTTGTGAAAATATTACATTAGGCTTATTTAATTCATTGTAAATATTTCAATAAAATAAAGTCCTTCCAATAGAATTGGATCATGTTTTATTTAAATTATGATTATTGTTGTTGTCCAACAATGTCCTTATTTGTACGGGCTTTGAAATAAAATCACTCTATTATAAACAAACAAATTTATTTTGTAGCTAATATTTCCGAATGGCAGTCAAAAAGTCACCGGTTCGAACACGGTATGCTCCACCATTTTTATCCGATGATTCTTGCAAAATACCCATTTCCAAATAATCCCCCAAAAAATAACGAGCAGACATTGAAAGATAAATTCTTCATCCTATATACACAAGATGAGATTTTCGGTTATCATCTTTACTGACGCACATCAGCAAAAATAAAATCTTAACAAGGTGAAAAATGAGAAAAAATCTTCTCTCAATTGCTTCTGCATTGGCTCTTTCCTGTTCGGTCTCTTTAGCTTTAGCCCAGGACAATGTGGATAAGAAAGTATCTGATCTATTGTCAAAAATGACATTAGAGGAAAAGATCGGCCAGCTCACACAATATTCAGGTAGCGAATTAACAGGGCCTCAAGGCGAAAAAATCAATATCTCAGAATATATAAAAACCGGAAAAGTAGGCTCTGTTCTCAATATATATGGAACATCGGAAGTATCGAAATATCAGAAAATTGCTATTGAAAAATCAAGACTGAAAATCCCTCTGCTCTTCGGTCAGGATGTTATTCACGGCTATAAAACAATATTCCCTGTTCCAATAGCTATGGCTTCGAGCTGGGATCTCGACGCTGTAGGAGCAGCTCAGGAAGTAGCCCGAAATGAGGCGACTGCTTCCGGGTTAAATTGGACATTTACTCCTATGGTTGACATTGCCAGAGACCCAAGATGGGGAAGAATCGTAGAAGGATTTGGAGAAGATCCATATTTGGCGTCACAATTTGCAAAATTGAGTGTCGAGGCTTTTCAAGGAAGTGATCTTGGCGATGAAACTTCGATGCTCGCTACAGCCAAGCATTATGTAGGCTACGGTGCAGTTCAGGCCGGAAGAGATTATTTCACTGTGGATCTTTCAAAAAGAACTCTTTGGGAAGTTTTTCTTCCTCCTTTCCAAGCCGCAATAAACGCACAAGTAGCTTCAATTATGCCTGCTTTTACCACAATGAACGGCATCCCCATGACAGGCAACAAGGAAATGACAAGAGATGTGCTGAGGAACCAGCTGGGATTCACTGGAATTACCGTATCTGACTGGAACGCCATCAATGAACTTATTGAATGGCATGTAGCAGCAAACCAATCTGAAGCAGCCTGTGAAGCTATAGAAGCAGGCGTAGATATTGACATGATGAGCAATGCATATATAAATCAACTAGGCGCACTTGTAAAAGAGAACAAAGTTCCAATTTCACTAATTGACGAAGCCGTAGCTAGAATACTTAAGAAAAAGTTTGAACTAGGCCTATTTGAAGACCCCTATAAATACTGCAATGCAGATAGGGAAGTAAAAGAAATCCTTTCTCCGGAAAACAAAGCAAAAGCAAGAGATGTAGGAAAACGCTCAATTGTACTTCTCAAAAACGATGACCAGACACTTCCCCTAAGTAAAAGCTTAAACTCAATTGCAGTTATTGGCCCTCTTGCCGAAGACACATATTCACCTATGGGACCATGGTTTTGCAACGGTTCAAAAGATAATACAATCTCCGTCTTAAATGGAATCAAACAAGCAGTAGGAAAGAATACGATTATTTATTATCAGAAAGGCTGTGATGTAAATTCTTCTGATGAATCCATGATAGATGCAGCAATAAATACTGCTAAAAAAGCGGATGTAATTGTAGCTGTCCTTGGGGAGAATTCAGATATGTCCGGAGAAGCTGCGTCCCGTTCAGAAATAGGCCTTCCAGGGCTTCAGGAAAAACTTCTTGAAAGCCTTTTCAATACAGGCAAACCAGTTGTAGTGGTTCTTTTGAATGGCCGCCCTCTGACTATCAATTGGGCTCAGGATCATGTTCAGGCAATAGTTGAAGCATGGTTCCCGGGTTCAGAAGCAGGTCACAGCATAGCAGATGTTCTTTTTGGAGACTACAATCCTTCAGGCAAACTTCCTGTTACCTTCCCGAGGTCAGTAGGTCAGATTCCAATATTCTACAGCCACCTGAATACTGGCCGTCCTGCTACGGCTGAAACAAAGATGTTAAAATATGTATCACGCTACTTAGATATTGACAATTCTCCTCTCTATCCATTCGGGTATGGCTTAAGCTATACAACTTTTTCTTACTCTCCAATAGAATTAAGCGCTTCTGAGATTCAACCTAACGATTCTGCCACTGCTACAGTAGAAGTTGCTAATACAGGAGAAATTAACGGCGAAGAAGTCGTTCAGTTGTATATAGAAAAAGCAGATTCCCCGATAGCACGGCCAATGCAGCTAAAGGGATTTAGAAAAGTAGAAATATCAGCAGGCAATAGCGTAGATGTAGTTTTCCATATCGGTCCTGAAGAGCTTGCTCTCTATGACATTGACATGAAGAAAACAGTCGAAAAAGGAATTTATAATATCTATATTGGCACAAGTTCAGTAACTTACCAAAAGGAAAGCATTACAGTAAAATAACTTGATCAAAGGTATTTTTACTTAAAAACTACATCTGTAAGTTATTTAAGATTATTAACTAAGCCGGAGGTAAAATTCCGGCTTTTTTTTGCATCTGAACGATAGTTGTTAAATTTCTTCAAACGGAAAATTAAAGCTATAAATTTGTTTTGATTTGTAAATTATGAGTGAAACATTCCTGTCAACTCATATTCTAGAAAGAAAAGGATCTATTAACAATATGATTATTCGTTTAACAGAATATCTTTTTTACTCCACGAAGCTATTTTATTGAACCATAATTGACAAAGATTTATAGGTTCACAGGAATGATTGATTTTCAAAATGTTTCAAAACAGTATTCAAAGCAGATTATTCTGCAAAATACTTCTTTTCGTATAAACTCAGGAGAAAGAGTTGGAATTGTAGGGCCAAACGGTGCCGGCAAAAGTACGATTTTTAAGATAATTACAGGAGATGAAACGGCTGACAAGGGGAATATAATCATACCTAAGAACTTCAGGTTGTCATATCTAAAACAAAACCTCGAAACTAGTTCTCTCCATACTTCTCTTCTCGAGTATACTGAAAATGCAATACCTGAAATTCACAAAATCAAAGAATCAATCGAAAAACAGGAAGAGAGCCTCGCTCAAACCTCAGACGACAAAAAAAAAGCGTCAATACTCTCGGATATTGGAGATCTGCATCTTAAACTGGATTACCTTCATACTTTTACAGAAACACATAAGATTGAATCAGCATTGTCAGGCCTTGGTTTCGATAAAAAGAGATTTGGTGATAAATTCTCTTCTTTCAGCGGAGGGTGGCAGATGCGCGCTTCGCTTGCTAGAACTATCCTTTCTCAGGGAGATATTCTATTATTAGATGAGCCTTCAAACTATCTGGATGTTCCTGCTATTGAATGGATGAAAAAGACGCTTGAATCTTACAAAGGAACTCTTGTACTCATTTCGCATGACAGATATCTGCTGAACTCTCTTACGAATACAACCATCGAAGTAAATAGCGGAACTGTTACAAAGTATTCAGGAAATTACGATTATTATTCCAAAGAAAGAGTACAGAGACAAGAGCATGCTCAAGCAGCCAGAGAAAACCGTGAAGCAAAAGTAAAGGATATTGAAGATTTCATAGAGCGATTCAGGTACAAAGCCACAAAAGCAAACCAGGTTCAGAGTAGAATTAAAATGCTAGGGAAAATGGAAGAAATTAAAGCTCCGCAGAAAGTTCTTTACCATAGCGCTCTCAGGCTCCCTGAACCACCTTCTTCAGGAAACGAGATAATAAGAGTCGAGGAAGGAGCATTTTCATATAACAATAGAGATTTTATTCTAGAAGATATAAATTTATCGATTCAGAAAAAGGACAAGATTGGACTGGTCGGTTATAACGGAGCTGGAAAAACTACACTTTTGAAAGTCCTTGCCGGAGTAAATAAACTTAACAGCGGCAAATGCGTTACAGGACATAATGTCAAGATTGGCTATCAGGCGCAGGAGTTTTCAGAGATACTAAGCCCCAACATAACTCCTTATGAAACTTTAAGAGCTTTAACAATTGATACATCCAACCTAAGAAACATTTTGGGCTGTTTCGGATTTTCAGGCGAGGATGCGGAAAAGCCATGTTCCGTTCTTAGCGGAGGAGAAAAAATAAGGCTTTTATTTGCAAGAATATTTTGTTTGTTGCCAAACTTCCTGATATTGGACGAACCTACAACTCACCTGGATATTGTTGCCAGAGAGAACCTGCAGAAAGCAATTAAGGAGTATGAAGGAACAGTCTGCTTTGTAAGCCATGATATTGAGTTTCTGAAAAAAACGGCCGACACTATTTTCTTTATCTCAGGAAATAGAGTCAAAAAATACCACGGGAATTATGATTATTTTCTTGAAAAACTTTCCAAAGAAACAGAAGCATCAATCCCTCTCGGAAAAGAAGAAAAAGTCGTTGAAGAGAGCAAACTCAAACGCAAACAGAAAGCCGAAATAAGACAGAAGTTTTACACGGAAAAAAAAGAACTGGAAAACAAAGTCAGTTCAATAGAAAAAAGTCTCGAAGAACTTGAAGAAGAAAAAGCCGAAATAGTCGAACAAATTACAGAAAACACCAAGAGCGCAAATTTTGCCTCAATCAACAGGCGTCTTCAGGAAATCCAAACTGAAATTAACGCTCTTACGATTCAATGGGAAGAATCTGCCACAAACCTTGAAACAGCGCTCAAAAGACATTCCTTAGAAATCGAATCTTTTATTTCTGTCTAGCTCTTGTATATTCACTTCCCTTCAGATACAAAACTAAGATTGTTAAGAATAAGCTTAAAGTTGTATTTGGTTAAATTTATTTTCTAACTAATAGGTGCGTAAGATGAAAGTATTAGTCACAGGCGGTGCGGGTTTCATTGGAAGCCATATAGTTGAAGCTCTTCAAGGAGAAGCTGAAATAACTGTTCTTGATAATCTTAGAAGCGGTAACATCAGAAATCTGGATGGGTTAAAAGCCAATTTTATTAATGGCGACATTAGAGACAGAGAAATCGTCAGGAATTGCATGAAAGAAGTTGACTATGTTTTTCATCTTGCAGCGCTAATCAGTGTTCCTGAGTCAATGGATAACCCTGTCGAATGCGTTGACATCAATAATAAAGGAATGTTAATAGTCCTTGAGGAAGCTGCAAAAGCAGGAGTCAAGAAGCTATGCTTCAGTAGTTCCTGCGCTGTTTACGGAGATAATCCTATTTCTCCTAAAATTGAAACTCTTATTCCTGAACCGAAAAGCCCCTATGCAGTAAGTAAACTGGACGGAGAATACTATTGTTCAATATTTACTCAGACAGGAAAACTAAATACAGCCTGCCTAAGATACTTTAATGTCTTTGGATCAAGACAATCTCCTGACAGCGCTTACGCGGCAGCAATACCTATATTTGTATCGAAAGCTGTGGCAAATAAAACAATCAGCATTTATGGCGATGGAGAACAGACCAGAGATTTTATTTATGTTAAGGATATAGCCAAAGCTAATATTTACTTAGCAAAAAACTCAAGCACAGGCGTTTACAATGCAGGCTACGGCAAGCAAACAACGATTAAGACTCTTGCAGAAAAAATAATTAAAACTACTACCTCAAATTCTAATATCCACTATCTGCCCCCCAGACAAGGAGACATAAAGCACTCCCTGGGAAATATTGGTAAGCTTCTTGGAGTCGGATATAAGATGTCAAGCGATTTTGATGAAGGCTTAGAAACTACAATCAGATATTTTCAGACTAAAAAGCTTTAAAAAATAGTTTTCCGCTTTTGCAACCGAATTGAAAGAATCGCTATCAGCTGCAATAAAAACGGATGAACTCTATAAAATTTTACCAATTTTCTTCTTCAGGAGGTCTAACAGAATTTTCCTGAACTTGATCAGCAATTCCACTGTCAATAGGTCTTTTCTGTAATTCGATACCTTCTTTAACTATCGGAGGCTGATTAGCCTTATTGCTTTCTTCTTCTTTTTTCCTTTCCTTATCAACGATATAAGTAATAATAATTTCAGCAACATCTTCAGGTGTGCGCCATTTAGACCAGGCATTGATAAAGCCGTTCTTCTCATTCAATTTTACAACTTCTTCGGCCTTTGTTCTAATAATATTGTCCGAGTAAGATTCTTTTTCTTTTTGATAAGACTCTATCTCGTCCTTAACATATTGTCTTTTTTTCAAGTCTCTAAGCTTTGCGTCAAACTTGCTTTTGTCACTGTCAGACATATCAAAAATAGGAATAACTGTATTTTCAATTCTAACTCCGTCATTATAGTAAGTAAGTCCAAAATATCTTCCGGTTATAGTCTTGAGATTTGATCCCTGTTTATATGTTATAGTCACAGTGGAATTTAGAGGGAGCGACTGGAAAAGTTCTTCAGCCTTTTTATTATATTGCTCGGTAAGCTCTTTTTCAGTAAGCTGATATTTCTTATTTGCCTGTTTTTGTGCGCGCTTTCTAAGTTTAACTATATTTACTTCCTTAGGGCTTTTCTCTATCGCCAAAGGAAACTCGTCGTTCACTTTTTTGAGGATCAGCTCTTTAGTCTGTTCTTCTTTTAAATCACTGCCATTGACTACAAAAGAATATACTATCTGCTCAATTCTCAGGATTCTTTTATCTGATTCAGTTTTTGCTTTTCTCTTTCCAAGCACAGAATCGGTAGGAGATGCAGACTCATCCAAAGAGTAAAGGTTAATAACTGAAATGAAAAGAAAGAGGGGCAGAAAAAGATAAATAACTGATTTTGACATTAGAGCACCTGAAGAATTTTTGATAAATTGAAAACTTTTAGCTGTTAAAAATATTCGACCCTGTCTAATATTATGTAACATAGAATTATAGGTTTTTCCACTACCGAAACAATCTCACTAAAATAAATTTAAAATGATTAGCTACTCAAATACCCTTTCTCTTCAACAATCTTCAGAACTAAAACTGCTGCTGCAGGAAAAAGGATTTGAATTTTCTGAGAAGCAACACGCTAAATGGCACTCCTTTGGCCCTGGCTTGTCGATAACTTTATATAATTCAGGAAAACTACTTATCCAGGGCAAGGGAACAGAAGATTTTGTTCTTTTTGCTCTTGAACCCCAAATTATTAAAAAAGCTGAATTTGGATATGAGAACATATTAAAGCCAATACAGGAAGAGCCGTATGTCCCACACATTGGAATAGACGAAAGCGGCAAAGGTGATTTTTTCGGACCTCTTGTCATCAGCGCTGCCTTTGTCTCTATGGAAACCAGAGATGCTATTATTAAACTCGGAGTAAAAGATTCAAAAGAGATTTCTAGCGATTCGAAACTTTTATCTATTGCCCAGAATCTCAGGAAAACTCTTGGACGATGTTATTCAACAGTTACTATCGGGAATACTGCATATAATAATCTTTATAGTAAAATCGGGAATCTTAATAAGCTATTAGCCTGGGGTCACGCAAGAGCGTTGGAGAATATGCTTGAAAAAAACATCGAAGTTTCCTTTGCAATATCTGACCAGTTTGGCAATAAGAGTCTGATAGAAAACGCATTAATGAAGAAAGGCAAAAGCATAAAACTCCTACAAAGAACAAAAGCTGAATCTGATATTGCTGTCGCGTCAGCTTCAATTCTTGCAAGGGAAGAATTCCTTAAAAGACTCTCAACCCTATCTTCGAAACTAGGAATCAGACTCCCTAAAGGAGCAAGCCAGGCAGTAAAAACAGCAGCCAAAGAAATAATAGAGAAACACGGAATCGAAAAGTTATCAGAAATTTCAAAACTCCATTTCAAAACTTACCGGGATGTAACAGAGCCTGAATTATTACTTGAAAAATAATAACTTCAGTTAATAATACTGAATAACAAATTAATTTTGTTTTGTAGCTTGACTATTTTCTCTATAAATTTAATTTATAAACCTGTTCCGCAAAACGGGCGATTAGCTCAGTTGGCTAGAGCACTTGGTTTACACCCAAGGTGTCGGGGGTTCGAGTCCCTCATCGCCCACCATATTTCTACCTTAATTTAGCCAAATAAAATTTAATTTATTTTCAAATTGCCCTTTTAATTCATTTTTTTTACTATAAGATTGTCATTAATTGTTATTGATTGTAATCAAATAAATAAAGAGCTTGTTTTAATTTATGAGAAGTAAAGTAGTATTTTCAAAAGCCGACGATTATACCCTTCCGAAATATGGAAGAGCATTAGGAATTTACCCTTATTATAGAGAACTTATTTCTGCACAGGACACTGAAGTTGCATTACCGAATGGAAATAAAGTCATAATGCTAGGATCTAATTGTTACCTTGGCCTTACTACTCATCCTAAAGTCAAAGAAGCTGCTATTGAAGCAATTAAAAAATACGGCACAGGCTGTTCAGGATCCAGACTCCTAAATGGGACACTCGATCTTCATATTAAATTGGAGAAAGAGCTAGCAGATTTCTTAGGAAAAGAAGAGTGCATAATGTATTCAACTGGGTTTCTCGCAAATCTCGGTGTAATGCCTGCGATGATGAGGAGAAAAGACTATATCATCATGGATGAATTGAATCACGCCAGCCTCTATGAAGGTTCAAAGCTTGCATTATGTGAAGTCGTAAGATTTAACCACAACGATATGGATGATTTGGAAGCAAAGCTTAAAGGATTACCTGAAGAAGCAGGCAAGATGATTGTCGTTGATGGAGTTTACAGTATGGAAGGGGATATAGCTAACCTTCCTAAAATTGTCGAACTTTCAACTAAATACAGTTCAGTGCTTCTTGTTGATGACGCTCACGGTGTAGGAGTATTAGGCAAAGATGGAAGGGGCACATGTGACCACTTCGGTCTTACCAAAAAAGCAGATTTTATAATGGGCACTTTCAGTAAATCTTTCGCGTCTATTGGTGGATATATTGCTTCAGATCATAGAACAATAGATTTTCTGAAACATCATTCAAGATCCCTTATATTCAGCGCCAGCTTGCCTCCTGCTTCAACAGCAGCAGCCCAGGCTGCTCTAAGTATTATGAAATCTGAACCAGAAAGAAGAGAAAGACTTTGGCACAATACCAAGTTAATCAAAGAAGGTCTTAACTCTTTAGGATTTAAGACAGGAATATCTACTACCCCCATTATCCCTGTATATCTTTCTGAAATGGAAAAAGTCGTGAGATTTACAAGAAAACTTTTGGATAATGGAGTATTTGTAAATCCAGTTCTGCCTCCAGCTGTTCCGCCTAATCATTGCATTCTGAGAGTCAGTCTAATGGCTACTCATACTGATGACCAGATTGAAAGAGCCTTGGCCGCGTTCAAGAGAATAGGCACAAAAATGGGTTTTATCTAAAAAATTCCGAATGAGCTCTGTATTAATTACCGGTGCTACAGGTTTTATTGGTTTACATCTCACCGAGCTTTTCCTGGAAAACAAATTTGATGTTACTGTTTTTATAAGGAAAAGAAATCAGTTCATTGATGATTTAGAAAAGCGCGGCGTCAAAATTATAATTGGTAATTTTGAACTTACTGACACAATAAAAGCGGCCGTAGAGAACAAAGATATTGTTATCCACAACGCTGGCGCTACAATGGCTATTTCTGAACAGGAATACATCAAGACTAATGCCCAATACACCAGGAATATTCTTGATCTTCTAACTAGCCATCAGAAATTTATACTTATCAGCTCACAGGCAGCAGCCGGTCCATCAACGATAGATACTCCTATTCCGGAAGACACTATATCTAGACCTGTAAGTTATTATGGAAAAAGCAAACTACTCGCAGAAAAATATGTTGCCGATTGGGGAGCAAAAAATAATAATAACTACATAATTATAAGACCATGTTCTGTTTTCGGCCCTGGAGATAAGGAATTTTTTCCTTTTTTCAAATCAGTTAACAGAAGAATTGAACCTATTATTACAGGTGGAGTTCAAAGGCTTTCTTTTATCTATGTGAAAGACTTAATTAGAGCTATTCTTGCAGCTGCCGAATCTAAAATAAATGGGGAAATATATTTTGTAGCAAATGACGAACTATACGATTCAAAAAGATTTGGAGAAGAAATAAAAAAAGCTCTGAATATAAAATTCATTTTAAAAATCTTTATACCTCTGAAGCTTCTTTCATTCTTGATCAAAATAACTGAAATCTTCTATAAAAAACCAATGCTTTTAAACTCACAAAAAATGCTGGAGTTTAAACAAACAGCTTGGCTTGCCAGCAACGCTAAAATTAAAAAAGAGTTAGCCTGGAAACCCCTTTATACATTAGATCAAGCCGTAAAAGAAACAGCTGACTGGCTGCTGCAAAACAAGTTGATATAAACTGGAAATTTTCCTCTGCTATTAGTTCATTTTCACATACTTTAGCTTTACTCCCTTCAATCCTTCTCACATGTTAACTATTATAAATTTCTTTTAGAGTTTCCACCGAATAGAAAATATAAAGAAATGCTAATCTTTTTTTATAGGCTTTCCTGAACTTAATATGCATTTAAAAAAACTATGCTATTTTAGTTCTAATTTAGTATATAATTTATGATTTATTGGAGCCCTTTTGATATGATTTTAAAAGTCCTTACCGGAATATTTGGAACAAAATCCAATCGTGACATTAAAAAACTCATTCCTACAGTTGAAGAAATAAATACCATAGAAGAAGCATATAAGCAGCTTACAGACGAACAACTAATAGCAAAAACGGCTGAATTTAAAGAGCGCCTTAAAGCTGGTGAAACGATTGACGATATCATGAAAGAAGCTTTTGCAGTTGTTAAAAACGCATGCAGGAGACTTTGCGGCAAAACAATCAATGTTTGCAGGCATGAATTAACCTGGGATATGATTCCTTTCGATGTCCAAATACTTGGCGCTATTGTTTTGCATAGAGGCAATATAGCTGAAATGGCGACAGGAGAAGGTAAAACATTGGTAGCTACAATGCCGCTATATTTGAATGCTCTGTCAGGAAAGAACTGCCAGCTCGTTACAGTCAGCGATTACCATGCAAACCGCGACTCTGAATGGATGGGCTCAATATACACATTTCTAGGTTTGACTGTTGGATGCATTCAGAACAATATGTCACCTTCAGAAAGAAGAGAACAATATGACAAAGATATTACTTACGGAACTAATAGTGAGTTTGGGTTCGACTATCTCAGAGATATGGGAATGTCTTCTAGCCAAGAGCAGCTTGTTCAACGAAATCACTTTTTTGTAATTGTTGACGAAGCTGACAGCATTCTTATAGACGAAGCAAGAACTCCGCTTATAATTTCAGGCCCTGCTGCTGTTTCAACACATCAGTACGACAAGTACAAGCCAATGGTTGCAGAGTTATTCAAAAAACAGAGCCTTCTATGTTCCAGACTAATAAACGAAGCCAGGGATACAATAGCCAAGTCAGACTCAACTCCCGAAGAAATAGAGAGCGCCTTCATTAAAATACTTCAAGTGAAATTGGGAATGCCAAAACACCGCCAACTGATGCATATGCTTCAGGATGGAGCAATCCTTAAGCGTCTTGAAAAAATTGAGATGAATGTCAAGAGCGACCAAAATAGAGGCATGCTGCAGGAAGTTCAAGCTGAACTTTATTTCGCGATAGACGAAAAAAGCCATGAAGCAGACTTAACTGATAAAGGCAGAAACGCCATAAGCCCTAACGACCCTGACGCTTTCATCCTTCCTGATCTTTTGACATCTCTGCACAATATCGACGAGGATCCGACTCTGGAGAATGCTGAAAAATTTAAACTCAAAAAAGCTTTTCAAGAAAAATTTTCACTGGACAGCGAAAGGATACATAATTTATCCCAGCTTATAAAAGCTTACTGTCTTTTTGATCGTGATGTTAATTATATTATTCAGGATAATAAAGTTGTTATTGTTGATGAACACACCGGTCGACTAATGCCTGGAAGGAGATTTAATGAAGGGCTGCACCAGGCTCTTGAAGCCAAAGAAGGAGTAACTATTGAAAGAGAAACCCAGACTTTCGCTACAATCACTATCCAGAATTATTTCAGGCTTTATGAAAAACTTGCAGGGATGACTGGTACTGCAGAGAGCGAAGCAACTGAACTGCATCAAATATATAAAACCGATGTAATTATTGTTCCTACAAATAAACCTTGCATAAGAAAAGATCATAACGACAGCATCTATAAAACAAAAAGAGAGAAATACAGCGCAATTTTAGACGAAGTTGAAACTCGGCATAAAAAAGGGCAGCCTGTCCTTCTCGGCACAGTTTCTGTCGATGTGTCTGAAGTCTTGAGCCGTATGTTAAAAAGGAAAAACATTCCTCATAATGTATTGAATGCCAAAAATCATGCCTATGAAGCAGATATAGTAGCAAGAGCGGGCCAGATGGGGGCTGTTACTGTAGCGACTAATATGGCTGGACGCGGGACTGATATTAGGCTAGGCCCTGGAGTAGCTGAACTTGGCGGGCTTTATGTAATAGCAAGTGAACGACATGATTCAAGGCGAATTGATAGACAGTTAAGAGGACGCTGCTCCCGTCAAGGGGATCCTGGTGAATCTAAATTCTATGTCTCCCTTGAAGATGATCTTATGAGACTTTTCGGTTCAGACAGAATCTCTTCAATAATGAGTAAGCTTGGTCTTGCCGAGGGAGAAGAACTTCAACATCCCCTTTTAAACAGATCAATTGAAACAGCCCAAAAAAGAATTGAACAACAGCATTTCTCCATCCGTAAAAGAACTTTGGAATTTGACGATGTAATGAATAGGCAAAGAGAGATTATCTATGGTTTTAGAAAAGATGTTCTTTTCTCTGAGAACCCGAAAGAAATCTTATTTGAACTTGTAGAGGATGAAATCAAAAAGAATGTTGATATGGCTGCTTCAGGTAAAACGGCTAAAGACGGCGGATTTGACGATGCATTGATATTATCATGGCTTAATAACACATTCCCTCTAGGTTTCTCAAAAAAAGATATTACTGACGATAATGATGCTTTTTTAGAGCCTAAGGAAATGTACAAGAGACTTTTTGACAGAGTTGAGCTTTCATACAATGCAAAAGAATCAGCTGAAGATTCTAGTGCTATAAGAAGACTAGAAAGACATATTATTTTGGATGCCATCGACAGATTATGGCAGGAGCATCTATATGCGATGGATGGATTGCGCAGTGGAATCTCCCTGAGAGCTTATGCGCAGAAAGATCCTCTTGTAGAATATAAACACGAGGCATTTAGCCTCTTTTCATTACTGATGGCTGACTTAAATCAGGAAATACTTACCAATATGTTCCGTTCAGCTACAACAATACAGGCATTTGAAAAGCTCTTTGCTAGCCTTCCCCATAACTTCATTCATAAAGAAATTGAACAATTCGAAGGAACCGCTACAACAACTACTAAGACCGTACAGCAGGGAAATACAGCCAGTTCAGCGCCAAGATCTTCAGCTTCCATGATGCAAAGAAGGCCGCCTACTCCTGCCAATCCAGCAGACCTATTCGCCGAACATAATCAACAACCCCAGCAGAATCAGGCAGAAGAAAAAAGTATAAGCTATAAGAGGGAGACAGATAAAGTCGGAAGAAATGATGACTGCCCTTGCGGCAGCGGTAAAAAATATAAAAAATGTTGCGGTAAGTAAGGATTATTCTTACATCTTATCTTTCTGAGGTCTTTAGTTTTTTAAATAATAACTAAAAGGCCTCTTAGTTTTTTTCATAAGTTCTATAACGACTTCCTTGAGAGTTATAGGAACTTCCAAAGCAATTCCGCATCTTGATGAATATTCTCTTGGAGTTGGTACGGCAATACATTCAAAGCCATTTTTTTTGCATTCTTTTTCTGCCAGAATCACATCCCGTGTAGAATTAAATGTAAGGAGTATTTTGTTTGACATAAACTTATAGGAACAAAGAGCAGCCTACCTGATTGAAGTTTGTTATAATATCATGCTCGTAGGAACTGTAATCATCGTTGTTTGAGTTAACAATGATAATCTTGCCAGCTTTTGCTCTTTCTGCAGCAGTAATACCGGCAATGGAATCTTCGAAAATGATAACCTCGTCAGGCGATTTGCCAATTTCATGCATGGCTTTCAGGAACACCTGCGGATCCGGTTTTCCCTTGAGCATGCCGTCATCATAAACAACTTTGTCCAGATCAAACCATTTCTCAAGATTGAGAAGTTTTATAAAAAATTTAACATTATATTGTTCTGAAGCAGTAGCTATCGTATAGCTAACTTTCGCAGTTTTGAGAAATTCAAAGAATTCTATTGCTCCTGAGGCCAGGGTAAGTTTTGATTCCAGACATAATCCCTGATAGATTGATTCTTTCTCTAAAACAAGCTCTCTGATTTGTTCTTTGGTCTGGACTTTATTAAAAAGCATATTGAATATCGCTTCGCTGTTTTTGCCGTGTATTTTTCTCATTTTCTCTTCATCCGAAAGAGGAATCATATTCCTCTTGGACAGAAAAATATCCCAGGATTTATTGTGAAGTTTAGTATCCCAAAAGAGAGTTCCGTTAAAATCAAAAACTACTCCAGTATATTTCTTGTTAACTAACATATAAAAGTCTTTTTTATTTGCTCTTAATCTTTATTCAAAGGAAAATTATCGATAAGTCTCACGCCATTAATGAAAACAGCCGCAAAACGCCTGCCGAATCTCTCTTCCAGATAATCCACTTTTATTGCGTTATTCTCAAGTTCAGACTTAATCTCATCAAGGGATTTGCTTTGGCATCGGATAGCATTGGCATAGAAAGAAGCAAGTTTTCTTCCATTTTCTGTAAGTTTCATATTTCTGGAGCTCATTGCAAGATTATCCTTTTCCCTGACAATATCGCAGCCAATAATCTCCGTATCAATAAACAAAGCCTCAGCCATTTTTCTGATAAGATGATATTGCTGATAATCCTTTTCTCCAAAATAAGCCCTCCTTGCGCCAGCAATATTCAGGAGTTTCATAACTACAGTCAGTACACCGTCAAAGTGCCCTTTTCTTGATGCTCCGCAAAGGATTTTACTAAATTCGCTTTCGCATACTTTATATGTGTAGTTATCAGGGTATATCTGTTTAAAGTTAGGCAAAAGAAGAAAATCTGTCTCCAGCTTCTCAAGACCGGCAATATCTGAATCTAAAGTAACAGGGTAATTGTCCAAGTCATCTCTTCTATCGAATTGAGTTGGATTAACGAATATTGTGCAAAGTGTATAATCATTTTCATCTTTGCTCCTTTTTACCAGGCTGTAATGTCCATCATGGAGAGCTCCCATTGTCATTACTACTCCGAGGCTTCCTGGAAGACTATTTCGGAATTTCTTCCATTCATAAATGTCTTTAAAAATCTTCATTCGCTCCTCCAGAAATAACTTTCTTCCTGCGCTGGATATTTATCAGACACTACATCAGAATGATAGAGATTAAGGCTATCAAGTATTGAATTATATCCATCCATGTACTTTCTGACAAACTTAGCCTTCTTTTCATGTTCAAGCCCAAGCATATCATGAATTACTATTACCTGACCATCAGTAAAAGGTCCTGCTCCAATCCCTATTGCAGGTATTGCCAGTGAGTTTGAAATCTCCCTTGCAAGCTCAACAGGCATGCACTCAAGCACGATACTGAAACAGCCTAGCTTTTCAAGCTCTATTGCCTCATTCTTGAGTCGTTCAGCCTCAGAGTGGAGCTTACCTTGCACTTTATAGCCGCCTATCATATTAATTGCCTGTGGAGTAAGACCGATATGTCCCATAACAGGAATACCTGAATCTGTAATGTATTTTATAATCTCTTCATTTCCTTTGAGCCCCTCAAGTTTAACAGCATTGGCTCCTGCCTTCATTATAGAATGGACATTATTCATAGTCTCGGTAAGCCCTTTTCTGCATGAAAGAAACGGCATATCTCCTATGATAAATTTCGTTGTTCCCTTAGCCACAGCTGAAGTCAGAAGCACCATCATTTCCATAGTAGCTTGAATAGTACTTTCACAGCCATACATTGTCATAGTCCCGCTGTCGCCTACCAGGACACAGTCTACACTAGATTTATCAACTATCTTTGCTGTAGTGTAATCGTAACATGTAACAATTGATATTTTCTCTTTCCGTTCTTTTTTCTGTTTAAATTCATGTATGCTGATCATTTCAATTGTTCTCCATCATAATAAGAAAAGACAAAGGAAAGAAGCTCATAAGCTAACTTTTTTTTGCTCTTGTAGTTTAGCTTCTGCATAATGCCATTTTTTGCAAGAAGCAGGAGTTCATTATTTTCAGAATTAAAACCTATATTTTCTCCAACAAGATTGGCGGCTATTATATCGATCTTCTTACTTAAAAGTTTTGCTCTTGCATTATTTTCAAGATTTTCGGTTTCAGCAGAAAAACCTACTATTAGAGGAACTTTATGTATATTTGAAACAGCGCTAAGAATGTCCTGATTTTTTATCATATCAAGAGTAATGTTTTCGTTGAGTTTTTTTATTTTGTTCTTGTAGGGATTCTCAACCCTGTAATCTGCAACAGCTGCCGCGCTTATATATACATCAATCTTTTCAATATTATTCATAACTGCTTCGTACATTTCTAAAGCGGTTTTTATTTTAATGATTTTTGCAGATTTAACTTCCGGGATATGCACAGGCCCTGAAACAAGCGTTACATCCGCACCCATTTTCTGCGCGATATCCGCTATAGCATAACCCATCTTTCCAGAGCTGAAGTTGCTTATATATCTAACAGGATCGATCTGCTCAACAGTAGGTCCTGCAGTAATCATAATTCTTTTCCCCTTAAGGAGCTGAGGTATAAAAAAATGTTCTATTGAATCTACTATTTCAGAAGGCTCTGACATTCTGCCAAGACCGCTTTCTCCACAAGCCTGAAATCCTGAATCAGGCCCGACAAGGGTTATTCCTCTTTTTATAAAAGTGGCAATGTTCTCCTGAGTAGCTTTGTTATTCCACATAGCTTCATTCATTGCCGGAGCTATTAAAATTGGTATTTTTGAAGCGAGGCAAATAGTGCTCAGAAGATCATCCGCAATGCCGTGAGCAATTTTTGCGATAATATTTGCGCTGGCAGGAGCTATAAGAATAAGGTCAGCCCAACGAGCAATTGAGATGTGCCCGATTTCTATTTCTAGATTCTGGTTAAACATTTCATCATAAACACTTCTTCCTGAGAGCGACTGAAAAGTCAAAGGTTGAATAAATTCTTTGGCCGACTTCGTTAGTACAACCTGAACCTCACAATCTGATTTTTTAAGTAGTCTGACAAGCTCAGCAGCCTTGTAAGCGGCAATGCTTCCCGTTACGCCAAGCACAATTTTTTTTGAGGCCAAAAAGTCAGAACTCATATTTACCTTAGTTGTATTTTTATAAACATTAAAATGATAATAATCTTGATATAATATTTTTCATTAAAGAATAAAAATATTTCATCATTTCATAACATATTTATTTTCACAGTTATAAGCCAGAAAGTGCTTTCAGGAGATATTCATAATCCTCTTGTGTATGATAGACAGAAGAAGAAATCCTTAGGGTACCATTTGGATATGTCCCAAGACTCTGATGCGCCAGAGGAGAGCAGTGTAACCCAACCCTGGTTTCTATTCCATATTCTCTGAAAAGTTTGAATCCCAAATCAGATACGCTCACCGAATTAGATATTATTGAAAAAAGACTTCCTTGTTTTTCCGTATTCATTGAGCAAAAAACTTTATACTTCTTAAGAGATTTAACCTCTTCTATAAACTCTAAAAATTCATTTTGGGAATGATTTGGAACCGGCGTATTTTCCAAAGCACCTTTTAGTCCAAAGATCCCGACTATATTAGGAGTTCCTGCCTCAAATTTGTCCGGCATAAATTCAGGCATTTCAAAACTTTCGGATTTTGATCCTGTTCCTCCATAAATCAAAGGAGCTATAAATTCAGAGTTTTTAGAATACAAACATCCAGTACCGGTCGGACCAAGCAGTCCTTTATGCCCGGTAACTGCTACAAAGTCATAATCATTTTTATCTATTTCAATTGGAATATGTCCGGCAGATTGAGCCGCATCGAGCAAGAGAGGAATTTCTCCAATAATTTTTTTTATTTCCGAAGCAGGCTGAATAACTCCGTTTACATTGCTTTCGTGGCAGAGAATAACCAAGGCTGTTTTTTCAGTCAATAAGGATTTAATTTCTTCCGGATTAATAGCTCCGTCAGCAAAATGAGGAAGAATCCGATACGAACAAATATTTTTCTTTGCCAGATACCGCAAGGGTCTCATAACAGCGTTATGCTCAAGAGGGCTGATTAAAACTTCTTTTCCCTTAAGTTCTATTCCATTGAGTATCAGATTTATTGCTGAGGTTGCATTCGATGTAAAGGAAATACCCGAAGAGTTGGAAGTTCCAAGCATATCAGACAACTTGTCTCTTGTTTCTTCTACTGCACGCGAGACAGTTAGAGAGCGGTCATAAAAACTTCTTCCGTAAGGTCCGCCAATTTCATCTAAATATCTTGTGATTTCTAAAGCAACCTGAGCCGGCTTAGGAAAAGAGGTAGCTGCATTATCGAAATATGTGTTATACTTCTTCGCTTTTATGGTTTGGTCCATATTTATTTTCACCTGGTTGGCTGTCAAAGATAGTCAATGTCAAGAGCCATATTGCTCCTATTATCGGTATAAAAATCAGGAAAAACCACCAACCTCTTCTTCCTGTATCATGCATTCGCCGTACAAAGACAGCCAGACTGGGAATTATAACAGCCAGAGAATAAATCATGCTGATAATACTCACAATCATATTCAAATCAGGCGCTGATTCAGATCTGAATATCAGCATGTTAAAAATCAGAGATATGATAAAATTGAAAAGCACAAAGTACCAGTACTCTTTCCTTGTAGCTCTGCCGCTGAATTCAGCATATTTCTTAAAAACCAGCAAATAATAGTGCATATATTTTTTTACCTTTATTGTTTGTTTATTTTCCAGATTTCCAAAACACCGATGAGCGTAAATTCTTTTGGAACAACCTTAAGTTCGGGAATATTTTTAGCAAGAATTGCAGCATCTCCTCCTGCAACCAGAAAAGATACTTTATCTGTTTTCATCTCTCTTCTTGTTACCGACATAAATTCCTTAACTGCTCCTATTACTCCGTAGTCCGTTCCGAGTATAATAGAATCTTCGGTGTCTCTGCCAAAAGACTTATAAGTTTTTCCTCCGCTAACAGGTATATAGGGCAGAGCTGCCGTGTACGAGCCTAATGCTTTCCTCTGGAGTTCACGACCAGGAGCAATTATTCCTCCTACAAAAACACCTTTTTCATCTAATGCTTCAAGAGTTATAGCAGTTCCGACATCAATTACCGCGGCAGGAAGAGCGGAAAGAGCTTTAAGGGCAGCAAGATTGGCAATCCGATCCGGTCCAAGTTTATCTGAATCCACAAGAGATAAATCAATCCCTAAATTACACTGATTCGAAACATAGAAAATATCATCTCTCTTTAATTTGTCTTTGGCCCATGGAACTACGCTTGCCGCGGCAATAGGAAGTCCGTAGGGAATATCATCAGCATAAATATCTCTTGTTCTTTTTCTGAATATTTCAATGAATTTGCCACCATCGTAAAGAGAACATCTCGTGTTAGTATTGCCTATGTCAAGAATATAGACTTTGTCGCTCATTAAAACATTATCCTCCGAGATTCTGCATTATACTGATAAGAGGCATAAACATCGCAATAACTATCGTTCCTACTACAACGGCCATGAAAACTATCATTATCGGTTCCAGCAGAGAGGTCAAAGCATCAACAGCATTGTCTACTTCTTCTTCATAAGTATCTGCAATTTTTTCAAGCATTTCCGGAAGTTTTCCTGTTTCTTCCCCTACTTCAACCATACTTATAACCATATCCGGGAAAATTTTTGTTGCCGCCAGCGGCGCAGCTATAGTCTCTCCTTCTTTCACTGCATCATGGACTTTCTGTATCGCCTTCTCGACAAGGCCATTTCCAGCAGTATCTCTAACTATCATAAGCGCTCTAAGAACCGGCACTCCTGATGAAAGCAATGTCCCGAATGTTCTTGCAAATCTGGTAATAGAGGTCTTTGAGACTAATTGCCCGAAGACCGGCATTCTGAATTTCAGTGCATCGAGTAAAAATCGGCCTTTTTTTGTTTTTTTTGTAATCTTAAGAATTATAATCAATCCTACTATTGCTCCCCCAATCTGCATATAGTATGCCATAAATATTTTACTTATATTCATTACAAATGTTGTTAGAGCAGGAAGGGGCATTCCATTCATAAGTTCTGAGAATATCTTTTCGAACTTGGGAACAATAACAACCATTAGAAACGCTGTTACTCCTAATGCAACGCTCATAACTGCGGCAGGGTAAATCATAGCTGATTTAATCTTGGCAAGAATTCTTGCGAGTTTTTCCATGAAAGAAGCAAGTCTCCCGAGAATTACTTCCATAGCCCCTGCAGATTCGCCGGCTTTTATCATATTCGTATAAAGCTGATCAAAGCTTTTTGGATTTTTAGTAAGAGCTTCAGAAAAAGTAAAACCTCCTTCTACATAATCTGCCGTCTCGCCCAATATTTTTTTTACCGGTTTATTTCTTGCCTGCTTTTCAAGTGTTCGCAATGCTCTTATAAGCGGAAGACCTGCATCAAGAAGGATTGAAAGCTGTCTGGTAAAAAGAACCAATTCTTTAGGAGGTATTTTTACGGCACCAATCTGTATATCAAAGAGGCCTCTTTTTTTCTTTCCAGCTACTGCTGAAACTTTCTCTTTACTTTTCTTGCCTGCAGAAACTTCTCGTATTTCAATCGGAAAATAACCATTAGCTTTAAGCGCTGAATTTACTTCTCCTTCTTTGTTAGCAGTCATTGTGCCTTTGACTTCTTTGCCGGCTGAATTCATCGCAGTATATGAGTACTGAGCCACAATTAACCTCTTTGTTTATTATTGTTTAATTTGCTGAACCTTTAATTTTTTTGATAACCGATTCAGGATCCTGAGATTTCGTTATCAATTCTTCATATGAAATAATATTCTTCATATAGAGCTCTACAAGGTGTCCATCGAGTGTATTCATTCCCCATTTAGCTCCAGTCTGAAGAACAGAAGTAATAAGATATGTCTTATTTTCTCTTATAAGCGCCTGTACTGCAGGAATAGAAATCATCACTTCAAAAGCTGCAACGCGTCCTGGTTTATCGTCTCTTTTAATCAGAACCTGTGATACAACTGCTATAAGAGAAGAAGCCAGCTGAGTACGAATCTGTCCCTGCTGATTCTGCGGGAAAGCATCAATGATTCTATCTACAGTTCTAGCAGCTCCTATCGTGTGAAGAGTCGCAAAAACCAAATGCCCTGTTTCGGCAGCTGTAACAGCAGCTTTCATCGTTTCAAGGTCACGCATTTCACCTACAAGAATAACATCAGGATCCTGTCTGAGTGCACGCCTTAGAGCATCTTCAAATGATGGGACATCTACTCCAACTTCCCGTTGCATGACAATGCCTTTTTTGTGTCTGTGAAAAAATTCTATCGGATCTTCTATTGTTACTATATGGGCATCTCTTTCTGTGTTAATTACATCTATCATTGAAGCCAGTGTTGTACTCTTTCCGCTTCCAGTCGGACCGGTTACCAGCACCAAACCTCTGGGCCTATAAAGAACATCTTTCATCACAGTAGGAAGACCTATTTGTTCAAGAGTAAGAAAAGAATTTGGTATCATTCTGAGAACAGCACCGTAAACTCCTTTCTGCTTAAGAGCGCTTACTCTGAACCGTGCCTTCCCACTGAAATCAAAGCCAAAATCAACTGTGCCTACTTCCCTTATCATTTTCTGATGGAAGTCAGATGTTATTGATTTAACGAGCCGTTCCGTATCTTCTGGTTTTAACTGGGGACTATCAAGAGGCACTAAACCTCCATGGAGCCTAAGAGTAGGAGGAGCTCCAACCTCAAGATGAAGGTCACTGCCTTCCTCAGCAATTATCAGTTCCAAAAGGTCAACCATTTCAATAGCCATACAAACAATATCCTTTTTATTTCGGATTCAACACTATTCTAAGTGTATTTAAGAACTTCTTCCATAGTCGTTTCTCCGTTGAAAACAGCCTTAATGCCATCATTTCTCATAGTAACCATGCCCTGTTCAATTGCTTTTCGCCTAATTGTTATAGTCGGAGAAAATTTATTTATAAGTTCGCATATTTCAGGAGTTATTCTTATGAGTTCAACTATAGCCTTTCTCCCTTTATATCCTGTATTGTTGCAAAAACTGCACCCTTTGCCATAATAAAATTTTTTATCTAAAACATCATCACTGGTTAGCCCAAGCATTTTCAGCTCTTCTTCTTTGGGTACATAACTTGTTTTACATGATTTGCAAATTCTTCTCAACAATCTTTGACCTATAACCCCAACCAGAGAGGAAGTAATAAGATAAGGCATAACTCCCATATCTATAAGCCTGGTGATGGCATCCGCGGCCTCTTTTGTATGGAGAGTAGAAAATACAAAGTGCCCGGTTAGTGAAGCTTGAACAGCCATTTGTGCTGTCTCAAGGTCTCGAATTTCACCAAGCATGATTATATCAGGATCCTGCCTTAAAAAAGCCCTCAAAGCTCTTGCAAAAGTCATATTAATAGCAGTATTGATCGGAACTTGTATGACGCCTTCCAAATCATATTCGACGGGTTCTTCAGCGGTAAGGATTTTATCCGTTACTTTATTTATTTCTTTGAGACATGAATATAAAGTAGTGGTTTTTCCGGAACCTGTGGGCCCTGTAACAATAAAAATACCATTTGGACGCTCAATCAATTTCCTGATTTGCTCGAGGACTATTTCGTCAATCCCTAAAGAGTTAAGGTCTAGATTTACAATGCTTTTGTCAAGAATACGCAGCACCACTGATTCCCCAAATTGAGTAGGAAGGGTAGAAACACGAAGATCTACTACCTTTCCTGCAATCCTCACCTGAATCCTTCCGTCCTGAGGCAGCCTTCGTTCAGATATATTAAGATTGCTCATAATTTTTATACGGCTTATAACAGGCGTCGCGAGATTTTTAGGAGGGGGAGCCATTTCATAAAGAACTCCATCTACCCTGTAACGAATCTTGAAGCTGTTTTCAAAAGGTTCAAAGTGAATATCACTTGACTGGTCTTTAACTGCCTGGTATAAGATCACATCAACAAATTTAATGATTGGGGCGTTATTGGCCGCTTCAGAAAGTTTATTTTCATCTGTCTCATTGCCGAGAACATCCTCAACTCCAGGTTCGAGATCTGCAAGTACATCGCTCAAAGAGGCAGTCGGATAGTACTTTTCAATGGTATTAAAAATCTGGTTTTGGCTTGCGACATAAACTTTGAGCCTTTTATTGATAATAAAACTCAAATCTTCTGAAACCTGATAATTCAGAGGTGCAATTAAGGTAACTTTCAATGTGCCATCGCTTTCGTAACCTATTGGAAGAGCTCCATACATTCTCGCTTGAGCAGGCTCTAGAAGTTTGACTATTTCTTTAGGAATCTCGATTGAATTAAGATCTAATACTTCCGTGCCAAGATAAGAAGCTATTATTTCAAGAAGCTGTTCTTTTGTGACAAATTGATATGCAACCAATATATCGGCAAAAGGTTTTCCTGTTCGATTAATTTCTTCTTCAATTTCTGTCACCTGCTCTTTGTCTATGAGCGATTCAGAGAGCATTATCTCTTTAAGCACTATACTTTCCGTATCCATAAATCAAACTACCTCATCAACCTATTCTTCTTCATTTCCGATAGAAACTCTTACAACTTCTTCAATAGTAGTCATTCCAGCCATAACTTTTCTTACACCATCTTCCCTCAGCGTTTTCATCCCTGCTTTTCTGGCTGCTTCCTTAATCTGGAAGGAGGAAGCCCCTTTAAATATCAATTCCTGCAAATCCTCTGTAAGCATAAACAGTTCAATAATACCAAATCGTCCCTTGAACCCCGTATTATTGCACTCTGTGCACCCTTTGCCTTTTTTGAAAGTGGCTTTTTTTATAGCGTCAGGCTCAACTCCCATAAGTTTAATTTCAGTTTCGTTAGGGATATAATCTTCTGAGCACGCGGAGCATATTCTTCTGACTAGTCTCTGTGCCATGATAGCTCTTACTGACGATGCGACAAGGAAAGGTTTTACTCCAATATCAATAAGCCTGGTTATTGCGCTTGGAGCATCATTAGTATGAAGCGTGCTGAGAACAAAATGTCCGGTAAGAGCCGCATTAATTGCTATTTCTGCTGTTTCCCCATCTCGAATTTCCCCGACCATTATTATATTTGGAGCCTGTCTTACCATGGCTCTCAGAACTGCCGCGAATGTCAAACCTATAGAGGAATTTACCTGAACCTGATTTATCCCCTCAAGTTGGTATTCTACAGGATCTTCGGCTGTAATTATCTTTCTGGTGGATTTATTAACCGCGTTCAGAAAAGCATAAAGTGAAGTAGTTTTTCCTGAACCGGTCGGGCCGGTAACAAGGAATATCCCGTCAGGCATATTAATAATTTTATTTACCAGATCAGCATCATCAGGAAAGTATCCCAGCGTAGATATGTCAAGCATAATACTTGTTTTATCGAGAATTCTCATAACAATGCTTTCTCCGTGGGAAGTTGGAACGGATGAGACACGCAAATCGATGTTCTTTTCCAATATTTTAAGCTGAATTCGCCCGTCCTGAGGCAATCGTTTCTCGGCGATGTCAAGTTTTGCCATAATTTTCATACGGCTTATTATATTGGCCTGCAGATATTTTGGAGGGCTGTCCACTTCTACGAGCACTCCGTCTATTCTGTATCTTACCCTGAATCTTTTCTCAAGAGGTTCAATATGAATATCGCTTGCTCTTCTTTTAAATGCTTCGACTATTATAAGTGACACAAGTTTAATAATTGGAGCATCTTCTGCGTTGGCCTCTTCCTCTTCTTTAAAAGGATTATTGATAGTAGATTCAATTTTATCGCTGCCATCTATATCCTTAAGAAAAGAATCCACGCTTTCATCCAGAGAACCATAATAATGGTCAATCATCCTGTTAATCTGATCTCTTGGCGCAACGACTCCTTCTATATCTTTTTTTAATATGAATCTTAAAGAGTCAATAGTCTCAATATCCGTCGGATCAGCAATTGCTACTTTAAGAATATCCGCGTCATAACCAAGAGGGATAATTTTGTATTCCTTTACAATATTCAAAGGGATCTGATCGAGGATGGATTGTTCAATCTTCATGGAAGTTAAATCCACAGTATCCATTCCATATTCTCTGGCCACAACTGAAAGAATCTTCGTATCGTCTACAAATCTTAACTTCTTTAAAGCAGAAATAATGTTCAGCTCTCCATTGCTTTTTGAAGCGAGCTGCCGAGCAAGTTCGAGCTGTTCTTCGTTTATAATTTGATTGTCAAGCAGTACAGTCAGTATATATGCACTGTTTTCAAGATTAGATGACAAGTTTAACTCTCCGCGAGACTATAAGTATTCTTTCTTTGTTATGATTTTATATCATTTATCGAATTCATCAAACACATTAAGATTAATTCAACAGTAGAATATTTGTAAAAAAACTTTTTTTAATTTGTAAATTCATTAATTGAAACTAATTTTTTCCTTCTTTATCAAAAGAAATCAAGCCAGCTTAGCTCAGTTGGTAGAGCAATTGACTTGTAATCAGTAGGTCGTCGGTTCGACTCCGACAGCTGGCTCCATTTTCATACTCCTTTCAAAAACGAAGGACTTTAGTAAGCAGTCCTTCTCCTGCGAATTACTACTGGGTAAATGACAATTCCCCGTTGAAAAGAGTAATTTTGAGCTTCTTATTTTCTTTTATTTCCCCTGCAATAATCTTTCGTGACACAGGCGTTTCTATGATTCTGGATATAAGTCTTTTTATGGGTCTGGCTCCATATACAGGTTCATAGCCTCTTTCAGCTATCAAGTTCTTGGCTTCCTTGCTCACGCTGATTTCTATTCCCAAACCTTCCAGTCTTTTCGCAAAGTTCTTCATCTGTATATCCACGATATCAAGGATATGCTCCTTAGTCAGTGAGTGGAAGATCACTATTTCGTCTATTCTGTTTAGGAATTCAGGTCTGAAAGAATTTTTAAGCTCGTTCATTACCTTGTTTCTTGTGCTCTCCTCTTCGATTTTTCCATCAAGGAGATACCTGCTACCGATATTGGAAGTCATAATGAGTATTGTGTTTTTGAAATTAACCATCCTTCCCTGAGAATCGGTAAGCCTCCCGTCATCAAGCAGCTGAAGCAAAGTATTGAAAACATCAGGATGAGCTTTTTCAATTTCATCAAATAAAATAACGCAGTAAGGTTTTCTTCTTACAGCTTCTGTAAGCTGTCCTCCTTCTTCATATCCGACATATCCGGGAGGAGCACCGATAAGCCTTGCAACGCTATGCTTTTCCATATATTCCGACATATCGATTCTTATCATGGCTCTTTCATCATCGAAAAGATATTCTGCCAAAGCCCTCGCAAGTTCTGTCTTTCCTACTCCAGTTGGCCCCAGAAATATAAATGAACCTATTGGCCTATTAGGATCCTTAAGTCCTGCTCTAGCTCTTAAAACAGCATCAGATACTGCATTGACAGCTTCATCCTGTCCGATAACTCTCTTGTGAAGATTCTCCTCAAGCTGAAGAAGTTTTTCTTTTTCGCCCTGTACTAATTTGTTAACAGGTATATGAGTCCATCTTGAAATAATTTCCGCAATATCCTCTTCGGTAACTTCTTCCTTGAGCATTCTATTTTTCTTATCTGAGTTAACAAGCTTGCCTTCGGCTTTCTTTAGCTGATCTTCAAGTCCGGGGAGTACACCATGTTTTAGCTCTGCGGCTTTTTCAAGATTATATTCTCTTTCTGCCCGTTCGAGTTTCTGTTTTGCTATTTCAAGGCTTTCTTTGATAGTGCGAACATCAGCTATTTCATTTTTCTCGTTATCCCATCTGGTTTTGAGTTCTAGTTCTGTAGCTTTTACTTCGCTTAGTTCTTTCTCAAGTTCAGTAATTTTATCTCTTGAGGAACTGTCTTTTTCTTTCCTGAGTCCGGCTATTTCTATTTCAAGGCGCATCTTTTTTCTCATCACTTCATCCAATTCAGTTGGACTTGAATCAATTTCAGTTCTGAGTTTTGCCGCGGCTTCATCAATCAAATCGATTGCCTTGTCAGGGAGGAATCTATCTGAAATATACTTATCAGATAAGGTAGCGGCTGCTACCAATGCGTTATCCAGAATCTTTACCCCATGGTGAATTTCATATCTTTCTCTTATACCGCGCAAAATGGAAATTGTATCTTCCACTGAAGGCTGTTGGACAAGGATAGACTGGAACCTTCTTTCAAGAGCCGGATCTTTCTCAATATGCTTCCTGTATTCATCAAGAGTAGTCGCTCCGATACAGTGAAGCTCACCTCTTGCAAGCATAGGCTTTAACAGATTGCCGGCATCCATGGCTCCTTCTGCAGCTCCCGCACCTACAACCGTATGCAGTTCATCGATAAATAGAATTATTTCGCCTTCTGCCTGGAGAACTTCTTTTAAAACGGCTTTGAGTCTTTCCTCGAACTCTCCTCTATATTTGGCTCCCGCAATCAATGCGCCCATATCAAGCGCCACTATCCGACGGTCTTTGAGTCCTTCTGGCACATCTCCTCTTATAATTCTTATTGCCAGCCCTTCGACTATTGCAGTTTTTCCTACTCCTGCTTCACCTATAAGAACAGGGTTATTTTTTGTTCTCCTTGAAAGAATCTGAATAGCTCTTCTTATTTCTTCATCTCTTCCGATAACAGGATCGAGCTTGTCCTGTCTTGCCATTTGCGTTAGGTCTCTGGAATATTTTTCGAGAGCCTGGAAGCTTCCTTCGGGATCCTGGGAAGTAACTCGCTGATTGCCTCTTGCTTCCTTGAGAGCGTTAAGGAAAGAATTTTTATTTATATTTAGTTCCGACAAGATTTTTTTACATTCTACTGAGGAAAACAAAGCAATGAAAAGATGTTCTACGCTTATGTATTCATCCTTCATCTCCTCTGCTATAGACTTGGCATTAACAAGAATTTCGCTGAAAGACCTCGAACTGTAAATCTGATTTGCTCCGCTTCCGTGAACCGACGGGATTGAGTTCAGAGCCTTGTCAATACGATTTTCCAGAGAAGGAATATCGATGCGCATTTTGCTGAGTAATGAATTTATCAACCCTCCCTTATCTGATATAAGCGCATAAATAAGATGAAGAGGAGTAAGTTCCTGTTGTTTGCGCTTAACTACTTCTTCCTGCGCGAGTATTAATGCTTCTCTTGTCTTGTTTGTAAATTTATCCTGATCCATAATAAAAGTCCCTCCAATAATTTTAATATTGGTCTATTTGTAGCAATAAGCTTGCCAACTATGAGGCTGAAGCTGAAACATTAAATACTGCGACATAATGTCTCCAGTATCTTTATTTACTATTGCCTAGAATTGACCGAATTAACTGTCCGCAATGATTTCCCTGACAAGTTCCCATTCCGGCTCTAGCTCGCCTCTTAACTCCATCTCTTGTCGTAGCTAGAGGTTCTCTGGAAATAGCGTCAAGAATTTCCCCTTCTGTAATTTGTTCGCATCTGCATATAATTTTCTTGTAAGAATCAGAGGAAGATAAGGCTCTTTCTTTTTCAGATTCGTTTTTATATCTTAGAAGCGGGCTTTCTCTATGATTGATAAAATTATTTTTCTTCTGAGCTGGTAGCTTATTAAGAATCATACAGGCCATATAAAGAGCAAGAGCGGGGGCTGAAGTAAGTCCTGGAGATTTAATTCCGGCTGCATTAAAGAATCCAAGACAGTCTGGCGCTTCCTCTACAATGAAATCTTTTCGATCAGATTCTGCTCTAAGGCCTGCAAAAGTTTTGATTGTTTTATTGAAGGGGATATTTTCTACGCTTTTTGAAGCTGTTCTCTGTATAAATTCAAGAGCGTTTTTGTCTGTAGAGACATCTTCTTTATCAAAAATTTGCTCTGAGTCAGGACCAATGAGAGTATTTCCATAGACAGTAGGTGTGACCAATATTCCTTTTCCTTTCTGTGAAGGGCATTGAAAAATGACATGTTTAACAAGGTTGCCGGTACTTCTATTTAAAATCATGTATTGGCCTTTTCTGGGTTTTATCTCAAATCTGTCATTTGAAACAAGATTATTGATTCTGTCAGCAAATACTCCGGCTGCGTTTACTACAGTTTTTGTGGATATTTCACCTTTGTTTGTAAATAGCTCAAAAATTCCATCCTTTTTTTCAATATTAAGGACTTCTGTATTTAGGTTTATTTTCACTTCGTTGACAGCGGCATTTTCGGCAAGAGCAATTGTCAGTTCGTAAGGACTAACAATTCCTGTAGTTCCTGAGAAGAGAGCTCCTTTGATGTTTTTATTGATATTCGGATCAATATCAATTGTCTCTTGAGCAGTTAGGATTTTTAGTTCTGGAACCCCGTTTTCTATACCTCTCTTCAGAAGCATCTCCAGAGTTTTTAAGTCTGCATCGTCAAATGCAACTATAAGAGCTCCTATACGCTTAAAAGGAACAGAAAGCTCACGGCATAGCCCTTCTATTACTCTATTGCCCTCGACATTAAATTTAGCCATCAATGTTGAGGGTTTAGGATCATAACCGCCATGAACTATAGCGCTATTGGCTTTTGAACTTCCATTACAGACATCGTATGATTTATCGACAAGTACAATACTAAGTTTGTATCTTGAAAGTTCTCTTGCTATAGAACAACCTGTAATTCCTGCTCCGATTATTGCTACATCAAACATTAAATTGACTATTTTTTTATAAGTATTAGCTAAAGTATGTTATTTCACCCGCTCGTTGAGGCCATTTGTAGAGACGCAAGATTTTGCGTCTCCCTCAACGGAACATGCTTCTGAATAAATACCTATTTTTTATAATAACTGTTTGTCCCCCAGAAGTAGAATCCAATAGCTAGAATAACTACAACGACCTGATCCCATGGAGTAGTTATCGCCCCAATTCCTCCGAAATCTTTGCTTCCAAGATATGAAATAATAGCCATAACTATAAGATACAGGATCAACCATAAAGTTGACTTGAACTGTGACGCAAGCGTGCCCCATCCCTGTTTATTCTGATAATAAATGTAAAAACCAAAACCTGCCAAACCGAGTATTATTACTTCTCCTGAAAGAGGCCATGTAGCCCAATGAAGCATCAAACTGCATATGACAAATGCCAGAAGGCAGATAAATGGAGCAAAGGGAAGCCTGAAAGGCCTCTCTGCGTCCGGTCTTGTTTTTCTGAGGGCAATCAAGGCTATAGGACCGCTTAAATAAGTAATTATTTCTGCACAGGAAAGAATCCCCGCAAAGTGCTCCCAGCCTCTAAAAAGGAAGAGGAATATAAAACATACGAGAAGCACTGTCCAGAGAGCCCCTCTTGGAACAAGATAAATCGGATTTAGTTTTCCTAAATATTTTGGCATTTGCCCATTCTGACTCATTCCAAAGAGCATTCTTGAAGTAGTAGTAAAATATGTTAGCCCCACTCCGCTAGGTGATACAAATGCATCAAGGTAAATCAGAAAAAGAAGAAGGTTGAGATTCAAAGACAACGCTATCTGCGCAAAAGGAGATCTAAAAGAAATTGCATGCCACCCTTTTGCTAAATCTGACGGATTCAGGCCTCCGATAAATGCTATCTGTAGAAGCACATAGATAACAAGGCAAATTGCTATGCTCGAAAGCATCGCAATAGGCAGATTTCTGCCTGGGTTTTTAACTTCCCCAGCTATATTCACCGGTGTCTGGAAACCATTAAAGGTATAGATAATTCCGCAAACAGGTATTGCCGTAAGCACGGCACTCCATCCGAACGGAGCAAAGGATGTCGTTGCAGATATGAAATTTTCCGGATGAAAAGCTGTCGCTAGAATCGAAACGATAGCAAAGCATGGAACGAAAATTTTAAAATATGTTATATACTTAAGCGCCCTGATAAGAAGCTGCATTCCCCAAAAGTTGAGAAGAAAATATGCTATTAGAAGTACCGATGCCACCATCAAACCTGTGCCAGTCAAATCGCCACTTGCTGGATTATAAAGACTGTGACACCATTTAAAATTCCAGGAGGAAAGATATTGTGTCGAAGCCACTGCTTCTGTTGCTATAACAGGCGTAATTGCTATCCAGTTTATCCATGCTCCAAAGAAACCTATCATATTCCCATGGGATTCATACATGTAGTGTACCATCCCGCCGGATCTGGGGAACATAGTTCCAAGTTCAGCAATAGTAAGGGCTATTATCATAATAGCCACCCCTCCTATAATCCAAGAAAAGATTGCGGCAGGCCCTGCCGTATTGGCAGCCAGAGCTACACCGAACAGCCAGCCTGAACCGATTATGCATGTAATTCCCGAGAGGATAAGGGGGCCTAAACCTACTACCCTTTTGGGTACGCTTATTTCGCTCATATTTCTCCCCAAATTAAATTAATTTTTCTTTTTGCTTAATATTTTTCCCCAAGATTATAGTATATTCAGAGAAACCTGCATTAGCTGCATATATTGAAGCTTCAAGAAAATCCGAACAAACTTCATCAGGAGCGTGAGCATCTGATCCGAAAGTAATAGAGCAACCCGATTCTTTAATTAGTTTCAGTATTTCAAGAGATGGATAAAATTCCTCAACTATTTTCCTTTTTCCTGCAGTATTTATTTCAATTGAAATATCCTTTTGAACTGCAATCTGAAATAAGCGTGTCAGCTTTGAGAAAACATAATCCATGTTAGTCGGATACATTTTAAATTTCTTTGGAAGATCAAGATGACCTATTATATCGATTTTGAAATTTGTGACCATTTCTATAAGAAGATCCGCATATTTTTCCCAGACATAATTAATTTTTTCAGAAGTGTTCCATTTGTCAATATATCCGGGATGATCAAATGGATAATCATCCACATAGTGAATCGAACCAATCAAATAATCAAAGTTGTATTTGTTTGTTAGAGAAAGAACTTCATCCATTCTGCCTGGAACATAATCAACTTCCATTCCAAGAAGAACTTTTACTCCATATGAATTGTTTTTAACATTCTCTATCATTTCTATATATTTTTCGATTAGAGAAATATCCATTCTGCATTCAGTATCAAAATTTGAAGGAGCAGGACAGTGATCGGAGAATCCTATTATTTTTATACCTTTTTCGTGAGCTTGTCTAACATACTCAATAGGCGCGCCAACCGCATGCTTGCATAACGGTGTATGTGTGTGATAATCGCAAATTACTGTCATAAAAAATGGATGATTATTAAAGTTAAAAAAAGAGCCTTGGCGAACCAAGGCTCTTAAAATGTACTTATCTTGCGATAATTACTTTTGTTTGATTGCAGCGTGAGCAGCAGCCAGTCTTGCGATTGGCACTCTGTACGGGCTGCATGAAACATATGTCAATCCTGCATTGTGGCAGAATTCTACGGTCTTCGGGTCGCCGCCGTGTTCGCCGCAGATACCGATTGGGAGTTTCGGATTAACTTTTCTTCCGTATTCGACAGCCGTCTTGACAAGTCTGCCTATTCCGCCTTGATCAAGAACTACGAACGGGTCATACTCGTAAATGCCGAGCTTGACATAATCTTTAAGGAACTTACCGGCATCGTCACGGGAGAAACCACAACCCATCTGGGTTAGGTCATTTGTTCCGAATGAGAAGAATTCAGCTTCTGTAGCTATTTCGTCAGCTGTCATTGCAGCTCTTGGAACTTCTATCATTGTTCCAATCATGACATTGATCTTGATTTTCTTTTCCTTTTCGACTTGAGCTATTACTTTCTTGCAAATTTCCTTTTGATTGATGAGTTCTTTTACATTTCCGACTATAGGAATCATGATTTCAGGATGTGAACCTTTTACTGCTGCTGCAGCTTCAACAATAGCTCTGGCCTGCATTTCAGTAACTTCAGGGAAGATTATGCCCAGACGGCATCCGCGAAGTCCGAGCATCGGATTGAATTCATGATTTGCGTCAACAAGTTCTTGTATCTTGGCTACTGATACACCCATTGTCTTGGCCATTTCTTTTTGTCCAGCTACATTTTCTTTAGCTGGAAGGAATTCATGAAGCGGCGGATCGAGAAGACGAATAATTGCTGGTCTGCCTTCGAGAGCTTTAAATATGCCGAGAAAGTCTTTTCTCTGAAGCGGGAGCAGTTCATCCAATGCCTGTTTGTATTGCACGACAGCAGCAGCTTCTTCCTTGTTCATGCAACAATCTTTGCCTGTCTTGAGATCGTAAACTGATTTTACACCATGATCTTCTTTAATTTTCTTAACTGTTTCAGCTACGAGAATCATTCTTCTGAAGGAAATGATTTTGTCTGGTTCAAAGAACATATGTTCTGTACGACACAGGCCAATACCTTCAGCTCCAAACTTCACAGCTACTTCTGTATCATGAGGAGTATCAGCATTTGTTCTTACTCCAATCTTTTTGTATTTATCAGCAAGCTTCATAATGTCGCCGAATGGACCTGTTAGAGCTGGATCAACTGTTTCTACCTTTCCTTTGTATACGGCACCTATAGAACCATTAAGAGAAATCCAGTCGCCTTCCTTCACAACTACTTTACCTACTGTAAAGCATTTTTTGGCATAATCCATGACTATATCACTGCAGCCTGCTACGCAGCAAGTTCCCATTCCGCGGGCAACTACTGCAGCGTGAGATGTCATGCCGCCGCGAGCTGTAAGTACGCCCTTGGATACATGCATGCCGGTAATATCTTCCGGGCTTGTCTCAATACGGCAGAGGATGACATCTTTGCCAGCCTTTGACCATTTTTCAGCTTCTTCAGCATTAAATACTACCTGGCCTGTAGCAGAACCCGGTGAAGCTGGGAGACCTGTTACTATCTTTACAGCTTTAGCTTCAGACGCTTTTACAAATACAGGGTGCAGAAGCTGATCGAGAGAAGCTGGTTCGATTCTGAGAACGGCTGTCTTTTCGTCGATAAGTTTTTCTTTTACAAGATCAGTAGCGATTTTGACCGCAGCCTGAGCTGTTCTCTTGCCGTTACGAGTCTGGAGCATGTAAAGAACGCCTTTTTCAATTGTAAACTCAAGATCCTGCATATCTTTGTAATGCTTTTCAAGTTTTGTCTTGATAGCATCAAGTTCTTTGAAACACTTTGGCATAGCTTCTTCGAGTGATGGAAACTTGGATTTTCTGGTAGCTTCAGTAACACTCTGATTTTTTGCCCATGCTTTTGAACCTGCGAGAGTGATCTGCTGAGGAGTACGGATACCTGCAACGACATCTTCTCCCTGAGCGTTAATGAGGAATTCACCGTAGAAATATTCATTAGCGCCTGTTGACGGGTCACGAGTAAAAGCTACGCCTGTGGCGCAATCGTCACCGCCATTACCAAATACCATTGACTGGATATTTACTGCTGTGCCGAGAAGACCTCTGATATCATTAAGCTGACGATATTTTTCAGCGCGCGGATTGTTCCATGATGAAAATACGGCTCTTACTCCGTTCCAGAGCTGTTCTACAGGATCCTGCGGAAATTCTTTTTTGGTGTCTCTCTTTACTATGGCCTTGTATTCGGCTACGAGAGCCTTGAGGTCAGCCGCTGTAAGGTCTGTATCGAGCTTTGCTTTCTTTTTTTTCTTAAGACTTTCGAGGGCATGCTCAAAATGGTCGTGTTCAACTCCAAGCACCACATCGCTGAACATCTGCATGAAACGGCGATATGAGTCCCATACGAATCTTTCGTTCTTCGTGAGTTTAATCATGGCCGTGATTGTTTCATCATTCAGACCGAGATTGAGGATTGTATCCATCATGCCTGGCATTGATGCGGCTGCGCCTGAGCGAACAGATACGAGCAGCGGATTTGGGCCTTTTCCGAAAGTTTTTCCTGTAACCTTTTCAAGTTTCTTGAGCTGCTCCATTACTTCTTTGTCAATCTTTGCGAAAAGTTTCTTTTCACCGATTTCAGTGTACTCCGCGCAAGCTTCGGTTGTGATTGTGAAGCCAGGAGGTACTGGAAGGTCGAGACTTGCCATGTCAGCCAGGTTTGCACCTTTGCCTCCAAGGATTGATTTCATCGAAGCATTTCCCTCTGAATTCCCCTTGCCAAAGAAATAGACATACTTTTTGGTCATAAATTTCTCCTTTTATTAACCTTAGAATTAGTCTTTTTTTATTTTGCTATTTTATTCTAATTTATTGCGACAAACAAATATGAGTTTATCGTATTGATAAAGAGTTTGCAATTTGCCTTAAAATCTTTTTATCAGAAAATTGTCTATAATTTACTTTAATTTTGCTTATGCACAACTTTGAAATAGTGCTTTACTCTCCCCAAATACCGCAAAACACAGGAAATATTGGCAGACTCTGTGTTAACACTTCCACTAAACTGCATTTGATAAAGCCATTAGGATTTTCCCTTGACGAAAAGTACATCAAGAGAGCTGGAATGGACTATTGGAAGCATATTAATCTGCAAATCCATGACTCCTGGAATAATTTTGCTTCAAACAGGAAAAAAGAAAGTATGTTTTTCTTTTCGACCAAAACAAATAAATCTTTCTGGGATTGTCCATATGGCAGTAATGTAATAGATGAGCCTGTTTACCTTATTTTCGGCAATGAAAACAAGGGTTTATCCCCGGAATTGTATGAATATTATACCGACCAACTTTATACCATTCCCATGTTCGGAGAACACTGCAGAAGTTACAACCTGGCCAATTCAGTTTCTATAGTGCTTTTTGAAGGGCTCAGGAGAATTCATGCTAAAGTGACTCTTCTCTAAATTCAGATATTGCCTTGAATTGGTATAAGATTATACTTTGAATTGTCTTAACTTTTATAAATCCCAGCATATAACTATTATTATGAAAACGATTTCTGGTCTTGTTTCTTTATTTTCAAGGGGCTTCATCATTGCTATTTTCTGCTCTTGTTCAACTAATGAGTCCTATGTAGGAGCGTATCAGGCTAAAAATGATAATGTCGGCAGCTATACAAGTGATATTGAAAGAAGTTTTAGAAGCTATGAAGGTCCGGCAAGAAATCCTGTAATTGTCATTCACGGCTTCCTTGGTTCAAAACTCAAAAATTCTGACAACGATAATAATGTTTGGGGTCTTTTTACAGGATCAGATGTGTTTGATGGTTATACTGATGAATACTTGCGTGATTTAAGTTATCCGATGGCTTACGGAAGAGAACTTAAAGACATCAAAGATTATGTTGTTCCTTATGAATTCATGTCAGATGCAGAGATCAGGATAGTAGGAATCACGATAGACCAGAGCGCATATCGCGAAATGCTGGATGTTCTAATTAGCATGGGATTTGTTACTGAAAATATGCTTGTACAGGAAAAAAAGAAATTACCTTCACTCTTTACATTCTATTATGACTGGAGAAGAACAAATGTCGAAAATGTCCGCCAGCTTCATGAATTTATATTCAAGAAGCGTGCCTTTCTTCAAAAGAGATACGAAGAAGAGTATGGGATAAAAGATTTTGATGTTCAATTTAATATAATTGCTCACTCAATGGGCGGAATGATTACCAGATACTATCTTATGTATGGCAACAAACCGCTTGCTTCTGAACCTGTTCCTAGTTGGGAAGGATGCAAATATGTTGAGCGAGTCATAATTGTCGGCACGCCTAATCTCGGTTTTCTAAATACATGTTTTGAGCTTACAGAAGGTTTGCAGGTCGCTCCAGGAATGCCGATTATTCCTCCGGCAATAATCGGAACTTGGGCCAGCATTTATCAGATGATTCCCTTTGCCTGCACAAACTCCGTAGTTTATTCCGACGATCCCTCAGGCAAATCAGTAAACTTGTATGATCCTGAAGCATGGAAGAACCTCAAATGGGGACTAGCCGACCCGGCTCAAGATCAATATTTACAAGTATTGCTGCCTGATGTGAAAACACCTGAAGCAAGAAGAAAAATAGCTCTTGATCACCTTGAAAAATGCCTCAAGGAGGCAGAGAATTTTGCCAAAGCGCTACAGATCGAATCAGAAATGCCTGGGAAAACTGCCTTGTTTCTATTTCTAGGCGATTCAGTTAATACAAGAAAAAAAGCCTCTGTAGATAGACTCACAGGTAAACTGGAAACTATTGTTTACGATGGAGGAGACGGAATAGCTCTTTCAACAAGCGCAAGAATGGATACCGTACAACCGGAATACTGGAAACCTTTTGTGAGTTCATGCGTTCGCTGGCATACAGTTGTTCATTTGAATGCAGATCATATGGGAATTACAGATTCTCACGGCTTTGAAGATAATGTGCCCTATTATTTGATGATCACTCCGGTAAAAGGAGATATCGAGCGTATCAGATATCTCAAAAAGATATTAGGCAACAGTCAGAAATACATGAAGAATTTTCAGACCTTTAATAAAGAACAGGTTTTATCGCATACTAGCCAATGAGTGACGGCTGATTGCAATTGAAATAAACCTGATCAATTTGATCAACAGTAAACTAATGACGGTTAACTGGTAACGGCTACTAGAAGTAAAAAGCTTGTTTTTATTGCATGCTTTTTACGGATAGTAGCATAAATGACATCATATTGTGGATATAAAAGACCGACTCATATCATTTACTATTTGCCTGACAATTCTGATTGCTGTCGGGTTTTTCATGAAAAAAAAGGGATGTTTTCCGGAGTTGATACCTCCATGGTCTTAGCAAAGTTAATAATTAATTTTGCACTGCCCTCCATGATATTTGGCAATTTAGCTGTAGTAAAAATTAGCTTTGCCTATTTTAAATTTCCCGGCATCGTCAAAGTTATTGAATTGTGTTCATTGGTATTGGCTTATTTTGCGGGTAAGGCATTTCGCTTTTCGCGGGATAAAATCGGCGCATTGGTTCTTGTGTGGCTACTTTTGGAAATATGAGCGCGTTAGGTGTTTCTCTTATCAGCAATGTTTATAATCACGATTGCATTGCGATAAAAGTTGCCCTCCTTTCATCAGAATTAGGGAATCAGCTTATATTTCAAACACTAGGTGTTGTTATTGCATTTATTTTTGGAGCAAACAAAGAGAAGCTGAATACAAAAAACATTGCTAAAGAATTTCTGTTAAATCCTCCTACTATAGCAATCTTCCTAGGTCTCCTATCCCAAGTTTGTTTATTAAGCGCATAAAATGAGGCTAGAGCTGATTTTTTAAGGCTCCTACAACCTCTTTGCGACGATATACTTCTTCAGATCTTTTACCGGTTTGATCTTTAATGCTTCATATATTTTCAGG
>MHBE01000004.1 GCA_001803205.1 Lentisphaerae bacterium GWF2_38_69 | reverse complement strand
GGGTGTGCAATAGAGGTACATAAGAACCTTGGTCCAGGTTTGTTGGAATCTGCATATGAACAATGCCTGGCACATGAGCTGAAGCTTAACGGTATAGAATTCAAATCTCAGATTTCTTTACCTGTAACATATAAAGGCTTCAGTCTTGAATGCGGATATAGAATAGACATGCTAGTCGATAACGAGTTGATACTTGAACTCAAAAGCGTCGACAGGGTCGAAAATATTCACATCGCGCAGGTACTGACCTACATGAAGCTTGCAGGTGTTCATAAAGGATTGCTGATCAATTTTAATGTAGAAAAATTAAAAGACGGTATCAAGAGACTGATAATATAGGTTTAACCACAGAGAATACGGAGGAAATCAACAGGCGGACGAACTTATAAAATATCTTAAATTGGCATTTAAATATTTTTTAGAGTTCGCCCTGTATGCTCAAGAGCATGATTGCTTTGCAATTAGTTGATTTCTTCACAGAGTTAAAAAGCTCAGGTTTTCTCGGTGCTCTCGGTGGTAAAAAAGGAATTTGAAGATGATGAAAATCGATACGGGTTTGATTTGCTTATCTATATTGATGGATTCCCTGGGGATCAAGCTTACCAAGGAGGAGACTTCGTCTCATTCTATTATGGATGAGAACTCTATTATAAGGTTAGCAGGTGTTTTCAAGATAAAGCTGGAATCGGTCGATACTGAAGCGGAACTTCTTCCGGAATTTCCTTCTCCGAGCATTGCCGTCCTGAAAAATGGTAACTTTGCCGTTATTGGCCGCTGCGACGGTAAAAGAGCAGTCGTTTTTGATCCTGTTATCAATAAACCCAAGGTAGTAAAGAATGAAGAATTGTCTGAGATATGGTCCGGCCGTTTAATCTATGCCAAAAAATCTCCCAGAAAAAAGAGCATAATTGGTGATGGTTGGAAACTTGGTTTCAAATGGTTTTTCCCCATGATACGGAAGTATCGCAGATACCTTGGCGAGGTGGCGCTGGTTGCTTTTTTTCTGCAGCTGTTCGGGCTTGTTACGCCTCTTTTTACACAAGTGATAATAGACAAGGCTATTCCTAACAAAGGAGAGGTTACGCTGTTAGTTCTGGTTGTGCTATTTCTTGTGGCAATAATTTTTCAGGCAGGACTTAATATTGCCAAGACCTATCTGCTAACCCAGACGACCAATAAGATTGATGTGGTTTTGGGTTCACGGCTGATACGGCATATTGTTTCGCTGCCGCTGAGATATTTTGAGCTTCGATTTGTCGGCGATATCATGATGCGCATTTCGGCTCTTAACTCGATAAGAGAATTCTTTACGGGAAAGACTCTGATATTGATTATCGATGTTCTCTTTTCCTTCGTATTCCTGGCAGTGCTTATCTATTACAGTTGGTTTCTAACTTTAATCGCCTTAATACCTGTTCCGATTTACCTCTTTCAGAATATCAAGTTGATGCCGATATATCGCAAGAAACTCGAAAAAGTCTGGCAGTCTGATTCAAGGAGCAATTCGTTCCTTGTAGAGTCTGTTACTGGAATGCAGACTATAAAATCACTTGCGGTTGAGCCTCAATTTGCCTATCGATGGGAGCATCTGCTTGCCAACAGCGTAAAGAATAATTTTTCACTGTCTTCTTTCTCACTGGTAAATAACAACATAACAAATGTAGTTCAGAAAACAACAGGTTACCTTGTTCTGCTCTTTGGCGGATACATGGTTATTGAGGGAAGTTTTTCTCTGGGACAACTGATTGCTTTTCAGATGATATCAGGGCAGCTGATCTCAAATTTGACACAGATAATAGGAGCCTGGCCGGAAGTACAGCAGACAGGAATGGCTCTTGAAAGGCTCGGGGATATCCTTGAGACTGGAACGGAAGGAGCGAACGCGATAAATAAGGCTGATAAGACAGTAACAGGAAACATAATTTTCGAGAATGTCAGATTCAGGTACAATTTCGATGGGGATGAAGTAATCAAGGGGATTTCCTTTCAGATAAAACCCGGAAGCAAGGTCGGAATAGTCGGCCGTTCCGGTTCCGGCAAAAGCACCATAGCAAAGCTCGTGCAGAGGTTATACCTCCCTGAAGACGGAAAAATCATTATTGACGGACAGGATGTTCAGAAGGTCGATCCTGTTACCTTGAGAAAACAAATAGGTGTCGTGATGCAAGACAACTTCCTTTTCAGCGGAAGCATCAGGGAGAATATAGCGCTTGCAAGACCTGATGCTGACATGAGTCTAGTTGTTCAGGCGGCAAAGATAGCAGGCGCTCATGAATTCATCCTTGAGCTTGCCGAAGGTTATGACACTAAAGTCGGAGAAAGAGGTTCAACTCTTTCAGGGGGACAGAGGCAGCGCATTGCCATAGCAAGAGCTCTGATGAATCAACCGAAACTTCTTATTTTTGACGAGGCTACAAGCGCTCTAGACTACCAGTCCGAAAGATTGATAAATGACAATATCGACAAGATATGCAAAGGGCGCACCGCAGTAATAGTTGCCCACAGGCTTTCGGCAGTAAGAAAATGCGATCAGATAATTGTTATGGAAAGAGGGCAGATTTTTGAAAAAGGTACTCATGATGAATTGATAAAACTCAAGGGACAGTATTACGAATTATATAAATTGCAGGAGGCATCCTGATAATGAAAAGGATATTTGAAAAGCTTTGGCAGAAATTCAGCGGACAGAAAATTGAAGACAGGGAACTGGAATTTCTTCCTTCGGTAATAGAGGTTCTTGAAACCCCGCCGTCACCTGTGGGCAGACTGGTAATGTGGACAATTTTATTTGTGGTGGTTGTCGCTCTTCTCTGGTCAGTAATCGGCACCGTAGATGAGGTGGTAGTTGCTCCCGGAAAAATCATATCTGTAGGCAATAACAAAGTGGTTGAAGCAGAAAGTCAGGGCAAAATAAGCAAGATCAATGTGAAAGAAGGCGAGCATGTTAATAAGGGAGATATTCTCATAGAATTTGATCAGCAGTACAGCGGTTCAGATCTCAATCGCCTCCAGAAACAGGTATCTTACTATAAGCTGGAAGTAGAAAGACTTGGAGCGGAAATTTCAAATAAGCTATTTACTCCTGATATAAAAAACTATCCGGGGATGACAGCTGATGATATTCGCTATCAGGAGGAGTTATATAAACAGCGGTTGTCGAACTACAACACAAGAATTAAGACAGCCCTGGCGGCGGTCGCCGCATCGCAGGCGACAATCAATGTTGTCAAAACAAAAGTAGAACAATATGGGCAGACTTTGCCGAAACTACGACAAACGGAAGAGAGTTTTAAAAAACTGGCAGATAAAGGCGCAGCATCTAAACTGGAATTACAGGAAAGAGAGCTATCAAGAATACAGGTAGAGCAGGATTTACTGGGAGCCAGAGCAGAACTTGCAAAATCAGAAGCTGATCTTAATCAGTCTCAGCAGCAGTTGGCAAGCGTAACAAGCGACTGGATGACAGATATAGTTCAGAGAATGACTGAAACGATGGCGAATCTTAAATCTACAGAAGAAGAGTTGAGTAAAGCCAAAGCCCATTATAATGCCGATATTATCAAAGCTCCGATTAGTGGTTTAGTCTATGACCTGAATGTTACTACTATAGGAGAAATTATCATGCCTGATACCAAAATGCTTTCAATTGTGCCTGATGATGCGCCATTGGAAGTTGAAGCAATGGTTAGCACGAGAGATATAGGGATGATTGAAGATGATCAGCAGGGTTCTGTAGGGCAGGCGGCAGATATAAAAGTTGATACCTATGCTTTCCAGAAATATGGCGTGCTAACAGGACATGTCAGGCTTATGAGCGCCGAGAGCACGGAAGACAAACAGCTTAATGCCACATATTACAAAGTTTATATTACCTTGGACAAGACCTATTTCATGGTTCAGAACAAGAAAAACTATGTTTCGCCGGGAATGACAGTAACCGCAGAGATCAAAACCAGAAAAAAACGGATTATTGAATTCTTCCTTGATCCTTTCCGAAAATATCAGAGCGAGGCGTTCAGGGAAAAGTGAGAGGGAGTATAGGATGTTGGGGAAAGGCTAAAATACGGTTTAACCACAGAGAATACGGAGGAAATCAACAGACGGACGAACTTATAAAATATCTTAAATTGGCATTTAAATATTTTTCAGAGTTCGCCCTGTGTGCTCAAGAGCATGATTGCAAAGCAATCTGTTGATTTCTTCACAGAGTTAAAACTCCGGTTTTTTCGGTGTCCTCGGTGGTAAAAAAGGAATTTGAAAATGACAAAAACAATAGATACAGCTTTGGAATGTTTATATCTTTCGGCTAAGATTCTCGGAATTCCTGCCGATAGAGCTCAATTGCAGAGAGCTTATGTAGTAGGCGAAGGTAGGATGAATAAGGTTCAGTTTATCAGAGCAGGAAGAGAACTGGGGTTGAAGGTAGGTTCTTTTACGCCTAAAAATCAAAAGTGTTTTTCCACGATGGCATATCCGGTAGTTGCCATAATGAAGAATACTACTTTCGTTATTCTAAACGGGATAAGCGATGACGGAAAAGCTCTAATGGTGATTGACCCGCTTATTGAACAGGGTTTGCCAATGGCTGTTGTAGATTTCACAAATCAATGGTCTGGCGAATTCATTCTTCTGACCCGCCGCTTTACTGAAGAAATTAAAGAGAAAAAATTTGGACTTTCATGGTTCTTTCCTGCCCTTTGGAAATACAAGCGCTTCATGTTACAGGTGCTTGGCATTTCATTTCTTCTGCAGCTGGTCGGACTCGGGGCGCCGTTCCTGATGCAGGTAGTTATAGATAATGTCCTTGTTCACCGGAGTTGGGGTACACTCAACAGCATTGCCGGAGCGTTGATATTAATCGCGTTTGTCCAGTGCTGGATTACCTGGCTCAGAGCGTATCTCTTTACAAACACAATCAACAAGGTGGATGTCAGTCTGGGAGATAAACTCTTCAGGCATGTTCTGGCGCTTCCGCAAAAGTTTTTTGAATCAAAACATGTCGGAGATGTTGTTGCCAGGATCGAAGAGCTTAATCAGATTCGGCAGTTTATAACAGGAGCGGGATTGACGGTAGTTTTGGATATTATTTTTGTTCTTACCTATTTCGTCGTAATGGTTAATTACAGTTATAGTCTGACTTTAATAACTCTCGGAGTGATTATAGTTTTTGCTGTCTTTCAGATTAGTTTTGTGCCCTTTTATAAAAAGTTCCTTCAGGATAAATTCAATCTTGCCACAAAGAACAAATCTTATCTGATTGAAACACTGACTGGCATCCAGACTGTAAAAGCGTCCGCAGTGGAAAATAACATAGTAAGGAAATGGGAGCGGATGCTCGCCCAATATGTGAATGTTTCATTCAGGCTTGTAAACCTTTCCAATATAGCCGGCAATATAGGCACTGTAATTCAGCAGTGTTTTGTAATCGGAATATTATTCGTCGGGGCAAATTTGATAATAGCAAATAAGCTGACCCTTGGAGAACTTATAGCTTTTCAGATGATTTCGGCTCAGGTGATTGAACCGATGTTAAGGCTGATTAACATGTGGCAATCCTTCCAGTCGGCAAAAGTCTCTGTTGATCGCCTCGGAGATATTCTGAATGTCGAAAAAGAGCCTGCTTTTAACCCTAACAGGACAACATTGCCTAATCTTGAAGGGCATATAAAGTTTGACAGGGTAACATTCCGTTACAAGGAAGATTTTCCTGAAGTGATTAAGTCTCTTTCGTTTGAGATAAAAGCAGGGATGAAAGTGGGACTTGTCGGAAGGTCAGGTTCAGGCAAAAGCACGCTTACAAAATTGATTCAGAGAATATATGTGCCTGAAAGTGGACGGATACTGATTGACGGCGTTGATGTCGCGCAGGTTGAACCTGCATGGTTAAGAAGACAGATAGGAGTAGTTCTTCAGGAAAACTTTCTTTTTAACGGCAGCATAAGCGAAAATGTAACTATAGCTAAATCAGGAGCGGAAAAAGAAGAAGTTGAAAAAGCCGCTCAAATAGCTGGAGTTGATATTTTTGTTGATCAGATGCCAGAAAATTATGATACTTCAGTTGGCGAACGAGGCTCCGCTCTTTCTGGAGGGCAAAAACAGAGAGTAGCTATCGCAAGAGCGCTTATCAATGACCCCAGAGTTGTTATTTTTGATGAGGCTACAAGCGCTTTGGACTACGAAACCGAAAAGATAGTCATGCAGAATATAGAGAAAATTGCCGAAGGTAGAACAATGTTTATAATAGCTCACAGGCTGTCTACCGTTCGTTCATGTGATCTTATCATGGTTGTTGAAAAAGGTCAGATTGTGGAATCGGGCTCACATGGTGAGCTTATGAATCAGAAAGGATTCTACTACAATCAGTACATCCAGCAGGAGGGGGAGTTTTCACAAGTAAGTTAAACAACAGAAGAACTTTACTGTGAATCAGCTTCAAAAGAGAATAAAAATCTCAACTCTTATTAAAAAACATTTTCCTCTGATTAATCTCTGTTGCTGGCACAGCGCAGCAATAATGGAATTTTACCGGCATGTGGCAATACATGATTTTTTGCTCGTCGAAGTTGAAAAGGATGCTGTTGATCCAGTTTACTATTTTCTAAAAGAAACAAATAAAAATACATTTAAAGAACCTGCAAGGGAAATTATTGAAGATTTCGTTTTTAATTGTAACGACTCTATAATCGTTAAAGCTCTCATAAGCGAGGCTCCTATAATACCATTCGGGAAGATATATGTTCCGACTTTGGAAAAAATCCTGGTTGATATATATGCTGACACTGAAACATTCTTTTTCTTGCCGATTCAATGACAAGATCCTGAAAATTAATTCCATCTATTATTGAGTTTATACACTCTCCAATCTTTCTCCAGACAGTTACCCTCCATATCATTCCTACAATAAAGCATATAGTATTATCTATCCACATAATGTGGAGGGTTGAGCGCTGTCGCAACCGGCTGTTGTATAAGGCTATGAAACTCGGGAAACTTAATATTGACCCTCTGTTGATGTGTGTAATAAAAAAAGGGCGGAAACTCCGCCCCTCTAAAGAAAGTCTGACTAGATTCGCCAAGCGTTTAAAACAGCTTCTTGCCTATGCCCGTGCTGGCGCTCGTGCCGGCCAGGGAGGCAATTCAGTTGAAAATGGAAAATGGAAAATGATCCTGATATAGGTTGACAGAATAACAACCTAAAAACAGGAATAATAAATATGACAAGAAGTGTAGTTCGTTACAGCGAAGCCTTCAAGTTAAAAGTGGTAAATGAATTGGAGAGTGGTAAATTTTCCGGAACAGACGAGGCCAGAAAGAGCTATGGAATAAAAGATCCAGCCACAGTAATTTTTCCATTTTCAACTTTCAACTTTCAATTTTCAATTTTCAATTTTCCATTTCCAAATTGGATCAAGTCCGTCAGCAAAGATTACTCTTTGCTGACTAGACTTGCCCGAATTTTTGTGATGGGTCTTATTTGACGCTTACCTGTGTGCACGGAATCATAACTCTAATCAAAACGATGTACCTAACATATTCATATACTGGTCTTTATCCCCTCCAAAGAGGTA
>MHBE01000003.1 GCA_001803205.1 Lentisphaerae bacterium GWF2_38_69 | reverse complement strand
AATCTACAAAGGAAAAAGAGCATTTACGGTGATCGATGGTCAACCGTATTACAGATCTACAGGGACATCTATGCCACGTGAAAAAATAGCAGCCGACTGGTATCCCACTTACGGCATCTTCGAAATGAGAGAAAAGTGTTTTCCACCCGGCTATGTAATAAAAGCCCGAGGCATATTGAATCCATTAACCGACTTTAGAAGGGAGGATATAATTTATACTCAAACAACGGCCGACAGTTTTGACACCCGCGAGCAATTCCAACAGGCCATAAACATCAGCCCTCGGGGGGGGATGGTCGCGTCTTTAGGCAAACAAAACGACATGCATCCGAAAGGATCGCAGATTTTAAGACAGTTATTAGTCCCCAATTACGGACGCGAGTTGTCACCAGACGAAATTGCAATACAGGAGGCCAAATACATAAATATGTGGTTAAGGAATGGATGCGCAACAACCACCCAATGGTTTTAAGGTTTTTTTAACATCCCCAGAAGGCAATCCATATCTTGCACCGCTGCCACATAATTAGTATTATCCGGCTAGTAACGCAGATAGGAGGTGACAAAGGGGCTAATATGAATACGCAATGCACGAAAACACACACTTTAAGACCGTTTGAAACATAACCAGAAAGGCCCGCGGTTGCAAATATGGAGTAGGTAGGGCTTTTACTTTGGCTTAACAGCAATGAAAGCGAGCCCGGGGATGGGTAGTACACATTCGTATCGTTTTACAACGCCGGGATACGGTTTTTTAATGCGAGGTCTGTAAAATGTTTTTTCGGAAAGCTAGGGACACCCTCTGAGTTTAGCGTCTGGGAACTGCACACCAGCTAGATTTTGCGTCTCATCAATCACAGCCGCAAAATGTTGCGGCTCTACAACGTTATAAACTCCGGAGCTTGCCACGCTCTGCGTGGAGCCGTCCCTTGTAAGTTAGTAGCCTGTGTAAAACAGGCAAATGTTAGATTCAGTATTATCAGTAATTTCTTTTTGTTAACTTTTTCTTTATTTATTATGTTGATGTTGTTAATAAGTAGTATTTTCGGTAGAGTTCTTTCCCTTGGACGCTTGGGAAAGAATCACAGAAGACGGAGTTGTCCGTCCCTAAGGGAATCTTTACGGTATCCCGTTTGGTAGATTAAGCCCGTCTTCTGCTACCGTGTTCCGCTTAAAACCGGACAGCCATCTTGGGCATTGAAGCCCGTTTCAAAGGCAAGAGTGGTTTGCGGACACATTTATTACTCAACTTTCTGATTTAAAATAATGATATAAATATTTAATATATAATTGATTAGCCTCAGATTAATGCTATATTATTGTTGTTTATTCAATGACATCAATAATCACTAAAGAAAGGCTAATCCAAAATGAAAATATCTAAGTTAACAAACATCAACTTAATGCCGATAACTGAAAGTTTAAAGAGAGATTACGTATTTGTCGATAATGAACTTCAGGATTCGATACAAAAGCTTAACCTTTTTAAACATGTAAAACAATATAGGAAAAGCAAAAGAAGTGGTTACAGCGTAGAGACAACAATTTACACATTATTAATTTGGGTATTTCTCCGAGAAGATTCAATAAAAATGTTCTTTGAAAAATGTCTATCTGTTTTTTTTAAGGGAGGTAAAGACGTTCTGTACGGTACAATGAGAGATGAAGGAATAAACTGGAGACAGATATCACTTTCTACAGCTAAAGAAATATATGTCCAGAATAATCTTGCCTTTGAGCAGGAAACAGCGTTTGTAGTTGACGATACCATAAAAAAGCGCAGCGGAAAGAAAGTTGAAGGAATCTCAAGTCATTTTGAACATTCTGAGGGGCGAAATGTAAGAAAGCGTAAAAATTAACCCATTAGGAATCTGACTTGACAAATTATTTTTTTGAGTTTCGAGTTTTAGCTTTGGCCCATTGATCAGGGATGAGTTCTCTGAGGTTTTTATGAGGATGTCCTGGAAGCCTTCTGAAAATATCTTCAAGATAAGCCTGGGGATCTATTTTTAGTGTCCTGCATGTCTGACAAAAGAATAAAGCACAGCCATGGATTTTCCTGCTTTCGGGCTTCCTACGAACATCCAGTTCTTTTTACCAAGGACAACTTTGCGCATTGACTGTTCAGCGGCTTATTGTCTATTTTTATATTTGGGTCATCCAGATAGAGTTTAAAATTCTTTTCATGATTAAGCATGTATTTTATTGCCTCAGTCTGTTTTGCCTTAGGAAGCAGGATTTCAGTTTTAATCTTAAGCCATAGTTTCTCAAATATCTCATTAACGATTGGCCTTTCGTATTGATTCCTGATCCTGAGTCTTGTTTCTGAATTATGCCTCCATGCAATATTTTCATATCTGTAAAGATTGCGGATTGACTTTAGGATATAGTGGTTGAGTTCCTGATCTCCAGATTGGGCTTCCAAAAAATATCTTCTGGCATGTACCCAGCATGAAGCCCAGGAAATTTGATTATCCTTGTCTTTATCGAGTTTTACATATGCGCCGAATGCATCGCCGTGTATTACACCTTTGAAGTCTTTAAGAAATTTAAAAGGATGATCATAACTTCGGTTTATGGAAAAGTCATATACTTTGTATGCGGGAACATCCTGGCGTGCCGCCTCATAGATCCACATTCTGCTCTCACGGGTTTTGCCACTTCCTGGATCTAGCATCCTTACCGGAGTGTCATCAGTGAATAAATATCCACATTCAAATGCTAATGATTTCATTTCATCGTAGAGAATTTCAAGTTTTTCTCCAAGATTAACAAAAAGGGAACTTAGAGTTTGTCTTTCTATTTTTATCCCAAAACACTGCAGCATTTCCTGCTGTCTGTAGAATGGAAGATGATATGCTAATTTTGCTGTGACGACTTCAGCCATGAAGCTTTCATCAAATTTTGAGCCCTTCAATACTGAATCTGCTGAAGGTAGCTGTATAACTCCGGAAAGAGGATTGTTTTTGACGGCGTATTTTACATAGGTATCTCTTTTTATGTATACCCAAAGGGTATTTGAATATTAGTTTTATTTCGCACATATGAACTCATTTTGTGTAAATATTTTTCGAAAATCATTTCGCTTTAAGTATAATATCTTACTGGGCTGCTGGCAAGCTTATTTATTGACTCTCTTCCTATTTCTAAGAGCTCTTCGCCTGTTGCTTCATCTATTAGTTTTTCTTCGGGGAGTTCATGAATCGTTTCTCTGACTTCCATATTGTCTGGGAGCTCAAGCGTGCAGGAACCTTTTTTAACTCCCTTTTTCCGTTCATATGAAATTTGTTCTTTCTTTTCCTCTGCAATTACCTCATCGCCAAAATCAAAACCGGGCAATAATGGAGCGTCCAGCGGGATATCAGAAAGCTTCTAGGACTTCGGCTCGTATAGTTGTTTTCTAAGCCATGCGAGCTGTTCTTTTAATTGCTCAATTTCATTTCTGAGCAATTCATTTTCCAAAAGAACTTCGCTTAAATTCACATCTGATTTATCATGTTTTTTATCATTCTTAAATATAGCATAAGTTGAGCATAATTGAACTCATTTTAACTATATTTAAGTTATTTTTTTCAGACTAAAACGCCTCTCGAGTTTTTCTGGTTTTATCCCTTCAAAAAGCATTTGGAATTCCCTTCGTGTAAGTTCTGATTTGCCATCTGAGCCGACATAAAAACGACCTTTTTCAAGACGCTTGTAGAATATTACAAAACCATCAGAATCCCAGTATAAAATTTTCATCTTATTGTGATAGCGATTGAGAAAGATAAATGGTGCTTCTGTCAATACTGAACATCATAACACTGACAGGAGCTTTACAACTTTTAACAATGCAGCTTCATTAAAATCCTTTTCAATTATGATATGGACATTTTCGCTTATGCATATCTGTATCCCGGAGCTATCTTCAGAAGAGCCAGATAGCTTAACCTCTTTAAACCCATTTCCTGTTATCTCTTTACCACTTTTCTTCAGCTCGCTGCGCCAGCTGTAAAAACTATTCTCATGAATTTTCTGCTTCCTACAATATTCAGGAACACTTATTCCGCTGTTTGCTTAACCCAAGCGCCTTTTCAAACAACTCTTTCATCATTTCATTCCACCCCTCATTTATAATTATTGATTTTCTTGAATGATGAAATAAACTGTAAATCATTATGTGGGAATATTCACTAGTACCCACTCATTTTAAGAAAGAACCAGAGCACTTTAGTTTGAGCGCAGATTCTTGGCATGCGTTGTTTCACAGTCCAAGCACCTCGACTATGCTCACCAACCGTGATTGCGCAGCAATTGTATCGAGGAGTACGATGTTTAAACTTTTATATTCGGGTAATGTGTTTTTAAGCAATCAGGGCAGAGACTATGACTGAATTTGGAATCAGTATGTTTTTGTATGTAATTTTCTAGATTGTTCCAGTTTCCGTCTTCTTCTCTTATTTTGCCGCAGCCTGAGCATATCGGGAGCAGTGCATTAAGGCTTTTTATATTTGAGTGAGCCTGTTGGAGTTTTTCTTTTTCGGCCTCAAGCTCTGTTGTCCGTTTATGCACCAGTTCTTCAAGATGATCCTTAAAATCATTCAGCTCTTTTTCCATTTTTTTGCGAGCGGTAATATCTCTTACTATGCCTATCAGGCATCCGTCGCTTCTTTTCCTGCCTCTGACCCAAATCCACCTTAATTCTTTATTTCTCTTATAGATTCTGCAGGCAATATCTATATTAGAGTTAGAAACAGCTGCTTCATCAAAACTTTTCCGCACTTCCTCTTTGTCTTCTTCTATTACATGATTGATAAAAGAGTCAAAGTTCCATTTTTCTACAAGAGCATCATAACCGAATATGTGGTCATGCATTAATGAGCGAATTGATTTTCCTGAAGGAATATCATATAGCCAAAAACCGAAGAGACCTACATCCAGAGCTTCTTCCATATCTTTTTTTATGTCAGCCAGGGATTTTTCTATTTGTTTTAGTTCGCAAATCTGTTTTCTTGAGAGCGCTAAATCCTTTGCGGCAGTTTTAATCTCTTTTCTAAGAGCTTTTGTATAAATCATCACAATGAATATTATCCCGATAGTCAACAGGATAATTTCTACAATAAGAGTAGTAAGGATAATATTTGAATAAGGTTTTATAATCTCATTAAAATCAATGGATGTAATCAGGAATAGATTGTTGCCGTTTATTTTCAGAGGCACGCAGGCTGACAAAATAATTTGATTATTCAATCCGATTCCAATCAGAGATTGTGTATCCCCAAAAAGCAAAGAACGGGCGAAACTGTTCTGGAATGCATCGTCTAAGTTAGTGGGAACTGAATTGGCAATATCGCCTTTCCTTGCGCTATATAAGAGCTGAAAATTATCGTTTTTCTGCTTTGCTATCAGCGTATCTCCAGTTTCTGAAAAGATAAAGGAAGGCTTATTTTTTGCCATTGCACTGAAAATGCAGTCAAGATAATCTTTGGAATGAGTGTTTTCCTCCTTAAACTTAAATGAGATTAAATGAGTTTCATTTTTCGCGTAAGTTTCCAGCGTCTGGTAAGAGCTTTTAACTTCCAGTTTTAAAATGGAGAGCATCATCTCTGAAGTAATAAGAAAGACGATGAATACCATAATAAATATCGAGAGAAGATATTTATTAGCGACATTTGCTCTCGTTATAAAGCTGTGCAATCTGGAATTTTCCATAAATCTTTTCAGGCTACTTTAAAACTTTCAGAGAAGTTTCGACATTGCCGAGGGGAGCGCTCACCTGTACTCCAGCTACAAAACTTTTTATCAGCTCAATAGACTCTCTGGAAATAGATATACCTTCAGCCCTTTGATCTTCTCTGGATTCATATCTGGCCATCCGTTTCATAATAGAGTCAGGTACTACCACGCCTGGCACTTCATTCTTCATAAATTCCGCATTTCTGTAGCTTGCCAAAGGCCAGATACCAGCTATTAAAGGAATCTTGAATTTTTCTATTTTCTTATAGAAGGAAATCAGCGAATTTACATCAAAAACAGGCTGCGTTATTATAAATTCCGCTCCGGCTTCAATCTTTTCAACTGTTCTCCTGAACTCTCTTTCCATATCAATGGCATTCGGATCCGCGCCCACTCCAATTAATGCGGCAGTTTTTTCTCCTATGGTGTTGCCTCCTATATCTACTCCGCGGTTCAGGTTTGACTGGATTCTTGTCATGCCTATTGAATCCGCGTCGAAAACAGCTGAGGCGTAGGGGTAGTTGCCCAGTTTCGGGGGATCTCCGGTAATTATAAGCAGGTTATTTACCCCTGCGGCAGCGCAGCCTAAAAGGTCGGATTGCATCCCAATGAGGTTCCTGTCTCTGCAGCAGACATGTAGAATTGTTTCGATCCCTGCCTGCTGTTGTATCATCAGGGCAGTAATAATAGGAGACATTCTAGAGCTCGCTCGCGGGCCATCAGGTATGTTTATGGCATCAACTCCTGATTCTTTGCAAAATTTTGCCTTGTTAATTACATCTTTAAGATTGTACCCTTTGGGCGGGACTATCTCTACGGTTTTAATCCACTCTTTAGCGGCAATTTTTGCGCCTAGTTTTGATTTCTGGGAAGTAGGCACAGGCGATTGCAAATGTTCTTCCGAGATAGAAAGATTTATTGTTTTTGCGAAAGCGTTTTTTGATGTTGGTTTTACGCTTCTTGCCAGATCCTTAATATGGTCAGGAGTTGTTCCGCAGCAGCCTCCTACGCCTCTTACTCCCAGAGCCACATATTTAAGCACATAGGTGGTGAAGTATTCCGGACTGGTCATGTAAATAGTTCTATTGTCCACGCTTCTGGGCGAGCCTGCGTTTGGTTGCGCAATAATAGGATACGAGCAGATTTTCGAAAGTTTTTCCACTACTGATAGAAGAGCTTCCGGGCCAAGCCCGCAGTTGATTCCTATAGCAGTAGGTTTGTAATCCATTTTGGCAAGGGGAGCAAGCAGAGTCGAAAGGCATTCGCCTTTATCTGTTTCACCGAACCTGTTTACAGTCATGCTGAGCACATAAGGTATATCCTTTACTTGTCTTATCGCATCTATAGACTGCTGAACATCTCGTAACGAAGGAAGGGTTTCAAACATTATAAAGTCGGCTCCTCCTTCCTTTAAGGCAATGAGCTGCTCAACAAGCATATCAATGATATTGGTACTGGTAACTCCGCTGTTGTAAGGTATTTCACCGATAGGGCCTGCGGAGCCTGCTACTATAATATTTGATTCGGCGCTTTCTCTGGCAAGTTTTACTCCGGCTTTGTTGATTTCAGCGACTTTATTTGCAAACCCGAATTTAGAGAGCTTGTTTCGATTTGCTCCAAAGGTATTTGTCGTGAGGACTTCCGCTCCTGCTTTGGCATAGTCCTTATGAATTTCTGATATAATTTTAGGGGCACTCAAATTGAGTTCTTCAAAACAGGTATTGATAAAAAAGTTTTTTTTATAAATCTCGGTACCCATGCCTCCATCGAATATCAGAACTGATTCCTGAAGGCGTTTTTCAAATGTATTTTCCATAGAAAGACAGTATTAAAATTATAAATATGTATCGGATATTTTAGGTTACAGATTTCAGAATGCAAAAAGTTATGTGCAAAAGTTACAAAATTGGTATTAGTCTGGCACTATCTCTTTTCTACAATTTGGAGTAGCTGATTTAAAGTTTTTCTGGATACGGCTGAAATAAAGGTAAATTACCGGGGTTGTATAGAGCGTGAGCATCTGACTGAAAATCAAGCCGCCGATGATGGTTACGCCTAGGGGTTTGCGAAGTTCAGAGCCTATTCCAGAACTAAGCACTAGAGGCAGTGCTCCCAGCATTGCAGCCATAGTGGTCATCATGATTGGACGGAAGCGCAGGAGGCAGGCTCTATGGATAGCTTCAGCAGGAGATTTTCCGCTGTTTCTCTCTTCCTCTATTGCAAAGTCAACCATCATGATGCCGTTTTTCTTGACTATTCCGATAAGGAGAATGATTCCGATAAGTGCGATCACACTCAGATCTATTTTGCAGATAAGGAGTGAAAGGATAGCACCGATTCCGGCTGAGGGGAGAGTAGAAAGAATCGTTATCGGGTGGATGAAGCTTTCATAGAGCATCCCAAGCACGATATAGACAGCTATAAGGGCGGCGAGAATCAGCATAGGTTCATTGGCAAGTGACGCCTGAAAGGCCTGGGCATTGCCCTGAAAACTTCCCTGAATGTCTGCGGGCAAACCGATTTTTCTCGAAGCTTTTTCTATTGCTTTGACAGCATCTCCCAGAGAGGCGCCTTGTGTAAGGTTGAATGAGAATGTCACCGAAGGGAACTGTTCTATGTGATTAACAGCCAGAGCCGTAGAAGTTTCATTGTATTTGGCAAATGCGCTCAGAGGGATTTGTTCACCTTTCGAGGAGGTCACGAAAATATCCCTGAGGATTTCCGGCCTCTGCCAGAAGCGGGGAGCTACTTCCAGAATAACATAATACTGATTAAGCTGCGTGAAAATAGTCGAAGTTTCCTGCTGCCCGAAGGCACCGTAGAGAGTATTGTCGATGACTTCTGCGCTGATCCCCAGGCGGGAAGCAGTGTTCCTGTCAATTGTTATGAATGTCTGCAGACCTTTGTTCTGCTGGTCGCTGTTGAGATCCACAATCTGAGGGACTTTATGAAGTTCGGCAAGAAGCACGGGCGCCCATTTCATGAGTTCATCAAGATTTTCAGACTGGAGAGAGTACTGGAAGAGGGCGGCAGTCAGTTTGCCGCCGATCTGCAGATCCTGAGGAGAGAGGAAGTAGGCAGGAGCGCCCGGGATGTGGCTAGTGGCTTTTCTCAGTTGCGCCATAACCTCATCGCAGTGGGCGCGTTCATTGAGAGGTTTGAGAGAAATAAAGAGCCTGGCGACATTGGTGGTTGAACTTCCGCTCGAACCCGTAAACCCCGTTACAGTATCGACTGCAGGGTTTTTTCCTACGATATCTACAATTTCTTGAAGTTTTCCTTTCATATCCTGAAACGATATATCCTGAGAGGCCTGGACATACCCCATCAGCCTGCCTGTATCCTCCTGAGGAAAGAAGCCTTTCGGAATAATCATAAAGAGAACCACATTCATAAAGACTGCAAGAACTGTTATACCAAGCATGAGCCTGGGATGTTTCAGCGCCCAGGAGAGAGTGTCTGCGTAACCCTGCTGCATGGCATCAACCCCATATCTGATTAAACGGGAGAGTTTTCCTTCTTTTTTATCTTTTTCGCCTTTAAGGATCTTTGCGCACATCATGGGCGTAACAGTCAGGGAGACCAGAAGTGACATGATAATAGTGACAGAGAGGGTGATCGCAAATTCTCTGAAAAGGCGCCCTATGATGCCGCCCATCAAGAGTATCGGGATGAAAACAGCAATCAGAGAGATGCTTATGGACATTATGGTAGCTCCTATTTCACTGGCTCCCTTCATGGCTGCATGGAAAGGGGTCAAGCCTTCTTCTATGTATCTGGTGATGTTTTCCATAACGACGATTGCATCGTCCACGACGAAGCCTGTGGCAATGGTCAGCGCCATGATTGAGAGGTTGTCGATGCTGAAATTGAGCAGGTACATAACTCCCAGAGTGCTGACGAGCGATATCGGGATGACTATGCCGGGGATGAAGGTCGCGCGGACGCTTCCGAGAAAGACAAAAACTACTATGATGACAAGGATACATGAAAAGAGAATCGTCATCTTCGCGTCATTGATTGAGGCCTGAATAGTTACAGTGCGGTTCATAACTACATGCAGGTCAATTGCAGGAGAGATAGAAGCTTCCAGCTGCGGAAGCATATCAAGCACACTGTTTACCGTGGTGATGATGTTTGCCTGGGGATCCCTGAAAATTATAATTGTGACAGAAGGTTTGCCGTTCACATACCCTGCGTTGCGGATATTCTGAACCGAATCGCTGACTTCTGCTATGTCGGAGAGCCTGACCGGAGCACCGTTTTTGAATGATACAACCAGCGGCCTGTATCCGGCAGCCGTATTTAGCTGGTCATCTGCTTCTATGCCGAAGAGGAGTTTTTCATTTTGAAGCTGGCCTTTGGGTTTGTTGCGGTTATTATCGGTGATGATATTGCTGACATCATTGATGCTCAGGCCGTATTTGCTCATGGCATAGGGGTTGAGTTCCACTCTCACTGACGGAAGAGAAGCTCCGCCGACTATTACCTGGCCTACGCCTTCAATCTGCGATATCTTCTGCGCAAGAATGGAGGATGCGGCATCATAAATCTGAGGGATCTGCAGAGTTTCAGAAGTAAGTGAAATTATCAGAACAGGCGACTCGGCCGGATTTACTAGGCGATAAGTAGGTTTGCTGGGAAGGTCGGTGGGTAGGTCGCTCTGAGCAGCATTGATGGCGGCCTGCACATCCCTCGCGGCGCCGTTTATGTCGCGGTTAAGGTCAAACTGCAGGACGACCCTTGTCGAACCCAGTGTGCTTGTGGAAGTCATTTCAGTGACATTGGAGATGTTGGAAAACTGTTTTTCCAACGGCGCTGCGACTGAACTTGCCATTGTTTCAGGGCTTGCCCCCGGAAGCGAAGCCGAGACCTGGATTGTCGGGTAGGCTATCTGTGGAAGAGGGGAAACAGGAATGAAGGGAACAGCGGAAAGGCCGAAGAGGACAAATGCGACAGCCAGAAGAGTTGTCGCTACAGGCCGTTTAATAAAAGGGGCTGATATATTCATTTCCTACTTCTCTGATGAAATGGTGCTTATAGAGTTCACCTTTTTGCTTAAGCGGCAGAACCAGAGATAAATAACCGGCGTAGTATAGAGTGTCAGGATCTGGCTGAACAGCAGCCCCCCGATGATTGTCGCCCCGAGCGGGCGACGGAGTTCGGAGCCAATCCCGCTGCCGAGCAGAAGGGGCAGGGCACCGAGCATGGCAGCCATGGTTGTCATCAGGATTGGCCTGAATCTTAGCAGGCAGGCATGGAATATTGCTTCGTATGAGCTTTTGCCGTTATTGCGCTCTTCTTCAAGTGCGAAGTCCACCATCATAATGCCGTTCTTCTGGACTATACCTATAAGCAGGATGATGCCAATGAGGGCGATAATGCTTAACTGCATTTTGCACAAGAGCAACGCAAGTATCGCTCCGACGCCTGCAGAAGGCAGTGTAGAAAGGATTGTTATAGGATGTATAAAGCTCTCATAGAGAATGCCAAGAACGATATAGACGGCAATAAGGGCAGCGAGTATGAGGAGAGGTTCATTGGCCAGGGACGACTGGAAAGCCTGAGCCGTACCCTGGAAACTCCCGTGTATGCTTGCAGGCATTCCGATCGCGTCGGCCGTATCGTTGATTTTCTCGACTGCAGCGCCGAGTGAAGCTCCGGAAGCGAGATTGAAAGAAATTGTTACAGCCGGGAATTGCCCGAGGTGGGTGACGAGGAGCGGTGCGCTGATTATTTTCGTGTCAGAAATGACATTCAGGGGTACTTGTCCACCGCCTGCTGAAGCAATGTAGATGTTTTTCAGGATCCGCGGATTCTGCTGGAATTCAGGTTTGACTTCAAGTATCACATGATATTGATTCAACTGGGTAAAAATCGTGGAAACCTGTCTCTGCCCGAAAGCATCGTAGAGCGTATTATCTATTACATCAGTAGTAATGCCGAGGCGCGAAGCTGTGTCGCGGTCAATCTTAATATAAGCTTTCATGCCGTTGTTCTGCATATCGCTGTTTACCTCTGTTATTTCCGGAATATCCTTGAGAGCTTCAAGGAATTTAGGCGCCCAGATGCTCAGTTCGTCCGGGTTTGGATCATCAAGCGTATATTGATATTGGGTACGGCTTACAGTGTCGTCCACCGTGATGTCCTGAACAGGCTGCATGTAGAGGGTTATGCCTTTGATTTTAGCCAGTTCGGGCTGAAGGCGGTTTATCACATCAGTGGCGCTTATCCTGCGTTCTTCAATCGGTTTTAGATTTATCATGATCCTGCCGCTATTTATCGTGGTATTTGTGCCGTCAATCCCAATAAATGAGGAGAGGCTTGCTACAGCGGGATCCTTGAGCACTGCTCTGGACAGGAACTGCTGATGTTTGGACATTTCTGTAAACGAAGTTTCCTGAGCCGCTTCAGACATCCCGATGATAAGCCCGGTGTCCTGAATCGGGAAGAATCCTTTAGGTATAATATAAAAGAGGAAAATGGTAAAAAACAGTGTGCAGAAAGCCACCAGGAGAGTGAGTTTCTGGTGTTTGAGCACCCATCTTAAGGTTATGCCGTAAAAATATATGACTGAGTCTATAACCTTTTGGGAAGTATGGTAGAACCTGCCCTGTTCGCTTTCGGGTTTAAATTTCAGGAATCTGGCGCTCATCATCGGCGTGATGGTCAGAGAGACCACAGCCGAGATCATAATCGTCACAGCCAGAGTGATGGCAAATTCCCTGAACAGCCTTCCGACCAGGTCTCCCATAAATAGAAGAGGGATCAATACCGAGATGAGGGAGATGCTCAATGATAAGATAGTAAATGCCATCTGCCCCGAACCTTCCAGCGCCGCTTCAAGAGGTGTTTTTCCTTCCTCGATGTATCTGGCGATGTTCTCCACCATTACTATGGCATCATCGACGACGAAACCAGTGGCTATGATTAAAGACATAAGCGAAAGATTGTTAAGGCTGAATCCAAGCAGATACATCACTCCAAGTGTCCCGACGAGTGACAAAGGAATGGCTACGCTCGGGATGATTGTGGCTGTAAAGGTTCTCAGGAAGACGAATATAACGGCAATGACAAGGGCTATCGAAAGCATGAGTTCAAACTGCACATCGCTGACTGAGGCTCTGATCGTTACTGTCCTGTCAGTGAGTATTTTGACATCCACAGAGGAGGGCAGGGAACTTGTAAGCTGAGGAAGCATTTCTTTGATCCTGTTTACTACTTCTATGACATTGTAACCGGGCTGGCGCTGAATATTTAGGATGACAGCAGGGGTTTCGTTCATCCATGCCGCCAGGTTGACATCTTCAGGCGCGCTGATTACATCTGCCACATCAGAAATTCTCACGGGAGCGCCATTTGAATATGCTATAATCAGAGACTTGTATTCCTGAGGCGTGAAGAGCTGGTCATTTGTTCCTATTACCGAAGACTGCCTCGGGCCGTCAAAACTGCCTTTAGCAAGGTTCTGATTGGCAGAATTGATGGAATTTCGAAGGTCTTCAAGAGTCAAGTTGTATGCAGCAAGCGATAGGGGGTTTGCCTGAACTCTTACTGCTGGCCTCTGCCCGCCACTGATGCTTACAAGGCCGACGCCTGACAACTGCGAAATTTTCTGGGCCAGCCGCGTATCGGCCAGATCCTGCACCTGTGTCAGAGGAAGAGTTTTTGACGAGAGAGCAAGTGTCAGGATAGGGGGATCGGCTGGATTTACTTTGCTGTAAACTGGAGGATTGGGCAGGTCATCAGGGAGGAATCCGGAAGCAGCGTTTATTGCCTCCTGAACTTCCTGTTCGCCGACATCGATATTCAGATCCAGGTCAAACTGCAGGACGATGACAGAACAGCCGAATGAACTCGTCGATCTCATCTGTTTGAGCCCTGCCATCTGGCCGAACTGGACTTCCAGCGGAGCTGTAATTCCCGTGGCAACTACATCGGGGCTAGCCCCGGGGTAGAAAGTGAGTACCTGTATTGTCGGGTAATCAACTTCTGGTAGAGCCGAAACCGGCAGCTGAAAGTATGCGACGGCTCCGGCAAGCATTATTGCAATACCTATAAGGGTCGTTGCCACCGGGCGGAGGATGAATATCTTTGAAAGGTTTACTTTGCCGGACATGGCTTTAACCCTGAGAAGGATTATCTGAATGTCTCGGCTGCATTACTTCGACTTTAGTCCCTTCCCTGAGCCTTTCAATGCCGTCTATCACTACCAGATCTCCTTGTGAGAGGCCTTTTTTTATGGACATGGAGTCCCCTTCTGTGTGCCCGTGCTCTACAACTTTCGCTGAAACAGTCTGGTCTTTATTGACTACATAGACAAAGTCTCCCTGAGGGCCGTGCTGAAGAGCGGCTGTCGGTATTATCAGAACATTCTTTTCAATATTCAGAAGCAGATGGGCGTTTACAAATTGATTTGGATATAGTTTGCTGTCAGGATTGGCAAATGTGGCTTTGAACTGGATTGTGCCAGTAGACGAGCTTATCTGGTTGTCAATAGATGTAAGAGTCCCGCTTATAATTCTCTTAGAGTCATTCCTATTGTACGCATCTACAGAAATCTGGTTTTTCCCATCTTGATACTTTTCAAGTATTTGCTGAAGATCGTCCTCTGGCAGAGAGAAAAGCACATAAATCGGGTCTAGCTGATTGATAGTAGCTATTCCTTGCGAACCGTCTGCGGAAACAATATTGCCGGGATTAATGCTCAGAAAGCCTGCTATGCCGCTTAACGGCGCGGTAATTTTCGAGTATGTCAGCTGAAGCTGGGCATTATCAAGAACTCCCTGGTCATACTCTACCTGCCCCATAGCCTGGTAATATGAGGCCTCTTTAGAGATGTAGTCCAGTTTATCAACCGCATTCTTTACCACCATCTGCTTATAACTCTCATATTGGGCTTTGGCATTGTCCTGCAGAGCTTTATCTTTGACTAACTGACCTTCGGCCTGTTTTATCATAGCATCGAAGGGGCGGGAATCTATCTCTGCAAGAAGGTCACCCTTGTTGACAAACTGGCCTTCCTTGAAGTGTACAGACATGAGTTCTCCGCCGACCTGGCTTTTAAGCACGACACTGTTTATGGGGATGACTGAGCCGAGGCCGTTCAGGAAAACCTTCATATCTCCAACTCTTGTTTCAGTAGCATAAACAGGTACAGCGGAAGGCGGAAGAGCCTGTTTTCTGCTGCCATATTCTATTCTTCTTCCTATAAGGAGAAGTATTACTATAAGAATTGCTATTGTAATCCATAGAGGCCACTTCTTTTTTCTTTGAGAAGGTTGTGGGGATTTTTTTTCGGTTTCGCTGTTATTCATAAATTCATATCCATGTGCTAAAAAATTAAACAAAATAATCCAGATACATTATAACTGCAATTATGGAAATAGTAATACTTCCTAGGGGCTTCTGAGCGAAAATTTATAAAAGTTTGATTGTCAAGAGTACGAGACCGAGTGTTTCAGAGAGTTCAACTGAAGCTCCTAGAATGTCTCCTGATATGCCTCCTAGTTTAGCCTTTACCCTGCTGTTGAAATAGATAACAATCAGTATCAGTATTATTGTGGTTATAAGAATATCCCAGTTCATGAATATGCACGGAGCAGTATACAGGAAGGTTACAAAAACAGTCAGCCACGGAATCTTTCCTATTATTTCCTTCCCCATGCCTCTTTCGAAGGGGTAGAATTGTCCGATTTTTATGAGAAAGACCATTATGAATCTGGCAATAACAATCATTGAGAATATGCTCCAGTATTCATTTTCTCTGATAAGTATAAAAATAGCGCAGATTTTAGCGCTCAAAAGCAATATCAATCCTATAGTCGCGAAGGCTCCCAATCTGGAGTCATGAAGAATTTCAATTCTCTTCGAAGGAGGGGCGGAACACATCAGGGCATCGCAGCTGTCGGCAAAACCGTCGAGGTGCAGTCCCCCTGTCAGAAGAAAAAGAAGTGCTGTTATTCCAATAGCTTCAATTATGTCGTTAATATAGAAAATATGGGATAATGCATAAAATGAAAGAACGCAAAAGAAACCAAGAATATAGCCGCATAAAGGAAAAAAATTAACGCTACTGAGGAAAGTTTTTTCGTCTGGCAGGTCTTTAAATCCTGACGGAATTGTGGTAAGCAGAGAAAGGGCAAATCTAAAACTCTTCATTTTATCTCCATAGGTATTCCTGAAACCATAAAAATTACTTTATCGCAAACTTTGGCAAGTTTCTGGTTTATCTGCCCAAGCTGATCCCGGAAATTCCTGCCGTCTTTTGTTTCAGGAACTATTCCCAGTCCTACTTCATTGGTAACAAGGACAATTGGAATATCAACTTTTATCAGGCCTTCAAGCAGCGAATTGACTCTTGAATTCATATTATCTTTCTCAGCGTACATCAGATTGCATGTCCACATCGTTATGCAGTCGACTACAATCATATCAGCGCCTTTTCCGATTGCCTCAAGAATAGCGTTATCCAGGTTGTAACGCTCTTCGATTGTCAGCCATCTGCTGTCTCTTTCTTCTTTGTGTTTTATGATTCTGTCTGTCATTTCTTCATCGCCGGCCCAGCCCGTGGCAATATAGAAAGGAGATTTGCATGATCTGGCAAGCTCCACTGCATACGAACTTTTGCCGCTTCTTACTCCGCCTGTCAACAAATATTTATTATTTTTTTTCATCAATGCCTTTTTTATAAAGTAAATCATTTATTATATGAATTGTTTCAAGCATTCTAGGCCCGAATACCGATAACAGATTTGGGTCAAGATCCGTGTAGACACGATTGTCTTGCACGGCTTTCAGAGAGCTCCAGCTAAGTTGTTTTTTTAGTTCAAGACCATAATCGAGTGGAAGACCGGGAGCTATTATTGCATCGGGGTCAGCTGAGATAACGCTTTCTTTTGCTATCTCAAAGTAATTACGGTTTATATCAGAAGTTATGCTGATGCCTCCGGCCAAATTTATAAACTCATTAAGAAAAGATTTATTGCCAATAGTGATAAGGGGAGTGTTCCAGATTTCCCAGAATACTTTAGGCTTTTTATCTGTTGCTATTGATTTACTGGATAACAATAGTTTCCTGACTCCTTCTTTGACTCTATCTATCTCTTTTTTTGCTTCTTTTTGTTTATTCAGGATAGTTCCTATTTTATTGACAGTAATGTAGTACTCGTCAAAGCTCTCAGTGGGAAGTAAATAGAATTTAATTCCCAGATTTTCAATGACGCTGGCATCAGAAGGATTCATAAGGAGCGAAGAGACCACCGCGTCCGGGTTTAAAGATAAAACCGTCTCAATGTTTGGAACTCCCATATTGCCTACTATCGGGACATCTTTGATTTCCGGCAGGTAATCGCATGCGGATGATTTTCCTACCAGGGAAGAACGCCCGCCAAGAATTAATATAATTTCGGTTGTATTTGGTGTGATAGAAACAACTCTGGGTATATGCTCAGCTTGCAGAGATAGAAAAGGGAAAAAAGCTAAAACAAGAAAGAACCAGATTGTTTTGAAATTATACCCAAAGGGTATTTTAATATGTGGTTTTATTTCGCACATATGAACTCATTTTGTGTAAATATTTTTCGAAAATAATTTCGCTTTAAGTATAAATGTCATAAAGTAATTTTTTCTGCTTCTGATCTTGCCCACTTATCTGCCGAAAGTATCTCTTTAAGTGAAGGTTTGGTTATCACTGAGTGTTTTTCCATAGTTTTTATGATAATATCCCAAATTCCTGGAAGCGGTATACATCCCGCCTTGAATTTTTCAAAAGCAACTTCATTCGCGGCATTCATTACTGCTCCCATGGTTCCTCCGGCTCTTATCGCATTATAGGCAATATCAATGCTTGGATATTTAACTCTGTCAGGTTCCATAAAGGAAAGAGTGCCTATTTTAGAAAGAGATATGAACGGTAATTTGTCTGCCTTTTCAGGATAAGTCAGGGCATGCTGGATAGGAGATTTCATATCTGTTATCCCCAACTGTGCCAGAATCGTTCCGTCATTAAATTCAACCATTGAATGAATTATGGATTGCGGGTGGATAATTACATCTATTTTTTCAGGAGGCATATCGAAAAGATGGTGAGCTTCGATAATTTCAAGAGCTTTGTTCATCAGCGTGGCGGAGTCAAGGGTAACTTTCTCGCCCATATTCCATGTAGGATGTTTCATGGCATCGGCAAATGAGGCTTTGAACATTTCTTCTTTCGTATGATTTCTGAAAGCTCCTCCGCTTGCCGTAAGGATTATTTTTGAAACATCGCCGTGGTTTCTGCCATCTAGGCATTGGAAAATGGCGCTGTGTTCGCTATCGACAGGGAGCATCCTTACGCAGTTTTTTTTTACTTCAGGCATAACTACATCTCCAGCCATGACAAGGACTTCCTTGCTCGCAAGAGCGATGTCTTTTTTTGCTTTTATTGCTTCAAGTACCGGCATAAGCCCGGCAGTGCCGACAACGGAACAAAGGACTATATCAACTTCTTTAAGAGTGGAAATTTCAATCATTCCCTCAATGCCGCAAAGTATTTTAACCGAAGATGGAACTAGCTGCTTGAGTTTTTCTGCGGAATTCTTATTGCAGACGGCGAATTTACACCCGAATTTCTTTACCTGTTCGGCAAGTACTTCGATATTGTTGTTTGCAGCTACAGCAAGCAGACGCAGTTTGTCAGGATGATTTTCAATGACTCTTATAGCGTTTGTGCCTATTGAGCCTGTAGAACCGAGTAAAACAATATTTTTCATGCAAGTATCATGCCTTTAAGGTTCGCAAGCCTTTCTTAAAATATCATTTAGATCATTCGGATTAAATGAGACATTCCATAGCCATCTGCCAAAACCTCCATGCTGATTAACAGCTCTGCACCATTCATCAAGGAAAGCTCTTTTATTTTTGTCATTTTCAGTATCTTGGCCTTTAGTCTCAAGTATCAGATATGATTCATTTTTAAGTTTGATTATAAAGTCGGGAAAATATCTTCTAATGATTCCCTGACAATTGTAGTAGACTACAAAATTAAGGTGATCATTTTTGACAAATGAGTTAACATAATCTGATTCATTGATAGTCTTTGCTTCCATGTATTCCCACTTGCTGTCGAAAACTACAAAGTTCACATGAGATTTACTGAAGTTTTCGCAAGGTTTGCTTGTCCACCATGTTCGAATGTCAGATGTGGAGCGGATAGGATGTTCTTTATCAAACACCGGAGTGATGTGTTTTGTGTTTTCTGCTTTGATCTCATTCCATATATGCTGAATGACCTTGTTCATATTAAGCATAATCAGGACTCTCTTTCTAGTTTCATCCTGATTAAATAGAGGATCTTTGATTAGGATTTTGCCTGAAAGGATAAATTTTTCTATCAAACCGATTAGTTGAACAAGAAATGATTCCTTGTTTCCTTTCCAGTCCGTTTTTTTTTCAGAATTATAAATTGTTGAAGCGATTTTGAATATAATTGATTGCAAGCGGAATTTTTCGCCAATCTCTTTCAGGTCAATTTCTGTCAGCGCGGCAGGATTGGGCTTTCCAGCGATGATAGCCGCAAGTTCAGCTTGAGTAATAGACTTATAAGGATCAAGGTCAAGCGTCGCTGTTTTATTTAAGTCCAGGGCAAGCTCATTTCTATAAACATGATCTATTCGCAGGACATTTGGAAAAGTTATTTCGTGGTCAATTTTTTCTTTGATAGATTCTATTTTAGTCTTTGGTTTTGGCGGTGGAGGAGGAGAGCCTTCTCCGCCTTCATGAGGAAGGAATGTAAAAGGAACACCAAAAATATTAACATATTCAGGTTCAAATAAACCATCTTCTGCGACATCGTAACTTGTCCGTCTCAGACCTCTGCCGACGACCTGTTCGCAAAGAAGCTGACTGCTGAAGGCTCTAAGTCCCATGATGTGCGTAACTGTCTTGGCATCCCAGCCTTCGCTTAGCATCCCTACGGAAATTACATTGCGTATTTGTTCTCCGGGCTGCCCAATTTTACCGACGCTATCAACAGTTTTCCTGAGAAGTTCAGCCTGTTGCTTCTTAGTTAACTTTTTCTCTTTTGGCGCATCGTCTGTTTGTTCTTCTTCAGTATCCTCGTTTGAAACTATTTCAGTGGTTTCGGATTCTGCTTCAGCCTTGTCGAGGATGCTGCTGTCAATCTGAAGAGTTTTATCAGGCGCAATTAAATCTGCCAATCCTGCAATTTTCATATCGAAATAGTCATGATCAAAAGAATACTTTATCCTTGCTGATGTGAAAGTCGTGTTAGCCACTGTAATCATTGAAGGAGGGATTTTATAACCGACTCTTTCCCATTCATCTTTAGTGGCTTTCCAATCCTTTCCCAAGAGGATGTAGGCATTTTTAATTAAATCAGGGAGAGGCTCGCTTTCATCTGCCTTTCTATTGATGTCGTCTCTTACTGTTTGGTCAGCATAAATATGATAGAGCCTTGAGCGCAATTCGTTATCAGTATTGCCGTCATCTCTTATTACCACGCGCGGAGTTTTAACCAGCCCTGATTCAATAGCGTCATTTAATCCAAAGTCACTGACAATCCATGGGAAAAGAGCTTCCTCAGAGGCTTTTTTTCCTGAAGGCGCAAATGGCGTAGCGGTCATGTCAAAACATTTGATTATATTCCTTGCTCTGTGAATCCTGTCTAGTCCGCCTATCCAGACGGTGCTCTCTTCAATATCTTCTTTCTTTACGCCTTTAATTTTGCTTTCCGATGGTACTCTCCAGGCGTGATGGGCTTCGTCATTAATCACAATCAAGTTGGAGGCGGAGGCCATATCACCCAAAACTTCCCGTACATAAGCATCATCGCTTTTGGCTCCTCGCTTGTCAACTGTTTTCTTTTTAGATAGTTTTTCTTCGCTGTCCCAGGCTAAAGCATGCCAATTGATAATCTTGATTTTTCCCTGCCTGAGGTTTTCCATCAGCCCGCTTGGGACAATGTTGAATTCTTCGTAGTAGTTAGCCGTATCAAAAGGGTTTAATACGCTTAAACGGTTTCTTACAGTTAAACCAGGCGCTACCAGTAAAACATTTTTTGAAAATCGCGTGTCTTTACCGTTAGCTATTTTGTTTAAAATTTGCCATGCGATAAGCATTCCCATTACTATGGTTTTTCCTGAACCTGTCGCCATCTTGCTACACAATCTAGAGAAATCTCCGCCATCGCCCGGGATTTTGACTCCAGTCTTGTCAGCGTCAGGAGCTTCTGTAAGCCAGATCAGAGTCTCGATGGCTTCCAGTTGGCAAAAGAAGAGTCTGCGGTCTTTGCGCTCTTCTGGATCCTGCCAATGTGTGAGGAGCCGTTTTGTTATCCCAGTTACTCCGGGATAACCCTCTTCCTGCCACTTTTTGATTTTTGGCCTGATATAATTGACAAGAGGGATTTCAATGAATTCTCCAGGGTCATCAAAGGCTTTTGAGCTTTCTGAAGCAACTATATAGCCAGCCGGTCTCCTCCCTTCGTTAAGTACAAACTCTCTTGTTTCCCTTAAATACTCCCAATATTGAGCGGGTTCTTCATAAGGCGAATTTATTATGAGTTTGTCTATCTTCTTCATTATAAGAGATCAAGCGACTCTCTTTAGTATTTTTCTGCTCAAATCATCTTTGGCATCAAGTGAAGATATTATTTCTCCTCCAACATTTATAAGCCGCTTGGAGTCATTCTTAGGTACTGAGTCAAAATCAGAAAAAACTATTAAAGATTCAAACTTTGCATTATGCCTTAAGAGTCTTTCGATAATTATTGTAGTTAGCCTGGCTTTATCTCTGTTCGGAATGCCAAAAAGGTATAGAGGTTCTTCTTTTTTCCCTTTGATGTAGTAGTCAATAGGATAATCTTCTGCACTTTCCATTCCTTTAAAGATGTAGTCTCTTATAATTTTTTCTTCATCAACAATTTTGATTATGGAACGGTCTAAATCTTCATAGAAGGTATTTTCAACCCTTGTCCGATTCAGAAAAGTAAGATCGTAGATTTTTGTAAGAGCCTGTCCAAAACGGAAAAGATTTATATGTATTTCATTGCTGGCAGATTCAAGGTAGAATTCTCCATCATCTTCCTTCATGCCTGTTTCGAGCTGGATTTGCTGCAATAGCGCGCCTCTTGTTCCTTTCTGGAATTCATCTATATCGTTTTCATAGCTTAAATGCATAAGCGTGTGTCCGGCATCTGTTATTTTGAAACCGCCCGTAGATATCTCTTTCAGGTATATCTGATATGGATCTCCATCTGGAAAATAAAATGGAGTTTCAACCCTGATGAGGTGTTCATTTTTTCTGGCCACTTTTATGTCAGCGCAAAAGCTGGCGCATAATATTTTCTGTAGATCATCTATATTGCATATCGTACTCATAGTTTAAATTCTCCTTGCATAGGGTTTATATTCAGACCTTCTATATTACAGTCCTGTATCAAACAGAATAGAGCTTCTTCTAAAGTTGAATATCTGGATGATTCTTCAGCAAATCCATCGGCAATACCTGTTTCATCCAGATACTTTTTAGTCGCTTTGTGAATATGACAAATAAAACTGAGTCTATTCCTCTCAATTTTATTAAAGTGAATATGGCTAGAGCCATTATATCTTATAAGTGTGAAATATTCTCCGCCAGTCATCAACCATGAAAGGCCGCAGGAAAAATCATCTGACATCCCTAGATAATAATTCTGCCTGAGATATAAATCGTAGCGGTTACCTTCTTCATCATAGAGTGTATAGGTCGCTCTTTCATTTCCTGACTCTCTTTTTTTTCTTGTTCGAGGGTTTTCCACGGATTTTTTAATCTTTATAAGTTTAGAAATGAATTCGTCTGTTATGACTTCAAGTCCCATAAAATTACCCCTTGATTATCTTTAGACTTTCTATCCCTCTGGCATCTATTATTTAGACTGCAACGGCCTTGTCTGGTGTGAACGGGAGGGAAGAAGTTCCATTGAATGCTTCGATTTTTTCTTCGTCAATTTCAGCTTTGAGGTTTTTGGCCAGACTCGCCCATCCCTCTTTGGCTCCTGCCATTGGGAAGAAGACCTGTGACGGAAATAAACTTCTTCCGTCATAATCCGTATCGAGCATCCACATGGCAATATCGCCTTTGCTTCCGCTCTCAACTGTGCCTGTTTTCGGATTATAATAGTCAAATCCAAGTACTTCGACTACATATTTCCCGTCAGACTGTTTTATAAGCTGAACATCCGGTTGGCCTATTAACCAGAAACTTTCATTGCTGGAGCGTTTCTTTTTGAGGTCATCTGTCATCAGGTCAGCATTCATCTGGGCTTTGAGCAGTGTAACTCCCGGCCAGTTCGTTTCGTCAATGTCTTTGCTGGCTTCTTCATCAAACTGAAAAGCGCAGAAAAGTATCATATCAGGTTTGGGTCTCATGTGGCCTGCTTCTTCCAATGCCAGTTCTACCATACGCTGTTCCAGCGGGGCGTGTTCAGGCCCGAATGAAACCAGAACCCGTTTCGGACTATTTTCTTTTGTTTCGGCCTCAGCCTGCAGATAACGAGTTCCGCTCAGAGTTTCGACTCTCGTGAACTCAATTAGTTTTCCTCCCTTGGCTCTGACTCCGGCTCTGAGAAGTTCATCTTTCCATTCGCTCTGCCTGAGAGTCTCGCCGCTTCGGGCGATGGAAGTGGATAGTGGTTGGTGGATAGTGGATAGTTCCTCGCCGCTCATCACTGCTATTGGAGCCGGAACTGCTTCGACGGTGAATGGTTCGGTAACTCTCTGTCTTTTCCTGTCAGTAAACGGCTGGTCGTAAAGAGTTTCCTGCGATGGAGGATCGTTGTTTGCAATTGATTTAAGCGTAATGTGCGGAACTGTCTTGTACTTAAAACCGCTTCCTACTCCTTCATTTGGATATGCCAGTTCATAATAATCAAAATTCGCTGTCATCAATCTCTGTTTTGCCAAGGCAATAGCTACTCTCGATGTGTCACAGGTGATCCATCTTCTGCCCCAACTTTCAGCTACATAAGCTGTCGTCCCGCTTCCGCAGGTGATATCCAATACCAAATCCCCTGGGTCGGTCGTCATGAGAAGACAGCGTTGTATGACTTTAGGGTTTGTCTGAACAACATATTTTTTTGTATCAGTAAAGCTACCTGTAATCATATCATTCCAAATATTATGTATGATGGTAATTGGAAAATCAGTCAGAAAACTTTTAAAGCGTAAAGAATTTTCTGTAGTAAAAAATCTATTTTGCTTAATAGCATTTTTAAGCCCATCGACTGTTACTTTCCAGTGATTATTTACAGGTGGTACCCATGTTTTGCCTTCAAATTCAACGCTTTGATTTGTTGATGTCTTTCCTTGTGATATTAGAGAAACGGACTGAAATCTTTTCCAGTCTTTTGGAATAAGTGTTGGATTCTCTAATTCTTCGTAAGTAAGTGTTCTAAAATATGTTCCATCTGGAGCTTCAATATACTTATATAAATCAATCTTTCCCAGTTTTTCTTTTTCCAGAAAAAGCGCTCTATATTTTAGTAATTTAATATCCTTTGCATACCATAAGATAATGTCATACACAGGAGCTAGAAAATTACTTGTTGCGTATGGGGTTGTTTGAAAAGCAATTTGGCTCACAAAATTCTCTCTGCCGAACACTTCGTCCATGATTTCGCGGACATGGTGTACATTTTCATCGCTGATCTGGACAAAGACGCTGCCGGATTCATCGAGCAGGTCTCTGGCGAGAAGTAGCCTGTCTCTGAGGTATGTCAGGTACGAATGAATCCCGAGTTCCCAGGTATCGCGGAAGGCTTTTATCATTTCTGGTTCGGCTGTGAGGTCTTCATCCTTGCCGTCTTTTACATCGCGTTTATTGACAAAGGGCTGGAAGTTTGAACCGTATTTAATGCCGTAGGGAGGGTCGAAGTAAACCATCTGTACTTTACCGCCCATGCCTTCCTTTTCGAGGAGGGAGTTCATGATAAGGAGGCTGTCACCGGCTATAAGGCGGTTAGACCAGTTTTCCTTGTGTTTGTAAAATTCAATGGCTTCCCTGAGAGGCTTTTTAGTTTCCTCGAAGAGGCTGGGTTGGAGGAGTCCTGTTTCTTCCTTTCTGACGGATTCTATTATGCGCCTTGGGTCAATGCGTTCATGGACATGCAAACTCACTGTCGGGACTTCAAAACAGGTGTGTTCAGCCTTCCCTGCCCATTGGAGCTGGGGATCAAGATGCGGGTCATATGAGTATTGTTTTTTCTTCTGTCCGCCATTATCTGTGTGGGCGTCAACGAGGCCTACAGGAGGATTATTCAGCCTCTCCTTGTCCTTATGTTCATACTGTTCAATCGGTTTAGATGAGTCTGCTTTCTTTCTTGCCATTTAGTATTTTTCCGGAATTTGTTTGATATATGCTAAGCTATTGTAACAGGGCAGCTAGCAAAAGCAATAACTTTTTATTTCTCAATGATGATTGTCACCGGACCTGAGTTTGTCAGGCTGACTTCCATCATAGCTCCGAAAATACCTGTTTCTACTTTTATTCCATGACTTTCGATTTTCCGGATGAAATATTCGTAAAGAGGGATTGCCTGATCAGGTCTGGCGGCTTCAGAGAAACTAGGCCTTCGTCCTTTGACAGCATCACCATAGAGAGTGAACTGTGATATGAGCAGAACAGCTCCTCCTACCTCTTTCAGGCCAAGATTCATTTTGCCTTCGGCGTCTTCAAATATCCGGATGCCGGCTATTTTGTCTGCCAGAAAATCGGCTTCCTTCTTTGTGTCGCTATGAGTTATACCCAGTAAAACCATGAAGCCCTTATCTATTTTGCCTGTTATCCTGTCATCGACTTTTACTGAAGCATGAGAAACTCTTTGTATCACGATTTTCATGGAGACCACCGGCAGAGCCAGAAATTTCATTGTGAAACTTTTTGAACATTCAATATCCAACAAAGAATATCCAATTACTAAGTAAATGCATTTCTCATTGTATTTTCGTTGGGAGTTGGGCGTTCCTTGTTGAGTGTTGGTGATTCAGTTTCATATCAGCATTAGTTATCTATTTGCAATCCCATTGAGTAGGCATTGTGAAAAATACCGTTGATAAGAAAATCTGATTCACCAAATATTGTTTTCAGATGTCTGAACAAATCAGGCGCATCCGCTGTTTCAGCGCGCCTGATTGTCAGCAATTTGCCATTCTTAAGCTTAAATTGTTTCATAAAATTCCCTCTAATCAGAACTGACAGCTTAAAATTATTCTATCTCAAGCTTATCAGACAATAAGATGTTTAGGAAATTTCAGCAAAATACAATTTGCTTCTATGGCAAGTTCTCTTGCTTTATTTGATTTCAGCCAGAGCTGCTTTTCTGCTAAGCTTGATTTTGCCTCTTACATCGAAGCCAACGACCTTAACTGTCATCTTGTCACCAAGTTTGCAGATTTCTTCTGCATTGTTAACTCTATAATCTGCTAATTCAGAAATATGAACAAGCCCTTCCTGGTTTGGAAGGAATTCAACAAATACTCCGAACTCTTTGATACCTGTTACTTTGCCGCGGTAAATCTTTCCGATTTCTACTTCAGCAGTATAGCCGTTAACTTCATCCAAAGCTGTTTCAAGGGCATTTTTATTGGTGGCAAAAATAGTTACTGTGCCGTCATCTTTTACATCAATCTGTGCGCCTGTTAGTTCGCAGATACCTTTAATAATCTTTCCGCCGGGGCCGATGAGAGCGCCGATTTTTTCAGTGCTTATTTTCATTACATGAATTCTCGGAGCAAAAGGACTGAGATCTGTTTTAGGGGAAGAAATGCAATTATAAAGAACATCAAGGATTTTTTCCCTGTTAGTCTTATTTTTATACATACCTTCCATTATCAAATCAATTGATATGCCAGGAATTTTGAGGTCAAGCTGAAACCCTGTTATGCCTTTTTTTGTTCCAGCTACCTTGAAGTCCATATCTCCGTAGTGGTCTTCCGCGCCGATAATATCAGCCAGCAATACTGCTTTTTCGCCTTCTTTGATAAGGCCGCATGAAATTCCAGCCACATGGCCTTTTATTGGAACCCCTGCGTCCATAAGGGCAAGAGAACCGCCGCAGATGCTAGCCATTGAAGTAGATCCGTTTGAACCCATGATTTCAGATACGCATCTGACAGTGTATGGGTACTTATCTGGCATAACCTGCAGCAGAGAGCGTTCTGCAAGGTTTCCATGTCCGATTTCCCTTCTGCCTGGACCTGCGATTCTTCCGACTTCACCGACACTGTAGTTGGGAAAGTTGTAGTGAAGGAAAAATGTTTTCTTTGTAAGTCTTTCAGGGCTTACTATTGAATCAGATTCCTGAGCGTCTTTCGGGGATCCCAGTGTAGCCATTACAAGCGCCTGTGTTTCTCCTCTCTCAAAGAGTCCTGTACCGTGGGGTCTGGGGAGAAAACCTGTTTCTGCATGAAGAGACCTAAGGTCATCAACTGTTCTTCCATCAGATCTTTTTCCCTTGATAAGGATTGCATCTCTTATTGTTTTTTGAACTTCAGCATCGAAAGCCATCCTTAAGTGGAATTCCAATTTAGTTTCTTCTTCCTGTCCGGCGAATTCAGGCCGTGCTTTTTCGAGCATTTCAGTGAATATTAGTTTAAGAGCATTGTTTCTTTCCTCTTTCCCTGGAATAAAACAGTCCTCATCGAGTTTTCCCTGACAGAATGAAGTAACAAGGCTCTTAACTTTTGCAGGGACTGTGTAAAGTTTCGGAGTTGATTTTTTCTTGCCTGCGAGTTTGGCAAGTTCAAGCTGGGCGTCAATCTGGATTTTTACCTGTTCATTGGCGAATTCAAAGGCTTTCCTGAATGTTTCTTCGTCAAGCTCTTTTGCATCACCTTCAATCATGATTATTTTATCTGCGAGTCCTGCGTAAATGAGCTCGAGAGAGCTCTTTTTTATTTCTTCAATCGTAGGATTAGCTATAAATTTACCATCTATAAGGGCGACTCTCAATGCTCCGATAGGTCCTTCAAAAGGAAGGTCGGAAACAGTCAGGGCGACTGATGCAGAAAGTATGGAAAGCACATCTGGTTCATTAACGAAGTCAGCGCTTAAAAGAGTTGACTGTACTTGTACTTCATCGAAGTATCCATTAGGGAAGAGTGGTCTAAGTGGTCTGTCTGCCATTCTGCAGATTAGGATTTCCCTGTCGCTTGGTCTATTTTCTCTTTTTATAAAGCCGCCGGGGAAAATTCCGGAAGCGCTGTATTTTTCTCTGTAATCTACCTGGAGCGGCAGAAAATCAGCATTTTCTTTTGCCTTGCCCGAGCAGGCTGCTGAAAATACGATTGTGTCTCCCTGTTTTACTGTGCAGGAGCCATTTGCAAGTCTTGCAAGTTTACCGGTCGAAATAGTTATTTCCCTGTCACCTGCCATTTTGAATGTAATACTCTTTTCTGACATGATTTTACCTCTTTTGTTTTAGTTAATTCGAAATATGAAAAGAGGAGGAAATTGAAAATACTATTGAGATATCTGTCTCAATTGTGGAACCGCGACAGCAATTTCCGACCCTTATATTCGGATGCTGTTGTCGCATGGATTCCACATATGTTTTCCTCAATTCTATCTCCTCAAAAAAATCAGGGTAAGCTTTTGGCTTACCCTTCATTAATCAATAGTTATTGATGACGGATTTTAAGATCCTGGATAAGCTTTTCGCATTCTTCAGGCTTTTCTCTCTTAAAATAATTGAGAAGTTTTCTTCTCTTATTTACCTTGGCAATAAGGCCTCTTCTTGAGCTGTGATCTTTCTTGTGCTCTTTGAGATGTTCTGTAAGAGATTTAATTTCAGTGCTTAATGAAGCTACCTGAACAGGAGCTGAACCTGTGTCATTTTTGGATAGTGCAAATTTATCCACTGTTTGTTTCTTTGCGTCTGATTTCATTAATCCTTTTTTCCTTATGTTTTTGATATATCAGAATTTATTGAAATATTTATAATAAATATAGAAGCTCTGAATTTATAGGAAGTTGCAGAAAATACAAGCTTATGTGTATTAAAATATTTTGAAGTTTAGATGCATTATGTATATGTTTTAGCTCACTATCTAAACATAATCGGATAAATTTTACAAAAATATATGACATTATCCCCGAGAAAAAAGGTTATTTCCGAAAAAGGAAAAGTAGTTATTAAAGTAGGTACGAGGCTCCTGACAGACATAGAAAAAATAAGCACTCTTATCGAACAGATTCATAAGATTAGACTCAAAGGCTATCAGGTTATACTTGTTTCCTCCGGAGCAGTAGGGCTTGGAATGAAGGCAATGCAGCTGGAAAAGCGCCCAAGGGAACTTTCAAAGAAACAGGCTCTTGCTTCTATCGGCCAGGGAAAACTAATGTCTATATATGACGCTGAAGCAAGAAAACATGGTTTTTATGTAGGGCAGATTCTGTTAACAATGTCTGGACTGAGGGACAGAGAGCAGCATTTGAACACTCTCAACTGCATTAATACGCTTCTTCAGATGGATGTCCTGCCGATCATCAATGAAAACGACTCGGTTGCTGTAGAAGAACTGACTTTTGGCGATAATGACAATCTGGCAACTCTTGTAGGAATGATGATGAGGTGTCAATTAACCATTATTCTGACAAGTGTTGACGGCCTTTATGAAGTCAATAATGGCAGCTTTGGCAAACGCTTCTCAGTAGTAGAGAAAATTACTCCTGAAATAAAAAAAATGGCTATGGGTACCGATGATGCCCAAGTATCAGTGGGCGGAATGGCAAGCAAACTCAAAGCAGCTGCTATGATTACTGAAGCCGGTGAGTATCTATGGATAGCCAACGGCAAAGACGCTTCAATTCTTGAAAAAATATTCAACGCAGAAGATGTCGGAACTTTGTTTCTGCCTCCTCCAAACAAGTTAATGTCTTCAAAAAAGCGCTGGCTTTCATTTTTTACAAAGAGTCAGGGGCAGATTCGAATAGACGAAGGCGCGGAAAAGGCTATTATTAATAGCGGAAGAAGTTTGCTTCCTTCAGGAATTTTAGCGCTGAAAGGCTCTTTTAGAAAAGGAAGCGCCGTAGATATTCTGAACAAAAGCGACAAACTCATAGCGAAAGGACTTACAAACTTTTCTATTGAAGATTTACGCAAAGTTATAGGCCTGAAATTAGACGAGGTAGATGAGGTTCTAGGTAAGCATGGTTATAACGAGGCAATACACAGAGACAATTTAGTTCTCTGCGATAGGGACTGAAAAAGGAGAAGCCGTATGAAAAAACTTTCACAGGAAGAGCTCAAAAGCGCATTGTTTGAAATGGGTGAAAATGCACTTGTTGCCTCAAGGCTGCTTGCGACAGCTCCGTCAGCTCTAAAGAATGAGTGCATTGAAATGACAGCTAAGGTTATTGAGCAGGACAAAGATCATATCATCAGTGAAAATCAGAAAGATATTGATGCGGCAATTAAGAATGGACTTTCAAAAGCTATGATAGACAGGCTCAGACTCGACGAGACAAGAGTAGAAGATATGGTAAGAGGGCTCAGGCAAATTGTGTCTCTGGAAGATCCTGTAGGAGAAATCCTTTCAAGTACTGTTCGCCCTAATGGACTTGAAATAAGAAAAATCAGTGTGCCGATAGGCGTCATTGCAATTATTTATGAATCAAGACCGAATGTCACAATTGATTCTGCGGCTCTCTGCCTAAAGGCAGGAAACGCAGTAATTTTAAGAGGCGGCTCAGAAGCTATCAACTCTAATCTGGCTTTAGTCCATTGTATTACCAAGGCCTGTCAGGAGGCAGTGCTTGACAGGAACGCAGTTCAGCTTATTCCCTGGACAGACAGGGAAGCTGTATCTGTAATGCTCAAGATGAACCAGTATATAGATTTGGTGATTCCAAGAGGAGGAGAGAATCTTATCAGAAAAGTTGTCGCAGAGTCAGCAATTCCGGTAATTAAGCATTATAAAGGAGTCTGCCATATATACATTGACAAAAACTGTAACTTCAAAATGGCATTGAACCTGATAGAAAATGCCAAATGCCAGCGTCCCGGAACTTGTAATGCGGCAGAACATCTACTGATTCATAATGAAATTGCAGACAAAATTGCCCCTAAAATAGCTGAAAGACTTCTGCCTAGAGGAGTTGAGCTCAGAGGAGATAATATATTTTGCGGACTTGTAAAAGAGGCAAAACCAGTGACGGATAACGAATGGTACGAAGAATATAATGATTTGATTCTCTCTTCACGAGTTGTTCCTGATCTTGATTCGGCAATAGCCCACATAAACAAATACGGCTCCAGGCATAGTGATTGCGTAGTTACTAATGATAAGCAAACGGCGGAACAGTTCATGGCACAGGTAGATTCTGCTGTTGTTTATCATAATGCTTCAACCCGTTTTACTGACGGTTTTGAGTTTGGCATGGGAGCAGAAATCGGTATCAGCACTGATAAAATCCATGCCAGGGGGCCAATGGGATTAAAGGAACTCACCAGCTATAAATACCTTGTTTACGGCTCCGGCCAAGAACGGAAATAAGAAACACTGTTAGCTAAAAGAACTTTTATTTAAGTAATCCTGAAAATGCACCTTGTCTGATATTGCGATAAAAGCAACACTAACTATAATCCTTTTATCTTTATATAATTATTGTAAAATATAACTACGAATAGTTGTATGGACTTAAATGATAAATTCTTTTTAGCCTTCAAAACTATAGCTGAGCTTGAAGAGCTTCCTTTAATTGCGCTTTCCAGCGAATTGAAGATTTTATTCTGTAATGAACCGGCAATTAAAAGATTTTCTCTTAATTGTGATTCGTTGATTAATAGAAGCGTAGATGAAGTTTTTGACGGGCTAAAGTTATGCCTTGAGCTTTTCTCCAATGCCATTAAAGATCAGAAACCCAAGAAAATTCCTAACGTAACTGCATTGAGCAGCTCCACTACGACATCTGAAATTACTCTTATCCCCTCTGAGGGCATACTGTATATACTTTTAAGAAGAGGATCTTCTTGTCAGGATTCATTAAGCACACAGCTTATTAATAAAAAAGAGATGCTGGGAAATTTAATTGCCTGCATTTGTAACAATTTTAACAATATTCTCGGGGCTATAAATGGTAATTCGTCAATTATCAAAAGCACTTGCGAAAACATCTCTGAAAAGAATACTAAAGAAGAAATTTGGGGATATCTTGATTTGATTGACAAATCCGTTGTAAGAGCTACAGAACTTGTTACACAGCTTAGTTCTTTTTCAGCTAAAATAAATCTCTCTTTTAAGGAAGTAGACCTGAATGATATAATAAGAAATATTTATATAGGATATCTTTCTAAACTTGGTTCAGAAATAACTGTAGACGCTGAAATCCTGTCGACTAAAGCAATGGTCAGGGTAGACTCGTCATTATTACAGACCGCTATAAGAGATATCTGTGAAAATTCAATTCACTCCATGACCATAATGAGAGGAGAAAAAGATTCTTCCAAAGGAGGTACTCTCAGTATCACTGTAGATCATGTCGAAACAGATAAAACCTATAGGATATTGCATCCCAAAGCTATAAGACCCAGTTATTGGATAGTAACTGTCGCTGATACCGGTGTAGGAATAAAAAAAGAACTTATAAAAAAAGTTATTAATCCTTTTTATACTGAAGGCAAATCAATGTTAAATCCTGATGGGCTTGGGCTTTCAGTAGCAAATACTACTATTCAGGAAAACGGAGGGTTTATTGAAATCGAATCCGAGGTAGGAGCAGGCACGAAAGTAATGATACACATTCCTGAACATAAACAGCAGGAAGATATAAATAAAAGTTTTGGAATGAGCGATTCCTGGATAATTAAAAAAGCTAATTCAGCAATCCTTAAAGGAATGGCTGGAAGCGAAAATATGGTATTAGTGGTTGATGATGACATTATTATGCGCAGGGTTGCAGAAGTTGTTCTGGAAAAGGCCGGTTATAAAGTGCTTGTAGCATCAGACGGAGATGAGGCGGTTAATATCTATAAGGAAAAATCAAAATATATTGCAGGAGTATTTCTTGACAACAGTATGCCTACAATGTCAGGCATTGAGGCTTTTTATGAAATGAAAAAGATTAATCCTGAAATAAAAGCACTTCTGATTTCGGGGCACGATGGAGACAGCGATGAAGTTAAGACGGCTATTAATAACGGGATGAAGGGGTTCGTGAAAAAGCCTTATACGATGATTGACCTGGGGAAAAAAGCTAAAGAACTTTTAGGATAATTGCTTCTGAATCATGGAGTAGAGCAGTTCAATTTCCTCTTTCCATAAAGTTTCGTCAATTGTTTCAAGAATAATCGGAATATTGTCAAACCTGTTATCATTCACGAAGCGTTTAAAAAAATCCAGTCCGAGATAGCCTTTGCCTATGCTTTCATGGCGGTCTTTTCTTGAGGCCAAGGGCACTTTTGAGTCATTAAGATGAATTCCTGAAAGATTTTCGAAACCTATAAGGTCACCGAATTTGTTCATGGTATCTTCATATTTTTCCTGGGTTTTAATATCATACCCAGCCGCGAAAGTATGGCATGTGTCAAGACATACTCCAATTCTTTTTTTATCAGGAACTTTTTCGATTATCGCGGCAATCTCTTCAAAACGCGAGCCGATATTCGAGCCTTGTCCGGCAGTATTTTCGATAATGATTTTTATATCTTTTACAGCATTTAATGAGATATTAAGGCTTTCTGCTATGAGATTGATACAGTTGTCAATTGAAATTTCATTCAGGTGGCTTCCGGGATGGATGTTCAGGCAAGTCAGGCCGAGCGCAGAGCATCTATTCATTTCATCAATAAAACTATCTATTGACTTTTGCCTGTTTTCCTTGACGGGGTTTCCTAGATTGATAAGATATCCTGCATGCGGAAGAACAAGTTTAGGGGCAAATTTATTCTCCTTCATTGCAGTCTTGAACTTTTGGATTGTAGAAGAGTCCAGAGGTTTCGCAGACCATTGCCTTTGATTTTTAACAAAAAGGGCAAAAGCCTTTGCATTGATATCAGCAGCATTCCCGACGGCATTATAAACGCCGCCCTCAGTACTGACATGAGCCCCGATATATTTCATATCAAACCTCTAGACTTGATCTTTGACTTACTCTACTGCTACAAGGACATTAGAAGCCTTTACTATGCTGTAAGCTTCTTTTCCTACCTGAAGACCGAGGTTCTTGACAGATTCTTTTGTGATGACAGAAGCCATCTTAATTCCACCCTGAAGTTCAATAATTACTTCGCTGTTTACTGCTCCTTCGGTAATTTGAATAACTTTGCCTTTAAAAACATTTCTTGCGCTGATTTTCATTTTATTCCACTCTTTTTATTCGTTAATAATTTCTCTCCATATGAGAGTATCAGATTAAATATCCTTTTAAGATAGATGAGAATGCCACTTTAAACAAAATCTGGACGAAAAATCATTCATAAGGTAACAATAAATAGAGGAAACGATCGAGGGTTTAATGTGATTTAGCATTCAGGTATTACTAGTTTTTACTGACTGGGGGACTTTAGTTTGATTGGATATTTTCATTATCCCAATAATCATTATTATCGCGCCTGCCCACGGAGTTAAAGTCAGCACATTTCCATTAATAAGATAATCTAGAATTATCACACTGAAGGGTAGCGCCAGTTCACAAATAGCCGAAACCATTGCTTTGACATATTTTAACCCAAAATAATATATAAACATTGAAGGAGGGCCTGCTATTATGACTATGGCTATTAGAAAAATATAATTATGAAAGGTTATTTGCCCGAAACACCAAAGAGTTCCTGTCATCAGGCATGCTATTACGCTGAAGATCGTTCCGAAAAAAAATCTATGAAATGTTATACTCAGAAAAGAAACAGAATTTGCAAGATACCTTCCCAGAATCGTATTAGTCGAAAATGAAAGCGCTGAGATTATAGAGAGCAAATATGCCATAAGATGAGAATTAGTTGTGGAAAAGTCAGGAGCATGAAAACCGAATGTAATCATATAAACGCCAACAAAAACTATTAAGCTCCAGAGAACAAAATTTTTTGCAAGTTTTTCCTTAAGGAAGATTAACGCTAAAATTACAGTGAACACAGGCTGAACTTTCTGGATAAGAACGACGACTGAAAGCTGTTTAAAGTTTACAAGAAACAAGGCCTTGACGATAGCCAGAGTCCCTATAACTCCGGAAAAGAGTGCGATAAGTGAGAGAAGAAAAAGAATTTTTCCGGGAATTTTCAAAGCATAGGCATATTCTTTGGGGCACAATACGCTCATGAGAATAAAGGATAAAAAGTTTTGGAGAAGTACCACAAAAGTTACAGGAAGATTGTAGAGATTAGGTATGAAAAATACCGCGGAAAGCCCCCAGCTTACAGCCGCTGTAATTATCAGAATAATTCCCAGTGAGCTATTCAGCCTTACTTTATTCAAAATATTTCTTCCTGATGACAACTACACTTTTTTCGGCATGTATTGTGCTATATCCTTTAAGATATTATATCCTGATTCTATGCGTTCTTCGGGTGTGGCAAAACTTGTTATTGTTCTGCCTACTACAAGAATTGTAGAACCGTCTCTGATAGCATTTCCCGGGGAGAATACTCTTTTCTGGTCTGCTCCCGCATGACCGCCGACAGCTTTGATTCCCGGAGTGACAAACATGAAATCATCCGGCAGCTTATCTTTAATTGCATAGAGATCGGCTGCTGAACATACTATTCCGTCCAGGGAGGCCTTTTGAGTCAGTTTAGCAAGCCTTAGCACATGTTCTTCGACTTCTTCCTGAATTCCAAGGTCTTCTCTGAGTATCCTATTGTCTATGCTGGTTAGAACCGTAACTCCAATGATTTTAGGGCATCTCATTCCGATTTTTTCAGAAACGCTCAAAGCTCCCTCTTTTGCCGCCTGCATCATTTCAAGTCCTCCTGAAGAATGGACATTGAACATAAATACTCCAAGTTCAGCTGCAGCCGCCGCAGCGCCTCGAACTGTGTTTGGAATGTCGTGGTATTTGAGATCAAGGAAAACTTCACGCTTTGAATTGTGAATAAGTTCAATTACTGCTGGTCCAAACTTAGTAAAAGATTCCTTGCCCACTTTAAAGAGTCCAACCACCTCTTTAAGTTCAGCAACTCTCTCCTTAACTTCTGCTAAGCTGTTAAGCCCGTCCAAAGGAAGACAGACTCTATTTCTTGCAAGTTTTTCCTGATAAGTCAAAGACATAAAAAATCCTCATTTTTTTTTCTTTATTGCTTTTTTACTATTCTGGCAAAACCTCTCTTCTCGCCCCATTCGAAAGGTTCGTGGCGCCATAATTTCAACGCTTCCTGCTGTTCGTCAGAAATATAGCCTGTTTTTTTTGCTGTATCAATGAGCGTGTCATATTCAAGAATAGATAAAACTTTGCAGGGTTTGTCAAGTTTAGCAAATTCATTGAGCGCATTTAAAAGGTTATAACTGAATATAGACAGGCAGTAGTCTACTTTGCCGTTTGCCTCTCTTACGGCCTGAACAGCTTTGGCGGAGCTTCCTCCTGTCGAAATAAGGTCTTCAATGACAATTATTTTTTTTCCTTCAAGGTCTTTTTCAGCATCTATTCCTTCTATCTGGTTTTTCAGCCCGTGAGCCTTGGGCTTTTCCCTGATGTAAATAAAGGGAAGACCAAGAGCTTCTGCCAAAAGTGTTCCATGAGGTATTCCGGCTGTACTTGTACCGGCAATCACATCGATAATAATTTTTTTTGTTCTGATTATGTCTAGAAAACCATCAAGGATAAGTTTTCTGAATTCCGGATAGAATAGGAACATGCGGTTGTCATTGTATATCGGCATAAAGAACCCTGACGCCCATTGAAAAGGGTTTTTCGCATTTAGTTTCATCGCATTGATTTTTAATCCGGCTTCGGCAAGTTTAACAGCATATTCAGTCATATAAAAAAGAAGTCTCCATTTTCATAGATTGTTTTAATATAAACTATTCAGACCTGTTTAATCGAATTCCAAAAATTAATTTATCAATACAAAAATATGATAATTATCGTCAGAGAAGTTGAAAACAAATAATTTACAATATCAATTTTAACTTGATATTTGCTCATTAAGATTGAGGAGGAATCATACTTATGGGAAAGACTATAGCTGAAAAGATTTTTGAAGAACATCTACTTGATGAACCTTTCAAGGGGTCTTATGTGCTTAAAATTGACAGAGTTTTCTGTCATGAAATAACTACTCCAATTGCTATCAATGACCTTATCGCAAGAGATATGGATAAAGTTTATGACCCTTCCAAAATAAAAGCGGTAATAGATCATGTGACTCCTGCAAAGGATTCAAAAACTGCCGAACAGGGAAAAATCCTCCGCGATTGGTCAAGAAGACACGAGATTGAGTTCTTTGATATTGGCCGTAATGGCGTATGCCACGCAATTTTTCCGGAAAAAGGTTTTATCCGTCCGGGATTTACGGCAATAATGGGTGATTCTCATACTTGCACATACGGTGCTTTCGGAGCTTTCGCGGCAGGGATAGGAACTACCGACCTGGAAGTAGGAATTCTCAAAGGAGTATGCGCTTTCAAATATCCCAAAACAATGAAATTTATTCTTAAAGGTAAACTGCCTGAGGGAGTTTATGCCAAGGATGTAATTCTGTTTATAATTTCACAGATAGGTGTCAATGGAGCTACTGACTGTGTAATGGAATTTACAGGTTCGCTTATTGACGATATGAGCATGGAATCAAGAATGACCCTTTGCAATATGGCTATTGAGGCCGGCGGTACTTGCGGGATATGTTATCCGGATATGAAAACAGTTGAATATTTGTGGGATTTTATAAAAGAAGATTTTGATACAAAAGAAGCCGCTCTTGCAAATTATAGCAAATACAAATCCGATTCAGACGCATCTTTTGAAAAAGTTATCGAATATGATTTAAGTAAGCTTGAGCCGCTTATAACTGTGGGATTTAAACCAGATCAGGTAAAGAGCGTCAGAGAAGCGCAAGGGACAGTTGTCGATCAGATTTATATAGGTTCCTGTACAAATGGAAGGATTGAAGACCTGAGAATTGCTGCAGCCGTTCTTAAAGGTAAAAAAATAAGCGATAATGTCAGGGCAGTTCTTTCTCCTGCCACTCCCAAGATATTCGAGCAGGCTATGTCAGAAGGCCTTATAAAGATATTTATGGATGCGGGTTTCTGCGTGACAAATCCAACTTGCGGAGCATGCCTCGGAATGAGCAACGGTGTTCTGGCAAATGGCGAAGTCTGCGCTGCTACTACTAACAGGAATTTTAACGGAAGAATGGGCAAAGGAGGCATGATTCACCTGATGAGTCCTGCTACCGCGGCAGCTACAGCTATCGAAGGCAAGATAACTAATTCTCCATTTTTCAAAGTGTAAACCAAGGAGACCTTAAAAATGAAACGATTTGAAGGCAAAGTGCTGTTTTTAGACAGATCAGATATAAATACTGATGAAGTAATTCCAGCTAAGTATCTTACAGAAGTTTCCAAAGAAGCATTAAAACCTCATCTTTTTGAAGATTTAAAATTAAAAGGTTTTGATCCCAGAGAAGATTTAATGGACAAAGAGATAGTTATTTCAAGAAAGAATTTCGGTTGCGGTTCTTCAAGAGAACATGCTCCATGGGCTCTTGAAGTTAACAATATAAATGTGGTTATCGCTGAAAGTTTTGCAAGGATATTCAGGCAGAACAACTTTAATTGCGGCATGCTTGCGATTGAACTTCCAACTGAAACTATTGAATCTCTCTTTAAAAAATATTCAGGCATGGATACTTATGCCAAAGTCGATGTTAAGAAAGGGGAAATATCAATTTCTTCCGGAGGTATTTCAGAGGTGATACAGTTCCGTCTCGGCGGTTTCGATAAAGCACTTGTTGAAGCTGGCGGATGGGTAGGTTTTGCCAATTCAAAATACTAAGCGTTTGAAGCAGTTTTTATGCTCTTGGGTGAAAAGTTTTTATAATATTTTTCAGCCTGTTCTGATCGACATGAGTATAAATCTGGGTAGTGCTTATATCTGCATGCCCAAGCATTTCCTGAATGACTCTGAGATCCGCGCCGTTCTGAAGCAGATGGCTTGCAAAAGAATGCCTTAGAGTATGCGGATAAATATTTTTTTTGATGCCGGCAAGACGGGCTGCCTCTTTAACAATATTCCAAATCATAGCCCTAGTGAGAATTCTGCCGTTATGTGAGACAAATATCTTGGATTGCGTAGGGTTATTCTTGAGAAGTTCAGGTCTGGATACCTGAATATATTTTGTAAGAATTTTTTCGGCTTTGGCTCCTACAGGCACAATTCTTTCTTTATTTCCTTTGCCGGTGACTTTGATTATGGCATCATCAAACTTTAAATCATGAATCTGTATATTAACGAGTTCTGATACTCTCAATCCGCAGGAGTATATCAGTTCAATTATGGCTCTGTTCCTGATAATCAATGGATCTTTTGAGTTAGGGGCAAACACATCGAGCATTTTGTCAATCTCTTCGATTGTGAGAAAATCTGGAAGAACTCTCCATAGCTTTGGAGAATTCATAACATCTGTTATATCTGTTTTAATGATTTTTTCAGAAAGCAGATAACGAAAGAAAACTTTGATTGAGACAAGTTTTCTTGCTATCGAAGTTGGTTCCATCTGATTATCTGAACAGTTTTCAAGATATCCAAGCAGGTCATCTCTTGTTAATGTCCCAAAATCATCAAGCTTCTTTTTGTTTAAATATTCGACAAAAAAGTTTATATCAGAAATGTAGGAAGAAACGGTATTTTTACTTAAGCCTTTTTCCAGAGAAAGGTAATTGCCAAAAGCTTTTATAAATAATGAAATATTTTCCATAACCCTCAGTAATATTAAGAATTTTAGAGATATATCGTTTATTAGGATGTTACACAAAGATGAACTCAATTCAAGATTTTGAGACTTTATTACTAAAGTTTCGGGTTTCATTTTTTTGCATATGGGCTTGTCATCTCAACACCCCTAATCGTTCTGCTCTAAGCTCATTGGTAATATAATTTTCATCTAACTGAAGAGCTTTTTCAAGGAACTCTTCGATGGTAGAGCTTATCTTGCTTTTGATTTTGTTTAACATTTTTTCGCCAATCAGATCCTTAAATGTATCCAGAACTCCATATATGATAGCTTTGAATAATTCCCACAGCAATGCAGCAAAAGTCAGCATCTCAAGTTTTCCGGTTAAAGCGTTTCTCATGCTGCCGAATGAGCAACAGTTTCCCGACAGTAACAGTATATCGAATAAAAGCATATACCGTATTGCAGTCAGATGGATTGACGCATAGTGAGAAACATAAGACCATGACTGTTCTTTTAGAAATCCCATATTCTGCTTTATTTCCTTAAAGTAAACCTCCACTCCCCACCGCATGGCCTAGACTTTCAAGACATCTTCATTGCTGAGGTTTATATCCGTAGATAGAAATGCCGCCCATTGATCTTTTTTCTGATCCTTGGGCGCGCTGAATACAAGTTTGACCTGAATGTAGTCATGTATCTTGATGTCCTCGGACAAGTCAATCTTGACAACTGCACTGAATGTTTTCCATTTGCATTGTGAGTTTTTTCTGAAGCGGCGCCTTAAAAGAAAATACAATTCAACTAGGGTGTATAATTTGCCGTTAAACAAATAATTGAGTTTGCTTCTTTTTGTTCTGAGTATCCCGGTAAGATTATTGTCTATTACCGTTCTTATATTCTTTTTGCTGCAAAACCATGAATCAGCCAGACAATACTTAGCCATGAAGCCTTTTCTAATTGTCCTTTGGAGCATAGATCTGAACATTTCATTCTTATCCTTTTCAAGGGCACATTTAAAGTCCTGGGCTGCAGCACTTATGGAGTCCTTGAAAGCGTTGTTGAGCAGATGCGCTTTTTTATCCCCTATGAATATTTGACGATCCAAAGGCAGAAACCCATTTTTAAATGCCAGGCCAAGTTCTATCATCTGATGCCCCATTACATAGCGCCCTTGAGAGTGCTCAAAATGTTTTGATATTCCTTCTACTTTTTTCCCGCTTCGTTCTTTTATAGAATCGTCAACTACAAAGGCTTTTTCTGTTACGCTGGCATTTCTTTAGCTGTAGAAAATGATATCTGCCTCCAGTTTGTTCCTTCATCCCTCATCGTTTCATATAGAACATCTTTTCCGCCTTTAAAGAAAACAAACAGGCACTTCTCGTAAAACATTTTTATGGAATCATTTTTCAGGTACACCCATATAAGTAATGTATAAACTGTCGACTCCATGCTCCATCCGCTTCTCTTGGTTTTGCTGTATTGTTTTACATGCCGGAAAAAATTTAGTTTCTTAATCGAATCCTGAATCTCGTTATCAACAAATGTATAATCGCCCTTTAAACTGTCCCCTACTGGTGTTAAACTGATATTGCTTAATTTATTCTTTTTCATTTTTGGATTAACTTTATTTAGTGCTTTTTAATTGTATTGTAATTACAACATTATTATAGCATTATATATATGTTAATCCATTTATTATAAAATATTTATGCGTTTTTATTAAACCCGAAAGTTAAGTTTATTAGTCTTTGGGAGTAAAACAGCTTGTTGCTGAAGTTGTGTGGACAAAAGCAATACTTTATTTTATAATGGCTGGAAAACGGTCTTTTTAGAAAATTTAATGTAAGAAATCATGGAGGAAGTAATGCAGAAAAGATTTAGCGCTTTATTGGTAGTTTTTTCTTTTATTATCTTATCTTTTTCAGGTTGTAAGAATGATAACAAGGTTAATCCTCCTTCAATTCCTCTTATACCTGTTGCGGAAGACCTCAAACCATCTGTTGTTGAAACTGATAAATCAGCGGTTCCTTCAGTTCCTCCTCAGCCCGTTAATGAAAACCTCAAACCTGCTGTAGTTGAAACTAATAAATCAGAGATTGTAGGATATTGGAAGACTTTTGACGATAAAACAGGTGTGGATAATGCTATTATTCAGGTATATATGTCTAATGGAAACTATTTTGGCAAAATTGTAGAAACCCTCCAGGAAAAAGATAAAGGGATAGTTTGCTATATGTGCAGAGGAGAGGACAAGAATAAACCTGTCGTAGGATTGATTATACTCAAAAACCTGAGTAAGGATAGCGCAACTACATTTTCCGGGGGAACAATATTAGATCCATGGTCAGGTAATACATATGATTGTACAGCTGAACTGGACAATAATGGCAATACTTTGAAAATAAGGGGTTTTGTGGGTTTTTCTTTATTCGGGAGAAATGAAATATGGCAGAGAACTAGTCAGCCCTCTGCTCAATAACAGCTTATTAATTTCTTCTATTAAAAGTATTTCCCTGCAATAATATCCAGTCTGCTTTTAATTTCAGGAGTAATTTTGTCTTTTGAAGTCATTATTGCTCCTTTAAGAGCGTGAGGGCAGGGGCAGTTTCTTGTCAGTGTTTTAAAAACTTTCACGGCGTTTGATAGTATTTCTTTAGCTGTTCTGATGTTTGATTTCATAGTTTCTACTACCATATCTACTGTGACGCTGTCGTGATCGGAGTGCCAGCAGTCAAAATCAGTCACCATTGCTACTGCGCTATAACATATCTCAGCTTCCCTGGAGAGTTTTGCTTCTGCCAAACTTGTCATTCCGATAAGGTCAAATCCGCATGCTTTGTAATACTTAGATTCAGCTTTGGTTGAAAATGCCGGACCTTCCATATTTACATAAGTCCCTCCGTTAACAGCTTTGGGCTTCCCTTCCCCAGTGCCGTAGATTGCGGCAACAGCTTTTTGCGCTTCCTTGAAAATTAAATTCTTAAATTCAGGACAAATCGGATCTCCAAAAGGAATGTGGGCAGCTATCCCATTTCTGAAAAAAGTATGATTTTCAGATTGTTTTGTTCTATCGAAATACTGGTCAATTATAACAATATCTTTGGGAGGAAAATGTCCCTGAAGGCTTCCAACAGCTGAAAAACTTAATATGTGAGTGACGCCAAGTTTTTTCATTCCGTAAATATTGGCTCTATGATTTATTTCAGAAGGAGAGATTGTATGTCCTTCTCCATGCCTGGGCAGGAAAACAACTTCCAGGCCGGCTATACTGCCGGAAAGATATGCATCAGAAGGTTTTCCAAATGGTGTCTGTAGAGGTATTTTTTCCTTAATCTGGAGTCCTTCAATAGAATATAACCCGCTTCCGCCGATAACGCCTAACTTCATAGAAAAGTCCTTTATGATTGAATTTATTGAAATTTCAACTAATTACATTTTATTATAGTTCTATATATAAGTCAAAATAAAATAATTAAAAGCTACAAGCCTGTTTAAAACCGGAGGTTCCCGTTTTATGTCGAAACACGAAAAGAAAGATCAAAAAAATGACAACCAGCCAGATATTTCAGACAATATCAATGATTGCGAAGCCCCGGGGGATTACTCAGATAATGTTATACAAACTGATAATTCCCAGAACGAAAACTTAATTACCGAGCTTAAAGAAAAACTTGCCGCATCTGAGGATAAATATCTCAGACTAAATGCTGAATATGATAATTTTCGCAAGCGTGTTGTAAGGGAAAAAGGAGATATAAGAATAAACTCTCAGTTTGAAGTCTTAAATCAAATTGTTCCGGTATTGGATCACTTTGAGTTGGCTCTGAGCTCTGCTGAAACATCTGATAATCTTGATAAACTTTATGAGGGCATGAAACTCATTAAGTCTGAATTTGAAAAAGCATTGTCCAATTTGGGAGTAGAAGCAATAAATGCAGTTGGAAAACCCTTTGATCCAAGCTTTCATGAGGCTATTGCCCATGAGCCTTCAAACACTATTGATAAAGACGCAGTCGTAAAGCAGTGGAGATCCGGCTACAAAATGGGAGACAGGCTGATAAGGCCAGCCTCCGTTATAATCAGCAGCGGCAAGGCTGAACAACAGCAGGAGAAATAAATTTATGTCAAGAGATTATTATGAAATACTCGGAGTAAATAAATCTGCTACCGCTGAAGAAATTAAGAAATCATACAGAAAACTGGCAATCCAATTCCATCCAGATAAGAATCCTGGAAATAAGGAAGCTGAAGAGAAATTCAAGGAACTCTCACAAGCATATGAAGTTCTCTCAGATCCAAAGAAAAAATCTCAATATGACCAACTTGGACATGACGCTTTCACTAATTACGGAAGAGGCGGCGGTGGAGGAGGAGGCTTTGGAGGTTTTCACGATCCATTTGATATATTCAGTCAGGTTTTCGGTAATGCGGGGGGCGGCGGCGGTTTTTCTTTTGAAGATTTATTTGGCGGAATGGGTGGCTCTTCAAGGCAGAAAAGATCGTCGTCTCAGGATGGTAATGATTTAAGATATGATCTCGAAATTGACTTCGAAGAAGCTGTTTTTGGCGCAGATAAAAAAATATCATTCTCCAAAATGCAGTCCTGTTCTTCTTGCAACGGTTCCGGTGCGGCTCCGGGTTCTAGCAGGATAAGATGCAAGAGATGCAATGGAAGCGGGTATGTTTCAATTAACCACTCTTTTATAAGCATGAGGCAGACTTGCCCAAGCTGTCATGGAGCAGGGCAGACACTTGAGAAACCCTGTCCTAAATGCCGCGGAGAAGGCAGGGTAAGGACTGAAAAAAATATTCAGATACATATTCCTCCTGGCGTTGATACAGGTTCAAGGCTGCGCGTATCCGGTGAAGGCGAAAGCGGAGTCAACGGAGGCAATGACGGAGATTTATTTGTAGTTATTCATGTAAGAAGGCATGAAGTATTCCAGAGGGACGGCCTTGATCTTATGTGTGATATACCCATAGATTTTGTTACAGCGGCTCTTGGCGGAACAGTTGATGTCCCTACAATTACAGGCCAGGCGAAAATGAGGATTCCGGAAGGAACTCAGACCGGCACGATCCTTAGGCTTAAAGAAAAAGGTGTGCCTTCTCTTCATGGAGGCAAACGCGGCGATCAGCACATTAAAGTTTTTGTTGAAGTCCCGCAAAACCTGACAAAACAGCAAAAGGACAAACTAAACGAATTCGGGCAGCTCGAAAATGTAAAGAGCAATCATCCGATGATCTCATCTTTCATGGATAAGGCAAAGCGTTTCTTTCGAGGTGAATGAATTTGTAAGGCAAGGAACAAACGATTGCCTGACATGAGTATTATATTCTTATGCAACTAAGAACAGAAGGGCTGAAAAGTGTGGGAAAAACTATGAATTGGATTAGCCTTTAATCTGGTTCCTTCTTCTCCTGAGTTATGAATTCTATTATTATCTGTATTTTGCTCCATTCTTTTTCTTTCTGGGATTCTATGCGTACTTTCTGTCAAAAGGTAATTATTTTTATCTTGCGATGTTTCTGGCAATATATTTCCTGCTCATAGGTAAGCGTCAAATATGACCCATCTTTTTTTCCTAGAGTTTGAGAGATAATTTTTCTCATGTTCGATTTTAACAAGCAGGAGGAAAAAGAACATGAG
>MHBE01000002.1 GCA_001803205.1 Lentisphaerae bacterium GWF2_38_69 | reverse complement strand
TTAAAGCTCGGGTTCAAACTGTCTGCCAAGATTACTCTTTGCTGACTGTGATAACCGTCTAAGCCCCAATATGGGTTATGCTTGACGCTTACCTCATAGTTGCAATACAGAATCCTGCCGAACAATATCTAAATCTGTCTAACCTTGTTTTCAGCCGTTTTGTATGCACTATTTTTGCCGTTGTTCTTATTGTTCTTGTAAAAATATTATTTTCATCCGAAGCAATGAAACCTAAATATTCGATAGTTCCTGCATTGAGAGGCATAATAGAAGATTTCAGAGGCCTCCATTTATTTCAGAATATGGATTTTGCGCTTGGAAAACAAAATTCAGAAGTTTTATGGGATAGACTTTTTGCTGTGCGTAAAAAGATTTATGATCTCAGGCAAATTGTCAGTCAGGCTGAAAATGAATTTGATTTTATCAAAACAAACCAGACAAGATATTCAATTTTGACTTCATGCTTTAATACTGTCTGCAATAAAACTGAAAACATGGTGTTTCTAGCAAATCACAGCAAGAATAAAACTAAAGAAATTGATCTCTCCTTTCTAGAAAGAGAATATTTGCAGAGCAAAGAGTTTCTGAAAGAATATATTAGAATAATGCCGGAGATTGAAAAGAACTCAGCTGTTTATCTGTATCTAAGAAGTTTTCATAACTCATTGCAGCAACTCAACAGGATTGAAAAAATAGTTAAGGAAATTGAAGAAAGCTAAGACTTAAGCCGATCATCAGGAAAGTTTTTGTTCCTGTTTTTTATTCAGCCCTTCAAAAAAGCCTATCCTATATGGATATGCTTCGTAATTATGATTCTCAAAAAGCACCTCTTCTCCGTTTACATTGTATCCGATAATTGTGCCTGTTTCCGGAAGCTGTCCGGTAGTTAATATGTTTTCATATATATGCTTATATTCTGGAAGCGCCATTTTTAAGGACTTTCTGATTAACTCCTTATAAGTCATGCCTTCTTTATATCCGCGAAGTTCTTTATAGGCATTATTTGCATAAAGAATCTCAGGAAATTCGTCAGTTGAAACCTTATGAATAACAACAGGAATTTCTATGCGCTCCAGTAATCCCTGTATGACTTTCAGCAAACTCTCCGAATTAACTCTCTGTGTAATATCGATGAATGTAGCTGCTAATCCGCTTACCTTACCAGATTTATCTAAAACAGGGTATTTATTGAATAGACATATTCTTTTCTTTTTGGAACCAGGCATAAAACATTCTTTATTATCTACATGCTCTCCAGAATCTATAATTCTTCTATCTTCTTCGGTATTTGCTTTTGCTTCATCCATACTGAAATACGAAAAATCAGTTTTCCCTGCACAGCTTGTGTTTGGCGGCAAACCTAAATTCTCAAGGAATGCATTATTAACGGCAAGATATTTCATATTAGCATCTTTCACATAAATTAATATCTTCCTGGAAGCAAGAATTGCTTTCAGTATAGTATTTCTGCGGTCAGCATTTTTCTGAATTGTGTATATATCTTCAATCAGCTTAGAGTACTGATTATCGTTATGGTTATAAGTAATTGAAAGAGGTAATGCTGGTATATCTGAAATATCTTTCAAATCTGATATTGAAGAAATAGACACATTTATTATCTCCGCAAGTTTTCTTACAGTTTCTGCCCGTGGAGTTATCTGACCCGTTTCCCATCTCCATAGAGTTGATTTAGTGATAGTTAACTTTTTGCAGATCCTGATTGCCGATACATCTGCCTTATTTCTCAGTTCTTTGAATTTATCAAAATAAAATTTCATTATATCAGCCTCATTTATTTTGTTGTTATGCAACTATTATATCTCATAGAGCAACTATTCTATTGCATTTATTGACTATCTTTTAAATTTTATAGCAACTTCCTCATTCCAATAGTATTTAAACTCATAATCAAAAAACAACGAAGGTCTAAAAGGTAAAGGCTTTTTTCTTGTTTTCCCTGGCCTTTTTTTATGTTTAGAAAAAATGGCCAATAACAAATTAATAAAGGAGAAAAAAATGAAAACACTCAGGGCATTTTTTGTACTGATGACGCTATTCAGCTTCTGCTGCATTAGTGTACAGGCTGTAACTCTGACAGTTGACAAGGCTACACCCGGATGGACAGGTACAATTACTTTCCATACCGATAAAGATGTAAATCTTGCTACAAGTCCGCTCTCTTTCGATTTATCTAAAGGAGCTGCGGTATCCAGCGTATGGGGGCTTGCCAACTCAAGTTTCAAACAGACTAACCAAACTGTATCTGTAACGACCTATTCTTGGTGGCCTGAAAACCAGGGTTATATACTGAAAGCAAACACCAAAGCCTCTATTTCTTTTGGAGCAAACGCTGCAAGCTACATAATAAGCAATGTCAAGATCAATGGCGGAGGAATAGATCCTGCTCCTGATACAACAGCGCCGATAGTAAACTTTGTTAACCCTACAGACAAGCAAATAATCGAGCAGGCAGCCCTGTCACCTATTGACATAAAAATAACAGCTACTGACGACAGCGGAAGCGTAACTTCTACTATCACAGCAGACGGAAAAACTTTTAACGGCACGACAGCCAATTTCACTCCTTCTGCTTTCGCTTCTTACACGATAACTGGCAAGGCTACTGATCCGAGTGGAAACAGCACTTCAAAGTCAATAACTATCACAGTATCAAAGAATAGCCAGCCAACTTCTGACACGGGTTCGGTTTATTACCATTTAAAATTCCCTGTAGCGATAGTTCCCAATTCAGAGTTTATTCCTCTTAATGATAATTTCAAAGACCTAATTATGTCTAATTTCGTAGCAGGGGTATTGCTGGGGCATCTTATCAATCATGATGCCACTTACTACGCTCTTAAGTATAACAAGGATTATCTATATGGTTCATTGTTTGCCCAGTTGCTTCAGGAAGACATTGATGCAAGAATTTATTTGAAAACAACTGATTGGATTACTCCAATTGAATCCTACAGAAAAACTCTTTTGTCACCCGGACAGGGCGGGCCTTATCAGCTCAATGACTATTCAAAGGCTCTCGAACACGGCTACGGGCTTATAAATTACGCTGTATTACAGAAATCCCTTGGGTATTCTGTTAGAGACCAGGGAGCAGCTCAGACAGCAAAGACCGGGCCTGTTGCACTTGATAATAAATACTTCGGGCCAATAGCCGCTGCATACTTCCATTACAACGATCTTCTCAGGTTATCATCAATCAATAAAGACCCATGGGGGCCTTCTGCAGCTTATTTTGCTGACTGCATGAGGAATTTCTCAACCTCAGACAACAGTCTCCTTGATATGGTGCTCAATGCTACATATAACGCAGGCCCCTGGTCTGATATAAATACAGTTTATATTCGAATCGGAGCCAATATGAACAATCCTGCATATGCAGACAAAGTTGCCAATATAAATAATTACAGCCTGAATGACGCTCAGTATTCTGCCACAATAGGCTTACAGGGAATGAACGGCACTACATATATTCTGTACCCGAGGCAGATAAGATTCTACCTGGACGAAATGTATAATAAAACAACGCTCTCAAAGAGCAGCTATACATTCCAGATGAGTCAGTTAAAGTTCGTTTTCGGCAAATGCTATTCGACCCTGGCCTATATAAACAGCGCCGATAAGTACGCTTTCATTAACCAGAACGATGCGGATAAGGCTTTCGATGATGCACTGGCTTCATTAAAGTTAACTCTGGACAGCAAACTCAACATAAGCATTAAAAATGACAGGGATAAGATTTTCTATCTCCTTGAAAAAGCTACTGCTAACCTTTCGACGAATCTTCATATAGATTTTGGAAAAATAGTTACAACTGACCTCTAATAAAAGAAGTAATTAAGGCGAGAGGATTTAGTCTTCTCGCCTTTTTTATTCTTTGCAGCCAATAATTTTTCAAGATTCCTTCTGCCAAGTATGACCCTTCTGTGGCGATAGAATCCATCAAGTTACAAAAAAAATTCTGCGTCCTTAATTATTTTGTATTACTAAAATGCAACTAATATATCTCATTGAGCAACTACTATATTGCATTTAATAGCTCTTTTTAAAACTTTATGGACATCTATTTATTAATATAGTATTTTAAGCTATAAACAAAGAAACTATAGACAATAATCTCATTGCTGAAATACCAGAGTCAGGAAATTTTAATGCGGATAAAACTCATCATCAAAGATGGTGAGATAATTAAAGATTAAATTTAAATATAAATTTATAAACTGGAGGACTAAAATGAAAGTTTTAGCAATCAACGGAAGCCCAAGAAAAAACGGAAACACATCTACGATGATCAAAGCTGTTTTTAAAGAACTAAATGCCGAAGGAATTGAAACAGAAGAAATCATGATTGGCAAAGAGAGGCTGAGGCCCTGCATCGCCTGCGATCATTGCTGGAAACATAAGACAGGTAAATGTGTATTCAATGACGATAGTTTAAATTCAATTATAGAAAAAATGAAACAGGCAGACGGACTGTTACTGGCTTCTCCTGTCTATGTCGGAGATGTTTCAGGTCCGATGAAATCCTTTATGGACCGGGCTGTTTATGTCGCCTACGGAAGCGAACAGTATATGAGGCATAAAGTCGGCGCTTCAATAGTAGCGGCAAGAAGAGTTGGCGGGGTAGCAGCAATTAATACAATTAATAACTTCTTTGCTGTCATGCAGATGCCTATAGCTAACGGAAGCTACTGGACTATGGGGCTCGGAAGAGACAATGATGAAGTCTCGGGAGACTACGAAGGAATGAATATTATAAAACACCTCGGCATGAATATGGCATGGCTGATGAAGTCGATTGACTTTGCCAAGGATCATATAAAGAAACCTGATACTACAACGAGGATCAAGTCGTTGATCAGATGTGAGCGTTTCCCGAAACTGGATTAATTATAGCCTCACCCGCCATCTCGATACATTTTTCTACCAAAAAACACTAGATGAGCATGCCATGAAATGGGAAGTGTGAATTCGGATTTCAGAAATTTTGATCCGATGGAAATATGGATGACACCAAAATGAATGTCGATTCCATAATGTAGCGCAGGCGTCCCGCCTGCGTAATAAGAAAACAAACAGCCGGGACGACTGTTCTACATTACTAAAAAGTGTCATGCCTAATTTTCTTAAACTATTCCGCTGTTGAGGTCTAGATATTTATCCAGGTAAGGAGTTCTGTACTTATTTTTCGAATTTTTTATATGCGCTTATATTAATCAAAGCAATTATAGACTCTATATTTTGAAGGGGCTTAGCCTGTAAATATACCCAAAATGGAGAACCATCAGTATGCAACATACGCATATCCCAGGAAAGCTGCTTGCCAGTTTCAAATACCTCTTTGTTTCTCAAATAAAAGATATCTCTTTCCTCAGGGAATATTAACTTGGCAAAAGGTTGATTAATAAGTTTATCTCGATCTATTCCAAACATAATAGAGGAGGAAAGGTTGGTTTCTGTAATAATACCCTTTTGATTTATTGTGAAAAAACTTACAGGAGCAAGGTCGTAGAGGTCAAAATAACGCTTTCTAACTGAATCAAGTTCTGCATGCGCCTGGCGTAACTCTTCATTCTGTGTTTCGAGTTCCGCCTGATGTATATGAAGCTCTTCGTTCTGTTTCTTGAGTTGCACCTGGTACGAGTAAAGTTCTTCTTCTGCTTTTTTGCGGTCGGTAATATCCACAAAAAAACCTAATAGCCCTTCTATCTTTCCATCTAAATCAAGAATAGGTATTTTTGACATGATTCCCCACTTAGTTTTTCTATTGCCAGGGATGTAATCTTCTTTGTCTAGGATGCTTTTTCCTGTAGTAAGTACTTCTTTATCCATCTCTGAGTTTAGTTTTGCCTCGTTTTGTGGGAAAAAATCTAAGTCAGTTTTTCCAGATATATCAAAATTTTACTGGAAAAGGGAACACTTCAATAAGATCACATAAGTCTGGTCTGCCTTTGTTTCAATGTATTATGTATTCAGTGTACTGTTTATCCATGTTTTGTGTTTTCTACTGTGAGGGTCTTCAACCTCTTACTTCTATTGACTAATAAGCTCCAGGCTATATAATTTCAATCATTCTAAAAATCTGTAATAAGGCAATTTAAATTGAATGCGGAACTTATAAACACCTTCAGGGATTTGGAATTTAAACTCCAGCTTCTTTTCAATAACATGGATGAAGGAGTTGCTCTTCATAAACTCGTTTTCGATAATGATGGAATTGCAATTGACTATATTATAGAAAAAATAAATCCAGGTTATGAAAGAATACTAAAATTAAAAAAAGAGAACATTGAAGGGAAATTATCAACTGAAGTATATAAGACATCTACCTCCCCCTATCTAAAAGAATTTTCTCAGGTAGCGTTTTCAGGCCAATCATGTTGCTTTGAATCTTTTTTTGAAACTTATGATATGTATTTTTCGATTTCTGTCTGCCCTTGGGGAAAAAACGGCTTTGCTACAATTTTTTCCGACATTACATGCCGCAAAAGAGCTGAAGAACAGATTAAAAGCCTTCTAAGAGAAAAAGAACTTCTTCTCAAAGAATTGCATCACAGAGTGACAAATAATATAAGCGCTATAAATAATCTTCTGTATCTTCAATCAGAAAGCGTTAACAATCCCGAAGCCTCAGCAATCCTCAAAGACGCAAGCAACAGGCTTAAAAGCCTGGGCCTGCTGCACAGGAAACTTTACCAATCAGAAAATCTTCAGGAGTGTAATACAAAAGAATATTTTTCACAGCTGATTGATGAAATACTTGCGATCTTTCCTAATTCACATAATGTGACAACCTATAAACAGATTGAAAGTTTCATTCTTTCCCAGAAATACCTATTTCCTCTCGGAATAATAATCAACGAACTTCTAAGCAATTCCTTGAAACACGCGTTTTCAGATACATCAAAAGCCGTTATAAAGATTCAGCTTACAAATAATGAAAATAATTTATGTCTGATCATTGAAGACAATGGAAAAGGAATATCTGACGAAAAACTTCTGAAATCAAACGGTTTTGGCATATCTGTGGTATCACTTCTTGCTGAACAGCTAAAAGGCGACTTAAAAATTGATAAAGACAAAGGTTCTAAATTTGTCTTGAAATTTAGAAAAGATTTAGGAATTAACTTTAACTTAAATCAGAACGGGGAAAACGAGCCGTGAAATCCCGTATTTTTTAACTGCTAGAATCTCTTATTCCTGCTACCACTAGGAACATACTGGAAAGTTGTTTACAAGTAATCAAGCCTAGATTTTACTCGTTTTGCTAACATCCCTTTTCAGACTTTAATTTCATTGCTTTGCTGGCGAAAAAGGGAATTGCGAAAAGGAAAGCGATTAAAAACATTTTCTTGCGCCCCATATCAACTATGGATCAAGGTAATAAAATGCAATAGCGTTGTTCCTATGCGATGGAGTTGTCTGAATTGTTTGAGAAATGCTTAAAAGTATAATAACTAACGATATTCAGAATTTTCTTTAGTTTATATGCTTGTGTTATTAAAAATTTTAATATTATTACAATGCTGTAAATAAAAGCTGAAAAAGCATCTTTTTGCAGGTTTGAGCAGGTTGAGCGATATTGTATTATCTGATAGAATATGAGGCTAAATAAATGGCGCACCCATAGGGATTTGAACCCCAAACCTTCTGATCCGTAGTCAGTTCTAAGCGCTTTTAACCACTTTTACTTAGTGTTAATTATCTTACATAAATAATTGATATCACCAATATTTAAATATTAAAACTATTTCTTTACTATTACCTGTATTTAACTGGAAATATCCACGGATTATTGTACAATTATTGTACAGAAATAAAACAATAATGAGGCTAAACACCCCAAAAACCTTATTTTAATTATTGTACAGGAAGGCAAAAATGGCAGAAAAATTCAATTTTACGAAGCAGGGCGTAGAGGCTTTACCGGTACCTGGAAAAAGAATTAAATATCGAGATAAAGTCTGCAAATATCTTTACCTAGAGTCTTATCCAAGTGGCAAGAAAGTATTCTTATATATTCGTTGCGTAAATTACAAAACTACTCCATTCAAAATAGGTTACTTTCCTGAGTTAAATGTTGCAGAAGCCAGAATAGAAGCCGACAGACTATCGACAGAGATTGCCAAAGGGAAGGATCCTCTCAGACAACGCAAAGAAAAGCGCCTGGGTGAAACCTTCGGAGAGTTATTTAATACATATTATGAGCAACATTTAAAGCCTAATTGCCGGACTCATGAGGAAGAATTACGAAAATTTAAAACTTATCTTGGCGATATAGCTTCCCAAAGAGCTAATGAAATAACACAGGCTGATATAAACATCCTGCACAAAAAAATTATAGCTACTACCAAACGGAAGAACTCCGGCGGCAAAGTAATGGCAAACCGTGCCATTATGCTTATCAGGCAGGTTTTCAACTTTGGAATTGAATGCGGGCTTAAATTAATTAATCCGGCTGCCAGTTTTAAAAAAGCAAAAGAAGAAAGCAGAGAAAAATTTCTTGACGCTATAGAACTAAAGCGATTTTTTGAGGCTTTGAAGTTTGAAAGCACTACTTGGCAACACTTCTTTTTGTTGTGCCTGTTTACCGGAGCAAGGCGTAGCAATGTCCTTTCTATGCACTGGAACAACATCGATATTGAACGGCGTATTTGGCGCATACCGGCACAAGAATTTAAAACCGGCAAAGCTAAAGAAGTTGTACTATCCACGGCGGCCATAAGTGTTCTGAAGGAAAGAGCTGCTATATCTTTCGGTTATGTGTTTCCTTCAGATGCTAAGAGCGGCCACATAGAGGAACCCAAAAGTGCCTGGGAAAGAATACGCATTAGATCCGGTTTAAAAGAAGTACGCATTCATGATTTGCGTAGAACGCACGGTTCTTGGCAAGCTGCTACAGGGGCAAGTCTAGCTATTATTGGAAAGAGCCTAGGCCATGATTCAACACAGGCCACGGCTATATATGCACGCCTAAACACTTCGAGCGTTGAACAGGCCGTTGAAAAAGCAACGCAAGCGATGTTGGAGGCTGCAAGATGAAGAAGGTTTTTGAAGAAATTGACAAGATAAAAAATGAAATTATTTCTGATGTCGAGAACTTAAATACTTATCCGCTTACAGACGAAACCAATAAGCATTTAACTCCTACTGGAAATATTGTCACAGATGCTTGGATAGAAAGAATTAAGCACAGTGGCAGAGTTCCAATCTATAATATCGTTGAAATACCAAAAAGATCTGACGCAGATGAGATGGGCGACAGATATGTTCAAGGGGCACTATATTCAGAGTTCGTTAATCCTAATATAGCGCGACAAATGGAAAAAAGCATA
>MHBE01000001.1 GCA_001803205.1 Lentisphaerae bacterium GWF2_38_69 | reverse complement strand
GGTACCAATCTGGTATTAAGATATGAGAGAATCGGCGAAACATGATTGCATGTGTCATCCTTTTGTCCCCCAGATCAAGATTCCTGAAATTATGTCATAGCGGTCTTTTTCTTGAATATCGGCAAGGTTTTCCGCCAAAGTATTTGTGTGAATGATATTCGGGGCTTCTACTCCGTGCAGAATCATATTCATTGTGCCAATGATATAGGCCAATGATTTCTTTTCCTTGCCATAGAATGTCCTTTTTTGAAGAGTTTCAATATCCCTGGTCGTCAGATTCTTGTTAGCTCTCAAATACTCAAAAGCTTCACACAAGAAGCCTGCTGAACCTACTGCGCCGTCATAAATTTTGTTGCCGATTTCAGGAGCTACTACTTTGCCACTACCAAAGTTCGGGTTGGTCGAGAGTGTTAGGAAGCAATTGTCTTTTGCGGGATTTGCCTTTATGGGAAGCAAGAGTTGGCTGACCTTCTTTAACTGCGTTATTTTCGAGATTTTCCAAGATTTCTTTTGCTCTTGAAATGACTTTTTCGGGCAGACCTGCGAGTTTAGCTACATATATGCCGTAACTCTTGTCGGCAGCTCCTGGAATTATCTGTCTGAGAAAGATAACTTTATCCCCGTACTCCTTGACTGCCACATTGTAGTTTTTTACGCCTGAACAAGTCATGGCAAGTTCAGTAAGTTCATGATAATGAGTTGCAAAAAGCGTTTTTGCTCTTGCGTGCGGACTATTATGAATATATTCAGCCACAGACCAGGCGATACTAAGACCGTCAAAGGTACTGGTACCTCTTCCTATTTCGTCGAGAATAACTAAACTTTTGGATGTGGCATTATTAAGGATATTGGCAGTCTCAACCATTTCTACCATAAATGTACTTTGTCCTTTGGCCAAATCATCCGAAGCCCCTACCCTGGTAAAAATTCTGTCTACAATTCCTATTTCTGCTTGTTCAGCAGGGACAAATGAGCCCATCTGAGCCATCAGGACAATCAGAGCCACCTGTCTTATGTAAGTTGATTTACCTGCCATATTAGGCCCGGTTATGATGATAATATTATTATCTCGATTATTCAGGAGTGTATCATTGGAAACAAACCTTTCATCTTTGAGAAGAGATTCCACAACAGGGTGTCTCCCCCCAACAATTTTAATTGTGTCATCATTGGTTATTGTCGGCCTGCGGTAATCATTTTTTCTTGCAACTTCCGCGAAAGATGAGAGTACATCTATAGCAGCAATAGCCTGAGCTGTTTCTCTTATTTCCTTTGTATAAGATGCGCATTTTTCTCTGATCTGCTGAAAAATTTCATATTCGAGAGCCTTAGCTTTGTCATCTGCTCCGAGAACCTTATTCTCGACTTCCTTAAGTTCAGGTGTAATAAATCTTTCTGCATTAACCATTGTTTGTTTGCGAATATAATCCTGCGGAACTGACTGAAGATTGGATTTTGTTATTTCAATGTAGTATCCAAATACATTATTGAATCTGATTTTAAGAGATTTGATTCCAGTGCGTTCCTGTTCTTTTGCTTGAAGCGCCGCTATCCAGTTCTTGCCCTCTCTCGAAGAGGATCGGAACTCATCAAGCTCTGTATTATAAGAGTCCTTAATCATTCCGCCTTCTGTTATAGTTAGAGGAGGTTCTTCCAGAATCGCCTTTGAGATTAGCTCTGTTATCTCAGGAAAGAGCTTTATCTGCTTATTCAATTCTTCAATCAGGCTGACATTGCTATAAGATTGTAAAATACTCTTTAAACCCGGAAGGACTTCCAGACTGGAAGCCAGAGCCATTAGGTCTCTGGCATTGGATGAACCAATATTGATTCTGGCAATAATCCTTTCAAGATCTTTTACAGCACATAGAGTTTCCTGAAGTTCAGCAAGTGTAAGAGCTTCATCTTTCAAGCTGCTGACGCTTTCAAGGCGCTGATTAATTCTTTCTTTTGAATAAAGGGGCTGAACTATCCATTCCCTCAACAGCCTGGCTCCCATTGAAGTTCTGGTATCATCGACGACATTAATCAGGACACCGTCTTTCAATCCCCGTGTTGATTCAAGCAACTCAAGATTACGCCTTGTGGCATTGTCAAGAAGCATGAAATCTCTGGTATTGTAATATTTAATAGAATTTAAATACCGTGCGTCGTGTTTAAGATTTTCAATAGCATAATTAAGCGCGGCTCCTGCTGCAGGGATTGCTGCGACAAGTCCTTCGCACCCGAAAGACTCCAATGTGGCGACAGAAAAATGTGCTTTCAGGTATGATTCGCAAGAACTCAGGTCAAAACAGTCCTCTTCTAAGTATGTCCAGAAAACCGAAGTATCTGAAACAATCCTGGTATCCTGGGTTTTCCATTCGTTAAAAGCAGCTTCAGAGACAAGGATTTCCTTTGCCTGAAGTCTGGATAATTCGTTTGAAAGTTCTTCGACAGAATCTAGTTCTGTTATCTTAAAATTACCTGTGCTAACATCGAGATATGCAAGGCCGTATTTATTTTTTGCCAAACAGACGGAAGCTAGAAAATTGCTCTGAGCAGGGACAAGCGTGGCGCTATCGACAAGGGTTCCTGGAGTAATAATTCTTGTAACTTCTCTTTTGACAATTCCTTTGGCAAGCTTTGGGTCTTCAACCTGATCAGCTATCGCTATCTTGACATTTGATTGAGCTAATTTAGGAAGATAGTTGTCCAGTGCATGAAAAGGAATTCCGCACATAGGAACTAAATGCCTTTTGGTCAGAGTAATATCCAGAAGCCGGCTTGCTCTCAGGGCATCGTCAAAAAACATCTCATAGAAGTCACCGAGCCTGAAGAGTAAAATAGCATCAGCAGGGATACTTTTCTTGACATCCATGTACTGGCGCATCATGGGAGTGAGCGTTTCATTAGACTCTGGGGTAAATTGCATATTTTAATATCCAATAATCAACAAGGAATAATCAATTTCCAAGTTTTTTATTTCAAAATTGGGTGTTGAGTGTTCGAAATTGGACATTTATTAGAAGGTTCCCTTAATTCCATCAATCTGACTGAAAACAAATCTTCCTGATATTATTGTGCCGATAACTCTTCCTTTGACTTCTTTCCCGTTAAACGAAGTATTTCTTGACTTTGAATAAAATTTACCGGAATCTATTGTGTATTTCTCATCAGGATTAAATATAGTCAAATCAGCCTTTTTTCCTATTTCGATTGAACCGATATCGAGTCCAAGTACTGAAGCAGGACCGACAGTAAATTTGGAAACAAGCTCTGTCAGGGAAAGAAGGTCTTTATGGTAAAGCTCTGTCAAACAGACGCAAACAGCAGTTTCCAGGCCAATTACGCCGAAAGGAGCATAAGCAAATTCCACGAGTTTATCAGTAGTCGTATGAGGTGCATGGTCTGTGGCTATGACTGATATAGTTCCATCCTGCAAACCTTTTATGAGTTTTTGCCTATCCTCTTCAGTTCTTAAAGGAGGATTCATTTTGAAGTTTGTATCATAATCTTTAATGCACTCGTCTGTGAGCGCTATATGATGAGGAGTAACTTCAGCGCTTACCCTGATTTTCTTTTTCTGAGCTTCTCTTATCATATCTACACTATCTCCGGCGCTGACATGCTGTATGTGAACTTTCCAGCCCGCCGCTTCTGCAAGGATGATGTCTCTTGAAACCATAATAGTTTCAGCCGCTACAGGAATACCCCTTAATCCTTTTATAGAGCTCCAGTACCCTTCAGAGACAAGCCCTCCTTCTGCAAGGTAGGGATCTTGACAGTGATCGAGGACAGGAAGCCCGAAGGTCTTTGAATACATCAGAACATGCTTCATAAGCTCATGGTTTTGAACACATTTTCCATCATCAGTAATGGCTACTATGCCGGCCTTCTTAAGTCCTCCGATTGGACTCATTTCTATTCCTTCACTTCCTTTGGAGATACATCCTGAAGGAAGGACATTCACATAGGCAGAAAGTTCGCAATGAGACTTTATATACTCAATTACGCTCGGGTTGTCAGCAAGAGGATTGGTATTCGGCATTGAAACGATTGTCGTAAAACCTCCTGCTGCGGCTGCCATTGTCCCAGTTTTAATTGTTTCCTTGTCTTTCCCTCCAGGCTCTCTCAGATGAACATGCATATCAATAAAGCCCGGAGCAATAACGAGTCCTTCTAGGTTAATTATCTTTGCGTTAGATATTTTTTCAGGTTCAGCAATAACGCCATTTTCTATTCCGATATCGCGAACTTCATCAATACCGTTCTTTGGATCAATTACTCTGGCCTTTTCTAGTATATAATTATAAACTTCTTTACTTCTAACCATTTTCCGACTCTCCTTAGTTAGTTTTTAAACATCCTGCGACAAGATAAAGGACAGCCATCCTGACAGCCAATCCGTTGGTTACCTGTTCTAAAATTACTGACTGATCGCCATCGGCAAACTCAGACTCAAGTTCCACTCCTCTGTTTATAGGGCCGGGATGCATAATCAGAGCGTCTCTTTTGACATATTTGATGCTTTCGCGGTTTATACCGTAAACCGAAGCGTATTCTCCAATACTCGGGAAATAAGAAGCTCTCTGGCGTTCATGCTGAATCCTGAGGAGATTTACAACATCGGCATTTTCAACGGCGTCTTTCAGGTTGTCACAGACTCTTACGCCGATTTGTTCAAACTGTTTAGGCAGTAGCGTCGGAGGTCCGGCTATTGTTACATTTGCGCCGAGTTTAAGCAGCGCATAGATATTGCTTCTGGCTACTCTGCTATGGAGGATATCACCGATAATAGAGATATTAAGACCTTTAATTTTTTTCTTCTTCTGTCTGATAGTGAAAATATCGAGAAGCCCTTGAGTGGGGTGTTCATGAGCTCCATCCCCAGCATTGATTACACCACATCTTAGGTTTTTTGCAAGAAATTGATGAGCTCCTGAAGCTGCATGTCTCATTACTATAATGTCCACCTGGAGAGCTTCTATGTTCTTGGCGGTATCAAGGAGCGTTTCGCCTTTAGACAGGCTGCTTGAAGAAGCTGACATATTTACAATGTCAGCGCTCAGTCGCTGTTCGGCAAGCTCGAAAGAGGCTCTTGTCCTTGTGCTTGGTTCTACAAAGAAATTAATAACAGTTTTTCCCCTCAACACCGGTACTTTCTTTACTCTTCTTTCGTTAACTTTTTTAAACTCTTCAGCAGTGTCAAGTATAAATAAAATTTCATCAGCGCTTAAATCCTCCAGGCCGATGAGGTCTTTTCTTGTCCATTTCATATCTGTCATCTCAATTCTCGCTCCTGTTTTTAGTGTAAACTATATCTTCTCCGTCATGCTCTTTGAAGCATACATGAACTTTCTCTTTTTCGGAAACAACATATTTCATCCCTATAAAATCTGCCGCGATCGGAAATTCCCTGCTTCCTCTGTCAACAAGCACAGCGAGCCTGATAGTTTTCGGTCTGCCGTAATCAGTTATCGCGTCAAGAGCCGCTCTTATGGTTCTTCCTGATGAAAGCACATCATCAATAAGCACAATATTCCTGTCGTTTACATCAAACGGAATACTGGTTTCAAGAATCCTCGATAAATTCTTTCTCAAACCTATATCGTCGCGATACATACTCGTGTCGATCGTTCCGATAAGCGGCTTATTCCCTGACTGCGCGAAAACTCTCTTGTAGAGTCTTTCAGAAAGCCATGTCCCGCGCTCTTGAATCCCTAGAAAAGCCATCTTTTTGAGTTCTTTCCCGGGAAAATGCTCTATTATTTTGGAAGCTAGCCTTTCTATGGCAAGTTCCATCGCCCTGGCATCCATAAGGCGATTTTCAATCTTCTCTTCCATAAAGACGGAGTATCCTTTTTTAAACAAATATTTAACTGCTCATTTGCTTAAAATTGAACGATACAGACTCTTTGAAAGAGTTTCAATAACAATAAGAATTTTCTAATGAAACTATAGCGGATGCTCAAAGCCGAAAAGCCGCCAGCAAACAGCAAAAATACTTGTTAAGGATCAATCAAATCACATATTTTTAGTTGTTATCTCTTTATTTTCCAAAACGCTTTCGTAGATATCTTTAGCCAAGATTGGAAAAATTGTTTTCTGGAAATCTTTATCATCCATGTATCTGCTAACTATAATGTCATTCTCAGACATTCTTTGCATCATCAATGATTCGATAATCGCTTTAATTCCAATTTGAAATTTATCCAGCGGGTTTGCCTTTGCTGTTTGGATGATTCGTTCATCTTTCGATGCTTTTTCTTTTATCTGCTCAAAGAAAAGTCTATCTTCTTCCGTAAAGTCGGTGCCAAAACGCTCATTAAGAGTAAGTATGATTTCAGATAAAGGATTCTCTTCATCTGTTGTTTTGCCGGTTCCAACTGCGGTTGGGCTTTTACTCCATATTCTTCCCAGACTCCAAGAGGAATTGACCCAGACATTATCTTTTCAATACGATAATACTGTAAGGCAACTTCCTTTTCAGGATGTGGGGTAACGCCGCCATCACCTAAATCAAGATGAGGAATCAGATAACGACTGAAGCTATAAATCATCTCGAGCTCTGGATCTGAATATGGGATTATTTGACTGATAAAGGAATAGAAACTTGCATAAGCTGTAATTTTTTCGTAAAACGCTTCTTTGTCATCCTCATCCAAAGATTTGAACCGATCCACCGCAGGTTGAATCATCTTTTCCATTCTTGCATGGTCTGATGGATTTTGCTTGTATTGCGGTAAGTAGAAAACATGGCAGAAACCTTCTACTTCAGACCACAGATAGACCTGCATTGCATTGAGTTCGTGTTTGAGCTTTTCCAGGTGATTAGGATCGGAAGGCTCTTGAAGTGTAGTTACATTGTAGTAAGGCTTAAAGGCAAGATATATTTCCTCGGAGTCATTGACAAAATCAAGGACAAATGGCTCTTCTTTTCCTGCGTAATTTCTGTTCAGTCTTGATAATGTTTGAACAGCTTGAACGCCATCGAGACGCTTATCTACATACATAGCGCATAAGAGCGGTTGATCAAAACTCGTCTGATACTTATTTGCAACAAGAAGCACTTGATAATCAGAGGAATCAAATTTATCAGGCAACTGTGATTCAGAAATTTGCTTTCCTGTTACCACATCAATATTCATGGAAGGTTCGGTATATTCCAAGTCTATATCAGGATCCTTAACTGTTCCGCTGAAAGCCACTAATGAACGGATATCGGTGTAGTGATTTTCTTCGAGATATTTCTTAAAGTAAAGCATATAACGCACAGCATGGAGCCTTGAGGGAGTTACAACCATAGCCTTGGCTCTTCCTCCCAATTTATGCCTAACATGTTCCCTGAAATGCTCAACCATTATTTCGGTCTTCTGCTCAATGTTATGAGGGTGCAAAGCCATGAATTTACCAAGTTTTTTAGCGGCTTTTTTTTTGGGCATTGCAGGGTCGTCTTCTGCGCTTTTTACTAATTTGAAATAAGTATTGTATGTGGTATATCTCTGGAGCACATCAAGGATAAATCCTTCTTCAATAGCCTGCTTCATAGAGTAAGTATGGAAGGCTTCTGGTTTTCCGTTTGCGCCTTTTCTTCCAAAGAGTTCTAAAGTCTTTCCTTTGGGAGTTGCTGTAAATGCAAAGAAGCTCAAGTTCTTCTGTTTACCGCGTGACTCCATAACCTTATTTAATCCATCTTCCCAGTCAAGTTCGCTTTCTTCGGCGCCTTGTTCCGTTCCAGCGCCAAGAATACGCTTGAGTTCTCTCGCTGTCTCACCTGTCTGACTGGAATGGGCTTCATCGACTATAACTGCATATTTCCTGGCGGCTATAGCTTCCTGCCATTCTTTAGCCTTTGAAATGGAAACTTCATCCGGATTATCAGGATTATCTGCCCCTGCTATATGAAGTAATCCGCGCAAAATAAAAGGGAATTTCTGTAAGGTAGTAATAACTATCTTGGTTCCATCCACCAGAGCCTCGGCAAGCTGTCTGGAGTTTTCATCTATGGCCTTAACTACGTCCTGGGCATGCTCAATCTGATAAATAGCGTCCTGTAATTGCTTATCCAGAACACGGCGGTCAGTTATAACCACTACGCAGTCAAAAACCTTTAAATCGCTCTCTGTATGAAGACTTGACAGCCTATGAGATAACCACGAGATGCTATTAGTCTTACCACTTCCTGCAGGATGCTGAATAAGATAATTATTGCCAGACTGTTCGAGTCTTGAGGTATAGATTAGCTTTCTAACACTATCTAACTGGTGAAAGCGAGGAAAGACCATGGTTTCTTTGGTGATCTTCTTCCGTCCGCCTTCTCCATCGTCAACTGTTTCTTCGCTTATCTCCAGAAATATGAAGCTCCCGATGATATTGAGGAAGCTTTCCTTTTCGAGTATATCTTCCCAGAAATAGCCTGTACGGTGTCCAGAAGGATGCTGAGGATTACCCTTTCCGCACTCAATTTCGCCAGGAGCGCTGCCTCTGTTAAATGGCAGGAAAAATGTCTTTTCGCCATTCAGACGAGTCGCCATGTGCACTTCGTCAGGATCGACGGCAAAATGAACAATAGCTCCTTTTTTGAACTGAAAAAGCGGCGCGCGGGAATCACGATCGCTTTTGTATTGCGCTACTGCATGTTTCCAAGTCTGGCCTGTTGCCGGATTTTTAAGCTCCATGGTCGCGATTGGAATACCGTTAAGAGATAAAACCATATCAACTGTGCTTGAGTCAGTCAGATGGCAAGCAACTTGTCGGGTAACATGAAGTTGATTCTTATTAAAAAGTTCGATAGTTTCTTTAACCAATCCATGAGCCGGCTTGAAAAAAGCAAGTTTGAATGTCTTCCCATAGAACTTGAATCCATGGCGGACAATATGCAAAGTTCCTTTTGTATCACGCTCTTTAAGTAGAGTATCAATCAGTTTTGCTGGAAGTTCAGAACCGTGAAACTTTTCCATCTGCGCCCAAAGTGCGCACTGAGTATCTTTGATAAAAGCGATGATATATTCTGAGAATAAAGCTCTCTGCCTGTCCCATGCCTGATTCTAGCCTGTTATCCAGCCTCGAGTTGACATAGTTTCCTGTATATAAACTTCAAAGGCTTTTTCTATAGTTGCTTTCATTATTTTTTACTCATAAATACTCATAAATACTCATAAATACTCATAAATACTCATAAATACTCATAAATACTCATAAATCTGCTGAGTTAAGCAAAGTATATTTAGGGGTCTTACAAGAACCTTTATTTTTTATTTTATTTTCTATTCTCAAATAATTTAATAAATTAGAAACCTTATTCTGCTTTTTAGACTCGCTAAGCACATCCGGCAGCTTGCTCAACAATAAAGTATTAATTTCTTTACGAGTAGCTGATCCATATGTGCTAATATAATCAAGGATCATTTTACGGTAATGGTCGTCATCAAATCCGCGTTGTTTCAGGTAGTCTGTCTTTAATTTATCATTGTCGGTTCGAGCTGCAATCTCTGAAGAAATATAGTAATCAGGCTTTCTGCCTTCAATAAATCCAAGGTTCTTTAAATGCCTTGCTAGTTTTTCTTCTATTGGCTGCTTTTTCTGTATCTTATCGAGCACCATTATATCATCCAGAGACATATCAGGATATCTGGCAATGATTCTGGCAAATTCCACATTAAGAACTTTTCCTGTTATGGTCAATTTTACCTTTTGATTGCTGAAATCATAATCTGGTAAGGGAAAGTATCTGCTTTTCTGATATCCGAACATCTTTTTGATACCGCCTCCGGCAGTATCTACCATTTTGAGATTAAACATTGCACTTGCCAGAAAAGGATTGCGGTATTGCTCCTCTGGAGCATCATCTTTAACGACTTTTTCGACTGACCCTGGAATGAAAGAGCCATAATTTGTAAATATCAGTTGCTCATCTTCTATTTCCACCACATTTATTCTACCGCCTTTCCTATAATCCTGATGCGCAATGCAGTTGTTCAGGGCTTCACGAATTATGAAAGGTTCATACTTCAGTATTTCTTCCGGAAAAAGAGTCCCATCCTTTAAATAGCGGTATTTAAGATTTCTTATTTTTGCGTGAACTTTATCCACGGCAAGCAAAAAAGGAAGAGAAAAGATTTCATAATCTTTTTCATTGTTATGCAAGTCCTTGAGCACCCAGCGTATTTTTGTATCACAGGGAATTAGATAGTGTTCTGATTCCTCTTTGCCCAAGAGGAGTATCGCCGTTCTTGTAATTTTGCCTTTTATAGTAATTTTAGCCTTATTCAAAAATGTACTATTATCCCATTCACTCAATTCGCCTGCCTTGTCAGGGAACTTTGAAGCATAATTTTCACGGGCTTTCAGTAATGCTGTTGTATCAAGATCATCAAGTGTTGCGCCTTCTACGATAACAGCCGACCAGTCTTCAATCTGAGTTTGAGAGCGTATCCGTTCATATTCCTCAGGATTAAGCGCGCATAATACTTCACCGTCACGCCCATAATAGTGTCCATCAAATGCTATTGGCATTCCGCGCGGAGCAGGAGGTATCTGAAAAAGTATGATTCGTCCTTCAGGTTCAAATAGCTCAAATATATCGATAAATGTAACTCGGTTTGTAGTTTTCTGCGCAATTTCATTTTTAAGGCTATCCAGATCGGAGCGAGTTGCTCTGTAACTGCTCCCAACAATTGCATGACCTTTATCTTGAACTCCGAATATAAGCCATGCGTAATTGCGGTTTTTGAGATTGGCTTCATTGGACAATGCTGAAAAATATTTTCCTATCTTGTCAAAGCTAAAATCTCTCTTTGCTTCTTTAAATTCAAATACTTCATTTTCTGATTGTTGGCTACGAAGCCAATTCAATAATTCGTGCAGTTTTTGAGTAGTAAACATCACTTATCCTCTCTTACATCAATTTTACCTGTAACAGCGGCGGAAATCAATGCTGTCCGGTATTCTTTGAGTTTCTCTATAGCCGTTTCGACCTTTGATATAAGGTTATCAATCTTTGCTGTCTCACGGTCAATAAAGGCGGCAATTGCCTGCTGCTCGGTGAGAGGGGGAAGAGTAAAAATTAAATTCTTTGTTTCATCCTGGTTTATAATAGGAAGCGTTGTGTATTTACCACACTTTACTATAAAATCTCGCATTGTTTTCATGTAATATGTCGAAAATAAGGAATCCAAGCGGTTGCCACAAATAATACCATTAATCTGCTGATTGCAGGAGCTTTCATCAGTTGAAAGCCCGACCTTACCTATAGTTGCACCTATCCCAACTAACATCACAGTCATGGGAGGAAATACTCTCACCTCTTTTTTCCCTTCTTCAGATAAAGCCCGATTTGATTTCCCGAGAATAACAGATTCAGAAAAGTCGCTGGGTGAAAACCAATTAAAGCCATTATCATCAAATGCAGAATCTTCAGCTCCTGTAGGCGTACATCCAGTCTTTACAGACCTGATAACTCTCCGTAATGGTAACGCGCTCCAATGCTCTGGGACATCGCCGAGCCATTCCACGCCGGATGGTTTGTATTTCGGATAGGACTTAATGCGCATGAATATTATTCTGGGCGGAATTGCCAGCCTCGGGATTCTGCATAGTTTTTCAGGAATTTTGCTTTCTTTTCTATCTGGCTTTTAGCAAGGCCTTCAAAGTTTATGTGGCAATGTTCGGGAAAAGGTATTTTGTCTTCACCTATTGGCAGAGATTGAGATGCACATTCTGCCTGAGTAACAGACATAACACCTGCCGAACTATAATTGAGCTGTTTGCAGAAGTGATAATAAGCTTTTTCAGCTGTAATCATATCTCCGTTGTAAACTGAAAGTTTGTTCTCATCTTTTGGCGTAGGGCGGAAAGCCTGTGAAGATATTTTTCCATTCTGAATAAAGCCTGGATGAACTTGGCGATGCAATAGAGTGCCAGATTTCACGCAAGGACTCCCGCTTTATTACGGATAGCCGAATTTATAGCATCCCAAGTTTCTTTCTTAGATAAATCATAGATGCCTTCTTCTTCCTCGCCAGTCTTCAGATTTACCCCCTGAAAGTCAGCGATTTTACTGGCAATATCTATATCAAGGGATATTTCCCAATCGTTAAGCGTCCATTCTGCCTGAATTCCGCCTTCAGCAGTCGGGTAAAGATGCGGCAGGGGAAGAGAGGATTCGTAACTAACGCCAAAAGTTTCATCAAGCCATTTAAGTCCATCAGCGCTAGGAGCAATACCCTTGCCGTCCAGCCAGCCGTCTTTAAGCTTAGATATATCTTCAAGGCGATCAGAAATATCAAGTTCATCAATAAGGTTTACATATTCTATTGATTCAATTTTCTGGATTGAACCATATCTGTTATATTTTGCTATGCCTTTGACACTTATCCTTTGCTGTTTTTTATATTTATTGAATGCTCCCATAATTATTTCACTATGTACATCGTCCAGCTGAGCTAAAATCCTCGCACCGTCAATAAGTTCAATTGTAAAAGATGATTTACCCTGATCTGCCTCAGGGATAATACCTTTAATTTGTATGTCTTCAGTGTAGAACTGTGTTTGAGAAGAAGCTAAAACAAGTTTTTTACGCGTTTCCTTATTCAATTTAGCAGGTCTTAGCGGATTGGTAGGCCTGAATTCAATATATTCGTCGTCATTCAGGCTTCGCCCTATCTTATCAAAGTATCCAAGCATTGAATCGGGAAGATGAGTAGTTATGTTTTCGCTATGTTCAGCTGCGTCCACAGCGCTAATTATGCTTTCTCTAGCTTTTTCAAAACATTGCTGATTTTCCGATGGAAGCAGTCCTGCCAAAGACGCCGCAACAACGAGGACGAACTTAGGCATTACACTTCCGTCCTCAAGTGATTTCAATTTGATTGATATGCCTTCAGTAAAGCCTTTGGGCAGTCTTTCTCTAGTCGGGTGTTCTTTGCGATAATGCCACTTAGCCACTTCAGTCATCATTTCTTCCAAAGCAGCGAAATCCTTTAAAACTTCAAGAGGTACTGCGTGTTCTTCAAACCTTTTACCGACAAGGCGTGGACATAGAAAATCCAAAACTTCAGTCATTGTTCCCTCCACCTTCCCTCAGATGAATATTAAAAGTATTTATGTTTCTAAATGTTAATATGTTGCATGACTAGAAAGACCCATCGAAGTACGCTTGCAAACAGAGGCGCGACGGGTATGCTTCTTTTATGATAGCTAGTTTAGAATACAGATTCAATATAAAACATTAAAATTATAGCTTTCTGCCGTTGCTTCCTGTAACTTCGGCCAATAAACCAACTATTTCAGATTCCAAACCTTTAATATCAGCCTCGATAGCTTCAAGCGGGCGAGGCGGTTCATAGCGATAGAAATGGCGGTTGAGAGGAAGCTCATAACCCACTTTTGTTTTGCTGTAGTCAATCCAGGCATCTGGCACATGAGGAAAGACTTCCCGTTTGAAATATCCATCTATATTTTCCTTGAGCGGTACATTCTCGGTGTCTCTTAAGTCTGGGTCGGCTTCAGGCTTACCTTTACTATCACGGCAGACTTCGGCAGTTTCATCTTTTTCGCTCAAAGCTTCCAGCACTGCTTTTAGTTCAGCCGCGCTTAAACGAACACCTGATTTATGATCCATGGATTTCAGTTCCTTTAGAAATGCGATGCGATCCTTGAAAAGCTTTTCTCCGGTTGCTTTGGCTAAATCTGAAAGCATTGTCTTTATGACTTTTTGCCGTTTAAGCCCTGACTCAATTTCCTGCTGGCGGATAGTTTCATTCTTCTTGTCACTTTCAGCTATTTTCTGGAAAGAGCGTATTTCTTCGAGTCTTGAGATACAGTCAGCATTCGCCTGGAAATTCAAACGCAAAGGACGCTCAACTGTGATTTTATTGTATCCGAAGTCAGAATTATCAAAAATCTTTGAAACTATAAGCTGCTTTTCAATGCCATCAAGCTTGAATGATCTGGTTTCATCATGCTTAAAGTTGCCGTATATCTTGCTTATCTCACTTATTTGATCAGGACGATTGTCATCTCCGTCTCCGATCTGGTTACGCTTATTCCCTAGACTCTTGCGCATCTTGACATAAAATTCACGCCCATCAATGAGCTGTATTTTTCCCTTACGCTTTGATTCTTTACGGTTTGTTATTATCCAGATGTAAGTTGAAATGCCTGTGTTATAAAAGATCTGGTCAGGAAGAGCAACCACAGCTTCAAGATAGTCATTCTCTATAATCCATTGACGGATATTTGATTCCCCGCTTCCTGCATCGCCTGTAAAAAGAGGAGAACCATTAAACACGATACCAATACGGCTCCCACCGTCTTGGAGTCTCCTCATTTTAGAAATCATGTGCTGAAGGAAAAGAAGAGAACCATCATTGATTCTGGGAAGTCCGGCGCCAAAACGACCATCGTATCCAAGCGTTGATTCTTCATTTTCAATAGACTGCTGCTGTTGTTTCCATTCCGCCCCAAAGGGCGGATTAGCCAGCATGTAATCGAATTTATCTTTTGGAAATCCGTCTTTCTCGAATGTACAATCAGATTTGATGTTGTTTGAATCTTCACCTTTTATGAGCATGTCAGCCTTGCAAATGGCATAGGCTTCATCGTTCCAGTCCTGACCAAAAAGGTAAGGCTGTGCCTCAGCATTCAGGGTTTTGATATAGTTTTCTGCAACGGAAAGCATGCCCCCTGTACCGCAAGCAGGGTCATAAATGGTTTTTACGACATGGCTCTTTCTTAAATCTGTCTCTGGAGAAAGCAGGAGATTAACCATCAGCCTAATGACTTCGCGTGGAGAAAAATGCTCTCCTGCTTCTTCGTTGGATTGTTCAGCCCCGATCCTGATAAGTTCCTCAAAGACATATCCCATCTGCATGTTATCAATCTTTGACGGAGACAAGTCAATTTCATCGGATGCGAATTTCTTTACTACATTGAAAAGAAGATTCTTCTCATTCATCTTGTTAACTTGCACACCAAAATCAAAACGCTCAAATATCTGGCAGATATTCTCAGAAAATGAGTTTATATAGCTATTTAAATTGGGTGCTATCTGGTTCGGATCATCCAGTAATTTTTTAAAGCTGAGTTTGGAAAGGTTATAAAAAGGAACGCCTGTTATTGTTCTTAATTGAGCATTCACAATATTTTCTGACTTGCCCTTGAGTTTATCAAATTCTTTCAGCACTTTCTCCTTTGTCGGTTCCAGGATACAATCAAAACGGCGCAATACTGTCAAATGAAACTATAGCGGATGCTCAAACCCTAAATGACCGTCGGCAAGCAGGTCAGCGTTAGTTTTATAATCCTTAAGGCATACACCATCAATATGGTTCAAAACCATGCCAATCCTGGAAAGCTCAACATCTTTGAATGGCCACGCTTTGATAAGGCTGCATTCAAGTTCAGGTCTAACTGAAAAGATAAGTTCGTAGTCCTCTCCGTCAGTTAAGGCGTGTTTGAGCGATTTAGTCCCGCTTCTTAAAGGAATTTTATCTGTAAACAATGATGCTGTCACTTTAGACGCTTCAGCAAATCTCTTTAAATCCATGAGCAAACCATCACTTACATCCATCATGGCATTAGTAAATTTGCCGGCCAGAAACCTTGATTGTTCAAGCCTGGGAGTAAAGGTAAGATGATGTTTGGAGTTGAACGAATTTCCGAATTTCCCTGTGGCAAAAATCAGATCACCAGCTTTTGCATTCGCCCTCAGGCATAGTTTTTCCTTCTTAACTTTTCCCAAAATGGACAGTGTAAAAACTTCGAGATTCCTGGGCTTAACTGATGAGTAATCGCCTCCGCATACACTCATATTCCACACTTCCGCTTCCCTGGCTATTCCAGAATAGATTTTCTCAAGCCTCTCAAAATTCGAATTGACTGCAGCAGTTATTACGGCTGATGTAGGTTCTCCGCCCATAGAAGCAATATCGCTCACATTGCGCTTAACAAGTTTTCTGCCTACAAGTTCGGGATCATCTTCATTGAAAAGATAATGAATATCTGAAACAACCTGATCAACTGCATAAAGAAGATATTCGTCATCATTGCTGCTGTTTATCTTCAAAACTGCACAGTCATCTCCAGGTCCGACAACAATATCATTGCCCTGTTTAAACAATGGGACTACTTTTTTCAGAAACTCATTCTCATTCATAGCATTAAAATTTATTAAAATTTGTTTTTAAGATGCTAGCATTAATTGATAATTCTTTTTAAATTGATTATAATCAATTGTAAAGTTTATTTGTAGCAAACCACATCTCTCAACCCCCTTTTTTGTTTATGTTTGAGAAAATTTTTGAAATATCCAATTCTATTTCAGATGTAATCGCTAAACAAAACGATTACAATGCCATGCTTTCTGACATTGTAAGAATAGTTGCTTCAGGGTTGAATGCAAAAGTTTGTTCTATATATGTTTATAACAATGACTCTGACGAATTAATCCTCAATGCCACTTATGGGCTTAGCCCAAATTCTATTGGCGAAATAAAGATGAAGCCAGGGGAAGGGCTAACGGGTATGAGCTTCCAAGAAAATAGAATCTTAAATCTCAAAGACCCTCATTTTCACCCTGGTTTTAAATATTTTCCGGATTCTGGAGAAGAAGAATATCTTTCATTTCTTGCCATTCCCCTTAATATAGCAGGCAGATGCCTTGGAGTCATGGTAGTGCAAACTGCTCAGTCTGAATGTTTTTCAGAATACATAGTCAATATGGCTAAGACTATTGGCACACAGCTTGCTAATTTACTTTTGAATGCGGATGTCTTGAAAAGTCTTGCTCTGTCAAATTACGATCAGCAAAGAAACCAGGCGCCGTCACTTAACGATTCACCTCATCAGAACATTATCAAAATAACCGGTTCTTCCGGTAATGTAGGAATTGCGATTGGCAATGCTTATATTTTTGATACTAACAATCCATTCATCAATATTACCCATACTGACCCAGACTCATCAGCAAAAGAACTATCCATTCTCAATAATGCCCTTGCTATTGCTATTGAAAAGACTCTGGCGCTGGAAAAAAAAGCATTATCTCTCATCTCAGAGGCTGATGCCTCAATATTCCATGCGCATCTGCTCTTCCTTGAAGACAAATCTCTTTTAAGCAAAATAAGGGAAACCCTTATCTCAAATAACTACACAGTAGAATTTGCTCTTAAAAAAGTTTATGACGAATATATTATAATTTTTTCAAATCTAAAGGATAAGTCGTTCAGGGATAAAGCTATGGATTTCAAGGATGTAATGATAAGACTCCTTGAGACTGTACTAAAACTTAAACATGTTAATATTGAAGAAAACGACGGGGATATCTTTGAAAGGAAAAATCTTATAATAGTCGCCAGGGAAATGTTGCCTTCTGCCCTTTTGAAACTGCCCGCTAATGTAAAAGGAATCATTTGCGAAAGAGGCGGAGCTACTGCACATGTATCAATCCTGGCAAAAGCTCTTAATATTCCAGCTCTCATGAGCGCAAAGAAAGCAGCTTCCATTGTTAGAGACAATGATATAATACTCATGGACTGTTATGGTGAAATAGCGTATGTCAACCCGCCTGATTTTATAATTGATCGCTACGGAAGCACACTCTTATCCCATAAGGAAAAAGAACCATATATTGCTAATGCCAGGTTGGAAGCACGAACAAGCGATGGAAGCAAAATCTTCCTCCGCGCTAACATAGGGTTATTAAGTGAGACTATCCTTCTTAATAAATATGGAGCAGAAGGAATAGGTCTTTACCGAACTGAATTTTTCTATATGATAAGAGACAGGCTGCCAACAGAAGAAGAACAGTACGAAATATTCTCTAAAGTATTTAAGATTGTAGACAATTACGAAGTAACGATAAGAACCCTTGATGCAGGCTCAGATAAACCTCTTCCATACCTTGAATATCTTGAAGAGGAAAATCCGGCATTAGGCATAAGGGGAGCCAGACTTTTACTCTCAAAACCTGAAATACTTAAACCACACCTCAAGGCCATTTTAAGAGCAGGAGAAAACGGCAAGCTCAATATTATGTTCCCAATGGTTTCCACTTGTCATGAAATAATCCGCCTGAAGCAAATATTGGAAGAGGTCAAAGCAGAATTAACCTCTGCAGGAATCAATTACTCGAAAAATTACAGATTTGGCATAATGATAGAGGTTCCATCTATTATTATGGATCTCAAGAATGTAATGCGTGAAGTAGATTTTATCAGCATAGGAACTAACGACCTCTTTCAATATTTATATGCCGCGGATAGAACAAATGATCTGGCTCATAATAAAAACCTGGTACTGCATCCGGGCTTTTTAAGGCTTCTTAAAATTATCGGGGACGACTGCAAGCTTCATAATTATAAAAAAGTATCTGTTTGCGGCGATGTCGCGTGCAAACCCCTTTTTATCCCTCTAATAATAGGTTCTGCCATTCATGAAATGAGCATGCCACCGAGATATGTGCCTTTGATTAAAGAAACAATAAGACATTTCTCGATAGATGAATGCAAATCTATAATGTCTAAGGCCATTGATATGGCTGATGACTTTCAGGTATTGTCATTTTTAAATAATGAGTTCGCCAATAGAAAAATTCAGCATCTGATACAGGAGAAAAACTGGAATATGCGATGAAGCATATCATTAAAACCAACATAATTTTTCTTTTATTATGACAAGATGCTTCTTATAGCTCCATCAAAATCCTTGTCCACATAGCTGAGGAATGAAGACCAGTCAACTGCATACTTGTAAAAAGCCATCGCTGAAAGCTTTTTTGTGAGAATAGCGTTTCGATAAGCCTCAAGATCATTTGAACCAAGAGTGTTTAATATGTAATCTCTTCCAAAATTTTTAACCAGAACTTCAGGTAAATAGTTTTCAAGTATTTTCCAGACAACTTCATCTTTACTTAATATTCTATCTAATTTGGATTCGAATTTATCCTGAAGAGCAAGAATTTCTTCGCTTGTCTCAACTGAAAGAACAAAAAGAGGAATATTACGCTGATTTTTCTCATAGAGATTGATAAGAGTTTTCGTTTCATCAGAGGAACACTTTTGTATAATACTATTTACATTTCTTATCAATCCCCATCTGATTTTCACATCATTGAGGAGCTTTTCCTCGTACAAATCACCCAGCAGGAAAGCAGGAAGCACTTCTGCTAAAGAGCTGGACATAACTCCACCTTTATTTGCAGTTGAATCCTTAATGTGTTTTATCTCGGAATTTCTTGCTATATACCTTCTTGCTGAATCATCGAAGAATACATTGGCTCCTTCAACAATATATTTAAGCTCTTTGAAATTAGATAGAAAATCTTTCACATTTGTTCCGTTTATCGAATCCTTGCCTCCCCCGCATGGGATAAAAGCTTTAATGTTTGCTTTCTCAAAAAACTTACGGTTTTCCGGGTTTGTCAGGAAAGTTCTGTGGAATATCGCACCGTCCTCTACTTCAGTTCCGTCCGGCAGAGTTGCAGCTCTGCTGAGTCTTTCTATCATGAATCCTTCGCTACTGAGCTCTTCTCTGGGGTAAGACAGAGTATTTGCTCTCGGAGAAGTATGCCTCATAAATGCTATCTTCATGAGCTCTTTCTTATTTAACCCTTTAGGGTCATAAAGGACTGAACCGCTGTCTATAACAAGACAAATTTTGCCTCTATAGCACTGTATCTGATTTGAACCAAGGTCTCCGTCAGGACCTCCGGTCATCATAAAATTAGTCTCTTCTTCTTTATCTGCGTAGTGCTCAAGGAGCGTCCTGAAACTTGCCATAATACAGCTAGTTGTCATACCGCTTACATTGATTTTGCCTCCAATAACTTCATAAATCTTTTCAGAATTATCGGTCGTGAGAATAGACTCTCCGTTTATCTGCAGTTCAGTTCCTTTTTCTCCTCTGTCTAAAAGTCCAAACATATCGCCGTTGTGGAGGACTCCATAAACTTCGTGAGGGATTCCAAAACTTTTACCTGTTGTGATGGTTCTCCAATACTTGTACCCTCTTTCGCGTGCGTGAAATGAGACCGTGTCCATCATTGGAGCGGTACCTTCGTCAGGCCCGAAGAAAACCATCTCATTTATTCCCAGATAATCTACAATACTATTTGAAGGAAGCATCAGATCTATAATTCCATCGGTATAGTCCATAAGTGCCAGAAACCCGAAATTTGCATAGAGCGGGTAAGGAACAATAACACCTTTTGAACCGCTCTCGCATATATCTTTATGTTTAAGCCGCTGAGCTTTTGGTCCCAATGCGTAATTCAAAAGAGTGGATTTATCAATTTCAGAACCGTAATTACTCTTAGTTATCCTAAGGAGTCTCAAACCTCCTCTGGCAATATCTTTAGCTCTCATATGAGTCCCGCACGCATAATGTCCATTTATAAAAAATATCCCATACACGAACTGGTTGAAGATCAGCGGATCCAGAATTGCATTAGTGAACCTGAATGCGTAGGCTCTCTTCTCTTCCATGTAGAAATTTGTCTTAAGAAGTGCAGTATTAAATCTGAACATGTATTTGAATATCTCATAAGAGACAGATTCTTCCATAAACCTTATCGATATTGCTTTAATGTAATCTTTATACTTCTCAGTAATTTGCTCTTCAGTTATAGTATTTTTCTTACTTGGGTTGAATTTAGCATCAAATATCCTGAAAAGATATTTAATCAGGTCAGGATTGTCTTTTGCTTTTTCTGTAATAGTTCTATATACATATGAACTCTTGTTTGAATCATGCATCCTGTTGGAAAATGCATCTCTCTGGTCTGCATTGGTTAAACTCTGAAATATCTCAGTGTCTGCATAGCTTTCCTTATAAATAAACAGATGAGTAAAATCAATAAGATTTCCAGCGAAAAGCATCTCTTTAAATGTGAGTGAACCATTCACATACAATTCAGTAACAGGACTAATGGCAAATGCCAGAAAAGCATAGAGATCTGAAAGCATTTTTAGTTCCAGTTCTTTATTCATCTCCCCTATTGTATACACGGAACAAATTGAAGACGGAGTATCGCTTCCCGTAAAATACGGCTCCCAGTAAGCGCGTCTCAAAATGACCCCATTGTCCTCGAAAAATCTTCTAAGCACCGGCAGCTGAGGCAGAGCAAAATCGCTTATAAACATAAATCTAGTCTCTTTCGTAGCAGGAAGATAAGAGGTAGTTATCATGGGAGTTATTGCCTGCTGAGCCTCCTTCAGGAAACTTTTGTAACGGATTCTGGTCTCTTCCGGAGTTGTCTTGAAGTCATCGGACAGACTAAAAAGGAATGGGGACTTACTGAAGTCTTCCTTTTTACATTCTATAATACATTGGGGTCTTACAAGATATGTATAGTACTTGCTGTCAGGACTATAGTAATATTCTCTTCTGTGCCCGCTAATATACGGGCCAATAGCAGTCTCCATCTGATCTCTGGTTTCTTCTGTAGCTATTCTTATACTATAGGCATCTTTGCCTTGCGCATATGCCAGTTTTCCATGAGAAACTCTGCCTATTAGTGAAACTTTTCCATCTTTTTCCTTTAGACTGGTAGCTATAGTCTCAAGGATGCTTTTCAGTGAATCAATTGTTATATTCTCAAAAAAATAATTGGGAAGCCATAGGTCATTTAGAAGTATTCCTGCAGCAAGATTAATGCTTCTGGCAGTAATAATACCTTCTTCTGATAGATCGATTACAGCTTCATATAGTATTCCCAGATCCAGATTTACTTTCCGGGCTGAATTAATTATATATTCGCCGTGAGACTGCTTTATCACAGCCAGGCAATGAGTTGTTTGATCTGTATTCATGATTATACTCTCCCTGAATGCTTGTGTATTAATTCTTATCTATTTAGTTTAACAACAATTAAATTTAAAACAATCCAAATCAGTCGCAAAAATCCTCAGCTTCAGAGCTCCTTTTAGAATCAAGACACACATACTTTAAGACCTATTGACTCTGACAGCTCTTCAGGATATTCTTTTTCCAAGGAAAAGTAAAACATATTAAGCAGCTTTTATTCTATAATTTTTACATTTCTATCGTGTAGAAAAAGCGCCTGATTGATTGGAGAAAATCGCTATGTCCTCAGATAATGAAACAGTATCATCAATGAAGATGCAGATTAAACATAACTATAACGAACTCTATGTAACAGATAAATATGAATTCAATGACATTGCTTTCCAGAATCTCATGCAGCAGCGCATAATCAATGTCCTGCTTATCTGTTCGAATTATGATTATTTCATGCTTGAAGAAGATGGCAGGATAAATGAAAAAATTTTCCTTGAATACGCCTCTATAAATCTTAGATACCCACCGCAATTCACACAGGCCTGTTCCTCGGAGATAGCTTTCGAACTTCTTGAAAAAAAGAAGTTTGATCTGGTAATTACAATGCTGAATGTAGGAAAAATTGACGCCTTCGAAATGGCTAAAACCGTTAAATCAAAGTTTCCGGCTATACCGATAGTAGTACTTACTCATTTCTCTCGGGAAGTTTCTATGAAGCTGGCAAATGAGGACCTCAGGTCTATCGACTATGTCTTTTGCTGGCTCGGCAATGCCAGTCTGCTTCTGGCCATAATAAAGCTTCTAGAAGACAAAATGAATGCCGAATATGATGTAATGCAAAAAGGAGTCCAGGCCATCTTGCTTGTGGAAGATTCAATAAGATATTATTCATCTTATCTTCCAACGATTTACAAAGCTATTTTTGACCAAACTGCTGAACTTATGACCGAAGGTCTTAATGAGCATGAAAAAATGCTTCGGATGAGAGCCCGCCCAAAAATTCTGCTTGCCAAGAATTTTGACGATGCTTTATCTCTTTATCAAAAATATAATAAAAATCTGTTGGGAGTAATATCTGATATTGCTTATCCTAGAAATGGTCAAATGGATAAAGAATCAGGAGTCAAACTCGCCAGGCTAATAAGAAAAGAAGGCTCTAAATTGCCGATTCTTCTCCAGTCCTCAGACGAGTGGAGCCAGGATATTATTAATGAGTTAAGCGTAAAGTTTATAAATAAGTATTCTAAGATTCTTTTAATCGAACTAAAGAATTATATAAAAGAAAATTACGGCTTTGGTGACTTCGTTTTTATGAACCCTGAATGGGATGTGGAAATAGAAAGAGCCAGCAATCTTAAGGCTCTACAGTTTAAACTCAAATACATAAATCCCAAATCACTGTCTTATCATGTTTCAAACAATCACTTTTCCCGCTGGCTCAAGGCAAGAGCTCTTTTTGCAATTGCAAAACTTTTTGAACCCAAAGGACTCAATGATTTTAATGACATAGAGGAAGTCAGAAGTTACCTGATTGATACAATTGCAAACTATAGAAAAACAAAGGGGCGCGGAGTGATAGCAAGCCATATTGACGAATATGCCATATTTACACGACTTGGAGACGGTCAGCTTGGAGGTAAAGCAAGGGGTATAGCCTTCATCGATTCCTTTATAAAAAAGCATAAACTCATGTTCAATTGGGAAAATGTCGTAGTCAGCATACCAAAAACGATTGTCCTTACAACCGACCTTTTTGATGAATTCATGGAAATTAACAAATTATATGAATTTGCTCTGAAAGATATCTCTGATGAAGAGGTCATAGAGCGTTTCAAAAATGCTGCAGTCCCCGAAAGAATGAAAATTTATATAGAAGAGATATGCAAATCTATCAGAGAGCCTCTTGCCGTGCGTTCTTCAAGTTTACTCGAAGACAGCCACTACCAGCCTTTTGCAGGCGTCTATTCCACTTTCATGATTTCTAATAACCACCCTGATATGAATGTAAGACGCTCTCAGCTGGAACAGGCTATTAAATGCGTCTATGCATCAGTTTTTTTTAGAGAAAGTAAAGCTTATATTGCTGCTACTTCTAATGTTATAGACGAAGAAAAGATGGGAATAGTTATACAGAAAATCTCAGGCAGCGCATACGAAAAGCGTTTCTATCCGACTCTTTCCGGAGTAGCCCGTTCCGTAAATTTCTACCCGATAGATCCTGAAAAATATGAAGACGGCATAGCCAATATTGCTTTCGGTTTGGGAAAAACTATAGTCGAAGGCGGCATCTCTCTTCGTTTCTGCCCTATATACCCTAAGAAAGTACTCCAATTGTCTTCTCCGGAATATGCGCTGAAAGACAGTCAAAAAGAATTCTATGCTCTAGACCTTGATTCAGACAAATTTCACCCGGCCGTTGAGGAAACAGTCAACCTGCTGAAACTCAGAGTAAAAGATGCTGAAAATGACACTGCTCTTAAATATGTAGCTTCCACATATGATTTGCGTGACCAGATAATTCGCGATGGAGTGCAGGAAGGAGGGAAAAAACTTATCACCTTTTCAAGCATTCTTAAATATGATGTCTTCCCGCTTGCCGAAATAATTCAAAAATTACTGGAGATTGGCAAGAATGAGATGAATAACCATGTAGAAATAGAATTCTCTGTCAATATCGACAAGACCAAAGAACAGCCTCAGATTTTTCATTTCCTTCAAATCAGGCCCATTGTGGCAGCCCAGGAAAAAATGCAGATAAATCTTGACCATTACTCGGAAAAAGACACTGTCATTTATAGCAAACAATCTTTAGGCAATGGCATTTTAGATAATATTTGCGATATCGTTTATGTAAAACCTGATGCTTTCGATCCAGCCAATACCAAGCTTATAGCAGAGACTGTCGAGAGAATAAACATTCAATTTGTGAAAAATAAAAAGAACTACATCCTTATAGGGCCCGGACGCTGGGGTTCAAGCGATCCGTGGCTGGGAATACCTGTAAAATGGGCGCAGATATCGGCAGCAAGACTTATTGTTGAATCAGGATTAAAAGATTTTCATATCGATCCGAGTCAGGGAACGCACTTCTTCCAGAATCTAACCTCTTTCGGTGTCGGATATTTTACCATCAATCCTTATCTAAATGACGGCTTTTATAATGTTAATTTCCTTAATGACCAGAAAGCTGAATTCGAAGACAATTATGTACGCCATATCAGATTCAATACTCCAGCAGTAATCAAAATAGACGGCAGAAATAAAAAAGGCATTATATACAAGCCAATGAATTGATATATTGATATTATAAAAACTTGCTGGGATGCCTTGAAATATGTAATGAATCCTTCGGAAAAATCATAGCCTGGAAAAAATTTTTATCTATTCTTTTGCATACCAGAACACCTGCAACTATCGCCCCGATTCCTGCTCCGTGAAAAGACATGCCTCCATTCATTAAGTTGAATATCTGAAGAGGATTCTGAAGATAATATTCGAAATTATAAATAGAATAGGATTGATTCTTGGGTACTCTATCATTTAATTAAATTGATTTTATTTCTATTTTTCCAGATAGGAACTATAGAGAAAAGAAAATCGGGCGTTTGGATATAAAACCAAACGCCCGACTAAATATGTTCAATATACCAATTTAGTTAGAATTAGTATCCTAGGTCAAGCATTGCGTCAGCGACTTTCTTGAAGCCTGCAATGTTGGAACCCTTTACATAGTCAATGTATCCATCAGCTCTCTTTCCGTATTTGAGGCCTGCTTCATGGATAGCAACCATGATATGTTTTAGCCTGTTATCAACTTCTTCCTGCGGCCATGAAAGTTTCATTCCGTTCTGGCTCATTTCAAGTCCTGATGTAGCTACGCCGCCGGCATTAGCTGCTTTACCTGGAGCAAAGAGAACTTTTGCTTTCTGGAGTGCTATTACTGCATCGGCTGTGCAACCCATGTTTGATGTTTCAACTACATATTTGCAACCATTAGCTATAAGAGCTTTGGCATCATCAGCATTTAGTTCATTCTGGAAAGCGCATGGGAATGCCATATCGACCTTTACTTCCCAAGGTTTCTTTCCTGCAAAGAATTTAGCGCCAAATTCTTTTGCATAAGGTTCTACCACATCGTTATTAGTGGCTCTGAGTTCGAGCAGGTAATCCCATTTTTTCTGAGTATTTACGCCTGCTTCATCAAGGATATATCCATCCGGGCCGGAAATCGCAACAACTTTTGCTCCAAGCTCTGAAGCCTTGATACATACGCCCCAGGCAACATTACCAAATCCCGATACAGCTACTCTCTTACCTTTCATGCTGTCTTTCTGAACTTTCAACATTTCGTCTGCATAATAAACAGAACCATAACCTGTAGCTTCAGGTCTGATAAGCGATCCGCCCCAGTTCATTCCTTTACCAGTAAGAACGCCGGTATTTTCGCTTCTGAGCTTCTTGTACTCTCCATACATATATCCGATTTCTCTGCCGCCAACGCCGATGTCACCAGCCGGCACATCAGTTTCCGGACCGATGTATTTCTGAAGTTCAGACATGAAAGCTCTGCAGAATCTCTTGATTTCTGCGTCAGATTTACCTTTAGGATTAAAGTCAGAACCGCCCTTGCCGCCGCCCATTGGAAGTGTTGTAAGGCTGTTCTTGAATATCTGTTCAAAACCTAGAAATTTAAGTGTGCCGAGAGTTACGCTCGGGTGAAACCTAAGGCCGCCTTTGTATGGCCCTATAGCATTATTAAACTGCACTCTGTGCCCTTTATTCACATGGAGTTCGCCCTTGTCATCTTCCCACTGTACCTTGAAACTGAAAATTCTGTCAGGCTCTGTGATTCTCTCAAGAATTTTTTCTTTCACATAACGGGGATTTTCATTAACAAAGTCGATAACAGTTTCGAGTACTTCCTTTGCTGCTTGAATGAATTCAGGCTGAGCTGGATTTTTTCTTTCGAGTTCTGCCATGAATTTGTTTAATTCGTACATATTCTCCTCCTTATTGTTTGTGTTTAACAGGATTAGTCCCGTAGGCATTAATCTATACCGATTTCTGAGAATTAACAATAGAATTGAAAAATTGAAACTCGATTTTGGTTTCGGGAATAATCAAGCCTTTAAAATATCAGAGCTTGCCATTTTCAATGAATAATATAAATTATGTTTTTCTTACCTTTTTCAGGAGAGATGGCCGAGCGGTCGAAGGCGCAACATTGGAAATGTTGTGTAGGGGTAACTCTACCTAGGGTTCGAATCCCTATCTCTCCGCCATTTTTTTAAACTCTATTTTAAGGTGGCGCTATTATGAAGTCGGGAAATACAAATATTGATAAGCAACTAGAGTTTCTTTTAAGACTGGGTAAAATTGATCCTGAAACAGCCCACCTAAAAATCACCGGACAAGATCCTGTAACGGATTCGCCTTGGCACATAGGAGAAGCTTCAGCAGCAGCTCTTGCAGCTATAAGTTCATGCGTATCAGGAATATGGGATATAAGAAAAGGCAGTAAGCAGAAACAGGAAGTAAATATTAATGTTGCCGAGGCAGCGCTTTCAACTTACAGATGCCACTACATGAAACAGAATGGCTATGCTGTTCCCCTTCCGGATATTGATTACCCTACAGTTGGCCTGTACCCTACCCAAAACAACAAATTTGTTTTTATAAACGGCGGCTATCCGGCGCTGAGAAGAGGAATCCTTCGTATTTTGAATTGCCCCGATGACCCAGATGCCATAGCTTCATCATTGTCGAAATGGAAAGCTGAAGATATTGAAAAAGAAATGCAAAGCAAAGGTTACTGTTGCGCGATGTGCCGTTCTCCAGAAGAGTGGATCCAGTCTGAACAAGGTATGGCTCTGTATAAATCAGTTTATTCCGACGGTTTTATCAGAGCAGTGGAAATAGAGAAAATTTCTGATGGAGTTCCTCAGCCTTTTGCTCCATTAAAGAGTAATTCTATGCCTCTTTCAGGAATAAAAGTCCTTGATATTACTCATGTACTCGCAGGCCCAACATGCGGGATGATGTTAGCAGAACAGGACGCTGCTGTAATAAGGATTAATGGCCCTCAGCTTCCTGTAATTCTTCCTTTCGTAATGGATACAGGACACGGCAAACTAAATACTCAGATTGACTTGAAAACGCAGGAGGGCAAAGACATTCTCTGGAAACTAATTGATAACGGAGCTGATGTGCTTACTTACAGTTTCAGGCCTGAAAAACTGGAATCTTTAGGCTTTTCTCCCAAGACAATTGCAGACAGGCTTTCCCAAAAAGGAAAAGGATTTATATATGCTTCTATAAACTGTTACGGGCACACCGGTCCATGGAAAAATTACCCTGGATGGGAACAGTTAGCGCAGACTGTTACGGGTTTAGCCCATGTACAAGGCGGCGACTCTGCCCCTAAACTGCTCCCGACTTACCCAAATGATTATATTACAGGATATCTTGCGGCTTATGGCATCCTTGCTGCTCTGATAAGAAGAGCTAAAGAAGGCGGAAGTTATCATGTAAAAGTCTCACTGTGCACGACAGCAATGTGGCTTCAGTCCTTTGGAAGAATTGACGCTAAATCCCTGCCTCCTCCAAAAATAGATGACTCCATGATAAAAAGAATACTCATCTCAAACGAATCGACCGGGTACGGTGCTATGAGCTATTTCGGTCATCCAATAAAGTATTCCGCGACAAAAGCGCATTGGAATCGCCCAACTGTCCCGATTGGATTGAACAAGCCGGAATGGCCAGATTAAATTAATGAGACTTCAATAGAGGAAAGGCTTTGTGAATTTCTGAAGGAGCGACTGCAAAATTCAATCCCTGAGCTGTTTCTACCCCGGATTTGACAACCCCTACAACTTTACCGGTTTTTATATTTATCAATGGCCCTCCACTATTTCCTGGATTAAGCGCGGCATCAGTCTGTATCACATCTCCGCGGTTTGCGCTGACAATACCTTCTGTAATTGTCCACTCAAGTTCCATCGGAGTGCCAATGGCAATTACTTTGTCTCCTGCTCTGACATTAGAGCTCTCCTCAAGTTTAAGAGCCGGAAATGTGGTTCCTGATATTTTAAGCAGCGCAAGATCCTGTTTTTTGTCTACCCCAATAAGCTGCGCCGAAAAAGTCTGCTTATCATGGTTTGTAACTGTAATTTTCTTTGCATCCTTTATTACATGTTCATTAGTAATTATGTAGCCGTCTTTAGTAACAAAAAAACCTGAACCAAAGAAATTGTTATCTGATTTCACTATTAATACTGAATCATAAAATGTATCATATTTTGATATTGGCACGATCTCGTCCAGAAGAGCCAATGAACGGGAATAATAGTCATACTGATTTTGTTTAGAAGTTATTTCGGCACTAAGAGCAGATACTCTATACTCATATTTTTTATTTAAATACTTCAGTTTTGACTCAGCCTTCTTAATATCCTTCTGACATGATTTTATAGTTGTTTGATCATAAGATACAGTCATAGACTGACCTGAGGAATTTGTATAGGTTTTAGGTGTTTTTAGTTCAGACAGTCGCTCCTTGAGCGTTTTAATTTCTCCTTCAATCGCCGATATTTCTTCTGACATCGGAAGCAGTTTCTCTTTTAGATCGGAAATTTGCCTATCCAGATCTGAAAGATATTTGAATGCATTGACCTGAGAAGAGGCAATACATACATCATCCTTACAAAGAACATATTTATCGTAGCCCAGGTAGACTTTTCTTTTATATTCATCGCCTATTCTGTAAGGAGTTCTGGCATCAATATTATAAAAGAGTCCATTAGGAACAATCACAGGTTTTCCTAAAGTTAATATTTTCTGCTTAATATCTTCAGCTTCGGAATTTGTTTGACCCATAAAAAGAGTTTTTTTTATCTCTCTTGCTTGTGCTGCCGTGTCTATGCTATACTCATATTTTAGCTGATCCTGCTGGTTCATTTTAGAAAAAGGAATTGATGTTACAGTCCTATATTCTGAATCAAGGCGCTTAAGATATGAAATTTCTATGCCTGAAGATGTCTGCCGGATTATTTGGATATCATGATAAGTTCTACCGTCTTTAGTAACAATAGAATTACTATCTGCATATAGAAATACTGAACTAACTATCAGCAATACAGCAAATAATATTAATTTATACATTTCATATCCAAGTAAGTTTTTATAAAAAATAATAGTCCTTTTTAACGCAAAACGAACTAGTCCTTTTTATAAAATTTGAAATAATCGCAGTTTTTAGTCTTCCTTGATTATTCGAAAATGCGTGATAAACGCAATCTCAGGTTTTCTGTATCTTCTTCATTAGCGAAGTTTTCTGATTTTGTTTATTAGATTGCCAACGCAGTTAAACTATAGCTACTGAAAGTATTGATGATAAATTTTAGCTAAAAGCAATACTCCTCTACTTATTATTTTTTATTTTTGCTATAATTAACTAAAATTGAATATGATACATACATAATACTATTAATAAAATAGGTGATTTATGATTAAGTTAATAAAAACTCTAAGCACTATTGTTGTACTATTTGTATTTATTCTTGCATTTAATAACTCTTATGCCGATACAAATAAAAAAACAGCAGAGTACACAATAATTATATATCTGAATGGCTGCGATCTTGAAAATGGAATAGATCTAACTACAGGCGAATACAATAAAGAGGCCACCAACGCACTGAACGCTATAATTTCGACACACTTCAATGATTCCAAAATTAATATCATAGCTGTTACCGGCGGGACTAATAAATGGGTTTTACCTTCGCCTAGAATAAGTACTGCTCATTGCCAAGCATGGAGGATATATGGAGAAAGAGAAGCATCCATGGAACTACTGGGAAATACTGACCCATCAATGAAAATGATGGATAAAAATACACTTACTGCCTATGTACAAAATATTATAAAAGACTTTCCCGCGAAAAAATATGTTCTGATTTTCTGGGATCATGGAGCTGGTCCTATAGGAGGCTATGGGAGCGACCAACTCGATGACGGCAAATCACTAAGCATCTCTGATATTGCTGACGCCCTAAAAACTGCACTTAAGGGGGAAAAAATCGATATGGTAATTTTTGCATGTTGTCTAATGGGTAATTTTGAGACGGCATACAAGCTTAAAGATTATGCCAATTATATGATTGGCTCAGAAGAAATAGAATATGGGGATGCTTTTGAAAAAACCTTAAAATCACTCAATGAAAACCCATCCATGCATCCAACACAATTTGGTAAATATTTCATCGACTGGAATTTCGAAAATTATGACGGCAGGCCATACACATATTCTTTAATAGACTTATCCAAAATTGGAGACATTAGAAGCAATTGGGATTTAATGATTCAAAAAATTGAAGAACAAATGAAAACCAAAGGCAAGAAAGGAGCCGATGCCTATCGTAATCTAGCTATAGCCAGAGCTTTTTCAGAATCTTACAATGAACAAGACAGAGCTTCTCACGGCACTACTGACATGTACGATCTGGCAGATCTTATTTCTGAAAAGTGCAAGATAGATACAACTTCTTTGAAAAAATCAATTAAAGACACCGTTGTATATAATAAAAAATGCAATTACCGACCTTACTCCAATGGGCTTTCAATATTTTTTGTTGATAAGAAACTTGATAAAAACCTTTCTCTTAATGACAACTTGCAGAAATACGCTCCATCATGCTTTTCAAAACACTATTATGATTTCATTACCAGCTACTACAATAAGCTTTTTATCCAGAATCCCACAAACTTAATCGGCGATATAGCTCTTGCAAATAAATACATTATTGACCTCAATCCTAAATCTTACCCTCCCCATTATTTTATTAAAGTAGATCAGCAAGATATTGAACTGGTAAATCAAATATATTTTTTAATCGGCAAATTTGAAGGAAAAGGAAAGAACAGGTATTTCGTACCGCTTAGTATAGACCCAGATATTGATTTTGATCTGGAATCTGGAGACATAACTCTTGCAGTTACAGGCAAACAGTATTGCATTGGTGGAGAACCAGTTCCAATATACTGGGATAACGATGTAAATAAAGGAAAAAACAATGGTACAAACTTTGATTACAAACCATTGGGTTATTTTGCCGTTAAATATAAAGGCAACACAGTATTCCTCGTAGTTAAAGAAAACTCTAACGAAAAAGATCCAACTAAGAGCAACGCTCAAATTATCGGTATATGGGACAGCAAAGAAGACAACGGAAAAGTTATCCCTCATCTGTCATGGCTTGGAACTCCTCCAAAAAGGGGTGACAAAATAAACTTACTATATAACATGGGTGGGAAATATATGCCAGGGCCGGAAGTTACCCTTGACAGCCTTACCATAAGCAAGAGTTGCCTACCCAACGGAGAATATTCAGGTATTTTCTATCTGGAAGATGTAGTCGGACGCAAAGTATGGTCAGCCTATAAGAGTTTTAATATCAAGAGCAGTCTGGAAATCAAAGATTCTCAATCAGCTGAAAATGATGAAGATAATATGCCTGATGAAGCTAATTTGGATTATATTTTCTAAAGGAAAGCATATGAGAATAATATTTTTATTACTTTTGCCGTTTATTATAGCCAGCAGTGTGATTTACGCAGAATCCGACAAGGGACAGCATCAGGGAGTTTACGCCCAGATTGACACCAAAAAAGATATTCAAGTCATAGATTTATTACTGAATGGCAATAAAGAAGAACAAAATCAGACAGCCAAAAAGATAGTTGAACACTCAGATCAATATTGTCCCGCAGTTTTATTTTATCTTGCCAGGTATTTCTTTTATCAGAATAAGGACGAAGATGCCATTTTCTGGTTATATGCTGCGAGAATCAGAATTTTGTTTGACATAAAGAGATGCACTGATCTAACAGTGGAAGACTCATCCGAGGCAATGAGTTATCAAATGCCAAATCTACTTAGAATTATTCAATTTGAAAACATTGATAATTCTAAGGTTTTATTTAAAAAGGCATTAGAATGGGATAAACAAACTCCCCATAACTATGATCCGGCATGGATAGCGCTCCACGGGATGGGAGTTTTTTTGCCAACTAGCGATAAAACAACACTTGAATCCCTTAATATCCCGAAAGAGCAATGGACATCCCTAGCTGAAGAAAATAGAAACGATTATCTGCAAGATTACATGGAATACATGGATGGGATTACTCCTGAACAACTTACACTTATGAAAAAGAAAATTCAGGAACTAAGAAAAGAAGAAGCAAATAATAAATGAGTTAAGCAAATCTAACTGCTGAAGCCTTGAATCCGGCGTAAACAGTCTGTTTTAACTGAAGATTCATCTTTTTAAATGACCCGTAAGTAATAAGTGATGATATGTCCAATCCTCCAATATCCACAGTTATTTCCACGCCGTTAACTGCATTTTCGATATCCGTAATGACTCCATGAAATATATTCCTTACACTGGACTCAATCTTGTCCAAAGAAAGAATCACATCCTCGCTTCTGATAGTTAAGCTGTACTCTTCCTGGGTAAATATTTCCGGTTTCGGAACACTGAAATATAAATAGTTTTCATCTTCATTGATTACTTCAAATTTACAGATATCAGAGTCGTCTGATTTAGAGATATGGCCTCTATAGAAGTTTTTAATGCCTATAAACTTGGCTATAAAAGAAGACTTAGGGTGTCTAAAAACCTCCTGGGGTTTCCCTTCCTGAGTAATAAGCCCCTCTTCTATTACCGAGATTCTTGTAGATAAAGCCAAGGCTTCCTCATAGTCGTGAGTCACATGAATTACAGTCATAGGCTTATTTTTATTGCTTTCTCCGAAATAAACTATTCCCTGATTTATTTTCCTGAGCAGACTTCGGATTTCATATTTGGACTGAGCATCAAGAGAAGAAAGAGGTTCGTCAAGAAGAAGACATGAAGGATTGGTAACAAGTGTCCTGACAAGCGCGACCCTATGAGATTCTCCTAAAGACAGAGAAAGGGGAAATCTTTCCATAAGATGAAGGATGTTAAGAAAATCCGATAAATTATCGATATTACTTTGCTGCAAAATTCTTTCTTTTGAATTGAGGGCAAATTTTATATTCTCTCTGACAGTCATATGGGGAAATAGAGACTGGTTCTGAAATACAAATCCTATTCTCCTCTTATGGATAGGAAGAGAAGTTATGTCTCTGCCATTAATAATGACTTTTCCGGATGAAGGTTTCTGCAAACCTGCAATGATTTCAAGTATCAGGCTCTTTCCTGAACCGGATCTGCCTAAAAGCACATAGTATTCACCATTGGAAACCTCAATATTCACATCCTTAAGAGCAAACCCTGTAAACTTTTTATTTATCGCTTCAAGTCTTATCACTTTCCTCACCCATACCTTGAATAGTCAGAAGATTTTCTGGTTTTGCCTGAAAGCATCCGGAAGAGTATAAAGACTATTATACAGATTATTATAAATAAGACAGAAACAGGCTGTGCGTATTTAAGGCCGAAAGTATTGAATCTGTCAAAAATCAATACCGAAGTAACCATCGGGTGGTATGCTATTATTACAACAGCTCCGAATTCGCTTAAACCCCTGCCCCACATCATGACGAAACCTGACAGTATCGCCCTCCATGCAAGAGGCAGGCTTATCCTGAAAAACACTTTTGAAGGAGACGCTCCAAGCGTATAGGCAGCTTTCTCAAGCTGCACAGGAACAGCTTCAAATCCATCTCTGGCAGCATTTATAAGATACGGAAGACTTATAAATGCCATAGCTATCATTATCCCTGAGGGATGGTCAATAAAACTTAAACCTAAATATTCAGAACAGAAACTGCCAAAAGGAGAACCTCTTGCTATTATTCCTAATATTGCAATACCGGCTGCAGAATGAGGAATCATAACGGGGATATCTATCAAACCGCACAGAAGTTTCTTCAAAGGAAAATTGTTTCTTGCCAGAAAATATGAAAACGGAATAGCCAAAATGGAAAATAAAAAAGTTGTCAGAATAGATGTCCATAATGTTAGCCAGATACTCTCATAAACCTCTTTGTCTTTGGCAGTTTCAACAAGTGTTCCGAATTGCGAGCTAAGCCCCATGGAAACCAGAGGCGCGAGAATAAAAAGCATCACCAGTCCTCCAAAGAGGATAAGAAGAAGTCTGAATGGATTGAAATTATTCATAATTTAAAATCCGAAATTCGAACCTATAAACACTAAACAAATTCTAATTCATAAATCTCAAACTGATCCGCTTTTCTGCAATATTGAACCAAAAATCTTCATCAACTCTGTTGATTCAACAATTAAATCTCTCCGTTGTCTATCCAAATCTGTATTATTTCCAACATCTATAAGTTCAAGCCAAAATATTGACTCTTTGGCTTCTTTTCTGGATATTCTTATCCTCATAAAGAAATCTCTTTTCCCTAGTGATTCATTTGCTTCTCTGTAATTTGCGCCAATTGAGCCTGAAGAACGAATCAGGTGCTTTGCATCTTCAATATTTGCTAAATTTCTTGGAAGCGCCTTAACGAAACTTCTGATACTTTTAGCAAAAACTAATGTTCTTTCTTCAAGATCATATAATTTTCGTTTTTCTTCCATTGTTTATAAATTTTGAATTTAATATTTGTTTAGAGTTTAGTGTTTAGTGTTTAGTGTTTAGGATTTACTCAGAAGCGTATTGCTTCAAAGGTTGCGGTAACTCTTTATAAGTCGATGTAGGACTGGGAACGACAGATGGCTGTCCATTGTCTTCCATTATTTTAAGACCGCCGTTTTTGCTCAGAACAAATTTGACAAACTTCATAGCAAGCTCAGGATTCGGCGCATTCTTAGGGATAGTCAAACCGTAGGTCATAGGCTCTCCTTTCTGATTAATAACCGAGCCTGGCTTATTTCCGGTAATATCAAGAGAAACCTGAGCATAATACTTTTCGAATTTTGAATCGCCAAGGTTTATCTCAGGAGGAAGTTCGACAAACTTAAAACCATGCTGTATGGCTACAGAACGATAGAGGGAAATATAGTCTAACTGTCCGACCTGAAGCAATGATATTAAATCTACCTCTTTCGATCTCATAAGAACATCTTTAGATTTTTTATTATGAACAATCGCGTCATAAAGTCCCGGGTCTTTGTAGTATATTGCAGCAAGTTTCAGAGTAAGCAGAGCTCTGTATCCGCATGGATCATCATTAGGATTGGATCTGCCGCAGACTACATCGGGTTTTTCCAGTATCTTATACCAGTTGCTGTCATTGATTTCAGATGCGTATTTTGATTTATCCGTATATACAATAGCCATCTGGTTGGAAGCAAATTTTATGCACCAGTCTGCATACTTCGGAACAAGTATATCGTCAATCACCTTATAATCAGCGGACATAAAAACATCGCAGGGTTTATTAAGGTCGGAAATCTTTCTTGCGCACATCACGCTTCCGTCAGCTTCACTAATAATATTGGCACCTGGGTTCTCTTTCTCAAATGCTTCTTTCATCTGTTTAACTGGCAAACTCAGACTTCCTGCATGGAAAATTATTAAATCTTTCTTTGCTTCTTGTGCATTTTCTTTTGAGCATGATACGACTAAAAGCGTTGCCAGACATGACAAAACTGTTAATGCTGTTTTAAACTTAGACATTGTGTTTTCCTTCTGTCTTGTCTTATTATTTTATCTTAATGCTGTTTAAAATATCGTAGGCAAATAGCCATGAACAGGAAATAATTGATAGTAAAAATAATGACACAATTCCACAACTTTTCATCGCCGCTCCTTTATTTTATTGCAGCACTATCGTTCCGAATAGTCTTTCAAAGTAGCACATTCGTCCCGAATGTGTATTTTTACACAGTCCAGAGGCCTATGCTACATTTACATTTTTTCGCTGATTATAAAACCTTGAGGCAGGTTGTAACCGTGCGCTGCAAGCAACCCTTTCAGGATATCCGGTCTGTCTGTGATTATCCCGTCAACTTTCCAGTCTATCATTTTTTCTACAGTCTTGTAGTCGAACTCGCTTCCTTCTTCTTCCGGCCAGCCCCAAACTACTACTTTAAGCCCAAGTTTATGCGCTTCATCAAGATCTTTTTTTGTTAAATCTGCTTCAAATGGTTCCCAGCAATAACCGCCGCAATGTTTAACCATTTTAGGAAGGGAATAATCATAATCCTTTGGTTTGAGCCCTGCAATCCATGTGCCTTTTTCTGTATCGTCCATTACTTCTGTTGTATGGTCTGAAAGATAAGCTGTTTTTATTTCTGGATCGAGTTTATTGAGTTCAATCAGGCACTGCCAGTCAAAAGCCTGAACTTCTGTCCTGTCTATAATGCCTTCTTCTTTCATAAGTTTGTAAAGAGCTTCGGCAAACTCCTTAGGCGTGGCAGTTAATTGGGGTTTTGTCGGATCATTTTTGATTTCTATCTGAAAACCTACTTTGTCTCCAGCAACCTTCTTCACATAATCAACCACTCCCTTAAGAGTCGGAATACAAGTATCAACCGACCTCTGATGAGGAAAATATGAACCGTATTTCGAACCAGGCTTAAGCTTTCCGACATTATATTTCTGCAATTCCTCAAATGTCATTGAATGTATCGGAATAGCTTCAGTAACCCATTTACCATTCTCGTCTCTGGTCAGATTCGGATTCAACCCAAGGTCATGAGTAATGACAATTACACCATCCTTTGTCATGCCGATGTCCATATCTACATAATCAGCGCCAAGGCGAAGAGTTTCTACATAGGCTGGCATCGTCTGTTCAGGCATTAAACCGCGAGCTGCCCTGTGCGAATAGACTTGAATAGTTTCGCCATTAGTTGGTACGCCATTGTATTTAACTACTGAACTTTCATCTGCAAGGCAAACTATTGCCGACATAAGAATGGTTCCTGCGCATAAAGTTTTTTTCAAATTCATAAACTGCTCCTGATTTTATTTTTATTTTGTAGATTGCCTAACTGAAAGTTTAGCCTATTCATGATAAAATGAATATCATGAAAATAGATTTCAAAAAGAAATGGACAGCAAAAATATGTTTAAAGACAATGTTAATATAAGCAGATTCGAACCTCTTCTTTCCCCGCTTGAACTCAAGTCCAAGCTCCCTATGTCTGGACAGGCTGCAGAAAGCGTGACACGACACAGGAAGTTGATTCAGAACATAATGGATAAAAAGCTCGATAAATTTATTGCAATAGTCGGCCCCTGCTCTATCCACAGCGTGGATGAAGCTCTGGAATACGCAAGAAAATTATACGATTTGAGCAGGAAAATAGAAGACAAAATATTCACTATAATGAGAGTCTATTTTGAGAAACCAAGAACCACCATAGGATGGAAAGGACTCATCTACGACCCTGAATTAAATGAATCCTGCAATATGGCTGCTGGTCTTGACAGAGCCAGAAGACTACTCCTTAAGATAGACGAAATCGGACTTGCCACAGCTACTGAAATCCTGGATCCCGTAACTGCACAATACATTGCTGACCTGATAACATGGGCTGCCATCGGAGCCAGAACCACTGAATCCCAGACGCATAGGCAATTAGCAAGCGGCCTTTCAATGCCGGTTGGATTTAAAAATACTACAGACGGAAGTATTAAAACTGCAGTAGAAGCGATTCAGTCAGCTGTTCATAACCACGCTTTCCTTGGATTGCTTGAAGATGGAAGAAGCGGCATATTCCATACAAAAGGAAATCAATATGCTCATATAGTTCTAAGAGGCGGAGCAAACGGCCCGAATTATACTTCAGAATACATAGCTTACACAAGAGAGCTCCTAAAAAGAATGAAACTCAAGGAGAATATCATAGTTGACTGCAGTCATGCAAACTCCAACAAAGATGCTTTCAGGCAAAAAGATGTCCTTAACGATATTGTAAAACAGAAAATTGCAGGAGAAAAAAGCATAATCGGAGCAATGATAGAAAGTAATCTTATTCACGGCAAACAGAACCACAGCTCTAAAGTAAAACTTCAATACGGAGTATCTATTACAGACGAATGCCTGGGCTGGGATGACACCGAAGCCCTACTTCTTAGTATTCATTCAAAACTTTGATATTCAGATTTTCCATTTTCACTTTTACCTATTGCATTAATCTTGTCATATGATTATGATATTGAAATAATCAAAATAAGCGCAGTAAATGCATAATAGGGAAAACGGTGCGAATCCGTTGCGGACCCGCCGCTGTAACCGGGAATGAAAGCCACATGCCACTGCAGAGGAAAAAACTGCGGGAAGGCCGGCAAGTAAAGTGATCCGGAAGCCAGAAGACCTGCTTATTGTTCAATGTTATATTTCCCCGAGGTTGGGAGATATTAGCTTGAGAAGATAAAAAACGCTATCTTTTCAGTTGCTTAACAACTGAAGATAGCGTTTTTTTTTAGATAAACCAGGAGAAGACATGAATCGAACACTTCCAAAAATAAAATCCATAAAAATATTGATTTTAACTCTGCTTCCAATATATCTTATATTTCTTTCTTCATGCGAAAAACAGCATACAACTCCCGGCATTACCGCACTGAATGTTCAGACTGAAGAAGCAATAGAAAAAGATATTCCTATCTATATTGATTCATTCGGCAATCTAACTGAATCTCAGAATGTAAATGTAAAACCTGAAGTCTCAGGAAAGATAAATCAGATTCTTTTCACAAAAGCTGCAGATGTAAAAACCGGAGAACTTCTCGTAACCCTTGATACTGCAATTTATGAAGCAAACTGTCTTAGCGACAAGGCAGTAGTCGAAGAAGACATGGCTGATGCTGAATTTAAAAAATACCTTTTTGACAAAAATGCTCCGCTTGTCGAAAAAGGCGCAATGGCAAAACAGGACTTTCAGAAGATGAAGACTGACCTGGAATCTTCGCTAGCCAAACTTGAAACGGACAAAGCTAAGCTGCTTTTGGATAAAATTAATCTGGATCACTGCTACATTCGTTCTCCTATAGATGGTGTAATAGGAATTAATAATGTAGATATTGGCAACTATGTGACAACTTCCGATGTGCTCTTTAACATTAAAGACATAAGTAAACTCTACATAGACTTTGCTCTTCCGGAAAAAGATATAGCTAGACTCAAAAAAGCAATGACTGAAGGATCTCTGAAAATCATGATTTACATTATGAAGGAGACAAATTCTTATGTAACCAAAAAAGACCACTACGAAGGAACGCTCACTTTTTTAAACAATACAGCAGATCCTCAGACAGGCACTATCCCGTTAAGAGCTGAAGTGGACAACTCCTCTAACAATCTGCTCCCTGGACAGTTTGCAGATATAAAACTCATTATAGGAACAAGAGCCAATGCTGTACTTGTTCCGAAAGAAGCAGTCCAACTAGGACCCGAAGGCCGTTACCTCTATAAAATAAATAAGGACAATATTGCAGAAACAGTTGAAGTTAGCACTCTCGAAATTTATGAAAATTATTTCGTGCTCTCTGGAAAATCAGGCATATCCAAAGGCGATAGAATAGTCACAGTCGGGCTCCAGAATCTTTATTCAGGCGCAAAAGTAAATGTAATTACTGATGATTCAAAACCAGATACAGCCACAATAAAAGGATAAAAATGAACTTCTCAGAAATTTTCATCAGACGGCCTGTAGCGACTATTCTGATAATGGTAGCAGTAGTTGTTTTCGGTATAGCGACATATTTCAGATTGCCTGTCTCAGACCTTCCTACTATTGAATATCCCGTAGTAACCATTTGGGCTTTTAACAGCGGAGCCAGCCCGGAATCTATGGCTACATCAGTGGCAAATCCGATAGAAAAGCAGTGCATGCAGATTTCAGGCATTGAAAATATCCTTTCAGTAAATACCGATGGCTGGTCAAAAATAATGCTCACATTCCAGCCTGATTTGAAGGTAAATGAACTCATCCCTGATATTCAAAGCGCAATTTCAAAATCCATGCAATATCTCCCTAAAAGCGTTCTTGAGCCGACTTTCTCCAAATACAATCCTTCCGATAGACCGATAATGTATATAATGGCATACTCAGACAAGCTCTCAAGGTCTAAACTCTACGATATAGTCAACGATAGGATAGTTCAGCCGATGACCATGCTAGACGGCGTATCAAAAGTAGACATAAACGGCGCGTCTTATGCTGTAAGAGTCGATGTAGATCCGAAACTTATGTCTTCAATGGGTGTAACCTTAAATGATGTCAACAATGCGATTAATGCCCAGAATATCATGTCATCCGGAGGAACCATAAGCAATAATTCACAGACCTATACTATCGAGGCAGATGCCCAGCTGAAAAAACCTATCGATTATAATGAGCTTATAGTTAAATATGAGAACAATCGACCGGTCAGAATAAAAGACATAGGAAAAGCCACTTTCTCTTCCGAAAACAGAAATTTCTGCATGGATTATTATAAAAAAGGTCAAAAACCTATCAAAAATCCCATTATGCTGGCTCTCACAAAGAAATCAGACGCAAATACCGTTGAACTTTCCAAGGCTGTTCAAGAACTGCTGGCAAAGGCAACGGCTCAGATGCCTAAAGATGTCAGAGTCGAGATAGTTCAGGATTCATCCAAAACCATAATCAGATCTATAGCTGATGTCGAAACGACGCTAATCCTCGCTTTTATATTCGTCCTGATTGTTATTTACATTTTCCTTGGAAAAATCAAAGACACTATAATCCCGGGAATAACTCTTCCGATTACTATCGTATTTACCTTCCTTGTAATGTATTTCCTGGGCTACTCCATAGACAATCTCTCTCTGATGGCAATTATTCTTGCTATAGGATTCATCGTTGATGATTCAATCGTCGTCCTCGAAAATACTGTCCGCCATGTTGAAAATGGCCAGTCTCCATTCCAGGCCTCTATCAACAGCGCCAAAGAAATTATGCCTTCTATTATTTCAATGACTGTTTCGCTCGCAATAGTTTTCCTCCCCATAGTATTTATGCCGGGAATAGTGGGAAAAACTTTCAGAGAATTTTCTATAACGGTAATAATAACTATCTTTGCTTCCTGTCTGCTCTCTCTGACTCTTACTCCAATGATGAGCGCATATATGCTTTCTCCTTTTTCTCCCTTCAAAAAAAATAAATTTGAAATTTTTAAGGATAGATTTCTTGGGAAAATAATTTCAGCTTACTCAAAATCCCTTAATATATTTCTGGATAAGCCTTCAATAGCTTTCTTGCTCTGGGCTATTTGCATAGCAGGGACAGTCATTTTCTATATTTGGACTCCGAAAAATTTCATACCGCTAGGCGACAGCGGAATTATAATCGGGCAGATAAAAGGCCCTCTTGGTATCTCCGCCCCTCAAATGCAAAAGTTCCAATCATACCTTGATCAGGATATGAATAAAGATCCAAATATTGACCGCTTTTTCACCATAACTGGTTCCAGTGAAGGAGCTGATCAGTCCGGCGGATTTATGCTGGCTATGCTCAAAGATCCTTCAAAACGGCCGAGCATGAATACCGTTATTAGTAATATGCGAAATTATATTTCTGAGATTCCTTACAATATAGCCTCAGTTTACCTGCTGCCGAAACCAGTTCTTTCTATTGCCACGGGAGCCAAGAGCACAGCACAGGGAGCACAATATTCCTACCTTGTTACCGGTATCGACGAAAACGAAGTTGATAAATACGCTGGGATATTGCTGGATAAAATGCAGGAAGACAAACGCTTCACTGATGTACAGACAGATGTCGAACTTAATATGCCGGTAATAAAACTCTCAATTCTGAGACAGAAAGCTTCCAGCCTGGGAGTCGACGCGTCCAATATTGAACAAACAATTACATCAGCTTTCAGCCATTATGCCTTCACTCAGTTCAATAAGGGCACAAATACTTATGACGTAATACTTGAAGCAAAGGAAGAATACGCTCTTTCTCCTGACGCGCTGGACAATATCTATGTAAAATCCTCTACGACAGGTAAACTTATTCCTCTTTCGACAATTACGCAGTGGTATACCACAGTGACACCTTCAACGGTAACTCATTATCAGCAATTGGCTGCCGCGACAATCTCTTTCAACATTGCCACAGGGGTAAGCATGGAAGAAGCTGCCAATGCAATAAAAAAATATACCGCATCAATTTTCCCCTCTGAAATTGGAGGTTTATTCCAGGGGGAAATCCAGCAGTTCCTAGATACTATCAAAAGTTTTCTTATCCTGATTCTCATTGCGGTATTTCTTAAATATATTGTTTTGGGAATTCTCTATGAAAGCTTCATACACCCCTTCACTGTTTTAACCACTCTTCCCACCGCTACAGTTGGCGGGATAGGGACGCTTTTACTTTTTGGAGCCGACCTCTCATTATATGCCTATGTAGGCATATTCCTTCTTTTAGGCATAGTCGCGAAAAACGGTATTATGATGGTAGATTTTGCCATTCAGCAGATGAAGAAGAAAGTTCCTCCAAGGGAAGCAATTCACAATGCCTGCCTTGTAAGATTCAGACCCATTTTAATGACAGGGCTTACCACGATAATGGGCGCTATTCCAATCGCTCTTGGATACGGAACAGACGGTTCTGTAAGGCGTTCTCTCGGGCTTATCATTGTCGGCGGAATGATTTTCTCGCAAATAATTACTCTTTATATCACTCCCGGCGTTTTCATCGCCATGCAGAGAGTTCATGAAAAATTCATCTCAAGAAAAAACAGGCCAATGTAAAAGCTCCTTCAATCTCACAAACAAGCAATTATAAAGCGAAACAAAAAATATTAAATCTTAAGTTCCTCTTCTTGATTAGAAATTCAAAGAGAGCAGACTATAGGCACATTCTCATGCAAATTACTTCTATGGGAACAATCTGAAAGATAAGGGGGGGGGGAAAAGGGATATGCTTAGCATATTTGAAATTTTATTTGCATCCATAAGCGCAATTCTAGGTTCAGGCTGGCTATTTGCAGCAGCATATACATTTTCCTATTCTGGTTCGGCTTCTTTAATCTCATGAATATTGGGGGCAGTTCTGGTAATTATAATTGCTTTTGTATTCCCCGAAATCTGCACAATGATTCCTATTATAGGTTCGAGCGCCAGAATACCTTATCTTTCACATGGCGTTTTTCTGAGCTTTATTTATGCATTCTTTGTTTTACTATCATAAGCGTTTATTCGGTAAGATGGATTATTAAGGCTAACAGCTATATCACAGTAATAAAAATAATTCTGCCTATTACGATTTCTCTCTTTATTATCTTTCATATAATTTTCTATCATATTGGCACGACGAAAATCAGCATAGTAATGCCTCGGGGAAACTTTGGAGTGCTTACCGCAATATCTACAGGCGGAATCTTCTTTGCTTTTAACGGTTTTAAACTTGCCGCGCGGAACTCGCAGGAGACGCAAAAAATCCGAGAGTGGCTTTACCAGTAGCAATTATAGTGTCTGTAACAATCTGCCTTGGGATTTACCTGCTGCTGCAATATGCTTTTATGTTTTATATGTCTCACGATTCACTGGGAGGCCAGCATATTATTGAAGGATATGTTCCACTGGCAATATTGTTTGTTTTTAGCATTTTATCTTTGTAATATCAGTTGCTTCATCTATGCCGAAAAACAAAATATTTTTGATTTTTGATTTGCTAAAGAAAAAGACAGAGGCATTTTAAGAGTCCTTTTCAGAACGACTGCGATAAAACAAAGTTGAAAACTG